>NZ_JBAKGW010000005.1:0-424500 GCF_049065515.1 Serratia sp. SA088
AAACGGTCGCGGTCAGCCCAGTGCGGGTTAGTCGGGTTGTGGTTGAGGTAGTCACGCCACAGGACTTCGGCGATGTCCGCCATGCCCATAGGGGCCCCCGGGTGGCCGGAATTTGCTTTTTGTACGGCGTCCATGCTGAGTGCGCGGATGGCGTTGGCAAGCTCTTTACGAGAGGACATGTTTTACTCCAGGTCGGATAAAAAAAGCAGTCAAGTTCCCTATTTTCTCAGACTCCACATCACAACGGCAATCCCTAATGCCAAATGAGAGCGAGTTCACCACTTATTAGCACGATTGGACGCTTTTTCGGAATAACACCATTCTCGCTCCGGCTGGCGTACACTAGGCTCTTGCGACACGATTTCCTCCAGGCAAAATGACTCTTTTACCTTGTTACCTTCACAGGAAGATGGCGTTATGAAAATTCGTACCTCTTTGATTGCGTTGGGCATTGCCACCCTGGCAACCGGCTGTCAAAACCTGAATACCGAAACCCTGATGCAGTCCGGCGCGCAGGCGTTCCAGGCGGCGACCCTGAGCAACAACGACGTTAAGGCCCTGAGTGATAAATCCTGCGCCGAGATGGACAGCAAGGCACAAATCGCGCCGGCCGACAGCACCTATGCCAAGCGCCTCAACAAAATCGCTGCGGCACTGGGCGACAACATCAACGGCACCCCGGCCAACTACAAGGTCTACGTGACCAAAGACGTCAACGCCTGGGCGATGGCCAACGGCTGCATTCGCGTCTACAGCGGCCTGATGGACATCATGAACGACAACGAAGTGGAAGGCGTGCTGGGCCACGAAATGGGCCACGTGGCGCTGGGCCACACCCGTAAAGCGATGCAGGTGGCTTACGGCACCGTGGCGCTGCGCACCGCGGCGTCCTCCGCCGGCGGCGTCATCGGCTCGCTGTCGCAGTCGCAGCTGGCGGATATCGGCGAGAAGCTGGTCAGCGCCCAGTTCTCGCAGAAGCAGGAAAGCGAAGCGGATGATTACTCGTTCGATCTGCTGAAAAAACGCGGTATCGATCCGAACGGCCTGGCCACCAGCTTCGAAAAACTGGCCCAAATGGAAGCCGGTCGTCAGAGCAGCATGTTCGACGATCACCCGTCTTCCCAAGCGCGCGCGCAGCACATTCGCGATCGCATCGCGGCAGAGAAATAACCACGAGAACGCCCGGCAACCGCCGGGCGTTTTTTTATCGTCTCAATACAGCGTTTTCTGCGGCGGCCCGGCGAAGGTCAGCGGCCCGACCTGCTTCATGTCCACCTCGACCACCGACGGTCCCGGGTAATTGATCGCCTCGGCCAGCACGCCGTTGAACTGCGACGCCGCGTCCACCTTCCAGGCTTTCAACCCCATCGCTTCGGCGATCTGGGTAAAGGCCGGCGTATGCAGCTCGTTGTAATACTGGCGCCCGGCGAAATACTTGTCCTGAATGCCACGCATCACGCCATAGCCGCCGTCGTTCATGATCAGCAGGGTGATGTTCACCTGTTCCTGCGCCATGGTCGCCAGTTCCCCCAGGCCCAGCGCCAAACCGCCATCGCCCACCAGCCCCACCACCTTGCGCTGCGGGTTGGCAATCGCGGTGCCAATCGCCATCGGCAGCCCCATGCCGATAGCGCCGGCCAGCGAGTGAATGTTGCACAGCGGCGAGATCGCACGGAACAGACGGCTGCCCCAGACGCTGCCGGAAACGGTGATATCGCGCACCAGCAATCCGTCCTGCGGCAGTGCGGCGTCGATGGCGTCATTGAGTTTGGCGTATTCACCGGACTGCTGGCGCAGCGCGCTCTCCGCCTGCTGCACCGCCCCCGCGATTTCGGCATCCCACTCGGCGTTGACCTTTTCGCCGGGGGCCAACCGCGCCGCCAGCGCCGCCAGCAGCGCCGCGCAGTCGCCGTTGATCTGCTCATCGGCCAGGTAGTTGCGGTTGGCCGCCGCCGGATCGATGTCAATCTGCACCAGCGGGCGCGGCAGCGGCAGCGTCCAGGTGCGGGTTTCATTACTGCGCAGCCGTGAACCGGCCACCAGCGTCAGATCGCACTGCGTCAGGATCGCCTCGATGCTCGGCGAGTTGTGGAACGCCCGCAGGCTGCGCGGATGGCTGTCCGGCAGAATGCCGCGCCCGTGGGTGCTGGAGATCACCGCCACGCCGGCGTCCGCCAGCTTGCGCACCGCATCGCCGCAGGCCAAGGCGCCGCCGCCTAACCAAAGCAGCGGACGCTTGGCCTGTTTCAGCCGCTGATGCAGCCGTTCCACCGCCGCATCGTCCGCCTTCGGCAATGGCGCCGGCGCCAACGGCTCGGTCAGCACCGAACGGGACACCAGGCTGCTTTGAATATCGATCGGGATCTCGACCGCCACCGGGCCGCAGGGCACGGTTTGCGCATCCAGGATCGCTCGCTGGATCACCGCCACCGCCTGCTCCGGCGAATTTACACGGTAAGCGCGCTTGGAGCAGGCGCGCAGGAAGCCGAGCTGATCGCGGGTTTCATGAATAAAACCGGCGTCGGCATCCAGATAGGCTTTTTCCACCTGGCCGGTGATATGCAACAGCGGCGTGTTGGCGTTGAGCGCCTCAATCATCGCCCCCACCGCGTTGCCGGCGCCGGCGCCGGTGCTGGTCAACGCCACGCCCAGGCCGGAGAAGCGCCCGTGCGCGTCGGCCATGGTGACCGCCCCCGCTTCGCCGCGCGCCGGCACGAAGCGAATTTTATCGCGCTGCCCCACCGCATCGGCGATCGGCAGATTATGAATCGAAATGATGCCGTACATCGCCGACACCGCGTACTGTTCCAGAGTCCGGGCTATCGCCTCGCCAACCGTGATTTTATCGCTCATCATCTGCCTTCTTAGGGTAATCGTTATTAGGGTTATGCGTAGAGGTGTCGGCCTAGTCGCTCCAGCGGTTCACCTGATGGCTCAGCGCCAGATACACGCTTTTCTGCTGCATGTAGGCCTTGATGCCGTTCAGGCCCTTTTCGCGGCCCAACCCGCTCTCCTTGAAACCGCCGAACGGCGTGGAAATCGAGAACGTTTTGTAGGTATTGACCCAGACGGTGCCGGTTTCCAGCCGCTCCGCCAGCGCCATCGCGCGAGGGAAGTCGCGGCTCCAGATGCCGGCCGCCAGGCCATACACCGAGTCGTTGGCCTGTTCGATCAGCTGTTGCTCGTCGTCGAACGGCAGCGCCACCAGCACCGGGCCGAAGATCTCTTCCTGGCAAACGCGGGCGTCGTTGTTCAAGCCTTCAATAATGGTCGGCAGGTAATAGCTGCCGCTCGCCAGTTGCGGATCGGCCGGCGCTTCGCCGCCGATGACCACCCGGCCGCCCTCCTGCCGCGCCAGCGCCACGTAGTCCGCCACGCTTTGCCGATGTTTGGCGCTGATCAGCGGGCCAAGATGCACGCCCGGCACCAGCGGGTTGCCGATGCGCAATCCCGCGCTCAGTTCGGTCAAGCGCGCCAGCAGCGGCTGATACAGCGAACGGTGTACGAACAGGCGCGAGCCGGCGATGCACGCCTGGCCGGCGGAGCTGAAAATGCCGTAGCAGATGCCGCGCGCCGCCTGTTCCAGATCGGCGTCCTCCAGCACGATGGTCGGCGATTTGCCCCCCAGCTCCAGCGAGGTGGGGATCAGCTTGTCGGCGGCGATGTGCGCCAAATGGCGCCCGGTGCTGGTCCCGCCGGTAAAGGAAATCTTCTTCACCAGCGGATGGCGCGCCAACGCCTCGCCGATCACCGAACCTTTGCCCGGCAACACGCTGAGCAGCCCGGCCGGCAGTCCCGCCTGTTCGAACAGCTCGGCCAGCTTCAGCGCCATCAGCGGCGTGGCTTCGGCCGGTTTGAGCACCACCGCGTTGCCCGCCGCCAGCGCCGGCGCCACCTTCTGCATTTCGCTGGCGATCGGTGAGTTCCACGGCGTAATGGCGGCGATCACTCCCATCGGTTGATACTGGCTGAGGGTCATCACCTCGGCGCTGCGCGGGGTCGGCAGCTCGCCTTCCAACACCTCGCAGGCGGCGGCGAAATAGCGCGCGGTCGCCGCCGCGCTGGCCACCAGGCCGCGGGTTTCCGCCAGCGGTTTGCCGTTGTCGCGAGTCTGTAGCTCGGCCAGCTGTTCCTGCTGCGCCAGGATCAGGTTGCTGACGCGGTAGAGAATCGAGGCGCGTTGGTGCGGCACCAGTCCGCGCCACTCCGGCGCGCGCCAGGCGCGTTCCGCCGCTTCCACCGCCTCGTTCACGTCCTCGACGTTAGCGGCGCGCAGCCGCGCGTTGACGCTGCCATCGGCCGGGAATACCGAAGCCATCTCTTCGCCACGCCCTTCACGCCAGCGCCCGGCGACAAAAATATTCAATCGTTCCATGCTCCGCTCCTGCCGTTCAGGCAATAAAACCGCCGTCCACCAGACGGCGGCAGGCTTGTACCCCGCTCAGCGCCGCCAGGGTTGATGTTTTGGGATTGCTCGCCAGCGGGTTACCGCTCAGCTCAATGTGAAACTCGCCAAAGTCGCCGCACACCTGCAGGCGATGGGTATTGCGCCGGGTGGCGGGATCGACCTGCAGGCGCACCCGGGTGGCGTCCATCCCCAGACCGTTGAGCGCAATAGTGGCCGCCACGTTGGCATTGGCCGGGAACAAACGCGCCGCTTCGCGCGCCGAGCCTTCAAAAAATACCTGCGCCTCGCGCACCGCATCGAGGTCGATCAGTTGCTCCGCCGGGCTGCCGCGCCAGCTGGCCGGGCTCTTGCTGGCCTGATAGGTCACGCTCTCCAACCCGCCTTCACGCGCCGACGCCAGCCCGTCCATCCCCGCCACCGCGCCGGACAGCACGATCAGTTGCCCGTGATGGCTGCGGCAAACCTGCTGCAGCCGCTGTTGCAATGCGGCGTCCGCCAGCGCGCCGGTCGAGATCACCGCCAGCGGCCAACCGCGCTGCAGCACCGCCTCGCCAAACTCCGCCACCGCCTGCTGGCTGGCGCACTCCAGCACCAAATCCGGCCGCTGCGAACACTGCTCCGGATGGGTCAGCGCCTGCACCCGCCCGCCAAAGGCCTCGGCGATCGCCGCATGATGAGCTGCGCGCGCCAGGATCCAGCCGACCTCCACGCCTTCAGGCAAACGGGCGATCACTTCCTTCGCCATCGCGCCATAGCCAATCATCATGATCTTCTTCATCTTTTTCGGCCCCTGTTACACATGACGGTTAAAGCCGCCGGAAACGTCCAGCGCCGCGCCGGTGGTAAAGGAAGCCAGCGGTGAAGCGAGGAACAGCAGCGCCTGCGCCGGCTCCTGCGGCTTGCCGAGGCGCTTCATCGGGATGCCGCGGCGTTCGGCGATCGCCGCCGTCCACTGCTCCCAGCTTTGATCTTTATCGCTGCGATCGTCGAAACGGCGGCGCCACTGGCCCGACTCCACCATCCCCAGCAAGATCGAGTTAACGCGAATGCCTTTGCCCACCAACTCTTTCGACAGCGTCAGCGTCATGTTGAGCAGCGCGGCACGCGCCGCCGAGGTGGCGATCATGTGCTCTTCCGGCTGCAGCGCCAGCAGCGAGTTGACGCAGGTGATAGACGCGATCGCCGATCGTTCCAGCGCCGGTAAGAACGCCTGCACCGGGTTGATCACGCCGAACAGCTTCAGCTCGGCCTCATGCAGCCAGGCTTCGCGCGGCGTCTGGTCAAAATGGGCGACGAAGCCCTGACCGGCGTTGTTGATCAGCAGATCCACGCCGCCGAAATGCGCCGTCACCTGAGCGGCGAACTGCGCCACCTGCTGCGCGTCCAGTACGTCACAGCGCAGCGCCAGGATATCCGCCTGCGGGAAGTCCGCGCGCAGGCTGGCTGCTGCGCCGGCCAGTTTGTCCGGATCGCGGCCGCAGAACGCCACTTTCGCCCCTTCGGCCAGCAGCAGCTTCAGGGTTTCGAAACCGATGCCCGACGAGCCGCCGGTCACCACCGCCACCCGATCCTCAAGCTGAAAATTCATCGTTGGATTGCTCCCGTAAAGTCCCGCAGATAGCGGTTGAAACACGCCGGCGCATCGAGGTAGCTGGCATGACCGGCGGCGGCGATCAGACGCAGCGCCGCGTCCTGTTCACCCGCCAGCTCGGCCGCCTTCTCCGGTGGCGTAATGCGATCCTGTTCGCCGCACCACACCTCCAGCGGGCCGCGATAGCGCGCCAGATAGCGGCCGATATCATCGTTGGCCAGCATCCAGGCGGCACTCAGAAAACCGTCGGGATCGAGCTGCTGCATGCCGTTGCGCACCCAGGCGATATCCTGCGGATCCGCCCCTTCACGCAGCAAGGCCGCCGCCCGCTGCTCGCCGTAGCCCACCGGCCCCAGCGTCTCTATCATCTGCTGGCGCTGGCCGTACACCTGCCGACGCTTTTCCTCCGGCGCCGTGGCATAGCCCTGCGCCGGATCCGCCAACACCAGCCCGCACAGCCCATCCGGATAGCCGGCGGCATAGGCGCTGCCGATCAGCGCCCCCAGCGAATGGCCGACGATCAGCGGCTGCACCAGCTGCAGCTCATCAATCAGCGCCGCCAACGCCGCCGCATAACCGGCGGCATCGGCCTGCGGATCCGCCAACGGCAGGCTGCCGCCGTAGCCCGGCGCATCCCACGCCACCAGACGGTGGCCGTCCGTCAGGCCGCTGTCGTTGAACTGCTTGATCCACGAGGCGGATCCGGAGCTGATGCCATGCAGCAACACCACCGGCCGCCCCTGCCCGGCCTCGCGCCAGCTAAGGGTGTACGCCCCGCAGCGCGCCCGTTGGCGTTGCGCCAGGCCGTTCATCAGTTGCGCTTCACTTTGGACAGCGGGTGATCCGCCGGATAGGTCGGGATCTCCGGCTTGGCGGTGCCGAGCATCACGCACATCAGCGCCTCTTCCTCGCCGTGGTTGAACAGGCCGCGATACACCCCCGCCGGCACCGAGATCAGATCGCGCTCTTTCAGCCTGGTTTCGTAATACTCTTCGCCATCCTGAATCATCAGCGTGATGCTGCCTTTCAGCATGAAGAACACTTCTTCCACGTCGTCATGCAGGTGCAGCGGGCCCTCGCACTTCGAAGGCAACACCATGGTGGAGAAGGTGAAGTTGCCTGCCGGAATGGTGTTGGCATCGCTGGCCACGCCGGTGGCGCCGGTGCCGATGTAACGCATCTGCGCGCGGCGGTATTTCGGGTCGAAGTCGGCCTGGAATTTCAGCGCGTTCCAGTCATATTTGCGGCCCTCGAAACGGGCGATGCGCGACTCCACCCAGTTTTCCATCGACAGATCCTGCGGCTTGACGCCGGCTTTGTTCTCAACCTGAGACATGTTGTCACTCCTCTGTTGAATCGATTGATTAATCAGTACTTTCTCAGCAACGGCAGCAGAATGAGGCAGCCGACGAAAGCCATCACCACCAGGAACAGCAGGCCGTTATCCATATTGCCGGTGGCGGCGATCAGCGCCCCCATCAGCACCGGCGCCAGCGCACCGGCAAAATTGCCCAACCCGTTGAAGATGCCGCCGGCGGTGGCGCTCACCTTGCTGCTGGTGGCCTTCGCCAACAGCGCGAAAATATTCGGCGCGCCGGCGCCCCACATAAAGGTGCTGAAGGCCATGGCGGCGATCACGCTGTAGGTACCCTGCAGGTGCAACACCACCGCCAGACCGAGGCCGGCACCGCACAGCGACAGGAAGCAGGCCAGCGCGCGGCGATCCAGCTTGTCCGACAGCCAGGCGCCCAGAACTTCGCCGAGCAGCATGGCGATGAACGGCAGCGAAGAGAGGTAACCGGCATGCTCCAGATGAATGCCTTTGCCCTTGATCAGGTAGCTCGGCAGCCAGCCGTTCATGCCCCACAGGTAGGTCAGGAAGGCGATGTTGAACAGGCAAATCATCCAGAAATGCGGACTGCGCAACAGCTCGCGGCGGTGCTGTTTGCGTTCGGACACCGCCGGCTTGGCCGCCGCCGCCGGACGCGCGACGTTCAGGTGGCGCATGCCGAACAGCACCAGCAACATCACCGGCAGCGTCAGAAACGCCATAAAGAAGAAGGTGGCCTGCCAGTCGAAGGTATTGAGGATGTACAGGGTGACCGGGAAGCCGAGCGCGGCCCCCAGCGGCGTGCCGAGCAACCACAGCATGGTGGCGCGCGCCTGCAGCTGCGGCGGGAAAGCCTGACGAATAATGGCGTAGGCCATCGGCAGCAGCGGCCCTTCGGCGATGCCGAGCAGGATGCGCAGCGTCATCATGGCGTGATAGGAACGCACCAGCCCCATCAACACCATCAGCACGCCCCACACCACCATCATGCCAATCAATACCTTGACCGGATTAAGCCGATCGCCGATGCCGCTGAGCAGCATGGAGGAAATGCCGTAGGAGAACAGAAACGCGCTCATCAGCAAGCCCAGCCGCGCCGGGTCAAAACCGATGCCCAACGCCTGCTGAAACTCGGCGTCGGAAAACAGCGCCGCGATGCTGATCTTGTCGAAAAAAGCCAGCAGCACGCAGGCAAACAGCGCGATCGGTACCGACCAGCGCACCCGCTGCTGCGGATTTTCGGCAACGGTTTCCCCCGCCCGTCCAGCGCGGGCGTCAATGTCTTGCGTAGTCATAAAACGCTCCCGAGGTTCGGGCGTTATTTCAACGCCATCAAAGAAAACTCCGCATCCGCCAGTTGCTGCGGATCCAGCACCCGGCCACTCGCCAACCAACGCTTGCCGAGCTTGATGGTGCGCGCGTCGTTGAACGCCACCATCTGCACCAGCTGCCGATCGGCGTTCAGCGTGAAGAACACCTGCGACTGCGGCGTGCGGCGCACCACATGGTGCACACCGCCGCTCGGCACGCCGAGGATCTGGATATTGACGTCATATTGATCCGACCACAGCCAGGCCACGTCGTCATACGGGGCGGCGAAGGCGTCGAGCATCGCGCAGGCGGTGCTGATGGCCTGATTTTGCGCGTAGGCCCAGGACTGCAGGCACAGGCCAAGCGTCGGGTGACGCGCCACATCGCCCGCGGCGAAGATCGCCGGATGGCTGGTGCGCCCCTGGCCGTCGACCACAATGCCGGACTCGATCGCCAGCCCGGCGCTGCGCGCCAGTTCGAGATTCAGCTCGACGCCGATCCCCACCACTACCAGATCGAAGGTTTGCGGATCGCTGGCTTCACTGCCGATCCAGGCGGCGCCATCGCGATCTTCCAGCGAGATCTCGCCGCAGCCGCACAGCACCGTGACGCCCTGCCGGCGATGCAGTTCGAGCAACGCCTGTGAGACATCGGTGCCGACGCTGCGCATGCACAGCGCAGGCTGGCGTTCAAACACCGTCACCTCGGCGCCGAGACGGCGCGCGGAAGCGGCGATCTCCAGCCCGATCCAACCGCCGCCGACGATAGCCAGGCGACGGCAGCCCTGCAGCCCCTGCCGCAACCGGGCCGCATCGTCCCAGGAACGCAGCGTCATCACGCGCGAGTGCTGCGCCCAGGCGGCGCTCGGCAAACGCGGCCGCCCGCCGGTGGCGATCAGCAACTGCTCGAACTGCAGCCGTTGCCCGTCGCTGAGCGTAACGATTTGCTGTTCAGCGTCGATGGACTCGGCGCGCAGCGGGCGGCGCCAGTCGATATTCAGCTCAGCCACCGTCTGTTCGCTGAACAGCCGGCTGAGGGGTGCCGCGGCATCCAGCAGCGCCGCTTTCGACAGCGGCGGCCGCTCGTAAAAATCGTAGGGTTCGTCGCTGACAACCGTCAGCCGGCCGCTGTAACCCCGGTCGCGCAGCGTCTTGGCCGCCCAACCGCCGGCCTGGCCGCCGCCGACGATGACGATGCCCGCCTGCTCCGGCCGGTTCATAAAGCCTCCGCCTTTTTATGCTGGCGGCGCGTGTCGTGATCGATGCCGCCCTCTACCGCCCATTCGGTGAAGGAGACCAGCGAATGTTCCAGCTCGCGCGGCTGCCAGTTTTCCGTCAGATAATCGTCGTTGGTGTAGTACTCGAACGCGCCGCCGGTCGGGCTGTTGACGTACCAGAAATAGGCCGAGGAGATCGGGTGACGGCCGGGGCCGATAAAGGTGCTCCACTGCTCTTTGTTCATGGCAATGCCGCCGCCGATCACTTCATGGATATCGCGCACGGTGAACGCCACGTGGTTCAGGCCGCGTGGGCGGTTCGGCAGCTTCAGCAGGAACAGGTTATGGTGGCCGCCGCGCGCCTGGGTGCGCAGGAAGACGGCGCGATCGATATAGCGATCGGAAACCTGGAAATCCAACAGCTCGCGGTAGAAACGCTCGGTCGCCGCCAGATCTTCAACGAAGAACACCACGTGGCCAATGTTGATCGGCTGCGCCTGCGAATAGACCGGGCTGGGTTGATCGATGCGGCGCACGTCGCCCCATTGGTTGATCGGCGTGACCGGCACCTCGACCGCCTGCTGGCGGCTGACGACGAAGCGCAGCGTCATGCCGTTGGGATCGAGGCACTCCAGCTCTTCTCCCACCTGACGGAAGCCGGGCATCAGCGCCAAACGCGGCTGCAGGCGCGCCAGATCGGCGGGCGAGGCCACGCCCCAGGTCATGCGGCGCAGGGTGGAACCGCCTTCAAACGCCGCAGGCAGCGCCGCGCTTTGCAGCGGATGCAGGACAACCCGCGCCCCGCTCAGGGTAGTGAATTCGCGCTGCGCTTCGCCCCAATGTTGCGTGGCGGACTGCAGGCCGAAGTCTTGCATGAATTTTTCGCAGGTTGGCAGATCTTCGACGCCAAATTCCAGTTTTTCGATTCCGATTACGCTCATTGTTCAGCCTCACGTTCTCGCTGCATACGGTTTTCAGGCATGAGTGAACCCCGGCCCCTGTTTGCTACGGGGCTTGTCCCTGCCTGAGTAAAAGAGTCGGTCCTGTCGGTTAGCCGACGTTGGCCTGCGGCGGCGCGCCGAGGAAGCCGGAAATTTTCTCCGCCGCGTCGCGCACTTCCATGCGCAGCCGCTCGCGATCCGCTTTCGGGATCTCATCGGACGGCACCATGATGCTGACCACCGCCTCGACCCGCTGCTCGCGGTTGAAGATCGGGTAGACAATCGAGGAGATGCCGTGGCGGAAGAACGATTCGCCGATCACATAGCCGCGCGCCTTGTCTTGCTGCACCATCTGCCACAGCGTTTCGCGATCCGCCGGAGTGCCCGGCGCATTGCCCGGCAGCTGCGCGTCTGGATACAGTTGTTCGAACTCGCTGCGAGTCGCGCTGGTCAACAACATGCGGCCGAGCGAGGTTTGGTGCACCGGCAAGCGGGTGCCGACGCTGACCTGATTGATCTGCGAACCGGCGGCGCTGACGCGGGCGATATAGATCACGTCACGCCCGTCGCGGATCGCCAGATGGCTGCTGCACTGGCTGCGATCGCGCAACTGCTCGATCACCGGCTGGCCGGCCTGCGCCACGTCCAGCGACGCGATATATTCGAAGCCGAGGCGCAGCACCTTGATGCCGAGCGCAAAGGTGTTGGTGCGCGGATTGCGCTCCAGAAAGCCCAGGTGTTCGAGCGTCTGCACCACGCGATAAGCGGTGGCCTTCGGCATATCGACCAGGCGATGCAACTCGGCGAAAGTCATCTCCTTATGCTGCTCGCCAAACGCCAGCAGCAACTGCAACCCGCGATCCAGCCCCGGGATCAGATATTTACATGCTTGCTCGTCCGCCATCTCTCGCTCCTGCGCTGTGCGCCTGCCCTGCGGGCCGTCAGTTGAATACGAAGCCGCCGTTGACCGGCAGCAGTTGACCGGTGACGAAATCCGCCAGCGGCGACAGCAGATAAAGCACCGTACCGTTCACATCGTCCGGGTGCTGCGCCCCGGCCAACGCGCGCCCCTGCTCGTACAGCTGGTGGCGCTCGGCGGGGACATACTCGGTAGCTTCCACCCGCGTCAGGCCCGGCGCGATGGCGTTGACGCAGATGCCCTGCGGACCCAGCTCACGCGCCATCGATCGGGTCATCGCGATCAGCGCGCCTTTGCTGGCGACATAGGCCATCAGGCGCGGCGCGCCCCACAGCGCGGTGTCCGACGCCACGTTGACGATCTTGGCGTGCGGGTTGCGCGCCAGCAGCGGCACCGCCGCCTGGCTCACCAGCCAGGTGCCGCGCACATTGACCTGCATCACCCGATCCCACAGTTCGATATCGTATTCCATCATGGTTTTGCCGCCGACGCCGGTCGCCAGCGCCGCGTTGTTCACCAGGCCGTCGATCCCGCCGCCGGCGGCGATCTTCTCGAACGCCGAACGGATCGAATCCGGTGACGCCAGATCGATGGTTTGCGTTTCCACCTGAGCGCCCTGCTCACGCAGCGCGGCGCCGCTCGCCGCCAGCTCATCCGCCAAAATGTCGCACATCACCACCTGCGCGCCGGCAGCGGCGATGGCGGTGGCGAAGCTGTAGCCCAGGCCGCGCGCCGCGCCGGTGACCACGATGCGTTTACCGTTCAGCAGGCCGTTCACTGCGCCGCCTCCCGCTCGCGCAGCGTCGCCAGCTGTTTTTGCGCCTCTTTCTGCATCAGGCGGCGCAGACGAGAAAGACCGACGTCGTGCTGGTACAGATATTCGCGGCCGCGGGCGTTAGGCGCCATGTTCTCAAGCACGATGCGATCCTGCTCGAGCACGTCCCAATGCAACGATTCCAGACGATTGCGGTACATGAAGCGCCACATGTCGCGCTGCCAGTCCTTGACCTTACGAATGCGCCAGAAGAATACCCGGCAGTGATCCTTGTCCTCCGGCACCACCATGCCGATGATCCAGAAGTGACCGCCCGGCCCGAAGCGCTTCTTGTACGGGATCGACAGGCGCATCCAATACGCGCCGCTGTTGCCGAATTCCACCCAGTCGAAGTTGACGCCGATCTGGCCGTTTTTCTTGAAGATGAAGCCGCTGTCGGTCGGCTCCAGCGCCATGTCCGCCTTGCGATCCCCTTCCGCCATCGAGTGTGAAGAGGAGTGCAGGTAGGTGCCGTGCATCGGATCCATCACGTTTTCCAGGGCGTACTGGTAGTTGCAGTTCCAGCTGGCGGTGCACAGAAAATGACTGTACGACGCTTCGTCCGCCAGCTCTTGCGGGAAAGTCAGCTCCGCCGGCGCTTCATCCGCCGTCACGCCGAAATAGAGGAACACCGCGCCATAGGCTTCTTTGGCCGGGTAAGATCGCAGGCATTTTTGCCCCACCAGCGGGCAGCGATCCACCGCCGGCACGTCTTTCACCGTCCCGTCGCCGCCGACTTCCACCCCGTGATACCAACAGGCGATGCGATCGCCGAGGTTCCACCCCATGGAAAGCCGCGCGCCACGGTGCGGGCAGCGGTCTTCCAGCGCATGGATCTGGCCTTCAGCGTCGCGCCACACCACGATTTGCTGCTCCAGGCGGGTGATACCAACCGGGTTGTTGCCCACTTCCCAGCTGGCCAGCACCGGATACCACATGCCGCGCAGCCCCTGGTCAAGATAGTCCTGCAAGCTCTGTTCGGAGGATGTTGTGTTTGCTGTCATTGTCTTCTCCCGGGTGTCGCTCAGAAACCGTTAACGTGAAGGAATTCGCGGAACGTCGCCTCATTCCACGGCTGGCCGCTGCGATCGAACAGACGACGCTGATTCAACGCGCTGACGATCTGCTCCAGCTCTTCCGCCCCCTGATCGAAGATCGTTTCCAGCGCCGCCACCAGGGCGGTTTCGAAGCCGTCCGGCACCCGGGCGCGGTTTTGCCAGATGACATTGCGGAACTGGCCCGGCTGATGGATTTGACCGTTGCCGCCTTCGCGGGCCGGCGTCACCTGTTGGGTGTCCGGCAGCCAGGGATTGAAATCGGTGATGTGCTGCATGATTACTCCTCCGCGATAAAAGTGATCTGGATTTGGTTGTCGACCACCCGGGTGGGATAGGTTTGCAGATCGCGGCCGCCCGGCTCGCGCAGGCACTGGCCGGTACGCACGTCAAACAGCGCTTCGTGCAGCGGGCACTCAACCTTGCCGTCGTCTACAAACCCCTGGCTGAGCAAGGCATAAGCATGCGGGCAGACGTCTTCCAGCGCGTAGTAGTTACCGTCGAGCAGGTACACCCCGATCTCCTTTCCTTCCACTTTGCCGGAGAAAGGAAAATCTTCTTTCACCTGAGACACTTCGCACACATTCTTCCAGCTCATTGCTTTTATCCTCTATCTGATTGTTTCATATATGAAACTCAGTTTCTTATTTAATACAGCCACTATAAGTCTGGCGAAACTTTCGTCAAGCGAGCGGAACAGCAAATGTTAATGAAAGGTTGTTTAAAAATGACAAATGCGGGAAAGATCACGAAATCATGCACCGATATGAAAAACCTATGTCAGTTGTGCGCTCCCTCGCTAATTTATGGCAAAAAATGCGTTGATCCCGGCGGCGTATTGCGCGTAAAAGTGTTTTCTCTCGTCTTTTACACCCTATTTGATAACAATAAATTTACATCAATCAGCCCCATCCCCGCGTTTGCGCCAAATGGCATCCTCGGGTGAGTTTACTGCTGCCTGAATTCGTCAACCGCTCGCACTGAGGAACGCGCCGTGCAACAACGTCAACGCTGGTTTGGGGTGATCGCCCTGCTGTTTCTGATCGTTATCGCCTATGCGGATCGAGTTAATATCGCCGTGATGTTGGTCAATCCCGACTTCCTGCAACACTTTCAACTCGGCGGTGACCGCGCTCACCAGGGCACGCTGATGACGGTGTTTTTACTCGGTTACGGCCTCTCCGCCATGTTGCTGACGCCGTTTCTGGAAACGCTGATGGGTTACCGCCGCGCGCTGACGCTGAGCGTGGTGCTGTGGGCGCTGCTCACCGCCGCCTCGCCGCTGGCGGGATCGCTGCTGTTGCTGTGCGTGGTGCGCGCGCTGCTTGGCGTCAGCGAAGGGCCGCTGTTCTCGCTGAAAACCATGTACATCAGCGATCATTTCGCCGCCGACGAGCGCGGCAAGCCCAACGCGGTCAGCGCGCTGGGCGTCTCGTTGGGGCTGGTGATCGGCTTTCCGCTGGTGAGTTTTCTGATGGCGCACTTCGGGTGGGCGATGTCGTTTCACCTGCTGGCTCTGCTCAACCTGCTGTTGGGCCTGATGCTGGTGCGGCTGTTCGTTCATCCGCTCGCCTTATCTTCATCTTCACGCCCCGCCGATCCGCAACCGGTGCTAAGCCGCGTCTGGCACACCTTTGCGCTGGCCTGGCGCACGCCGATGCTCGGCTGGATCCTGCTGATCGAGATCGCCACGCTCAGTTACCTGTGGGGCTCCAGCGCCTGGCTGCCGGCTTACCTGACAGATGAAAAGGGGTTCTCCATCAAGCAAATGGGCTGGATGGCCGCGCTGCCTTTCATCGTCAGCATCGCCTCCAAATACCTCGGCGGCGCGTTGCTCGATCGCATCCGTCCTTATCAGGCACCGCTGATCTTCGTCTTTGGCGGCGCGGCGACCGCACTGTGCATCTATGGCGTAATGAACAGCCATCAGCTTGGCTGGATCGCCTTCTTTCTGCTGGCGGCCAACGCCTGTTGGGGCGTGCAGGGCGCGGCGATCCCCACGCTGCTGCAGCATTATGCGCGGCCGGAGGCGGTCGGCAGCGCCTATGGGCTGATCAACGGCATCGGCAATCTGTTCTCGGCGTTTGTGCCGATGGTGATGGGCATGGTGATGGCCAGCCAGGGTAAGGTGTCTTCAGGCTTTGCGGTGCTGATCGCTTCGCAGCTGCTGACGCTGCTGGCCGGCGGCGCGTTGTTTGGCCGCATGTTGCTGGCGCGGCAGGTGAAGCGGGCATAACCCCGTTCCCCTCTCCTCCGTAGCGGAAAACCGAATGCTTTAAGTGGGTGCTCAGGGATCTGGACGCCAACAACCAGCAGACGGGGGACATCCCCCGTCGCCGGGTTGCCTTACCGTTCGGATTCGTAAGCCAAAATGGCCGCAACCTCCGTAGTGCCCGATCGGATACGCAGTTCACACAGCGTGCTGCGCGTTATCCATGCCAGTGATATTACCGTGGCACAAATAACCACCAATTTTAACAGGCTCCGTTTGTTCGGCATCATGCCTTCTTCTCCTTGCCTCGCGGCGGGTAAGAGGCTAACTTAACGTTGTCTGGCGTTAGAGTTGGCCTCGGGTTGATGAATATCGACTCGGGGCTTTTCTCTTTGTATCTTTCGCAGAAGCTCCAGAGACAAAGATCCAGAGCACCCGCGCGCAGTATATTCATCCACCCCGCTATCCCGGCTCCCTTTTTCCTGACTCTTTTTCATTTCTGCGCAGGATTGCGCAAAGGCGTTGCAACAGGCTGAAAATCGCAGTGCGGATGGCGACAAACGAAATAAAAAAAGCGGAGATTGATGACAAACCTCATGCCATTGCTGGGCTTGCACAGAGAAACGTATAAAAAACAAATAAAATTAATTTATTAACTTTCTGTTGATGACCGCAAGGGAGGAAAAACCGAAAGCGTTGAGAGGGTGCTCAGGGATCTGGACGCCAACAACCAGCAGACGGGGGACATCCCCCGTCGCCGGGTTGCCTTACCGTTCGGATTCGTAAGCCAAAATGGCCGCAACCTCCGTAGTGCCCGATCGGATCCGCAGCTCACACAGCGTGCTGCGGGTTATCCATGCCAGTGATATTACCGTGGCACAAATAACCACCAATTTTAACAGGCTCCGTTTGTTCGGCATCATGCCTTCTTCTCCTTGCCTCGCGGCGGGTAAGAGGCTAACTTAACGTTGTTGGGCGTTAGAGTAGGCCTCGGGTTGATGGATATCACTCGGGGCTTTTCTCTTTGTACCTTTCACGCAGGCTCCAGATACAAAGATCCAGAGCACCCGCGCGCAGTATATTCATCCACCCCGCTATCCCGGCTCCCTTTTTCCTGACTCTTTTTCATTTCTGCGCAGGATTGCGCAAAGGCGTTGCAACAGGCTGAAAATCGCCGCGCGGATGGCGACAAACGAAATAAAAAAAGCGGCCCCAATTCGATGGGAGCCGCTTTTTCAGCGAGGCGTGGCCTGGCGTCAGGCGTGTTTCTTGGCCGCCTGCAGGTACAGCATCTCCAGACCCAACGTCGCCGCGGCCAGCGCGGTGATCTCGGACTGGTCATAAGCCGGCGCCACTTCCACTACGTCCATGCCGACAATGTTCAGCGACTGCATGCCGCGCACCAGTTTCAGCGCGCGATCGGAGGTCAGCCCGCCGATCACCGGCGTGCCGGTGCCCGGTGCGAACGCCGGATCCAGACAGTCGATATCGAAGGTCAGGTACACCGGCATATCGCCGACGATGCCTTTGATCTGCGTCAGCAGGTCGTCCACGCTGCGATCGTTCACCTGCGCGGCGTCCAGTACGGTAAAGCCGTTGTCATGATCGAACTCGGTGCGAATGCCGATCTGCACCGAGTGATGCGGATCGATCAGGCCTTCGTTCGGCGCATGATAGAACATGGTGCCATGGTCGAACTTGCTGCCGTTGGCGTAGGTATCGGTATGGGCGTCGAAGTGCACCAGCGCCAGCTTGCCGAAATGCTTGGCGTGCGCGCGCAGCAGCGGCAGGGTGACGAAGTGGTCGCCGCCGAACGAGAGCATCCGCTTACCGGCCTTCAGCAGTTTCTCCGCGTGCGCCTGCAGCTTGTCGCTCATGTCCTGCGCATCGCCGAAGTTGAACACGATGTCGCCGCAGTCAACCACATTCAGGCGATCGCGCAGATCGAAGCTCCACGGCCAACGATTGCCTTCCCAGGCCAGGTTGGTGGACACCTGACGGATGGCCGCCGGGCCATGACGGCCGCCGGCGCGGCCGGAGGTCGCCATGTCAAACGGAATGCCGGTGATGACCCACTCTGCATCGCTGTCGTAAGGCATGAAGTTCAGCGGAAAGCGCAGGAAACCAAAGGCGTTGGACACTAATGAATTATCGGACTGATGGCCTAAGGTGCTCATAGTAAACCCTCGTAGTTCAACAAGTTGCCGGGCGCAGACGCCGGGCCGTTACAAAAAAAAATCCCTCCCGCGTCGTTAGCCCGACGAGAAAGGGATTTATTCGATGTGTGTTTCGGTGCTACCGATACGGCAGATTATGGCCGCATTTTGTTCGTGCTTCAAGGGGGCCGACATCGCCCCCCTGAAGAGGGCGGTTACTCGTCTTCCAGATACGTGTAGCCGTACAGGCCGGCTTCAAACTCTTCCAGGAACTGCGCCTGCAGCTCGCTGTCCAGATCGGTTTCTTTGACCTGATCGCGGAATTTGGACAGCAGCGCGCTCGGATCGAGCTGCACGTACTCCAGCATGTCCGCCACGGTGTCGCCCTCGTCGGACAATTCGGTCTCGACGCTGCCGTCCGGGAACACGTACACGTCAACCGAGGCGGTGTCGCCGAACAGGTTGTGCATGTTGCCGAGGATCTCCTGATACGCACCGACCATGAAGAAGCCCAGCGCCGGCGGGTTCTCCGGATCGTACGGCGGCATCGGCATGGTGGTCGCCACGCCGTCGCCGTCGACGTAATGGTCGATGGTGCCGTCGGAATCGCAGGTGATGTCGAGCAGCACCGCACGGCCTTCCGGCGGCTTATCCAGCCCTTCCAGCGGCAGCACCGGGAACAGTTGATCGATACCCCAGGCATCCGGCATCGACTGGAACAGCGAGAAGTTGACGTAGAACTTGTCCGCCATGCGCTCTTGCAATTCGTCGATGATCGGGCGGTGCGCGCGGTTGCTCGGATCGAGCTGCTGCTGGATCTTGTTGCAGATGTTCAGATACAGCTGCTCGGCCCAGGCGCGCTTGGTCAGGTCCAGCATGCCGTGCGCGTATTGGGTATGCACGTCGTGCAGATCCATCTGGCTGTCGTGCAACCATTCGCGCAGCGAGCGGCGGTTTTCCGGCTCGTTCATTTCCAGCCAGGTTTCCCACATGCTTTCCAGCGCGCGCGGCGCATCGGCTTCCGGCGGCTGCGGTTCGCTGAATTCGTTGCGCTCTACGCCGATCACATTGGAGACCAGCACCGTGTGGTGCGCGGTCACGGCGCGGCCGGACTCGGTGATCACCGTCGGGTGCGGCAGGCCGTGTTCGTTACAGGCGTCGCCGATGCCCCAAATCACGTTGTTGGCGTATTCGTTCAGGCCGTAGTTGACCGAGCAATCGGACTGCGAACGGGTGCCTTCGTAGTCGACGCCCAAACCGCCGCCCACGTCGAAGCACTGAATGTTGACGCCCAGCTTGTGCAGCTCAACGTAGAAGCGCGCCGATTCGCGCACGCCGGTGGCGATATCGCGAATGTTGGCCAGCTGCGAGCCCAGGTGGAAGTGCAGCAACTGCAGGCTGTCGAGACGGCCCGCTTCGCGCAGGGTCTCCACCAGCTTCAGCACCTGCACCGCCGCCAGACCGAATTTGGACTTTTCGCCGCCGCTCGACTGCCATTTGCCGGAGCCTTGCGACGCCAGACGCGCACGCACGCCCAGGCGCGGTATGACGTTCAAGCGTTCGGCTTCTTCCAGCACCAGGTTGATCTCGGACATCTTTTCGATCACCAGGTACACCTTGTGCCCCAGTTTTTCCCCGATCAGCGCCAGGCGAATGTATTCACGATCTTTATAACCGTTACAGACGATCACCGAGCGGGTCATGCCGGCATGCGCCAGCACCGCCATCAGCTCGGCCTTGGAGCCGGCTTCCAGCCCCAGCGGTTCGCCGGAATTCACCAGCGATTCAATCACGCGGCGATGTTGGTTCACCTTGATCGGATACACCAGGAAATAGCCGCCCTGGTAACCGAAGGACTCGCGCGCGCGTTTGAACGCGGCGTTGATCGAACGCAGGCGATGCTGAAGGATCTGCGGGAAGCAGAACAGCGCCGGCAGACGTTGGCCATCTTGCTGGCGCGTTTTCACCAGTTCTGCCAGATCGACGCGCGCCTGCGGGACATCCGGATCCGGGCACACGCTGATATGGCCCAGCTCGTTGACGTCATAGTAATTGTTGCCCCAGTAGGCGACGTTATAAGTACGCAGCATCTTGCTGGCATTACGATCATTCATGGCAACCTCCTGCATGGAGCGCAAAGATAAAGACTCGCCCGCAACCGGCGGACGGTGAATCAACAGATCATCAGACATGGTTCGCCTCACATTCCGTACTGACGAAACCGTCAGCCACTATCGCAGCTACAACCCGCGAGAACAACCCAACAAGCCGCGCCGGCGGCAGCGAAGAGAACTGCCGTTCGCGGTCAGCGATCGGTTTATCACTCATATAATTGTAAGACACCCTGTTCAAACCTCGTGAATCGGGCCAAGAAACATCCCACAGGAAGGCTGCAGGCTACCCTTGTTCAGTTCTTCAGACGACCGTTAGCCGGCCCGAGAATCCTGAGTAGCGGCCAAGTGTTTATCGCACCTGGTAAGTGACAGAGAGACAAGACGGGAAATAGCAGAAGAATGTGCGCCAGAACGGCACTGCTGTTGAGAACCAACAACCGGTAGACAACGGATCATTAATCCAACCACCTCCACGCGCGCCGTTCGGAGTGAACGACCCAGCCTCTAAAATAGTGTAAGAACGTGACCGTTCGATGAAGCGGCGGCGCCATGGCGAACGCCCGCGACGGATAATAGCGCAATGCCGGCGAATGCAAAGCGGAAGTTTATCGTACCTTCCCCCACGCCAGACCGCCGTACTGTGCAGCAAATGAACCGCGCGCGCAGTTTATACCGGTAAGCAGGTGAAAAAGCAAAATGAAAATTCGCCGAAAACTGTTTCAAGCGATGAAAATGGCGCCAACCCGTTTGCGCAAAAGAGCGAAAGCGCAAAAAATTACTGGCAATCTGGCTAAACCCTGACCTAAAATAGACGTCCAGATGTTAATCCATCTATACTGGTTAACTGATAAACTGCTTAACGGCTTTGCCTGAGGGGCGTTGCAGGATGCATCTCGCGCCATCAGCGGAAGACCCTTCGCTTCGATGCCGGATCTCCAGCGCTGTGCAGTAATTTCTAACCCGTCTTATGCAAGGTAAAGAACACAATGGCTAAACACCTCTTCACGTCCGAATCCGTCTCCGAAGGGCATCCCGATAAAATCGCCGATCAGATCTCCGATGCCGTCCTCGACGCCATCCTGGAACAAGATCCGAAGGCGCGCGTCGCCTGCGAAACCTACGTGAAAACCGGCATGGTCCTGGTCGGCGGTGAAATCACCACCAGCGCCTGGGTCGATATCGAAGAGATCACCCGCAAGACCGTGCGCGAGATCGGCTACGTTCATTCGGACATGGGCTTTGACGCCAACTCCTGCGCAGTATTGAGCGCCATCGGCAAGCAATCCCCGGATATCAATCAGGGCGTTGACCGTACCGATCCTCTCGAGCAGGGCGCCGGCGATCAGGGCTTGATGTTTGGCTACGCCACCAACGAAACCGACGTGCTGATGCCTGCGCCTGTCACCTACGCGCACCGTCTGGTGCAGCGCCAGTCCGAAGTGCGTAAAAACGGCACCCTGCCGTGGCTGCGCCCGGACGCGAAGAGCCAGGTGACCTTCCAATACGACGACGGCAAAATCATCGGCATCGACGCCGTGGTGCTGTCCACTCAGCATTCCGAAGACATCGCGCTGAAAGATCTGCAAGAAGCGGTGATGGAAGAGATCATCAAGCCGGTACTGCCGGCTGAATGGCTGACGGCGGGTACCAAATACCACATCAACCCGACCGGCCGTTTCGTTATCGGCGGCCCGATGGGCGACTGCGGCCTGACCGGCCGTAAGATCATCGTCGACACCTACGGCGGCATGGCTCGCCACGGCGGCGGCGCCTTCTCCGGTAAGGATCCGTCCAAGGTTGACCGTTCCGCGGCTTACGCGGCGCGCTACGTGGCGAAAAACATCGTCGCCGCCGGCCTGGCCGATCGCTGCGAGATCCAGGTTTCTTACGCTATCGGCGTAGCGGAACCGACTTCCATCATGGTGGAAACCTTCGGTACCGAGAAAGTGCCAACCGAACAGCTGACGCTGCTGGTGCGCGAATTCTTCGATCTGCGCCCATACGGCCTGATCCAGATGATGGATCTGCTGCAGCCGATCTACCGCGAAACCGCCGCCTACGGCCACTTCGGCCGCGAGCACTTCCCGTGGGAAGCGACCGACAAGGCTGAGCTGCTGCGCGATGCCGCCGGCCTGAAATAAGCCCCGACATCAACATGAAAAACGGCGAGCCAAGGCTCGCCGTTTTTTTTGAGCGGATGGGTGCTCCCGGATCAACGCATCGACTGCCGGCGGCGGAGGCAAAGCCCCCGCCGCCGGGTTGCCTTACCGTTCGGATTCGTAAGCCAAAATGGCCGCAACCTCCGTAGTGCCCGATCGGATCCGCAGCTCACACAGCGAGCTGCGGGTTATCCATGCCAGTGATATTACCGTGGCACAAATAACCACCAATTTTAACAGGCTCCGTTTGTTCGGCATCATGCCTTCTTCTCCTTGCCTCGCGGCGGGTAAGAGGCTAACTTAACGTTGTCGTGCGTTAGAGTAGGCCTCGGGTTGATGAATATCGACTCGGGGCTTTTCTCTTTGTATCTTTCGCACGGGCTCCAGAGACAAAGATCCAGAGCACCCGCGCGCAGTATATTCGCCTCCCCCTCTCTTCCCGCGTTCCTTTTCACGTTAAATATCTTTCTTGCGCAGCGACACGCAGCGCCTTGCAAGGCGTTGAAAAAGGCCCAGCAACGCTGGGCCCTTGATGGCGGAGAAAGCAAGGTGGGAGAGAGGCTTACGACGTCTGCTTGCGCAACAGATAAACGAAGTACGGCGCGCCGATAAAGGTCGCCAGCAACCCGGCGGGGATCTGATACGGGAACAGCAGCATCCGCCCGCACCAGTCGGCAAACACCATCAGCAAGCCGCCCAGCAGCGCGGCGATCACCATCTGCGGCAGCGCGCGGCGGAAGCCCAGCATGCGCGCCATATGCGGCGCCATCAGCCCGACAAAGCTCAGCGGCCCCACGGTCAGAGTCGCCATGGCGGTCAGCGTGGCGGCCAGCAACAGGATGGTCAATCGCGCAGGTGTCAAGGCGATCCCCACCGAACGAGCGGTAGCGCCGCCGAGCGGCAGGATGGTCAGCCAACGGCGGCACAGCGGCGCCAATACCATCAGGCCGGCGGCCACCAGCGCGGTGCGCAGCGCCTGCGCTGGCTCCACCGAATAGGTCGAGCCGGAGAGCCAGGTCAGCAAGCCCCCCATACGCGGATCGCCGCTCGCCAACAGCAGGAAGATGACGGTGGTAAAGGCGGTGCTGAGCGCGATGCCGGCCAGCAGCATGCGTTCCGTCGAGAAACCGCCGCGGCCTGCGGCGATCATGATGATCAGCAGCGTAACGGCCGCCCCCAGACTGCCGGCGGGCAGCAGCCAAACGAAGGCGTCGCCCGGCACCATAAACAACATCATCACGACGCCAAAAGCGGCGCCGGAACTGATGCCCAACACTTCCGGGCTGGCCATCGGGTTGCCGGTCAGCTTCTGGATCAGCGTGCCGGCGACCGCCAGCATCATGCCCGCCGCCAACGCCGACAGCACCCGCGGCCAGCGCCACGGCAGCAGGGAGTCCAGCTCCGCCCCCAGGCTCCAGTGCCAGCCGCCAGCATTTTTGCCCAGCATCAGCGCCAGCGTCAGGCCGATCAGCAATACGAGGCCACCCAGCAGGATCCAGCCGGGCAGATTCCCGCGCTCGGCAGGCACCTTGTCGCCAAGGTTCATCGGCGGCGGCGTGGCGGCGCTGCGCAAACGCGGCAACAGCCACAGCAGTAGCGGCGCGCCGAACAGCGCGGTGGCCGCACCGGTCGGGATCTCGCGCCACACCTGCGTGACCCCGAGCATCACCTGATCGGTCAGCCACAGCAACAGCGCCCCCAGCAACGGCGCCAGCATCATGCGGTGCGCCAGACGGCGCGCGCCCAGCATCTTCGCCATCAGCGGCGCAAACAGGCCGATAAAGCCGATAACGCCCACCGCGCTCACCAGCATGGCGCTGAAGATAATGGCCAGCCCCAGGGCGCAGAAGCGCGCCATCGACAGCCCCAGGCCCAGGTTGCGCGCCACGCCGTCGTCCAGTCCCAGCAGCGTCAGCGGGCGCAGCAATAGCGCCGCCAGCGCACCGGCCACCAGCAAACGCGGCAGGAGGAACTGCACCGCGCTCCAGTCCTGTTGGTTCAGCGCGCCGGTGCCCCACAGGAACATGCCCTGCAGTTGATCGTAATGAAACAGCGCCAGCAGGCTGTTGACCGCGCCGCAGTAAAGTCCCAGCACCAGCCCGGCCAGAATCAGCGTCACCGGCGACATCCGCTTGCCCCAGGCGACGCCGAACACCAGCCCGCCCACCACAATCGCCCCCATCATAGCGGCCAACTGGCGGGTGAACTCGCCCCCCGGCAGCACCCACAGCGTGGCGATGGTCAGGCCGAGCTGCGCGCCGGCGGCCACGCCGAGCGTCGACGGTTCCGCCAACGGATTGCGCAACACCTGCTGGAACAGCACGCCAACCAACCCCAGACCGGCGCCGGCCAACAGCGACACCGTCAACCGCGGCAGCAGGCTGTAATGGAACAGCATTTGCCGCACGTCGTCGATGTCCGGCGCGCTGAGCGCCCGCACCCATTGCGCCGGCGGCAGCTGCTGCACCAGGTTATATATCGTCAAACCGCCTGCCGCCGCCAGCAACAGCAAGATCAGCGTCAGCGGCAATTTCCGGATGCCCGCATTCATGACGCACTCTCCTGAGCCTGCGCCAACAGGCGGCAAAACCGCATCGTCGACAGCGTAGCGCCATAGAACCACACCGCCGGCACCTGCCGCAGCTGGTTTTGCCGCACGAAGGGCAACGACTGCCACAGCGGCGTCGCGCTGACCTTGTCCATCATCGCCTGATTGCCGTGATCGAGATAAATGACCCGGGCGTTACGCACCGTGGCCAATCGTTCAATCCCCACCACCGCCGTGCCCCAAAAGTCGGTTGGCTCCTGCCAGGCATTGCGAATGCCGAGTTGATCCATCGCTTCCTGGAACAGACTTTTCTGGCCGATGATCAGCGCATGGCGCGTGTCGATCAGAGAAAACAACAGCAGCGGTTGCCGGGTGTAGCTTTGCAGGCGCTGACGCGCGTCCTGCATAAAGCTGTCGAACTGCGCCAGGTGGTTTACCGCCCGGCTTTCTATGCCCAACCGCTGACCCAGCGCCAGCAGCGACTGGCGGGCGACGGTCAGCGGTTTGCCGCTGCCGTCGTTGAAGCCGAAGCTCATGGTTGGCGCGATGGGTTGGATTTTGCGCGGCGTCGGGCCATAGCCTTGCGACAACAACACCAGCGAAGGCTGCAGTTGCTGCAGCAGTTCGAGGTTCGGTTCGGTACGCTGGCCGACGTCGACCACCGTCGCCGGCAGCTTTGGCTCCGCCACCCACAGGTTATAGTTATGCACATCGGCCACCGCCAGCGGCGTCACGCCCAATGCCAACAGCAGCTCGATCGGCAACCATTCCAGCGCCGCAACGCGCGCGATATCCGGCGGCGCATCCGCCGCTCGGCCGGGCAACGAACCCAACAGCGGCGACAGCGCCAGCGCCATCAACAAACGGCGGCGCAGCGGATCGTGAGAAGAAGTGAATGCAGAGGACATCAGTAGACAAAACTCACCGGCGCGCCGCCGCTCGGATGCGGCAACGTGCCCATAGGAATACCGTAAATTTGCTCCAGCACCGGCCCCTGCATCAGCTCCAGCGGGCCGCCCTGGGCGATCATTTCACCGCCGCGCAGCGCCACCAAATGGTCGCAGTAGCGCGCCGCCATGTTGATGTCGTGCAGTACGGCGATCACCGTAAGATCGCGTTCGCGGCTCAAGCGCTGGATCAGCGCCAGCACCTCGACCTGGTGCGCGATATCCAGCGCCGAGGTCGGTTCGTCGAGCAGCAGGCAGCGGCTGTCCTGCGCCACCATCATCGCCAGCCAGGCGCGTTGGCGCTCGCCGCCGGAAAGGCTGTCCACCAGCCGGTTGGCGAACGGCTTCAAGCCCACCAGCGCGATGGCCTCTTCCACCTGTTGACGATCGTTGGCGCCAAAACGCCCCAGCGCGCCATGCCACGGATAACGGCCGACGGCCACCAGCTCGCGCACCGTCATGCCTTCCGCCGCCGGCAACTGCTGCGGCAGGTAGGCCACCTGGCGGGCGAAGGATTTGCTGTCCCACTGCACCAACGGCTGCTGATTGAGCAAGACCTGGCCGCCGCTGGGCGCATGGTGCCGCCCGAGCAGTTTCAACAGGGTGGATTTACCGGAACCGTTATGGCCGATCAGGCCACAGACTTTGCCCTGGGGAAAACTGAGCGACAGCGGTTGCAGCAGCACCCGGCCGGGGACGGCGAAACTGGCGTTATCCAGCGCGAAGGTCGCGCCGGGATTAAGAAGTTTGTCCTGCATAGATCCTGCTTTGTCCGGGGCGACGCGGCGCCGCCCCGGCTATCCGGTTAGAAACGGAAGGTTGCGGTGGCGACCACCTGGCGTTCTGCGCCCCAGTAGCAGGCGTAGTCGCGGTAGCAGCTCGATACGTAGGTCTTGTCGAACAGGTTGTTGATGTTGACGCCCACGGACGAACCCGGCAGGCCAAAGCGCGCCAGATCGTATTTAATGGTAGCGTCCACCAGCGTGTAATCCGGCACCTTAAAGGCGGAGTTATCGCTGTTGAAGCTCGAGCTGGAACCCACATAACGCACGCCGGAGCCCAGCGTCAGGCCGCTCACCGCCGTTTCGTGGAAGGTATAATCCGCCCACAGCGAAGCCATGTGTTTCGGCACCTCGACGGTCGGTTTACCCTGGTAAGTGTTGTCCTTGGTGTACTTCGCATCGGTATAGGTATAGGAGGCGATCAGGTTGACGTTGGCGTTCAACGCCGCCTTGGCTTCCAGCTCCACGCCGCGCGAGCGGATCTCGCCGCTCTGCACGCTGAACTGCGCGTTATCCGGATCCGGCGTCAGGTTGTTGTTCTTAGTCAGTTGGTACAGCGCGCCGGTCAGCACGATTGGGCGATCCTTCGGCACGTATTTCACACCGGCTTCATACTGCTTGCCGATAGAGGGCTTAAAGGTCTGGCCGTTGATTGACGTATCGAGGGTCGGTTCAAACGACTCGCTGTAGCTGAAATACGGCGTCACGCCGTTGTCGAACAGGTAATTCAATCCGCCGCGCCAGGTAAACTGCCCATCGGAGCGTTCGTTGGTGTACCCGAGAACGCGGTTATTGGCCGACGTTTTCGCCCAGTCATAGCGCCCGCCCAGCGTCAACAGCCACTGGTTCCACTCCCCTTGCTCCTGCACATACAGGCCGGTTTGCTCCTGACGGTTCAAATACTTGTATGGGAAGTTGATATTGACCACATCATTGCCATACTGCGGCTGGGTCATGCTCAGGCCGTCTGCGGAACCATAGTCGGAATTGATATCGTTGCGCATACGCGAATAATCTACGCCAAACAACAGCGTATGGTCGATATCGCCGGTTTTCACCTTCGCCTGCGCCTGAGTATCAACCGCAAAATTGTTCAGGTGCTCTTTCGACTGAACATAAGCGCGATTGATCGTCGTCGGTGATGACAAGCCAAATCCGTAGATGCTCTTCATATCGGTGTCCACCTGCATATAACGCAGGTTCTGGCGCACCGCCCAGGTATCGTTGAAGGCGTGTTCGAAACTGTACCCAATCATCCGCTGCTTGCGCGCCATATAGTTGCTGGCTTCACCTTCGTTGAAATCGGTCGGCAGTTTGCTGCCGTCCGGCAACGGGATCAGCGTGCCCTGCTTCGGCAGCCAGCCGTAATAACCGGTATAGGGATCGTTTTGAATGTTGGCCAGCAGCGTGAAGTTGGTTTTGTCATCCGGGCGCCAGCTAAAGGACGGCGCGATCGCATAGCGCTTCTCTTTGCTCATGTTTTGCTGCGTATCGCTGTCTTTCGCCAGACCGGTCAGGCGATAGGAATAGATGCCCTGATCGTCCAGCGCGTCGCTGAAATCGAAACCGGTCTGGAACAGGTTGTCGCTGCCCATCTTGAACTGGATTTCGCGCAGCGGCTCGGTGGTTGGCCGCTTGCTGACCATCGAGACCAAACCGCCCGGGTTGCTTTTGCCGTACAGCACCGAGACCGGGCCGCGCAGCAGTTCGGCGCGTTCGAGGAAATAAGGATCGATGGACGCTTCGCTGTAGTTGTCGCCCAGCAACCGCAGGCCATCCAGATACTGGGTGGTGTTGGTGGCCGGGAAGCCGCGGATTGCCACCGCGTCATAGGTCGTGGAGCTGCCACGGCTGGCGAATACGCCCGGCGCATAGGCCAGTGCGCCCTTCACCGTATCCGGTTGGCGCATGTCCATCTCTTCACGCGTTACCACGGAAACGGACTGCGGGTTCTTCTCGATCGGCGTATCGGTTTTGGTGCCGGTGGCGCTGCGCTTGGCGACATAGGTGCCAACCGGCCCCCAGGCGCTTTCCTGCTGGGCGGTGTTGCTACCGCCCACAACGGTAATCGTGTCTTCCTTGGCGTCGGCGGAAAAGGCCGGCATCGCCAGCGTGCCCAGCGCCGCGGCGACGGTGATCGCTAACGCGCTGACGGGGAGACGGCCCTGCTTGGCCGCGGATGATGAAAGACGCTTGGTCAGCATGATTTATTTCTCTGATGAATTATTAAATGACGAATGTAAACGATAATAATTATTATAAGCGTCACATTTTATGCAGAAGCCAAATTAAACTGCAAGCCGAATTCATAGGGCAAATAGGTTAAGGATTAGGCGCTTAGCCTTGCAGTTAACAGGGAAATAAAACGAGCGGAAAAATAAAAAAGCCCGCAACCAAGGTTACGGGCTTAATAACAAAGAAAAAACTTTCACCGGGGCCGACGCCCCGGTAGCGATTACTGGCCGAACATATCCTTGATCCAGCCGGCGACGCCATCGCCATCTTTTTGCTCACCCGCCGCCGGTTGTTGCTGTTGCTGCTGTTGCTGCACCGCCGCCTGGCTGGCCTGGCACAATCCCTGCGGATTGTCGGTCCAGACCGGGATGGTGCGCCAACTGCCGCCGCCGCAGATAAAGTTGCCGGCAGAGTCGATGCTCATCTGGTTAATGCCTTCAGGCGGCTGCAGCATCAGCGGCAGCGGCGTCTGGTTTTCCAGATAGCGGCGATACAGGGTCAACGCGCCGTTGGCGCCGGTCAGTTTGGCCGGGCCGTTGTTATCGCGCCCGACCCAGGCGATCGCCACTTCCTTGCCGTCGATGCCGGCGAACCAGCTGTCGCGCAGATCGTTGGTGGTACCGGTTTTCGCCGCCAGGTTGTAGTTCGGGAACTTCACCGACAGCGAACGGGAGGTTCCTCGCGCCACGCCCTGCTGCATCGCGTACAGCGTCAGGTAAGCGGCCTGCGCCGGCACCATGCGCTCCGCCTGCGGGAAGCTCTGGTACAGCACCGTGCCGTCTTCGGCGATCACCGAACGCACCGCCGACAGCGGCGCACGGTTACCGCCGCTGGCGATGGTCTGGTACTCCTGCGCCACTTCCATCGGCGTCAGGCCAATCGCTCCCAACAGCATCGAAGGCACCGGGTTGATCTCCGCTTTCGGGATCCCGAGGCGTTGCAGCGTGGCGCTGATCTGATCCAGCCCGACGGACAGGCCGAGGTTCACCGTCGGCACGTTCAGCGAGTTGGCCAACGCATCCACCAGCATCACCTGACCGCGGAATTTGCGATCATAGTTGTTCGGTTGCCAGACGGCGCCGTTCGGCTGTTTCAGCGACAGCGGCGCATCCGCCAGCCAGGTGTTGAGGCGGTATTTATCCGGTTCGGACAGCGCGGTCAGGTACGTCGGCGGCTTGGCCAACGAGCCGACCAGACGGCGCGCCTGCATGGCGCGGTTGAAACCGGCGAACTGCGGGTTGGCGCCGCCGACCATGGCGCGCACTTCACCGCTGAAGCGATCGACGATCACCATCGCCGCCTCCAGATCCTGCAGGTGACGCGCGGCGCGCAGCGCCGGGATGCCGTCTTCGACCGCTTTTTCCGCCGCGTCTTGCGACACCGGATCCAGCGTGGTGAAGATCTTCACCCCGGACAAGTCATTCACTTTATCGCCCAGCCTGGTTTGCAGTTCCTGACGCACCATCTGCATAAACGCCGGCTGTGGCGTAATGACGCCGCCTTTCGGCTGTACGCCCAGCGGACGCGCGCTCAGCATGTCATACAGCTCGCCGTCGATCACACCCTGGTTCTGCAGCAGTTTGAGCACCAGGTTGCGGCGTTCCAGCGCCAGTTTCGGGTTACGCCACGGGTTGTACAGCGACGCGCCCTTGACCATGCCGACCAGCAGCGCCTGTTGATCGAGGCTCAGCTCGTCCACCGGGCGGCCGAAGTAATACAGGCTGGCCAGCGGGAAGCCGCGGATCTGGTCGCTGCCGCTCTGGCCGAGGTACACCTCGTTCAGATACAGCTCCAGGATGCGGTCTTTGCTGTAACGGTAATCGACCAACAGCGCCATATAGGCTTCGTTGGCCTTACGCCACAACGAACGTTCGTTGGTCAGGAACAGGTTCTTCACCAGCTGCTGCGTCAGGGTACTGCCGCCCTGCACCGCACGGCCGGCGGTCAGGTTGGCCAGCACCGCGCGGCCGATGGAGTACGGGCTGATGCCGTCATGCTCATAGAAGTGGCGGTCTTCCGTGGCAATCAGCGTATCCACTAACAGATCCGGGAAACCGGAGCGCGGCACGAACAGGCGCTGTTCACCGTTCGGCGACTGCAGCATGGTGATAAGACGCGGATCGAGGCGGAAGAAGCCGAAGCTGCGGCCGCTGTCCAGGTTTTCGATCTTCGCCAGGCGGTTGTTCTGGAAATCGAGGCGGGCGCGGATCTGCCCTTCTTTACCATCCGGGAAGTCGAACGGGCGGCGCAGCATCTCGATGCTGTTGGCCTGTACGGTAAACTCGCCCGGACGCGTCATGCGGCTGACCTGGCGATACTGCATGCCTTCCAGCAGGTTGACCATCTCCTTCTTGCTGTACGGCATGCCCGGTTCCAGGTTGACCATGCGGCCGTACACCGCCGCCGGCAATTGCCAGACTTTGCCGTCGATGCGGCTGCGGATCTGGGAATCCAAATAGACGCCGTAGATCGCCAACAGGACGGCGAGCACCAGGATCAGTTTGATAATCAGGCCGAGCCAGCGGCGTTTTTTACGCGGCGGAGTCGCTTTTACCTTACGCGGCATGCGTTCCTCCTCCTCTTCATACTCATCATCGTCATACTCGTCTTCTTCGTAATCGTCATAATCGTCGTCTCGGCGACGGCGCGGCGGCTTGCGCGACGCGGTGCTTTTTGGTTGTTTTCCTTTGCGCCCGATGGGCTCGCGGTCATCCCCAGCCATGGCTGTTGTTCTCCGAGCTTGCCGACACTGCCGGCCGTGATTAGTCGCTTAATCTGTGCCGACGCCGCAGCGCTGACCAGAAGAAACATCTGAATTCCAAACCTTGAATGATCGCGACCTACTGATATTTCTTCGTTCGGCGCGTCGGTACCGCCGTGGCCGGATCGTCCGGCCACACGTGTTTCGGGTAGCGGCCCTTCATCTCTTTTTGCACCTCGCGGTAGGCGCCTTGCCAGAAGGCCGCCAGATCGCCGGTGATTTGCAACGGCCGGTGCGCCGGTGAGAGTAACTCAAGCACCACCGGGATGCGACCCTCCGCCAACATCGGGCTGCGCTGCTCGCCGAACATCTCCTGCAAACGCACCGCCAGCGCCGGCGGTTTGCCGGCCTCATAACGGATCGGCAGGCGGCTGCCGGTCGGCACAGTGTAATGAGTGGGTAGCGCATTATCCAGCCGCTGCTTTTGCTGCCAGTCCAGCAGGCGGGATAGCGCCTCGGCGATGTTGACCTGCTTCAAGCCGCGCAGATCGCGCACGCCATTCAGCGACGGCAGCAGCCACTGATCCAGCGCCGCCAGCAGCGGCTCTTCATCCATCGCCGGCCACTCCGCCTCCGGCAGCCAGGCTTGCGCGCACTGCAGGCGCACCCGCAATTGTTCGGCGGCGCCCTCCCAGTTGAGCACCGCCAGCCCCTGCGCGCGCACCCAATCGAGCAGCGCCTGCTGCAGCTCTTCGTCCGCCGGTTTGGCCAGCGGCTGGGCACGCAGCGTCAGACGGCCGATCTGCTGGCGCTTCCAGGCGCGCAGCGTGCCCTTCTCTTCATCCCACTCCACCGCCGTGCGCTGCATGACCATCGCCGGCAGCTGCGCCGCCAGCGCTTCGATGTCCACCGGCAACGCCAACAGGATACGCGCATCGGGGCTGTTGTGGCCCTGCAACAGGCTGGGGACGATCAGCCAGGGCGCGCGCGACAGCGCCTCATCCTGGTTCATCGCCGCCCCCATGCCGTTAGCCAGCAAGTAGCGGCCGTCCTGGCCACGGCGCTGGGCGATGCGATCGGCAAATGCCGACGCCAACAGGCGCGGCGCCAACTCGACGTCGACTTGCCCCGCACGTTGCGGCAGGCGTTTGGCCAACTGCGCGGCGCGCTGCCGCCAGTTCGCTTGCGGGCGGCTCAGCCAATAACCGATATCCATCTGCCCGCCGCGCGGCGGTTCTTCCAGCAACGCCGCCAACAACGCCGCCGTCGCCAGGCCGTCGGCGCTCAGCGTCGCGCCGGCAACCAGCATCGCCGCCAGCCGCGGCTCGCATCCCAACGCGGCCATCTGGCGCCCCGGCGCGGTGAGTTTGTCGCCGTCATCCGTAGCCCCCAACCGGCGCAACAACGCCCTGGCCGCCGCCAATGCCGCCGCCGGCGGCGCATCAAGCCAGGTCAGCTGCGCCGGATCGTGACAACCCCACTGCAACAGTTCGAGCCAGAAGCCGGTGAGATCGCTCTGTAAAATATCCGGTTCGGCATGTTCCGCCGCGCGTTCCGCCTGTTCTTTGACGAACAGATGCCAGCAAAGGCCTGGCTCCAGGCGCCCGGCGCGCCCGGCGCGCTGCACCATCGAGGCCTGACTGATGCGCTGCGTCGCCAGCCGTGTCAAACCGTTGCGCACGTCGTAACGCACCACGCGCTCCAGGCCGCTGTCCACCACCAGCCGAATGCCCTCGATCGTCAGGCTGGTTTCGGCGATGTTGGTCGCCAGCACCACCTTGCGGCGGCCAGGCGCCGCCGGCTGAATCGCTTTTTGCTGTTGCGCCAGAGGCAAGGCACCATACAGCGGGCAAAGATCGGTATCGCTCTCCACCTCGCCGGTCAATCGCTCCAGCACCCGATTGATCTCCGCCACGCCCGGCAGGAACAGCAGCAAAGATCCCGGCTGTTCGGCCAGCAACCGCTTCACCGCCGCCGCTACGCCGTCCTCCAGCCGCTGATGGCTGGCCAACGGCTGATACAGGCGTTCAACCGGGAAACTGCGCCCCTCAGACACCACTACCGGCGCTTCCGGCAGCAACTGCGACAGGCGAGCGTTATCCAAGGTGGCCGACATGATCAGCAGTTTCAGATCGTCGCGCAGCCCTTGCTGCACGTCGAGCAGCAACGCCAGCGCCAAATCGGCCTGCAGGCTGCGTTCATGGAACTCATCGAGGATCACCAACGACACGCCCTGCAGCTCGGCATCCTGCTGCAGCATGCGGGTGAGAATGCCTTCCGTCACCACTTCCAGCCGAGTCTGCGACCCGCTTTTGCTTTCGGCGCGCATGCGGTAGCCCACGGTCTGACCAGGCTCCTCCCCCAGTTGCTGCGCCAGGCGATAGGCGACGTTTTTCGCCGCCAGCCGCCGCGGCTCCAACATGATAATGCGCCCCGGCAACCCGGCCTTAGCCAGGATCTGCAGCGGCAACCAGGTGGATTTACCGGCGCCGGTCGGGGCGTGCAACAGCACCTGCGGGGCAGACTGCAGCGCAGCCAGCAACTCATCGAGCACTGCGCTGACGGGCAATGAAGACACTGAATTCTCCGTAGTGGTTAACGTTAAACGGCGTACAGTGTAGCATTAGCTTTGTCCCCGTAGCCTTTCAAACTGCGGCGTCGTTAGCTATAGTACGGAGCTCATTCGTGCGCCGCGCCGCTCGCGGGGCCGCTGCCAGTAACGTTTACCGCTGTTCCCGACCGTTTTGTCATGCATTTGCCGAGTCCTTATGTCCAATTCGCGCCGCCTGTTTTTCGCCCTGTCCTTGCCTGACGCCCTGCAACAGCAGGTGATCCGCTGGCGCGCCGAGGCGTTTGCGCCGGGGGCCGGCCGGCCGGTGGCGGCGGCCAATTTGCACCTGACGCTGGCGTTTCTCGGCGAGGTCAGCGCGCAGAAAGAACTGGCGCTGCGCAAACTGGCCGGCCGCATCGTGCAACCCGGCTTCAGCATGCGGCTCGACGATCTCGGCCATTGGCCGCGCCCCGGCGTGGTCTGGCTCGGCACCCGCCGCGCGCCGCGCGGGCTGCTGCAGCTGGCCGAGCTGCTGCGTTCGCAGGCCGCCCGCAACGGCTGCCATCAAAGCGCGCTGCCGTTCCATCCGCACATCACGCTGCTGCGCGCCGCCACTCAGCCGGTGGCGCTCCCGCCGGCGACGCCGGGCTGGGCGTTCAGCGCCGACGCCTTTTCCTTATATGAGTCGGTGTTCGAAAACGGCCGCACCCGCTATCAACACCTCGAACAGTGGCCGCTGGCCAAACAGGCATCCGCATGATTTTCTCTCCACCGCTGCGTTCCGCTACGCTGATCAAACGTTACAAACGCTTTCTGGCGGACGTGATCACCCCGGAAGGGGAAACCTTTACGCTGCACTGCGCCAATACCGGCGCCATGACCGGCTGCGCCACGCCCGGCGACACCGTTTGGTACTCCACCTCGGACAATCCCAAGCGCAAATACGCCCACAGTTGGGAGTTGACCCATACCCAACAGGGGCACTGGATCTGCGTCAATACCCTGCGCGCCAACGCGCTGGTGCGCGAGGCGATTGAACATAATTCAATCAATGAATTATCCGGTTACAGTAAAATCAGCAGCGAGGTGAAATACGGCGGTGAAAACAGCCGTATCGATTTGTTATTACAGGCAGAAAATCGGGTTAACTGCTATATTGAAGTTAAGTCAGTCACATTACTGCAACAACAACGTGGTTACTTTCCTGATGCGGTAACGCTCAGAGGGCAAAAGCACCTGCGTGAGTTGCTCAGCGTGGTTGAAAGCGGGCAACGGGCGGTGTTGTTCTTTGCCGTGTTACACAGCGGTATTGAGCAGGTCGCACCGGCACATCATATAGATGAGCGCTATGCGGCGCTGTTGGCACAGGTCCGGCAGTTGGGAGTGGAAGTGGTTTGCTACGGGGCAAAGTTATCACCTGACGGTATTTATCTCTGCGATAAGCTGCCGTTTTTTATCGATTAGCGCAGTCGGGTCCCTATAAATAGACAACCGGCCAGCACGATCGCCAAATACGCCCTCCTTCACACGATTGTCAAGCGGGCGACAGGAATAATTGCCAACCTACCTTCCTTCTGTTATTTATAGCGGCCTGTTTTTCCCCCGCATTGGGGATTCGATAGTGCGTGTGTATGTAGGAGAAGCAACATGCAAGAAGGGCAAAACCGTAAAACCTCGTCCTTGAGCATTCTCGCCATCGCTGGGGTGGAGCCGTACCAAGAGAAGCCGGGCGAAGAGTACATGAACGACGCCCAGTTGTCGCATTTCAAGCGCATTCTTGAAGCGTGGCGCAACCAGCTCAGGGACGAAGTGGACCGTACTGTATCGCATATGCAAGAAGAGGCAGCCAACTTCCCTGATCCGGCCGACCGTGCCACTCAGGAAGAAGAGTTCAGCCTTGAACTGCGTAACCGTGACCGTGAACGCAAACTGATCAAAAAGATCGAAAAAACGCTGAAGAAAGTGGAAGACGATGATTTCGGCTACTGCGAATCTTGTGGCGTGGAGATCGGGATTCGTCGCCTCGAAGCGCGTCCGACCGCCGATCTGTGCATCGACTGCAAGACGCTGGCTGAGATCCGCGAAAAGCAGATGGCCGGCTAATACCGTTGTTATCGCTGCGGCGTGCGCACCCGCGTGCGCCGCACAGAGAAAAGGGAACCTCTCCCCTCTGATATGCAAGAAAGTCATTATGTGGGGCGCTTTGCCCCATCGCCTTCCGGGGATCTGCATTTCGGTTCGCTGATTGCCGCTCTGGGAAGCTACCTTCAGGCTCGCGCCCAACGTGGGCAGTGGCTGGTTCGCATCGAAGATATCGACCCGCCGCGCGAAGTCCCCGGCGCCGCCGCTCGCATCCTGTCCGCGCTGGAACATTATGGTCTCCACTGGGACGGCCAGGTCATCTATCAATCCCAACGTCACGACGCCTATCGCGCCGCGCTGGATCTGTTGCAGCGCCAGGGGCTCAGCTATTACTGCACCTGCACCCGCAGCCGCATCCAGCACATCGGCGGATTGTACGACGGCCACTGCCGCGATTTGCAGCTCGGCCCGCAGGGTGCCGCTATCCGCTTGCGTCAGACCGCCCCCGTTTACCGGTTCAACGATCGCCTGCAGGGAGAATTGCACGCCGATCCGGCGCTGGCGGGGGAAGACTTTATCATTCGCCGCCGCGATGGGCTGTTCGCCTACAACCTGGCGGTGGTGATCGACGACCATTTTCAGGGCGTGACCGAGATTGTCCGCGGCGCCGATCTGATCGAACCGACGGTGCGCCAAATTGCCCTCTACCGCCAGCTGCAGGTGCCGGTGCCCGCCTATGTGCATCTGCCGCTGGCTCTGGGCGCCAACGGCATCAAGCTGTCGAAGCAAAATCATGCGCCGGCGTTGCCCGCCGGCGATCCGCGCCCGGTGCTGATCGCCGCGCTGAAATTTCTGCGCCAACCGCTGCCGGAAAGCTGGCAAGATCTTGACCTGCCATTATTATTGAGCTGGGCGATCGAACACTGGCGGTTGGAAAACGTGCCGCGTCAGGAGGCTATCCCTCTGGATGAAAACACGCCGGCATTCTCAAAGGAGCCATGGTGAGCTATGATTAGCCGCTATTTTTTGTTAGCTCCATTTTTATCAGTCACTATCGAGGTGTACCATTTTTACCCGAGTAGCCAACTTCTGTCGTAAGGTACTGACCCGCGATGACAAGCTGCCCCGCGACGACGCGGCGGCCGGCGATAAAAACGTAGTCCGCGAAGAGCGTGCCGCGGCGCCAAGCCGCCCTGCGCCGCAGCCGCGCGCCGCCGATAACGGCAGCAACGCCCCTGCCCGCCGCTCAACGCCGCGCAAGCGTCCGCCTTTTCCTATCGCCGAGAGCAACGACTCGATGACCGTGATCCCGCGCGAACAGCACGCGATCTCCCGTAAAGACATCAGCGAAAATGCGCTGAAAGTGCTTTATCGCCTGAACAAGTCCGGCTACGAGGCTTATCTGGTCGGCGGCGGGGTGCGCGATCTGTTGCTCGGCAAAAAGCCGAAAGACTTCGACATCACCACCAACGCCACGCCGGAGCAAGTGCGCAAGCTGTTCCGCAACTGCCGCCTGGTCGGCCGCCGTTTCCGCCTGGCGCACGTGATGTTCGGGCCGGAGATCATCGAAGTGGCCACCTTCCGCGGTCACCACGAACAGAATCAGGAATCCGACAAGAATTCCTCCCAGCAGGCGCAAAACGGCATGCTGCTGCGCGACAATATCTTCGGTTCGATCGAGGAAGACGCCCAGCGCCGTGATTTCACCATCAACAGCCTGTACTACGGCGTGGCGGATTTCACCCTGCGCGATTACGTCGGCGGCCTGAACGATCTGAAGCAAGGCGTGATCCGCCTGATCGGCGATCCGGAAACTCGCTACCGCGAAGATCCGGTGCGTATGCTGCGCGCGGTGCGCTTCGCCGCCAAGCTGGACATGCGCATCAGCGAAGAGACCGCCGAGCCGATCCCGCGCCTGGCCTCGCTGCTGCATGAGATCCCGCCGGCGCGTCTGTTCGAAGAATCCCTCAAGCTGCTGCAGGCGGGTTACGGTTTCCAGACCTACCTGAAGCTGTGCGAATACCAGCTGTTCCAACCGCTGTTCCCGCTGATCGCCCGTAACTTCACGCCGAACCACGATACGCCGATGGAGCGCATTCTGGTGCAGGTGCTGAAGAACACCGATCACCGTCTGCAGAACGACATGCGCGTCAACCCGGCGTTCCTGTTCGCCGCCATGCTGTGGTACCCGCTGCTGGAGCACGCGCAGAAGCTGGCGCAGGAAAGCGGCCTGGCCTACTACGACGCCTTCGCGCTGGCAATGAACGACGTACTAGACGAGCAGTGCCGCTCGCTGGCCATCCCGAAACGCATCACCACGCTGGTGCGCGATATCTGGCAGCTGCAGCTGCGCCTGTCCCGCCGCCAGGGCAAACGCGCGCACAAACTGATGGAACATCCGAAATTCCGCGCCGCCTATGATTTGCTGGCGCTGCGTGCGGAAGTGGAAGACAATCAGGAAATGCTGCGTCTGGCCGAGTGGTGGGGCGAGTTCCAGGATGCCACGCCGGCGCGGCAGAAAGCCATGCTGAGCACCCTGGGTGACGATCCGGCGCCGCGTCGCGCGCGCCAACGCCGCCCTCGCCGCCGGGCACCGCGTAAAGAAGGGGCATAATGATCCGCGTTTATATCGCGCTGGGCAGCAACCTGGCGCAGCCGCTGCAACAGGTTAACGCCGCGCTGGAGGCGCTGGAGCATCTCCCGCGCACCCGGCTGGTCACCTGTTCTTCGTTTTACCGCACCAAGCCGCTGGGGCCGCAAAACCAGCCGGACTTTCTCAATGCGGTGGTGGCGCTGGATACCCTGTTGCCGCCCGAACAGCTGCTCGACCATACCCAGGCGATAGAACGCAATCAGGGTCGCGTGCGCAAGGATGAACGCTGGGGGCCGCGCACGCTCGATCTGGACATCATGCTGTACGGCGACAAGGTGATCCATACCGATCGCCTGACGGTGCCGCATTACGGCCTGAAAGAGCGCGAATTCATGCTCTACCCGCTGGCGGAAATCGCCCCCGATCTGATTTTCCCCGATGGCGAACCGCTCGCCAGCTGCCTCAAGCGCGTGCCGGAAAACGGCATGGCGCTGTGGCACTCGCCAAAACCGAAATCCTGACCCGCCTACAGCGCCAACCGCGCGACAAATCCCCCCGCCGGGCGATTGGCGAAACTGATCTGTAAACCATGCAAGCCGGCAATACGCTGTACGATCGAGAGCCCCAGCCCGCTGCCGGTCTGTTCCTGCCCCGGCGGGCGATAGAAGCGCTCTCCGAGCCGCGCCAGATGCTCCGTGGTGACACCCGGACCGTCGTCCTCCACCGTCAGCGAACGTTCGCTCAACGTCACGGTGACGACGCCGCCCTGCGGGGTATAGCGCACCGCGTTGTCCAGCAGATTGCGCAACAGCAGCGACAGCAGCAAGGTTTCTCCCTGACGCGGCGGCGGCGTTCCCCGATGTTCATAGCGTAGCGTCACGCCCGCCGCATGCGCCTGCCGATCCTGTTCCGCCAGGGTCATCGTCACCAGATCGTTCCAGTCGATCGGCGCCAGTTCGGCCAGATCCGACAGCGAATCCAGCCGCGACAGCGTCAACAGCTGATCCACCAGCCGGGTGGCGCGATCGATGCCGAGCGTCAGATTGTCCAGCGCGTGCTCGCGCATCGGCGCATCGTCCCCCGCCAGCTGCACCACTTCGGTCTGCACCCGCAGCGCCGCCAGCGGGCTGCGCAACTCGTGCGCGGCATCGGAGGTGAAGCGTCGCTCCCGCACCAGCAAAGCGTTGATGCGGGCAAACAGCGCATTGAGCGCATCCACCAGCGGGCGCACCTCGGGCGGCACCTGGCGCGCGTCCAGCGGCGTCGCATCATCGGGCGCGCGCCGGCGCAAACCGGCGGCTACCGTGCGCAACGGCCGCAGCTCGCGCCCGACCATCAGCGCGATCAGCAGCATCAGCACCGGCAGCGTCGCCAGCCAGGGCACCAGTTGGCCGGTCACCATGCCCAGCGCCATATCGCGCCGGTAATCCCACTCCTGGCCGACCACGATGCGATAGCGCCCGTCCGGGCTGGTCAGCCACACCAGGCGCCAGCTGTCGTCATCGCCTTTGCGCTCGCCGTCGGTAAAACCCTCACGCTCCCCGTCAAACAGGAAGTCGGCACCGTTCTCGCCGTCGTTGAGCAGCATCTTGCCCTGGCGATCGAAGATGGCGAACGCCAGCGCGTCGTCGTCCTGTTCGCCGCGCTTGCCGTGATGCACCAGCTTCTTGGTTTTCGGCAGGCTGCGCGCGCTTTCATCGGCCAACAGATCGCCGAGGTTGGCGGTCGCCAGCCGTTTGGCGAACAGCATCTGCTGGGTGTCGAACACTTCGTTGATGGTGTTGCGCGACATCACCCAGGCCACCACGCTGGCGGTGCACCAGGTCAGCAGCGCCAGCAGGCTGAAGATCAGGATCAGACGCAGCCGCAGGCTGAGACGCTTCACGGCGCATCCCCCAGCGTGTAACCCACGCCGTGGATGGTACGGATGAAGCCGTTGCCCAGCTTGCGCCGCAGGTGGTGAATATGCACCTCCACCGCGTTACTGCTCACCTCGTCGTCCCAGTTGTACAGTTTCTCCTGAATCAACGGCCGCGCCAGCACCCGCCCTTTGTTGTGCAAAAACAGCTCCAGCACCGCCAATTCGCGCGGCGTCAGCGTCACCGGTTCGCCGTTGCAGCTCACGCTGCGGGTGGCGCTGTCGAACACCACGTTGCCGTGCGTCAGCTGCGGCATCAGTTGGCCGTGGCGACGGCGGATCAGCGCCTGCAGGCGCGCCGCCACTTCGGCCAGCGCGAACGGCTTGCACAGATAATCGTCGGCGCCGCTTTGCAGCCCGCTGACCCGCTGCTCCAGCGCATCGCGGGCGGTGAGGATCAGCACCGGCACGTCCTGCCCGGCCTGGCGCCACTGGCGCAGCAGATCCAGGCCGTCGAGGCCCGGCAGGCTGAGATCGAGGATCACCGCGTCGTACGGCGCGCTGTCCAGCGCATTTTTGCCGACGGCGCCGTCGGTGAACCAGTCCAGATTGAAGCCGAGTTTGGTCAGCCCGGCCTTGATGCCGTCCCCGATCAGTTTGTCATCTTCGATCAACAGAATTCGCATGAGTATCCCTTTTGAGTCTTGGCGCCATTGCACCACAAGGTTCTTAAGAACCGCTTAAGCATGGCGATCCGCGCTACCCACCCCGATCGGGTTACAGTAGAATGACTGCACTTTTTTGCAGCCTGGGCCTGCGTACGCCGCACGGCCCGTTTCAGGAGACGTTGTGATGAAACCCACCACCGTGACCCACTTGCGCCAGTGGAAACAGGAGCAACGCAAGTTTGCTACCCTTACCGCCTACGATGCCAGCTTTGCCAAACTGTTTGAAGAGCAAGGCATCAAAGTCCTGTTGGTGGGCGATTCGCTGGGCATGACGCTGCAGGGCCACGACTCCACGCTGCCGGTCACCGTCGCCGACGTGGCCTATCACACGCGCGCCGTGCGCCGCGGCGCGCCGGCCTGCCTGCTGTTGGCCGATCTGCCGTTCATGAGTTACGCCACCCCGGAACAGACCTTCGCCAACGCCGCCGAGCTGATGCGCGCCGGCGCCAACATGGTGAAACTGGAAGGCGGCAGCTGGTTGTGCGACACGGTGAAAATGCTCGCCGAGCGCGCGGTGCCGGTATGCGGCCACCTGGGCCTGACGCCGCAGTCGGTCAACGTGTTCGGCGGTTATAAGGTGCAAGGGCGCGACGAACTGGCCGCCAAGCAGCTGTTGCAGGACGCGCAGAATCTGGAACTGGCCGGCATTCAGCTGCTGGTGCTGGAATGCGTGCCGACCGAGCTGGCGCGCCAGATCACCGAAGCGCTGTCCATTCCGGTCATCGGCATCGGCGCCGGCAACGGCACCGACGGCCAGATCCTGGTGATGCACGACGCCTTCGGCATCACCGGCGGCCACACGCCGAAGTTCGCCAAGAACTTCCTGGCGCAGAGCGGCGATATCCGCACGGCGGTGCAGCACTACATTCAGGAAGTGGAGCAAGGCCTCTACCCGGCGGCTGAACACTCTTTTAACTAAGCGATGGTTCCAGGAGTCACCCAATGATTATTATCGAAACCCTGCCGATGCTGCGTCAGCAGATCCGCCGCTGGCGCCAGGAAGGCAAACGCATCGCGCTGGTGCCGACCATGGGCAACCTGCACGACGGCCACATGACGCTGGTCGATGAAGCGCGCGCCCGCGCCGACGTGGTGGTGGTGAGCATCTTCGTTAACCCGATGCAGTTCGATCGCCCGGACGATCTGGCGCGCTACCCGCGCACGCTGCAGGAAGACAGCGAAAAGCTGACCCGCCGCGGCGTCGATCTGGTGTTCGCGCCGGCCCCGGCCGCGGTTTATCCGCAGGGCCTGGAGCAGCAGACCTACGTCGACGTGCCGGGCATCTCCACCATCCTGGAAGGCGCCAGCCGGCCGGGCCACTTCCGCGGCGTTTCCACCATCGTCAGCAAGCTGTTCAACCTGGTGCAGCCTGATTTGGCCTGTTTCGGCGAGAAGGATTACCAACAGCTGGCGTTGATCCGCAAAATGGTGGCGGACATGGGTTACGACATCGATATCGTCGGCGTGCCGACCGTGCGCGCCAAAGACGGCCTGGCCCTCAGCTCGCGCAACGGCTACCTGACCGCCGAAGAGCGCAAGGTAGCGCCGCAGCTAAGCAAGATCATGAACGCGCTGGCGCAACAGCTGGCCAATGGCGAGCGCCAGATCGAAGCGCTGCTGGAGCAGACCGCCGAGCAGCTGCGCGCCGCCGGCTTTACGCCGGATGAGCTGTTTATTCGCGACGCCGACAGCCTGCAGCCGCTGACGGTGGACAGCCGGCGAGCGGTGGTGCTGATGGCAGCCTGGCTGGGCAAGGCGCGTCTTATCGACAACCAGCAGGTCGACCTGACGCTGTAAGCCGTTTTTTATACTATCGTCACCCAGAATACCTGACCATTGGTAGACAATGGCGGAGCAATCGGTGACGATAGAGATTGCAGGGATGCAGGAGAGATGTTCAACCCCAGCGCCTGTGAAGGCCGATATTCAGTTAGGTAAAGCTATGATACGTACTATGCTGCAAGGCAAGCTGCATCGCGTCAAAGTCACTCAGGCTGACTTGCACTATGAAGGCTCCTGCGCCATCGACCAGGATTTCCTGGAGGCCGCCGGCATTCTGGAATATGAAGCGATCGATATTTACAACGTGGATAACGGCCAGCGCTTCTCCACCTACGCCATCGCCGCCGAGCGCGGTTCGCGCATCATTTCGGTCAACGGCGCCGCCGCGCGCTGCGCCTGCGTCGGCGACAAACTGATCATCTGCTCCTATGTGCAAATGACCGACGCCGACGCCCGCCAACACCACCCGAAAGTCGCCTATTTCGAAGGTGACAACAACCTGCAGCGCAAGGCGAAAGCCGTGCCGGTTCAGGTCGCCTGACAATAAAACGGGCGCCTTGCGCGCCCGTTCTTCCTTATTGCACCACCACCGTGCCCGGCTTGTTGGCTATCCGATCCGCCATGGTCTGGATCGAGTCGGTGCGCAGAATATACAGCCGCTTTAGCGTATAGGGGTTATCCCCCGGCTTTACCTTGCCCTGCACCGTGGTCACCGCCAGATGGAAACCGGCGTCCTGCGCCGCCTGAATCGCCCGTTGGTTATAGCCGCCGAACGGGTAAGACAGATACAGCACGTGCGGATTGAACTGCGACAGCGCGCGGCGTGAGCGCTCAAAATCAAACTCGATATTGTGCAGCGAACGGCTCAGCAAAATCGGCTGGCGATTACCGTCGGTGCGGTGCAGGAAATGGGTATGCGACTGCACGTCGAACACGTCCTGAATCTGCTTGAGCTCCGAGACGCTCATAAACTGCAGCGAGTCCGGGTTCCATTTCTGCGGATGGCGTTTGATGCGCGAAGAGATGATGAACGCCGTGGCGCGGAAACCGTAATCCTTCAATACCGGGTAAGCGTAGCGATACACCGATTTCAGCCCGTCGTCGAAGGTCAGCACGACCGCCTTGCCCGGCAGGTTGATCTGATTTTTCAGGTAAGCTTCCAGCTGGTACAGCGAAATGGTGTCGTAGCCCGCCTGCTTCAGGTAGGTCATCTGGTTGCTGAACGCCACGTCTGAAGTGGTGGTCGAGGTGTGGCGGAAGCGTTTGTTCTCTTCGTTTTTCAGCAGGTGGTGGTAAGTCAGCACCGGTATGCCGTTATCGATCTCGCAGTCCAACTCATTAATGAACCCCAGCCGCTCGCCGATGTTGACTTCGTACCAGGTGTTGTTCAGGCGATCCTTCAGCTTGCCGATGATCGGATAGCGCAGGTTGCCTTCCAGCGTGCCCAATACCTCGCTGTCCTTGTCCGCTGCGGTGTATACGTCGATCGTTTTTTGCGTGATCAGATTCTGGTTGGTCAGCGGTTTGTTCAGCTCGCCCAGATCGTCTTGCACCTTGCGCGACTTCTTCAATTCACGCACGTCGTCTTTATCGATAAAGCCGGTACCGTGCCCGAATTTGAATTCGTAGTATTCCGCATCCGCCGGGAAGACTTGGAGCAGTTGCCCGCGCTTCACTTCCCCTACCGGGATCACATGCTCGCCCACCAACGCATAGACTTCGCTATCGCGCTGCGCTTCCATGTATTCAGATTTAACCGCGCTGTCTTCCGACAGCAGACTAGCCAGGCTCACAGGGGAAACCAACGACATCAGAATGCCGAGCAACCCAGCCGTTAACGTGTATTGAGACCGCATGATGATGTTCTGCTTACGAGTGCGTAATGACAAAAGTGGAGGAAATGTGGAGCGCCAGCATAGCACGATTTGAACAGCGGGGAACTAGCGGTTATTTGAGCAATTCTATTGATTTACGCGCCGCCTGCGCCAAATCAAGAAAAGCGCCCCCGCCGGGAAAGCGAGGGCGCGATACGATCAGCTGCGCAGGCCGCGGCCACGCTCGATCAGGTACCAGGACAGCAGGTAAAACACCGCGATAAACGCCACCAACACCGCCATGGTGAACGCCAGCGGCACGTCGTTGATGCCGAGGAAACCGTAGCGGAAGCCGCTGATCATATAAACGATGGGGTTCAGCTTGGACACCGCCTGCCAGAATGGTGGCAGCAGCGACAGCGAGTAGAACACCCCGCCCAGGTAAGTCAGCGGCGTCAGCACGAAGGTCGGGATCAGGCTGATGTCGTCGAAAGTGGTGGCGAACACCGCATTGATCAGCCCCGCCAGCGAGAACAGGATCGCCGTCAGCAGCAGCGTCAGCGCAATCACCCACCAGGCGTGCACCTGCAGCGGCACGAAGAACAGTGAGATGATGGTCACCAGCACGCCGACGCAGATGCCGCGCGCCACGCCGCCGCCGACATAGCCGGCGATCACCACGTGGGTCGGCACCGGCGCCACCAGCAGTTCCTCAATGTTGCGCTGAAACTTGGCGCTGAAGAACGACGAGGCGACGTTGGCATAGGAGTTGGTGATCACCGCCATCATGATAAGGCCGGGCACGATGAACTGCATGTAGCTGAAGCCGTGCATATCGCCAATGCGCGAGCCGATCAGGTTACCGAAGATGATGAAGTACAGCGTCATGGTGATCACCGGCGGCACCAGGGTCTGGATCCAGATGCGCGCGAACCGGTTTACCTCTTTGGCCCAGATGCTCTGTAAGGCCACCCAATACAAACGCGTCATGCTTTCTCTCCATTGCCGTTAACCAGGGTGACAAACAGCTCTTCCAGGCGGTTCGCCTTATTGCGCATGCTCAGCACCTGCACGCCCTGCGCGCTCAGCTGGGCGAACAGGCCGTTCAGCCCCTGCTCGCGCATCACCTCCACTTCCAGCGTCGAGGTATCCGTCAGGCGGCTGTGGTAACCGTCCAGCTTCGGCAGCGGGCTCTTCGCCGCCAGATCGAGGATGAAGGTTTCCGACTTCAGCTTGGCCAGCAGCCCCTTCATCGAGGTGTTTTCCACCAGTTCCCCGTTCTGGATGATGCCGATGTTGCGGCACAGCATTTCCGCCTCTTCCAGATAGTGGGTGGTGAGGATAATGGTGGTGCCCTGGGCGTTCAGATCTTTCAGGAAGCCCCACATCGAGCGACGCAGCTCAATATCCACCCCGGCGGTCGGCTCATCGAGGATCAGTAGCTTCGGCTGATGCATCAGCGCGCGGGCGATCATCAGGCGGCGCTTCATGCCGCCGGACAACATGCGGGCACGCTCGTTGCGCTTGCCCCACAGATCCAGCTGATTGAGGTATTTTTCGGCGCGCGCCATCGCTTCACGCCGCGTGACACCGTAGTAGCCCGCCTGATTCACCACGATCTGCAACACGGTCTCAAATGGATTGAAGTTGAACTCCTGCGGCACCAGGCCGAGCTGGCGCTTGGCGTTGACGATGTCTTTATCGATGTCGTAACCGAATACCCGTACGCTGCCGGCCGTTTTGTTCACCAGCGAGCTGATGATGCCGATGGTGGTGGACTTTCCGGCGCCGTTTGGCCCCAGCAGGGCATAAAAGTCCCCCGCTTCGACGCTCAGGTCGATGCCGCGCAGCGCCTTGACGCCACCGGCGTAAGTCTTGGTCAGCTGCGCTAATTCCAGTGCATAATTCATATGTAAAATAGTACCTTATAACGATGAGTATGCCGCCACTCCCCTGTTTGCGAGGCTTGAAACACTAACGATAATCCTAGCATCGGCGACGTTTTCACTGCGTCGAATCCGTGCGCTAAATGAGGCTGCACCACTGTTCCGATTTCCAAATTGTGACGCTTACCCTATATTACCCCAACGCAATCTGTCCGTTACGGGTCAATCACCTCCATGAAAGAAATCGAAGAGCTTATCGCCAACAACCAGGCCTGGTCGGCCAATATCAGTCAGGAAGACCCGGATTTTTTTGAACGTTTAGCCCAGGCGCAAAAGCCCCGCTTCTTATGGATTGGTTGCTCTGACAGCCGCGTTCCCGCAGAACGCCTGACCGGCCTCGAGCCGGGTGAACTGTTCGTCCATCGCAACGTGGCGAACCTCGTTATCCACACCGATCTTAACTGCCTGTCGGTGGTGCAGTATGCGGTAGATGTGCTGGAAGTCGAACACATCATCATCTGTGGCCACCTGGGCTGCGGCGGCGTGCAGGCGGCGGTGGAAAACCCGGAGCTGGGTTTGATCGACAACTGGCTGCTGCACATTCGCGATCTGTGGTACAAGCACAGCTCGCTGCTGGGCGAGCTGCCGCCGGAACAGCGTTTCGACATGCTGTGCGAGATCAACGTCATTGAACAGGTGTACAACCTGGGCCACTCCACCATCATGCAATCGGCCTGGAAGCGCGGCCAGAAGGTGATGATCCACGGTTGGGTGTACGGCATTCAGGACGGCCGCCTGCGCGATATGGAAGTGCTGGCGACCAGCCGCGAGAGCCTGGAGATGGGCTACCGCAAAGCGATAGCCAAACTGAAGCAGGATAAAGGCGTATAACCCCGCCGCGGGCGCGGCTTGCCGCGCCCCACATCCAATTACTCGTCCAGCAGCACCACTTTGCCGACGTACGGCAGGTGACGATAACGCTGAGCGTAGTCGATGCCATACCCCACCACGAACTCATCCGGGATCGAGAAGCCGACATATTCAACCGGCACCTGCACTTCACGGCGCTCAGGTTTGTCCAGCAAGGTGCAAATCGCCAGCGACTTCGGCCCGCGCAGCGCCAAAATCTCGCGCACTTTGTTCAGCGTGTTACCGGAATCGATGATGTCTTCCACGATCAGCACGTCTTTGCCGCGAATGTCTTCGTCCAGATCCTTGAGGATCTTCACGTCGCGGGTGGTGGACATGCCGCTGCCGTAGCTGGAGGCGGTCATAAAGTCGACTTCGTGCGGCACGTCGATCGCGCGGCACAGATCGGCCATGAACATGAAGGAGCCGCGCAGCAGCCCGACCAGCACCATGTCGCTGCCGCTGTCGCGGTAATGCTCGGTGATCTGGCGGCCAAGTTCGGCGATACGGGTCTTAACTTCCTGCTCGGAAATCATTACGTCTACAGTGTGTTTCATAGTATTCAGGTCAGTTGCCGGAAGAAAGGTGCGGAGTTTAGCATAGCCTTTCGCCGGTGGCGACGCGAGCGCGCCGCCACATGAGCGCCGGACCGCGATCAATCGGCGACGGTGAAGCCCATCATCATGCCGGTATCTTCGTGTTCCAACAGGTGGCAGTGGGCCATATACGCATGTTCGCTGCTTGCCGGATGATCGAAGCGCACCAGCACTTCGCTGCGCCACCCTTCGACGCGCACCGTGTCCTTCCAGCCGCTGCGATGCGCCGCCGGCGGTTTACCGTTTTCCGACAGGATACGGAACTGGGTGCCGTGAATGTGGAACGGGTGCAACATCATGTCGCCCTCGCCGGAAATGGTCCATTTCTCATACTGGCCCCGTTTGGCGGCGAACATCGGCTTGGTCATGTCGAAGGCCTTGCCGTTGATCATGTTGCCGTGGCTGAAGTCGAACGGTTTGGCTTTGCCCTGCGCGCCGCCGTGATCCATCCCGGCCATCTTGCCATGATCCATGCCTTTCATGTTGCCGTGATCCATGCCCTGCATGCCGCCCTTTTCCATGCCTTTCATGTCGCCACCGCCCATCGCGCCATGATTCATGCTCATGCCGGCCATCGCCTGGTGGCCATAACGATCCATCAGCGCCTGCATGCCGAGCATATCCAGCTGCGGATCCATCATCAGCTGTAGCCAGCGCTCCTGGATGCCGGTGATAGCAGGCAATGTCGGCAGCTTCACCAGGCTATCCGGCATGGCTTTAATGCCCTGCGCCAGCGAGGGCTGAATGCGCAGCACCGGCAGCGGTTGATCGAACGGCGCCAACGTCATGCCCATCTGCTTCACCGGCAGCGTCACGATATCGAATGCTTTCCCATCCGAGGCATCGACCAGTACTTCAAAGCGTTCGCCCATCAGCATCGGCAGCTCGGTCAGCTTCACCGGCTCCGCCAGGAAACCGCCGTCGCTGGCGATAACGTACAGCGGACGGTTGTCACTGGCAGCCAGATTCAGCGAGCGGGCGTTACAACCGTTGAGGAAACGCAGACGCAGCCAGCCGCGCGGCGCCAGATGTTGCGGATACTGCGCGCCGTTGGTGAACATGCGATCGCCAAACCAGCCCACCGCCGCGCTCATCACGTCCAGGCGGTATTCGATCTGCGCGTCTTTGCCCAGCCGCTTATCCTGCAGGATCACCGGAATGTCATCCTGCCCCCAGGTTTTCGGCAGCGGCAGTTTGGCGCTTTCATCGTCTTCCAGCAGCACCAGCCCCGCCAGCCCCATCATCACCTGACTGCCGGTTTTACCGTGGGTATGCGGGTGGAACCAGCAGGTGGCCGCCGGTTGATCAACGGTGAAATTCACCGTGCGCGTCGCGCCGGGATGGATCAGCGCCTGCGGGCCGCCATCGACGTCGCCGGGAATTTCCAGGCCGTGCCAGTGGACGGTACTGGCCTCCGCCAGGCGGTTTTTGATATCGACCGTCACCGGCTGGCCACGCTGCAGCTTCACCGCCGGCCCGAGCAGCGCGCCGTTGAATCCCCAGGTTTTGGTGACGGCGCCGGGCAACCAGCGGGTTTCCCCCGCCTGCAGCGCCAGCGCAATCTTTCCCTGCGCGTCGGGCGTCAACAACGGCGGTACCGGCAGGGCCGGCCTATCGGCCGCCCAGGCGGCTCGGCTCCATAACGGCAATGCGCTCGCCGCGCCCAGCGCGGCGGTTAATTTAATAAAATCACGGCGTAACATCGCTGACTCCCTTTTCTCAGTGACATAACTCAATGCCGCCAGCCTAAACCTTCCCCCTGGCGGAAGGTCAAGCCTTTCCTGGCGGTATTTTAAGCTATGCCTCACAATCAAGAGAGTGTGACTGGCAAGCGCGACGCCGGCCCGCCGGCAATAAAATTTGGTGCCTTTACAGACAAGTGTGGTAACGTCAGCAGACGACAAACAGGCCTATTTCATGATGAAAAAAACAACGTTATCGATGCTGTTGCTGGCGATGCTGGGCTTCTCCAACGCCAGTCTGGCGCTGAATGAATCCGAGGCGGAAGATCTGGCCGATCTGACGGCGGTATTTATTTATTTGAAAAATGATTGCGGCTACAACGATTTGCCAAACGCGCAAATCAAACGCGCCATTGTCTATTTCGCGCAACAAAACCGCTGGGATTTGAGCAACTACAACAGTTTCAATATGAAGGCGCTGGGCGAAGACAGCTATCGCGATCTCAGCGGCATCGCCATTCCAACGCCCAAGAAGTGCAAATCGCTGGCGCGCGACTCGTTGAGCCTGCTGGCCTACGCCAATTAATTCTTTCCCCTTCTCCCATCCGCTTAACGCTCTCTCTGTCTGAAATTCAACCGTGCATCGCCAGGCAGAGTTAGCTATGATGTTGCGCCGATTTTTCATGGCTGTTATTACGGAGTTTCCCGCACATGACCCAGAAAGAAATTTGGTACGAAACGCTGCATACGGGCTTCGGCCAGTACTTCTCGGTAGAGAAGGTGCTGTACCGCGAGAAGACCGATCATCAGGATCTGGTGATCTTCGAGAACCCGGAGCTGGGGCGCGTGATGGCGCTCGACGGCGTGGTGCAAACCACCGAGCGTGACGAGTTCATCTATCACGAAATGCTGACCCACGTGCCGCTGCTGGCGCACGGCCGGGCGAAGAAAGTGCTGATCATCGGCGGCGGCGACGGCGGCATGCTGCGCGAAGTCAGCCGGCACCCTGGCGTGGAGCAGATCACCATGGTCGAGATCGACGCCGGCGTCGTCGAGTTCTGCCGCCAATACCTGCCCAACCACAGCGCCGGCGCCTATGACGATCCGCGCTTCAAGCTGGTGATCGACGACGGCGTCAACTTCGTGAATCAAACCGACGAAACGTTCGATGTGATCATCTCCGACTGCACCGATCCGATCGGCCCCGGCGAAAGCCTGTTCACCTCGGCGTTTTATGAAGGCTGCGCCCGCTGCCTGAATGAGGGCGGCATTTTCGTCGCGCAGAACGGCGTCTGTTTCCTGCAGCAGGACGAGGCGGTCAACAGCCACGCCAAACTGAGCCGCTACTTTAGCGACGTCAGCTTCTATCAGGCGGCGATCCCGACCTATTACGGCGGCATCATGACCTTTGCCTGGGCGAGCCAGGACCCGGCGCTGCGCCAGCGCGATCTGCCTGCCCTGCAACAGCGCTTTAACCAAAGCGGCCTACACTGCCGTTATTACAACCCGGCAATTCACGTCGGCAGCTTTGCCCTGCCGCAATATTTGCTCAATGCCCTGAACGTAACACGTTAAGCGAGAAGATAAAGGAGGTGGCCCAAATTGCATAAGCTAAAACTGCACGGCTTCAACAACCTGACCAAGAGCCTGAGTTTTTGTATTTACGATATTTGTTACGCCAAAACCGCGGACGATCGCGACGGCTATATCGCCTACATAGACGAACAATATAACGCCAACCGGTTAACCGAGATCCTGAGCGAAACCTGCTCGATCATCGGCGCCAATATTCTGAACATCGCGCGTCAGGACTACGAGCCGCAGGGCGCCAGCGTCACCATCCTGGTCAGCGAAGAGCCGATCGATCCGAAAGACGTCGATACGTCGGAACACCCCGGTCCACTGCCGAATACGGTCGTCGCGCACCTGGACAAGAGCCATATCTGCGTGCACACCTACCCGGAAAGCCATCCGGAAGGCGGGTTGTGCACCTTCCGCGCCGATATCGAGGTCTCGACCTGCGGCGTCATTTCGCCCCTCAAGGCGCTGAACTACTTAATTCACCAGTTGGAATCCGACATCGTCACCATGGACTATCGCGTGCGCGGTTTTACCCGCGACGTGAACGGCGTGAAACATTACATCGATCATGAGATCAATTCGATCCAGAACTTTATGTCGGAAGACATCAAGGCGCTGTACCACATGATGGACGTGAACGTTTACCAGGAAAATATCTTCCATACCAAGATGTTGCTGAAGGACTTCGATCTGAAGCACTACCTGTTTAACGCGGAGCCGGAGGCGTTGAGCGCCGCCGAACGCAAGCAGATCACCGATCTGTTATGGAAAGAGATGCAGGAAATCTATTACGGCCGCAATATTCCGCATCTGTGATGGAAAGGGCGCGGCACGCCGCGCCCTGATGCTTAGTACTTCAGCATGAAAGAACGATAGGCTTTCAACACCAGCAGGAAATCCTCAACGCCGCAGAATGAGAGGCTTTCTTCGTCGTAATAGTTCATCCCCTCTTCCATTTCATCGCCCTCGAACTCCAGCTGATTGGCGCGGATCATCACTTCTTCACCATCCATCAGCAGCGTATATTCATGGCCTTCCAGCTGCCATTGACGCTCGCTGCCTTTGACCTCGGCCGCACCGGCTTCAATGCGGTCCAGCAGGTTGAAATCGCCTTTGACTTCTTCGTTGATCCAGTGGCCAATCGCCTCATGCCCCATCGAAAATCTGACGATCACCTGACCGGTGACGTCACGCAGAAATTCGTAATCCATAGCATGCCCTCCTGAGCCCTTTTTCTTAGTGTAAACATAAATGGCGGACTAACTCAGTGAGCGCTCGCAAAGTTGGCAACTGAGCAAAATAAAACGGGAGGCCAAGGCCTCCCGTTAAACAGTTGCGCAATATAGCGGCTTAAACGGCGGTTTGGAAGATCACGCCGTCGGCTTTTTCGGTGTACTGCCCCAGCTGGTCAAAGTTCAGGTAGCGGTAGGTATCCGCCGCCGTCTTGTCGACCTGCGCCATATAGGTCTGGTACTCGTCCGGCGTCGGCAGGCGGCCCAGCAGGGACGCTACCGCGGCCAGTTCGGCAGACGCCAGATAGACGTTAGCGCCGGTGCCCAGACGGTTCGGGAAGTTACGGGTTGAGGTGGAAACCACCGTCGCGCCGTCCGCCACGCGCGCCTGGTTGCCCATGCACAGTGAGCAGCCCGGGATCTCGATACGCGCGCCGCTCTTGCCGAAGACGCTGTAGTAGCCTTCTTCGGTCAGCTGAGCCGCATCCATCTTGGTTGGCGGCGCCACCCACAGACGGGTCGGCAACTGGCCCTTGTGCTGATCCAGCAGCTTGCCGGCCGCGCGGAAGTGGCCGATGTTGGTCATGCAAGAGCCGATGAACACTTCATCGATCTTGCTGTTGGCCACGTCGGACAGCAGGCGTGCGTCGTCAGGATCGTTCGGCGCACACAGGATCGGCTCTTTGATCTCGTTCAGATCGATGTCGATCACCGCTGCGTATTCCGCATCCGCATCGCCTTCCAGCAGTTGCGGATCCGCCAGCCATTTTTCCATGCCCTGAATACGGCGCTCCAGCGTACGGCGATCGCCGTAGCCTTCGGAGATCATCCACTTCAGCAGCACGATGTTGGAGTTCAGGTACTCTTCGATCGGCGCCTTGTCCAGCTTGATGGTACAACCGGCGGCGGAACGTTCGGCGGACGCATCAGTCAGCTCAAACGCCTGCTCGACCTTCAGATCCGGCAGGCCTTCGATCTCCAGAATGCGGCCGGAGAAGATGTTTTTCTTGCCCTTCTTCTCGACGGTCAGCAGACCTTGCTGGATCGCGTAGTAAGGGATGGCGTGCACCAAATCGCGCAGGGTGATGCCCGGTTGCATTTTGCCTTTGAAGCGCACCAGCACCGACTCAGGCATATCCAGCGGCATCACGCCGGTCGCGGCGGCAAACGCCACCAGGCCGGAACCGGCCGGGAAGGAGATGCCGATCGGGAAGCGGGTGTGGGAATCGCCGCCGGTGCCGACGGTGTCAGGCAGCAGCATGCGGTTCAGCCAGGAGTGGATCACGCCGTCGCCCGGGCGCAGCGAGACGCCGCCGCGGTTCATGATGAAATCAGGCAGCGTGTGGTGCGTGGTCACGTCGACCGGTTTCGGGTACGCGGCGGTGTGGCAGAACGACTGCATGACCAGATCGGCGGAGAAGCCGAGGCAGGCCAGGTCTTTCAGCTCATCGCGGGTCATCGGGCCAGTGGTGTCCTGAGAGCCGACGGAGGTCATCTTCGGTTCGCAGTATTCGCCAGGGCGAATGCCGGCGACGCCGCAGGCGCGGCCGACCATTTTCTGCGCCAGCGAGAAGCCTTTGCTGCTGGCGGCAACCGGTTTGGCGATGCGGAACACGTCGCTGTGCGGCAGGCCCAGCGCTTCGCGCGCCTTGGTGGTCAGGCCGCGGCCGATGATCAGCGGGATACGGCCGCCGGCGCGCACTTCATCCAGCAGCACGTCGGTTTTCAGCTCGAAGTTGGCGATCAGCGCGCCGGTTTCGTGGTTGCGCACTTCACCTTTGTACGGGTAAACGTCAATCACGTCGCCCATGTTCAGCTCGGACACGTCCACTTCGATCGGCAAAGCGCCGGCATCTTCCATGGTGTTGAAGAAGATAGGCGCAATCTTGCCGCCCAGCACCACGCCGCCGCCGCGCTTGTTCGGCACGTGCGGGATGTCGTCGCCCATGAACCACAGCACCGAGTTGGTGGCGGATTTACGGGAGGAGCCGGTGCCGACCACGTCGCCGACGTAGGCCAGCGGGAAGCCTTTCTTGTTCAGCAGCTCGATCTGTTTGATCGGGCCGACGCTGCCAGGCTGATCCGGCACGATGCCTTCACGTTCGTTTTTCAGCATCGCCAGCGCGTGCAGCGGGATGTCCGGGCGCGACCAGGCGTCCGGCGCCGGAGACAGGTCGTCGGTGTTGGTTTCGCCGGTGACTTTGAACACGGTGACGGTGATCTTTTCCGCCAGCTCCGGGCGCGACAGGTACCATTCGGCGTCGGCCCAGGACTGCATGATCTGTTTGGCGTGCGGGTTACCGGCCTTGGCCTTCTCTTCCACGTCGTAGAAGTTGTCGAACATCAGCAGCGTGTGGGACAGCGCTTTGGCGGCGATCGGCGCCAGCTTCTCGTTGTCCAGCGCTTCGATCAGCGGATGAATGTTATAGCCACCCTGCATGGTGCCTAACAGTTCAATGGCTTTCTCGGGGGTAACCAGGGGGGATGTCGCTTCACCTTTGGCGATGGCCGCCAGGAAACCTGCTTTGACGTAGGCGGCTTCGTCGACGCCCGGTGGAACACGGTTAATCAGCAGGTCTAACAGGAATTCTTCTTCGCCTTTTGGCGGATTCTTCAGTAGTTCGACCAGCGCGGCCATTTGGGTGGCGTCTAGCGGCTTAGGGGCGATGCCCTCAGCAGCACGCTCGGCTACGTGCTTACGGTATTCTTCTAGCACGACGTTCTCCTCGCTCTCATTGTCATTTATTGTGCCTGGCGTATATGCAAACCGGGTTTATACCCTTTGGGTTTCACTCTGTGGCTAGGCGATCGGCCCGTAAAGGCCCCGAAACGGTGATTGGGGCAAACAAGCACGGTCAAACAGCGTTACAGCATGAAAGACTGATGGGTAGAGCGCACGGCGATATTGATGCCATCTATCCTGACGGGGCACTGCTGTCGATGTCCTGGACTGTAAGGTACAGTGCCCGGTTCCGCTCAGCCAGCATATCAGGATTTGAAACGGTTGTTAATTCGTTCACATAAAAGCAACATTAAATCTTTGCTGAATCGTTGAGCGCAGCGTAATCGGCTGCCGGACTAGCAGGACATTATATCCATATAATTAGGGTGGATATAAGCATAAGGATCGGAATTTGGCGCAGCGGCCACAAAAAACCGCGTTCTGCATCTGAGCAAAAAAAAACGGCCCCTTTTCAGGAGCCGCTTGATGACCGGTCAAACCAGCAGAATTACTTCTTCTTGGCTTTCGGGTTAGGCAGATCGGTGATGCTGCCTTCGTAGATTTCCGCCGCCAGGCCCACGGATTCGTGCAGGGTCGGGTGAGCGTGGATGGTCAGCGCGATGTCTTCCGCGTCGCAGCCCATCTCGATAGCCAGACCGATTTCACCCAGCAGCTCGCCGCCGTTGGTGCCGACAATCGCGCCACCGATGATGCGGTGAGTTTCTTTGTCGAAGATCAGTTTGGTCATGCCGTCTGCACAGTCGGAAGCGATCGCACGGCCGGAAGCCGCCCACGGGAAGGTGGAGGTTTCGTAGCTGATGCCTTTCTCTTTCGCTTCTTTCTCGGTCAGACCCACCCACGCCACTTCCGGCTCGGTGTAAGCGATGGATGGGATCACTTTCGGATCGAAGTAGTGCTTCATGCCGGCGATAACTTCTGCGGCGACGTGGCCTTCGTGCACGCCTTTGTGCGCCAGCATCGGCTGGCCGACGATGTCGCCGATGGCGAAGATGTGCGGCACGTTGGTGCGCAGCTGTTTGTCGACGTTGATAAAGCCACGCTCGTCAACTTCAACACCGGCTTTGCCGGCATCCAGCAGTTTGCCGTTCGGCACGCGGCCGATCGCCACCAGCACCGCGTCGTAACGCTGTGGTTCTGCCGGCGCTTTTTTACCTTCCATCGTGACGTAGATGCCGTCTTCTTTGGCTTCTACCGCGGTCACTTTGGTTTCCAGCATCAGGTTGAACTGCTTGCTGATACGTTTGGTGAAGACTTTCACCACGTCTTTATCTGCCGCCGGGATAACCTGATCGAACATTTCAACCACGTCGATCTGTGAACCCAGCGCATGGTATACGGTGCCCATTTCCAGGCCGATGATGCCGCCGCCCATAACCAGCAGACGCTCTGGGACGGTTTTCAGTTCCAGCGCATCGGTAGAATCCCACACGCGTGGATCTTCATGAGGAATGAATGGCAGTTGGATCGGACGAGAACCTGCGGCGATGATGGCGTTGTCGAAGTTGATGGTGGTTGGGCCGTTTTCGCCTTCCACAACCAGGGTGTTAGCGCCGGTGAACTTGCCCAGGCCGTTGACCACTTTCACTTTACGGCCTTTGGCCATGCCAGCCAGACCGCCGGTCAGCTGAGTGATGACTTTTTCTTTCCAGACGCGCACTTTGTCGATGTCGGTTTTCGGCTCGCCGAAAACGATGCCGTGTTCGGCCAGCGCTTTGGCTTCTTCGATCACTTTGGCAACGTGCAGCAGTGCTTTGGAAGGGATACATCCCACGTTCAGGCAAACCCCGCCCAGAGTGGAATAACGTTCAACCAGAACGGTTTCAAGACCTAAGTCAGCGCAACGAAAGGCTGCAGAGTAACCTGCCGGGCCCGCCCCAAGTACCACGACCTGAGTTTTAATTTCAGTACTCATCATGACCTCTTAATTGATTGTCCGGCGGGTCAGACGTCATTTTTATTGCTAATCGATCTCATAACGCCCTTCATCCACCGGGACGCTTACACCGCGAGCAGTTTACAGAATTGTTAATAATCTGCAAAGCGTGTTCGAGTGACCCGTGTCTCAACAATTTTGTCGAGTTATGCAAAATCCGACAAAACTGCTACAGAATCGTCAGGGGCGCAGCATGCTGCGCCCCTTTTGCATTACATCACCAGACGGCGAATGTCGGACAACATGTTGTTGATGATGGTGATGAAGCGCGCACCATCGGCACCGTCGATAACGCGGTGGTCGAAGGACAGCGACATCGGCATCATCAGGCGCGGCATGAACTCTTTACCGTTCCAGACCGGCTCCATCGCAGACTTGGAGACGCCCAGGATAGCCACTTCCGGCGCGTTGACGATCGGCGCGAAGTGAGTCGTCCCGATACCGCCCAGGCTGGAGATGGTGAAGCAGCCGCCCTGCATCTCGCCCGCGGTCAGCTTGCCGTCGCGCGCTTTCTTGGAGATGGTCATCAGCTCGCGAGACAGCTCGGTGATGCTCTTCTTGTTCACGTCCTTGAACACCGGAACCACCAGGCCGTTCGGGGTATCTACCGCCACGCCGATGTTGATGTATTTCTTCAGCGTCAGCTTCTGGCCATCTTCGGACAGCGAGCTGTTGAAGCGCGGCATCTGCTCCAGAGCGGCAGCAACGGCTTTCATGATGAACACGACAGGCGTGAACTTCACGTCCAGCTTGCGCTTGGCCGCTTCTTCGTTCTGCTGCTTGCGGAACGCTTCCAGATCGGTGATGTCGGTTTTGTCGAAGTGAGTCACGTGCGGGATCATCACCCAGTTGCGGCTCAGGTTCGCGCCAGAGATCTTCTGGATGCGGCCCATTTCGACTTCTTCGATCTCGCCGAACTTGCTGAAGTCCACTTTCGGCCATGGCAGCATGCCCGGCAGACCGCCGCCGGCAGCAGCCGGGGCCGCTTCAGCGCGTTTCACCGCGTCTTTCACGTAAGCCTGAACGTCTTCGCGCAGGATGCGGCCTTTACGACCGGTGCCTTTCACTTTCGCCAGGTTAACGCCGAATTCACGCGCCAGACGACGAATGACCGGAGTCGCGTGCACGTAGGCCGCGTTCTCGGCGAACTCGCCTTTGTCTTCAGCTTTCGCAGCCGGAGCGGCGGCTTTAGCGGCGGCCGGCGCCGGCGCAGCGTCCGCTTTAGCGGCTGGCGCGGCGGCAGCGGCAGGCGCAGCGCCTTCCACTTCGAACACCATGATCAGGGAGCCGGTTTTCACTTTGTCGCCGGTCGCGATCTTGATCTCTTTCACGGTGCCCGCGAACGGCGCTGGCACTTCCATAGAGGCCTTGTCGCCTTCCACGGTGATCAGAGACTGCTCGGCGGCAACCTTGTCGCCTACCTTGACCATCACTTCGGTCACTTCGACTTCGTCACCGCCGATGTCCGGCACGGCGACGTCTTTGGCCGCAGAGGCCGCAGGCGCTGCAGCGGCAGCCGGTGCTTCAGCCGCAGCCGGGGCGGCAGCGGAAGCGGCGCCGGCCACTTCGAACACCATGATCAGGGARCCGGTTTTCACTTTGTCGCCGGTCGCGATCTTGATCTCTTTCACGGTACCCGCGAACGGCGCAGGGACTTCCATGGAAGCCTTGTCGCCTTCCACAGTGATCAGGGACTGCTCGGCTTCCACCTTGTCGCCCACTTTCACCAGGATCTCGGTCACTTCGACTTCGTCGGCGCCGATGTCCGGCACGGCAACGTCTTTGGCCGCAGCGGCAGCCGGGGCAGCTGCTGCTGCCGCCGGTTTTTCTTCCGCTTTCGCCGCCGGAGCAGCTTCCGCTGCGCCTGCCGCTTCGAAGATCATGATCAGTTTGCCGGTTTCGGTTTTATCGCCGACCGCCACTTTGATCTCTTTCACCACGCCCGCCTGCGGGGAGGGCACTTCCATGGAAGCCTTGTCGCCTTCCACGGTGATCAGCGATTGTTCCGCTTCAACTTTATCGCCGACCTTCACCAGAATCTCGGTGATTTCGACTTCATCTGCACCGATGTCCGGTACGTTGATTTCGATAGACATTATTCAGTACCTCTTAGGCCAGACGCGGGTTAACTTTTTCCGGGTTGATGTCGAATTTCTTGATTGCGTCAGCAACCACAGAAGCTTCGATCTCACCGCGTTTAGCCAGTTCACCCAGAGCAGCAACCACCACGTAGGACGCATCGACTTCAAAGTGGTGACGCAGGTTTTCGCGGCTGTCCGAACGACCGAAGCCGTCGGTGCCCAGTACGCGATAATCGCTGGCCGGCACATAAGTACGAACCTGTTCGGCGAACAGTTTCATGTAGTCGGTAGAGGCTACCGCCGGCGCGTCGTTCATCACCTGAGCGATGTAAGGCACGCGTGGCGTTTCGGTTGGGTGCAGCATGTTCCAGCGCTCGCAATCCTGGCCGTCGCGCGCCAGTTCGGTGAACGAGGTCACGCTGTAGGTGTCGGAACCCACGCCGTAGTCCTTCGCCAGGATTTGCGCAGCTTCGCGCACGTGGCGCAGGATGGCGCCGGAGCCCAGCAGCTGCACCTTGCCTTTGCTGCCTTCCAGCGTTTCCAGCTTGTAGATACCCTTGCGGATACCTTCTTCCGCACCCTGCGGCATCGCAGGCATGTGGTAGTTTTCGTTCAGCGTGGTCAGGTAGTAGTACACGTTTTCCGGGTTGTCGCCATACATGCGCACCAGACCGTCGTGCATGATCACCGCCACTTCGTACGCGTAAGCCGGATCGTAAGAGATGCAGTTAGGGATGGTCAGAGACTGAATGTGGCTGTGGCCATCTTCGTGCTGCAGACCTTCGCCGTTCAGGGTAGTACGGCCCGAGGTCCCGCCGATCAGGAAGCCGCGCGCCTGTTGGTCGCCCGCTGCCCAGCACAGGTCGCCGATACGTTGGAAACCGAACATCGAGTAGTAGATGTAGAACGGAATCATCGGCAGATCGTTGGTGCTGTAGGAGGTCGCTGCGGCCAGCCAGGAAGAGGCTGCGCCCAGTTCGTTGATGCCTTCCTGCAGGATTTGGCCTTTCTCGTCTTCTTTGTAGTAAGCAACCTGCTCACGGTCCTGCGGGGTGTACTGCTGGCCGTTCGGGCTGTAGATACCGATCTGACGGAACAGACCTTCCATACCGAAGGTACGCGCTTCGTCGGCGATGATTGGCACCAGGCGATCTTTGATCGACTTGTTCTTCAGCATCACGTTCAGGGCACGCACGAAGGCGATAGTGGTGGAGATCTCTTTGTTCTGCTCTTCCAGCAGCGAGCTGAAATCTTCCAGCGCCGGCATTTCCAGCTTCTGGGTGAACTCCGGCAGACGGGTAGGCACGTAGCCTTTCAGCGCCTGGCGACGTTCGTGCAGGTATTTGTACTCTTCGGAATCTTTCTCGAAGGTGATGTACGGCAGTTTTTCGATGTCAGCATCGGCAACCGGCACGTTGAAACGATCGCGGAAGTGGTGAACCCCTTCCATGTTCATTTTCTTCACCTGGTGAGCGATGTTTTTACCTTCCGCGGTTTCACCCATGCCGTAACCTTTGATGGTGTGGGCCAGGATAACGGTCGGTTTGCCTTTGGTGTCCTGCGCTTTTTTCAGTGCAGCGAAGATTTTCTTCGGATCGTGACCACCACGGTTCAGCGCCCAGATTTCGTCGTCGGTCATGTCTTTGACCAGCGCCGCGGTTTCCGGGTAACGGCCGAAGAAGTGCTCGCGCACGTAAGCGCCGTCTTTGGATTTGAAGGTCTGGTAGTCGCCGTCCAGGGTCTCGTTCATCAGCTGAACCAGTTTACCGCTGGTGTCTTTGCGCAGCAGCTCGTCCCAACGGCCGCCCCAGATCACTTTCAGCACCTGCCAGCCTGCGCCGGAGAAGATGCCTTCCAGTTCGTTGATGATCTTGCCGTTACCGGTGACCGGGCCGTCCAGGCGCTGCAGGTTGCAGTTGATGACGAACACCAGGTTGTCCAGCTTCTCGCGGGTGGCGATGGTGATGGCGCCTTTGGATTCCGGCTCATCCATCTCGCCGTCGCCCAGGAAGGCGTAAACGGTCTGCTCAGAGGTGTCTTTCAGGCCGCGGTGTTCCAGGTATTTCAGGAACTTCGCCTGATAGATGGCGCTGATTGGGCCCAGGCCCATGGATACGGTCGGGAACTGCCAGAATTCCGGCATCAGCTTAGGATGCGGGTAAGAGGACAGGCCGTTGCCGTGCACTTCCTGACGGAAGTTGTTCATCTGTTCTTCGGTCAGGCGGCCTTCAAGGAAGGCGCGCGCGTAAACGCCCGGAGAGATGTGGCCCTGGAAGTAGACCAGGTCGCCGCCGTCTTTCTCGTTGCGTGCGCGGAAGAAGTGGTTAAAGCAGACTTCATAGAAGGTCGCGGAAGACTGGAAGGAAGCCATGTGGCCGCCCAGCTCCAGGTCTTTCTTGGATGCGCGCAGAACGGTCATGATCGCGTTCCAACGGATCGCAGAGCGAATGCGGCGTTCCAGATCCAGGTTGCCTGGGTAAGCCGGTTCGTCTTCTACCGCGATGGTGTTGACGTAGTTGTGCGCTGCAGCACCGGCCGCAACGTTAACGCCGCCTTTGCGGGCTTCTCCCAATACCTGATCAATCAGAAACTGAGCTCGCTCAACACCCTCTTCACGGATGACCGATTCGATCGCCTGCAGCCAGTCGCGGGTTTCGATCGGATCCACGTCATTGTTTAAACGTTCTGACATGGTGGTATTCCTTATCTGTCTAATGGTTTGTTTGGAGCCTGTCTTCCTGTGTTCTGTGCCAAAACACACGAAGACAGGCCCATCAGTTTAGTTGCCGCTTAAGTACTTAACTAAGTACCTCGAACTTAACCCCCGCAGGCTGGTGTACCCTGAAGAGGACAGCTCTTAATCCTTGCGTTGCTGGAGACGCCGCAGCGATCTCTCGCGCCGAGTATGCTCCCGGCTGAGATCCAGCAAGATTTCCTCGATAAACGCCAAGTGGCGATGCGAGGCTTCACGGGCCTTTTCCGGCTCGCGTGCCACAATCGCCTCAAAAATTCCGGCGCGGTGGCTGCTCACTTTTGCCAACATCTCACGGCGCGAGTAGAGCAATTCAAAGTTCTGACGCACGTTCTGTTCCAGCATCGGCCCCATGCAGCGTAGCAGGTGAAGTAACACAACGTTGTGAGCGGCTTCGGTCACGGCGATTTGATACTGCATGACCGCATCGGCTTCGGCGTCGAGATCGCCGCTGTCTTGAGCCTGTTGAATCACGATGTGGCAGTCGCGGATGCGCGCCAGATCTTCATCGGTGCCGCGCAGCGCCGCGTAATAGGCGGCAATGCCTTCCAGCGCGTGACGGGTTTCCAGCAGATCGAACTGTGATTCGGGATGGTCGGCCAGCAGCTCGGCCAGCGGATCGCTGAAGCTCTGCCACAGATTAGTTTGCACGAAGGTGCCGCCGCCCTGACGGCGCAGGAGCAGCCCTTTCGCTTCAAGGCGCTGAATGGCCTCTCTCAGAGAAGGACGGGAGACATCAAATTGTTTCGCCAGCTCGCGCTCCGGAGGCAGTTTTTCGCCTGGGCGCAGTGTCCCCTCGAGGATCAGGTATTCGAGCTGTTGCTCGATAACATCTGACAACTTGGGTTGGCGGATTTTGCTGTAGGCCATGAGTGAATTCTTCTCTGCGAATGGCGCGGAGTCAATTGGTAATACCAATTTCAAAAACGTGACGGTAAAGTAACAAAGTATTCACCTCCTGTCCATACGGGCCTTGATCGAAATCAGGTTACCCGCACATTTTAACACCCCGCTGAAAACCCCGCTGCAAACCGGTAACGCCGTGATGGTATTACCATTTACGCGGCGGGTTGGGGATTTAACTTTTACCAAACCTTACGCAAGGCAGAGTGCAAACTTTTTGCCCGAGTTTTATTGCATGGTTATTACGCTTTAATGAATGGCTATTTGGCGAGCAGCGCAACGGCGATTCGTTCATTATTTGAACGCGACCCACCGTTCAGATCTACGTTATTTTTGCGCATTATGTGATTTGTTGCTTATTTCATGCACTGAATCCCCCCTGCCGTCACACAACCCGCATTTTGTTTCCTAAACTGCTGCAATCTTAATCACTCACACGACAAAGCAGGTGCAAACCGACGCGCATAACATTATTCTCTGCCAAACGGTAGCGGCGCCGTGGAATTAATAGCTATAACGCCGTAAATAAAACAAAACACACATCGTAACCACTGCTTTACAGGCAGGTGGGCATTCACAACGACAGAGGGTTAGATTGATGGATGGTCAACAGCATGGTGACCAGCTGAAGCGCGGCCTGAAAAACCGCCATATTCAGCTCATCGCCTTAGGTGGCGCAATCGGCACCGGGTTATTTCTCGGTATCGCTCAAACAATAAAAATGGCCGGCCCGTCAGTGCTCCTCGGCTACGCCATCGGCGGCTTCATCGCGTTTCTGATCATGCGCCAGCTGGGGGAAATGGTGGTGGAAGAGCCGGTCGCCGGCTCCTTCAGCCACTTCGCCTACAAATACTGGGGCAACTTCGCCGGCTTCGCCTCCGGCTGGAACTACTGGGTGCTGTATGTCCTGGTGGCGATGGCGGAGCTGACCGCGGTCGGCATCTACGTGCAGTACTGGTGGCCGGAGATCCCCACCTGGGTTTCCGCCGCGGTATTCTTCCTGGCGATCAACGCCATCAACCTGGCCAACGTCAAAGTTTACGGCGAGATGGAGTTCTGGTTCGCCATCATCAAAGTGGTGGCGATTATCGGCATGATCGTGTTCGGCGCCTACCTGCTGTTCAGCGGCATGGGCGGCCCGGAAGCCACCGTCACCAACCTGTGGGCGCAGGGCGGGTTCTTCCCGAACGGCGTCATGGGCCTGGTGATGGCGATGGCGGTGATCATGTTCTCCTTCGGCGGCCTCGAGCTGGTCGGCATCACCGCCGCCGAAGCCGACAACCCGCAAAAAAGCATTCCGAAAGCCACCAATCAGGTGATCTACCGCATCCTGATCTTCTATATCGGTTCACTGGCCATTCTGCTGTCGCTGTACCCGTGGGGCAAAGTGGTCGAAGGCGGCAGCCCGTTCGTGCTGATCTTCCACGCGCTGAACAGCAACCTGGTGGCGACCGTGCTGAACATCGTGGTGCTCACCGCCGCGCTGTCGGTCTACAACAGCTGCGTCTACTGCAACAGCCGCATGCTGTACGGCCTGGCGCAGCAGGGCAACGGCCCGAAAAGCCTGCTGAAGGTCGATGGCCGCGGCGTGCCGGTGGTGGCCATCGGCATCTCCGCCCTCGCTACCGCGCTGTGCGTGCTGATTAACTACCTGATCCCGGGCCGCGCCTTCGAACTGCTGATGGCGCTGGTGGTGTCGGCGCTGGTGATCAACTGGGCGATGATCAGCCTGGCGCACCTGAAGTTCCGCGCCGCCAAAAACCGCGAAGGCGTGGTGCCGAAGTTCAAAGCGTTCTGGTACCCGTTCAGCAACTACCTGTGCCTGCTGTTCATGGCCGGCATCCTGGTGATCATGTACCTGACGCCGGGTATTCAAATCTCGGTGCTGCTGATCCCGGTGTGGGTGGCGATCCTGGCCGTCGGTTACGCCATCAAACAGCGCAGCCAACGCGTCGACGGCGTCACCAGCCGTTGAATCCCATGACCGCGCAATAAATAAAACGGCCCGCAGATGCGGGCCATTTTTTTGCCTGAACGCCGCTTACTTACGCAGCGCTTTCACCTGCTCGGCGGTGATATCCGCCGGCAAACCGCCCCAGGTCACACGCAGGTAATTCACCAGCTCGGCCACGTCGGCATCGCTCAGCCGCTCACCGAAGCCCGGCATGCTCTGCATGCTTTCACCGTTCGGGAACTGCTGGGCCGGCAGGCCATCCAGCACCGACACGATCAGATTCTTGCCGTCCGCCTGGCGCAGCGTGGCGTTATCGCGCATCGCCGGCGCGACGTGCGGTTTGCCCTCGCCTTCGCGCGCGTGGCAGCCGGCGCACTGATCCAGATAGGTCATGCGCCCGGCATCGCTGCCCTGGCCCACTGTTACCGGCACTGCCGCCGGCGGCTGCTCGCCCATCAGATACAGCGCCAGCGCCTGATGGTCTTGCGGCGTCAAATGACGGGTGCTGAGATCCACCACCATATGCATTTCACTGAAGGCGGAACCCTGCGGCGCAAGGCCGGTGCTGAGGAAGCGGCTGACGTCCTGCGGCGTCCAGCCGCGCTGCGCCAGGCCATGCGGCGTAATGTCCGGCGCCATGAAGCGGCCAAGATCGCCGCCCTGCATCGGCTTGCCGAGATCCATCTGCCCCAGCGCGCCGCGTGGCGTGTGGCATTCACCACAGTGGCCCAGCACATCGGCCAGATAGCGGCCGCGCTGCCATTGCGGCGAGCTGCCCTGCGAACTGGCCGGCAGCGGATCCTGGCTGCGGAACAGCAGATTCCAGCCGATCAGCGCCATGCGCTGGTTGAACGGGAACGGCATCTCGTTGGCTGGAATGGCCACGTCTACCGCCGGACGCGTCATCAGGTAAGCATAGATGTCATCGGCATCCTGACGCGAAATGCCCTTGTACGAGGTGTAAGGCATCGCCGGGTACAGGTGCCGCCCGCCCGGCGCCACGCCCTGCGTCAGCGCCAGGAAGAAGTCGTCCTTGCTCCAGCGCCCGATGCCGTGATCGGCCGACGGCGTCAGGTTGCTGCCGTAAATCGTGCCGAACGGCGTGTCCAGCGGATAGCCGCCGGCCAACGGCGCCCCGCCGCTGGCGGTATGGCAGGCGGCACAGTCGGCGGCCTGCGCCAGATAGCGGCCGCGGGCGATCTGTTCGGCGCTGGCAGTCACCTGCTGCACCGGGCCGTCGTAACGGCGGTTTTCCCGCCACCACAACAGCGCAATCACCACGATCGCCACCAGCAAAATCAACCCTGCGAGACGTTTTTTCATTGTGCCGTCTCCTTCAGCAGCCCCGGCGTTTTCAGCACCACGTCGCGCACCGCTTCGTAGTAACGCACGTAGCCGGTGCAGCGGCAGATGTGGCTGTCCAGCGCCTGCTCGATGGCGTTTTCCAGCTGATCGCGGGCAATCGGCTCACGCTTGAGCTTTTCCACGAAAATGGTGGCGGCATTGACGAAGCCCGGCGTGCAGTAGCCGCACTGGAAGCTGTAGTGCTCCAGAAACGCCTGCTGGATCGGCGACAGCTCAACCACCTCGCCCTGTTCGTCCACCTTGGCGTGGCCCTCGACGGTGCGCACTTTCTTGCCGTTGAAGAAATGCGCGCCGGTGATGCAGGTACGCACCTCTTCGCTGGTGCCGCTCGGGTGATCGACGATCGCCACGCAGGCGTGGCAAATGCCCTGCCCGCAACCGAGGCGAGAACCGGTCAGATCGAGATACTCGTGCAGGAAATCGATCATCATCAAGCCTTCCGGCACCTCGATCGGGCCGTACGGTTTCTCGTTGATAGTCAGGGAGATCGGCTGGGTTTTAATGCTCATTGTAATACCTCACGAATATTTTCTGCACGAACGGGCAAATCACGGAAACGGTGGCCGGTGGCGTCGGCGATGGCGTTGACCAGCGCGGCCACGATCGGGATCATCACCACTTCCGCCATGCCTTTCGGCGGATCGGTTTCCGACAGCGCCGGCAGGATATCGCCGCTCTGTTTCCACACCGCCACGTCGCTGGCGCGCGGCAGGTGGTAACGGTTGAAGTTCCAGGTACCGTTGCCCGGGCCGTCTTCGTACAGCGGTAAATATTCGTGCAGCGCATGGCCGATGCCCATCGCCAGCCCGCCCTGCAGCTGGCCGGAAACCAGTTCCGGCACGATCAGGTTGCCGCACTCCATGATCGAATGGTGATTCAACAACTCCACCTGGCCGGTGGCGATATCCACCGCCACTTCCGCCAGCGTGCCGACGGCGCTGTAGTAGGTCACTGCCGCATTGTTGCGCTGGGTCGGCGGGTAGTAGACCTGCCCGCGCGCCAGCGGCTTGAATTCACCGTTGGCATTGCGCAGCGCCATGCCGTCGATCGGCAGGCGCTCGCTTTTGCCGTTCAACGTGAAATCGGCCTCCGCCCACTGCCAGCGGTTGAAGACGTGCACCGCCGCGCCGGTGACGCCGCCCATCTGATAAGCCGTCTTGGCCAGCAGCTCGAGGCTCAGCACCGACATGCCCGCCGCCGTCAGGCCGCCTTCGACCCAACGCGCATCTTCGCGCCGCACCACCAGCGGCGCCGCCTGGCCGCCGCCGATGCCGGCCTGCCACAGCGCCATCGCCGCCGGCCACAGGCCGTGATCGAAGATCAGGCGCGCCGCTTCGCGGGTGCTGTGCGAGAAGTAATAGGCCGAATTGCTGGCGCTCGACGGCGAACAGTAGCTCGGCGTCCAGTTGGGGTTGGTTTGCAGCTTGTCCTGCTCCTCCTGCGACATCAGGTAAGGATCGCCGCTGGTGACCATCGGCAATACCGACCAGTCGGTGACCGAGAAGTGGGCTTCGTCGGCCGGTTTGCCCAGCCACTGCGCGCACAATACCGACTGCGAGGTCGACATGCCGGTGCCCATCTCCGCGCCGCTGTGATGCAGCGTGATGCGGCCATCTTCGCTCAGCTCCACCCGGGCGAACGAGGTTTCCGCCCCGGTGCCGAAGTCTTTCTGCACGCAGCCGAAGCCGACGCCATAGCGCTTGCCGGGATGGCGGCTCTCAAACTCGGCCTTGCGTTCGGCGCGCTTGAGCCACATCTCGTGCTTCGCCGCCTTCTCCAGCACTTCATCGGCGCGGATCGCACCGGCCGGGATCGCCCCCTGGGTGTTTTTCATGCCGGATTTCAGCACGTTGCGCAGGCGAAACTCGATCGGGTCGATCTTCAGCTCGGCGGCCAGCTCATCCACCATCATCTCGGTGGCGGCCATGCTCTGTAGCGTGCCGTAACCGCGCGCCGAGCCGGCGTCGATGGCGCGTGAGGCCAGCCCGACCGACGACAGATCGCTTTTCGGGAAGTAGTAAATCGACTGGGCGGCGGTTGCGCCGACCATCACCACCGAAGGGGTAAAGTTGCTGCGGCCGCCGCCGTCCGCGGTCATGTCACCGAGGAACGACTGCATGACGCCGGTTTGCTTATTCACCGCGATGCGGTAGTTCATGTCGAACGCATGACGCTTCAGCGCCGTCTGGAACTGCTCGAAGCGATCATTGGCCAGGCGCACCGGGTGGCCGTCGCCGTACATCGCCGCCACCGCGCCGTAATACGGGAAGTTATAGTGATCTTTCGAGCCGTAGCCCACGGTGTAGCACGGGTGCAGGATCAGCTGTTTCACCGGCGGATTGCGCTTGGCCAGCATGCGCGGCATCTCGTCGGCCACTTCCTGCGGCGACTGAGTCGGCACCACCAGATGCAGGGTTTGCGTCTGCGCGTCGAACCAGCCGTTGGCGTTGTCCGGCTCCAACGCCGAGGTGTCGATCGACTGCGTGGTGTAGCGGCGCGACATTACCAGCCAGTCGGCCGGCGGATTCGCCAACTCGTCGGCGATCAGGCCCGCATAGCGCATGCCTTCCTGATCCAGCTTGCCGCCCTCGCGCCCTTCCGGCCACACCGGCAGGTGTTTTTTCATCGATACCGGGAAGATCGGCGTATCCTTCAGGCTGGAGAAGCGATCGTCGTCGAACGGCTGTTCTCCCCCCACCCGCACGTAACGGAAACTGCCCCAGGGATCGCGCTCCAGCGGGCCGGTGACCGCGCCGTATTTGATGGTTTCCTCACGGAATTTCAGCTTGTCCTTGGCGAAGCGGAAACGGGCGAAGTCGTGATAGATCAGGATCGCCACCGCCTGGCCGAGATAGGCAGGGGTTTTGCCGTTCGGCAGCAGCATGTCGTCACCGTAGAACGCCGGAAAGGCCAGGCCATCGCGCGCCAGATCTTCCGCCGTCACCAGGCGATCGGGCTGCAGATCGTCCCCCAGCAGCGACAGATCGACCCCTTCGAACAGCCGGTCGGCTTTGGTCACGCGCAGAATGAAGGCGTGCGCCTGTTTCTGCGGCCAGTGCGGCATGTCCACCGCGCGAATATCGCGTGCGAACACCTTCTGCCCCATGACCTTGGCGCGGCCGTCGATACGGAAACGGACGCGCTTGGCCTGCGGATCCCAGTTGGGTGACTGGAGGATTTTTTGCTCGAACAGCGCGGCGTAGGCGCGGCTGTACAGGGGGGCGAGGTACACGGAGACCCCCGCAATCACGGCGCTTTTGATAAAGCGGCGCCGCGACGGGTTGAAATTGCTCATAAGTAAGTCCTTCACGTCTTTCTTGTAATTGGTTTTTGTGCGCGGTGTTGTTGCGCAAACGCTGACGACCTTGCCGTAGACGTCATAAGCATATGCTTATAACTAAAATTATGTGATGATTAACAGGCTGTTTTCAACAAAAAAACATTTACAAAACACAGGTAGTTTGTAGGCTAATAAATAATTTGCGCAAACGCGGACTTCAACCATGACCACGGGCATTGTCATTACCGCCGCCGGACGCGGAGAGCGCTTTATTCAGGCCGGCGGCCAGGGCAACAAATTGAACGCCGGGTTTGCCGATGCGGCGGGCGAGCGGCGTTCGCTGTTCGAGCACACCCTATGCCAGGCGCTGGCCTCCGGCCTGCCGGTACAGGTGGTGACCCGGCCGGATAATCTGCCGGTACTGGCAGCCTGCGCCGCCAACCAGGTGCCGGTCACCCTGCTCGCCAGCGCGGGCCTCGGCGACTCGATCGCAGCAGGCGTTGCGGCCACGCCGCACTGGCAGGGCTGGCTGATCCACCTGGCCGATATGCCATTCGTCGGCGCCGACGTTTTCCGACGGGTGGCGGATGCCTTACGGCAGCACCCGATCGTGCGCCCCTGTTATGCGCAACAGCCCGGTCACCCGGTCGGCTTTTCCGCCCGATTGCGCAAACCACTTTGCCAACTGCGCGGCGATAATGGCGCGCGTGAACTGCTGCAAGGCGCGGCAGTCCACCTGCTGCCGCTTGAGCACCCCGGCGTCGTGCGGGATATTGATCTTCCATCGCAACTCCCGGCCAGCGAGTAAATTCACCTATGCAACATCTTGATGTCACCGTGGTCAGCCAGGCGATAAGCTGGCTGCAACAACAGCCGGTTTGGTTATGCACCGTGCTCAGCACCTATGGCTCTTCGCCGCGCTCGCCGGGCGCGTTGATGGCGGCGACCCGCGACGGCCGCTACAGCGGCTCATTGTCGGGCGGGTGCGTGGAGGAGGACTTTCTGCGGCGCGTGGCCGCCGGGGAGTATCAGGCGGCCAGCCAGGTGATTCGTTACGGCGAAGGCGGCATGACGCCCAACGTGGCGCTGCCGTGCGGCGGCGTGCTGGACGTGCTGATCGAGTATCTGCCGGCGGGAGAAGCCAGCGTCGCTTACCTGCAGCGCATCGCCGGCGCGCTGGAAGGGCATCATGCGTTGCTCAAACGCCTGACGCTGCCCCACGCCTGCCACAGCCTCGAGCAAAGCCACTTCACCAGCGCCACTCAGGTCGAACGCCGGCTCGAGCAGATTACCCTGCACATCGCGGCCGCGCCGCGCCTGCTGATCGCCGGGCTGTCCAGCGTGGCGCTGTACTGCGCCGATTTCGCCGTGGCGCTGGGGTTTGAGGTGCTGGTGTGCGAGAACCGCCCGGAGGCGCTGGACAACTTCGCCGCCGAGCTGAAGCCCGGCGTGACGCTGCTGCGCCAGTTTCCGGCCAAGTTCATCGAAGAGGGGGGCTGCCACGCCAATACCGCCGTCGTGGCGCTGACCCACGATCCGCGCATGGACGATCTGACGCTGATGGAAGCGATCCACACCCCGGCGTTTTATATCGGCGCCATGGGCTCGCTCAGAAACAGCGCGCGCCGGCGCCAGCGGTTGCAGCAGATCGCCGAGTTCACGCCGCAGGAGCTGGAACGCATCCATGCGCCGATCGGCCTGCCGCTCGGCAGCAAAACCCCGGCGGAAATCGCCCTGGCGGTGATGGCGGCGATCGTGCAGCAAAAAAACCGGCTGCCGGCCGCCGACGGGATCAGTGCAGCGGCACCACCGGCACCAGATGCTGCAGCTCCAGGTGCAGCTCCTCTTTCCCGCTCAGCGAATAGCTGAACACCGTCATGTCCGGCCCGTCGCCGCGGGCCAGCCCCATTTCGGGCAGCACCTGCGTGTAGATTTGAATGATGTGATCATTGAGCGCCACCGGCTTGCCGGAATAGCGAAAACGGCAAAACTCGCCGTGGATCTCCGGCAGCGGCTCCAGCGCCACGCCTTCACGCAGCGGGTAGTCCGCCGTCACGCCCAGGGTATAGTCGACCCTGACCCGCTCGCCGTCCGGCACCAGTTGGGTAAACGAATAGATTTGCGCCGGACGCTCGCCCAACAAAGTGTAGAACTGCGCCCGCAGCGCGCTGCGCTGCGGCAGATGCGACTTATCCAACTTTTCGATATCCAGGTGATAAGCGTACTGTTTGCCGTGAAAGGCGTATTGCCCTCTGGCGATGCTGACGCGTTCGACCTGAATATCGCCGGGCTGGCTGGCCGCCAGCGAACGCACCAGATTGCTGAAGTCCTGTTTGCGGGCATGACGATACACGCTGGGCGATTCGGCGAAATGTTTCTTGAAACAGCGCGAGAACGTCTGCTGGTTATCGAATTGATATTCGACCGAAATATCGAGGATGCTCTTCTGCGTGAAACGCAAGGCGAAGGCGGCGATGTAGAGGCGGCGAGCGCGAATGTAGGAAGCTAACGATAATCCGGTCTGCTTCTTGAACATGCGCTGCAGGTACCATTTCGTATAGCCTGACTTGGCGGAAACGATATCCAACGACAGCGGATTGGTCAGGTTATCTTCAATCCAGACCAGTAACTCCCTGATGTGACTTTCCTGCGTGCCCATGTGCTTGCCGAACCTTATGTTGCCGATATTCCATTAGTCGAATTTTAGTGCTATTCGCGTAGGGTATACAGGTTAAAACTCGACGTCCAGCAAGCTACAGGACTTTACACAATCCCCTCCACCGCCCGCGAGCGGTGGAGGGGGAGCAGCGATTATTTCAGGCAGCTGGAGCACTGACCGGCCTGGATCTTCTGGAAGAAGTCATTGCCTTTGTCATCCACCAGGATAAACGCCGGGAAATCTTCCACTTCGATTTTCCAGATCGCTTCCATGCCCAGTTCAGGGTACTCCACGCACTCCAGGCTCTTGATGCTCTGCTGCGCCAGCACCGCCGCCGGGCCGCCGATGCTGCCGAGGTAGAAGCCGCCGTGCTTGTGGCAGGCATCCGTCACCTGCTGGCTGCGGTTGCCTTTCGCCAGCATGATCATGCTGCCGCCGTGAGATTGCAGCAGGTCGACGTAGGAATCCATACGCCCGGCGGTGGTTGGCCCCAAGGAACCGGATGCATAGCCTTCCGGCGTTTTAGCCGGGCCGGCGTAGTAAATCGGGTGGTCCTTGACGTACTGCGGCAGGCCTTCACCGCGATCCAGACGCTCTTTCAGCTTGGCGTGCGCGATATCGCGGCCGACGATGATGGTGCCGCTCAGCGACAGGCGGGTGGAAACCGGGTACTGCGACAGCTGTTTGAGGATCTCGGCCATCGGGCGGTTGAGATCGACCTTGATCGCCTCGCCCTCCCCGGCCTGGCGCAGCTCCTGAGGAATAAATTTACCCGGATTGTGCTCCAGTTTTTCCAGCCAGATGCCGTCGCGGTTGATCTTGCCTTTGATGTTGCGGTCCGCCGAGCAGGAGACGCCCATGCCGACCGGGCAGGAGGCGCCGTGGCGCGGCAGGCGCACGACGCGGATATCATGTGCGAAGTATTTGCCGCCGAACTGTGCGCCCAGCCCCAGGTTCTGCGCTTCTTGCAGCAGTTCCGCTTCGAGTTCCAGATCGCGGAACGCCTGGCCATGCTCGTTACCTTCCGTCGGCAGGCCATCGTAATACTTGGTCGAGGCCAGTTTGACGGTTTTCAGCGTCGCTTCCGCCGAGGTGCCGCCGATGACGAACGCCACATGGTACGGCGGGCAAGCCGCGGTGCCCAGAGTACGCATCTTGTCGACCAGGTAGTTTTTCAGCTTGCCCGGCGACAGCAGCGCCTTGGTTTCCTGATACAGATAGGTTTTGTTGGCGGAGCCGCCGCCCTTGGCGATGCACAGGAATTTGTACTCTTCGCCGTCCACGCTGTAGAGATCGATCTGCGCCGGCAGGTTGCTGCCGGTATTGACCTCTTTGTACATATCCAGCGCGGCGTTCTGCGAATAGCGCAGGTTCTCTTCGATGTAGGTGTTATAAACCCCGCGCGACAGCGCCTCTTCATCGCCGCCGCCGGTCCAGACGCGCTGGCCCTTTTTGCCGACGATGATCGCCGTGCCGGTGTCTTGGCAGGTCGGTAAAATACCCTTGGCGGCGATTTCTGAGTTACGCAGAAATTGCAGCGCAACGTACTTGTCGTTTTCGCTGGCGTCCGGATCTTTGAGGATATCGGCCACCTGCTGTTGGTGCGCCGGGCGCAGCATGAACGAGGCGTCGTGGAACGCATGCTGGGCAAGCAGGGTTAACGCTTCAGGGGCAACTTTCAGAATTTCCTGGCCTTCAAATTCGCTCACGGAAACATGGTCGCGGCTCAGCAGGTAATATTCGGTATCGTCTTTCTTCAGCGGGAACGGATCTTGATAGTGGAACGGTTTATTCGACATTGATCTCTCACTTGCAACATCAGCTGCGTTAAATTCACACTTGCGGCGCGCGACACGGCGCCTTGTCAAAAAACTGCCTCCACCTTACGTATTTTTAATCAGTCAGTTATTGCGCCAAATCGCAAAATAACCGCTCTTTGCGTAAGGAATTACCACAGGCGGCGTTTCAACCTTGCTCGGTGAGAACTGCGGGTACAGGCTCATCATGCACGCTTTATTATCCCGCAGTTAACACATTGATTACAATCCATCGGCAGCGATCGTCTTATCAATGTGGTGAAAAAGCGCCGGATGCGGATTTGCGCCGGGGCATATTGTCAGCCGCCGCGCCATTGCTTAAGCTAGCCGCAATGAACAAACCGAGAATCCCCATCGCGCTGCAACAAGCGGTGATGCGCTGCCTGCGAGAAAAGCTGCAGTTGGCCCGCCAGCATTTTGCCGTCGAGTTCCCCGAACCCAGCATCGTCTATCAGCAACGCGGCACCAGCGCGGGCACCGCCTGGCTGCAAAGCTGGGAAATCCGTCTGAACCCGGTGCTGCTGCTGGAAAACCAACAGCCGTTTATCGATGAAGTGGTGCCGCACGAACTGGCGCACCTGCTGGTGTTTCGCCAATTCGGCCGGGTGGCGCCGCACGGCCGCGAATGGCGCTGGATGATGGAAAGCGTGCTGCTGACGCCCGCCAGCCGCACTCATCGTTTCGAAACCGCCTCGGTGCAAAGCAAAACCTTCCCCTACCGCTGCGGCTGCGGGCAGCACCAGCTCACCATTCGCCGCCATAACCGCGTGCTGCGCGGCGAAAGCGAATACCGCTGCCGCCGGTGCGGTGAAAAACTGAAATTTCTTGCTAGCGAGAACCTTTAGTTAAACGATTTATACGTTAAAACAAGTAAATATCGCCATTTGCCACTGCCGACAAGTTCCGTTACCCTGCCTGCTTTTCCAATTTTGAGCTGTTTTGGAATATGCTTCGCAGAATTTTGTTTATGGCGGTTTTCGCCGCAGGCGCCGCACAGGCGCACGGCATCAATAACTTCTCTCAGGCCAAGACGGCGGCGGCCAAGATTAACCAGGATGCGCCGGGCAGTTTTTACTGCGGCTGCCGCATCGAGTGGCAAGGCAAGAAGGGCATTCCCGATCTCGCCGGCTGCGGCTATCAGGTGCGTAAAAACGCCCAACGCGCGCAGCGCATTGAATGGGAACACGTGGTGCCGGCCTGGCAGTTCGGCCACCAGCTGCCGTGCTGGCAAGACGGCGGGCGCAAAAACTGCAACAAAGACGCCACCTATCGCCAGATAGAAACCGATCTGCACAACCTGCAGCCGGCGATCGGCGAAGTGAACGGCGACCGCAACAACTTCATGTACAGCCAATGGAACGGCGGCGCAGGCCAGTACGGGCAGTGCCCAATGAAGGTGGACTTCAAGAATAAACAGGCGGAGCCGCCCGCCCGCGCCCGCGGCGCCATTGCCCGCACCTACTTCTACATGCGCGATCGCTACCAGCTGCGGTTGTCACGCCAGCAAACCCAGCTGTTTGAAGTGTGGAACCGGCAATATCCAGTGAGCCAATGGGAATGTCAGCGCGAAGCACGTATCGCCAAGGTGCAGGGCAACCACAACCCCTATATTCAACAGGCTTGTCAGCAGCGGAAAAGCTAACCTACTATAGCCTTTATCTTTCATGGCGCCGCCAACCCGCGGCGCCGTTTCGTCAGGATCAGACTACCCATGCGCATACCCCGCATTTACCATCCGCAGCCGTTGACCGACCGGGCGGAGATCGCCCTCAGCGAGGACGCCGCCAACCACGTCGGGCGCGTGCTGCGCATGAGCGCCGGCCAGGCGCTGCAACTGTTCGATGGCAGCAACCAGGTGTTCGACGCCGAAATAATCCGGGTGGACAAAAAGAGCGTGCTGGTGCGCCTCGGCGACGGCCGCGTGGATGACATCGAATCGCCGCTCAACCTGCACCTGGGCCAGGTGATCTCGCGCGGCGAGAAGATGGAGTTCACCATCCAGAAATCCATCGAGCTGGGCGTCAACGTCATCACCCCGCTGTTTTCCGAGCGCTGCGGCGTCAAGTTGGACGGCGAGCGTCTGGCGAAGAAAATCCAGCAATGGCAAAAGATCGCCATCGCCGCCTGCGAACAGTGCGGCCGCAACCGCATTCCCGAAATCCGCGAGGCGATGTCGCTGGAGGCCTGGTGCGCCGAGCAGGACGGCAGCCTGAAACTCAACCTGCACCCGCGCGCCAGCCATAGCATCAACACGCTGCCGCAGCCGGTGGATCATGTTCGCCTGCTGATCGGCCCGGAAGGCGGTTTATCCGCCGACGAAATCGCCATGACCACCGACCACGGATTTACTGATATTCTGCTGGGACCACGCGTGCTGCGTACCGAAACCACAGCGCTCACCGCCATTACCGCTCTGCAGGTCCGCTTCGGCGACCTGGGTTAAAGGAGAAAAGATGATTAAGCTCGGCATCGTGATGGATCCTATCGATTCCATCAACATCAAGAAAGACACCAGCTTCGCCATGCTGCTCGAAGCGCAGCGCCGCGGTTACGAATTGCACTACATGGAGATGAACGATCTCTATCTGCATGCCGGCGACGGGCGCGCACGCACCCGCCTGCTGAGCGTGAAGGAAGACAAGGAGAGCTGGTTCAGCTTCGGCGCCGAGCAGGATCTGGCGCTGCACGAGCTGGACGTGATCCTGATGCGCAAGGATCCGCCGTTCGATACCGAATATATCTACGCGACCTACATTCTGGAACGCGCCGAAGTTAAAGGCACGCTGGTGGTCAACAAGCCGCAAAGCCTGCGCGACTGCAACGAGAAGCTGTTCACCGCCTGGTTCTCGGAACTGACGCCGGATACGCTGGTCAGCCGCAGCGCCGCGCACATCCGCAAATTCCACCAGCAGCACGGCGACATCATCCTGAAACCGCTGGACGGCATGGGCGGCGCGTCTATCTTCCGCGTGAAGCAGGACGATCCTAACCTGTCGGTGATCATCGAAACCCTGACCGAACACGGCAGCCGTTTCTGCATGGCGCAGAACTTCCTGCCGGCGATCAAGGACGGCGACAAGCGCATCCTGGTGGTGGACGGCGAGCCGGTGCCTTACTGCCTGGCGCGCATTCCGGCGCAGGGCGAGACCCGCGGCAACCTGGCGGCCGGCGGCCGCGGCGAAGCGCGCCCGCTGAGCGAAAGCGACTGGAAAATCGCCCGCGCCGTCGCCCCGACGCTGAAAGAGAAAGGGCTGATCTTCGTCGGCCTGGACGTGATCGGCGATCGCCTGACCGAGATCAACGTCACCAGCCCAACCTGCGCGCGCGAGATCGAGGCGGCATTCCCGATTTCGATTACCGGCATGCTGATGGACGCGATTGAAAAGCGCCTGGCGGCGAAGTAATGCGCAATGCGGGCGGCATGCCGCCCGCTGTTCTGCATCGCGCCCGCCAAAGCTCGCCTTTGCGCGCGGCTTGAAAGGCGGCGGGTATAGCCGCATACTGGCGGCTGTTTATTTTCTCACCCATTGATTACCTTATACTAACGCCATGAATTTACAGCACCATTTTCTGATCGCCATGCCAACGCTGCAGGATCCTCGCTTCAAACGCTCGGTGATTTACATTTGCGAGCACAATGAAGAAGGCGCCATGGGTTTGGTGATCAATAAACCGGTGGAGCAGTTCACGGTAGCCACGGTGCTGAGCAAGCTGAAGATCATGCCGCCTGCGCGCGATCCGGCCATCAGCCTGGACAAGCCGGTGTTCGCCGGCGGCCCCCTGGCGGACGATCGCGGGTTTATCCTGCATACGCCGCGCCACGGCTTCGGCGCCAGCATTCAAATTTCCCCCAACACCATGATCACCACCTCGAAAGATGTGCTGGAAACGCTCGGCACGCCGGAGCAACCGGACGACGTGCTGGTGGCGCTGGGTTATGCGGGTTGGGAAAAGGGTCAGTTGGAGCAGGAAGTGTTGGAAAACGCCTGGCTGACCATCGAAGCCAACACCGATATTTTGTTCCGCACGCCGATCGCCAGCCGCTGGCGCGAGGCGGGGAACCTTTTGGGTATCGACATTCGCAGCATCGCCAACCACGCAGGACACGCCTGATGAGTAACCGCACCATTATCGCCTTCGACTTTGGCACCAAAAGCATCGGCGCGGCCGTTGGCCAGGAGTTGACCGGCAGCGCCCGCGCCCTGCCGGCTTTCAAAGCGCAGGACGGTTCGCCGGACTGGCTGAAAATCGAAAAACTGCTGAAGGAGTGGCAGCCGGATTTGGTGGTGGTCGGCCTGCCGCTGAACATGGACGGCACCGAACAGCCCGTTACCGCCCAGGCGCGCAAGTTCGCCAACCGCCTGCACGGCCGCTTCGGCATCCAGATCGATCTGCATGACGAGCGCCTGAGCACCGTGGAAGCGCGCGCCAACCTGTTCGATCGCGGCGGCTTCCGCGCGCTTGATAAAGGCAGCGTGGACTCCGCCTCCGCGGTGGTGATCCTCGAAAGCTGGTTCGAACGGCAGCTGGGCTAACCCCTCGTTCCCTCCCCCGCGCACTCCCCCAACACGCCGGCGTCGATCCGCTGCTGCAAACCCTGCTCAAAGGTTTGCATGCCCGACTGTGCGCCGGTTTGCAACACGCTCGCCAACTGATGGGTTTTCCCTTCGCGGATCAGGTTGCTGACCGCCGCCGTCGCCGTCAGCACTTCAAAGATCGCCACGCGTCCGCCGCCAGGGCGCCTCATCAGCTTTTGCGCGATCACCGCTTGCAGGCTGCCCGCCAGCTGGGCGCGCACATAGGGTTTTTCTTCCGCCGGAAACACGTCCACCAGCCGTTCCACCGCCTGCGGCGCGCTGCGGGTGTGCAGCGTCGTCAGCACCAGGTGGCCGGTCTCCGCCGCAGTGAGCGCCAGCCGGATGGTGGCGGTATCGCGCAGCTCGCCCAGCAGGATCACATCCGGATCTTCGCGCAGCGCGGCGCGCAACGCCGCATCGAAGCTGTGGCTGTCGCGGCCGATCTCCCGCTGCTGGATCAGCGATCGCCGGCTGCGGTGCAGGAATTCGATCGGATCCTCCAGCGTCAAAACGTGCCGCGACTGGTGCCGGTTGATCTCGTCGATCATCGCCGCCAGCGTGGTGGACTTGCCGCTGCCGGTGGCGCCGGTGACCAGGATCAATCCGTCGGCGCGCCGCAGCAACGCCGGGACGATGGCCGGCGCCGCCAGCGCGGCAAGCGAAGGCGACTGCCCGGCGATACGCCGCAACGCGAGAGAAATTCCCGCGCTTTGCTGAAAAACGTTGGCCCGCAGCCGCTCCCCGCTCGGCCGGTGCAACGCCAGATCGACCTGCCCCAGCCGCCGCAGGCTCTCGCGCTGCTGCGCATTCAGCAATCCGTTGCAAAGGGCCTGCACGCCTTGCGCCGTCAGCGTTGGCGCCGCCGCCAGCGGCTGCAGTTCACCGTCGATGCGCAACATCGGCGGATGACCGGCACAAAGGTGCAGATCGGAAGCATTATGCTTTACACTAAGGGCCACGAATTCATCGATATCCATATCACTCTCCCGGGTCAATAATGAGCACTATCCAACAGAACCTGCAGGATGTCAGAAACCGCATTGCGGCCGCCGCGCGAAATTGCGCGCGGGCGCCAGAAGAAGTTGCCCTGCTTGCCGTCAGCAAAACCAAACCTGTGGCGGCGATCGAAGAAGCCATCGCCGCTGGCCAGCGCGCCTTCGGCGAGAACTACGTGCAGGAAGGGGTAGACAAGATCCGGCATTTCGCCGAGTCGCCGCAAAGCGGCGAGTTGGTGTGGCACTTTATCGGCCCGCTGCAATCCAATAAGAGTCGGCTGGTGGCGGAACACTTCGCCTGGTGCCATACCGTGGATCGGCTGCGCATCGCCCAGCGCTTGAGCGATCAGCGCCCGGCCGACCTGCCGCCGCTCAACGTGCTGATTCAAATCAACATCAGCGACGAGCAAAGCAAATCCGGCATTGCGTTGGCCGAGCTGCCGGCGTTGGCCGAAGCGATCGCCGCGCTGCCGAACCTGACGCTGCGCGGCCTGATGGCTATTCCGGCGCCGGAAGCGGATTATCAGCGGCAGCTGGCGGTATTCAGCCGGATGAACGACGCATTTCTCGCCCTGCGTCAGCGTTATCCGCAGGCCGATACGCTGTCGATGGGCATGACGGACGATATGGCGGCGGCGATCGCCGCCGGCAGCACCCTGGTGCGCATCGGCACCGCAATTTTTGGCGCCCGCGACTACTCGCAGGCCTGACACACAGACGAGGGATTTGATGCAACATCGCAAGATTACCTTTATCGGCGCCGGCAACATGGCGCGTGCAATCATCGCCGGCCTGGTGGCGGGCGGCTATCCAGCCAAATCCATCAGCGTCTGCGCCCCTTCGCCGAAAAACCGTGATGCGCTGGCTGCAGACTACGGCATCGTCAGCAGCGGCGACAACGTCGCCTGCGCGCGTGAAGCCGAGGTGGTGGTGCTGGCGGTCAAACCGCAGATGATGGCCGACGTGTGTCAGCCGCTGCGCGAACAGGTCGACTTCAGCGGCAAGCTGGTGCTGTCGATCGCCGCCGGTATTCAGGTCAGCCGTTTCTATCAGCTGCTCGGCGACAAGCTGGACATCGTGCGCATCATGCCCAACACCCCGTCGCTGGTCGGCAAGGGCATGAGCGGGCTGTACGCGCCGGCGCAGGTCAGCCAGCGGGATCGCGATTACACCGGCGATTTAATGGCGTCGGTCGGTAAAGTTTGCTGGGTCGATGACGAAAATGGCATCAACGGCGTGATCGCCGCCGCGGGCAGCGCCCCGGCCTATTTCTTCCTGTTTATGGAAGCGATGCAAAAAGAAGCCGAGCGCATGGGCTTCGACAGCCAGACCGCGCGCGATCTGGTGCAGCAGGCCGCTTCCGGCGCCGCCGCGCTGGTTGAAGCCAACCCGGATACGCCGCTGGGCACGCTGCGCGAGCAGGTGACCTCCAAAGGCGGCACCACCGCCGAAGCGCTGCGGGTGTTCAACGAACGCCAACTGCCGGAAACCGTGGGGCAAGCGATGCAGGCCGCCGTTTCCCGTGCCCAAGAGATGGAAAAATTATTTTAAATAACCGCGAGTTAAGGAGAAGGACCACTTCATGCTAACGCTGACTTTCCTGGTCAAGACCGTTATTGATCTGTACGTGATGGTGCTGTTGCTGCGCATTTGGATGCAGTGGGCGCGCACCGATTTTTACAACCCGTTCTCACAGTTTGTGGTGAAGATCACCCAGCCGGTGGTCAGCCCACTGCGCCGCATCATCCCGTCACTGGGGCCCATCGACAGCGCTTCGCTGCTGCTGGCGTTCCTGCTGATGACCATCAAGTACCCGCTGCTGCTGCTGATTCAGGGCGGCGCGATGTCGCTCAGCCCGTATAACCTGCTGTTCGGCCTGATCTCGCTGGTGAAGTCCGCCGGCTACCTGATCTTCTGGGTGATGATCATTCGTGCGCTGATGAGCTGGGTAAGCCAGGGCCGCAGCCCGATCGACTACGTGATGTACCAACTGACCGAACCCTTGATGGCGCCGATCCGTCGCATCATCCCGGCGATGGGCGGCATCGACTTTTCCGCCATGGTGGTGATCCTGATCCTCTATCTGATCAACTACCTGGGCATGGATCTGTTCGGTGAGATCTGGTTCCTGCTGTGAGTGCAGTCACTCCGGTGCTGGACGGGCTGGCGATCAGGCTATATATTCAGCCGAAAGCCAGCCGCGACCAAATTATCGGCTTGCATGGCGACGAACTGAAAGTCGCCATCACCGCCCCGCCGGTCGACGGCCAAGCCAACGCCCATTTGATCAAGTTTATCGCCAAGCAGTTCAAAGTGGCGAAAAGCAACGTCACCATCGAGAAAGGCGAACTGGGGCGGCATAAACAGTTACGCATCGTGAATCCGCAACAGATCCCCGCCGTGGTCGCGGCGCTCATCGAATAATTTTCAAGGTAGTCATTTATGCAAAAAGTCGTTCTTGCCACCGGTAACCCGGGCAAAGTGCGCGAACTCGCCGACCTGTTGGCCGATTTCGGCCTGGACGTGGTCGCACAAACCGATCTGGGCGTGGAGTCCGCCGAAGAGACCGGCCTGACGTTTATCGAAAACGCCATTCTGAAAGCGCGCCATGCGGCACAGGTCACCGGCCTGCCGGCGATCGCCGACGACTCCGGCCTGGCAGTGGACGCGCTGGGCGGCGCGCCGGGTATCTACTCCGCGCGCTATGCCGGTGAAGATGCCGACGATCGGCAGAACCTCGACAAGCTGCTGGCGGCGTTGAAAGACGTGGCGCCGGGCCAGCGCGGCGCGCAATTCCATTGCGTGCTGGTCTATCTGCGCCATGCGGCAGACCCGACGCCGCTGGTGTTCCACGGCAGTTGGGCCGGCGAAATCACCGAGCAGGCCGCCGGTGAAGGCGGCTTCGGTTACGATCCTGTCTTCTACGTGCCGGAGCTGGGCCGCACCGCCGCCGAGCTGAGCCGCGACGAGAAGCGGGCGATTTCGCACCGCGGCAAGGCGCTGAAGCTGATGTTGGAAGCCATGCGCAATGCTTAAGCTGCCCCCGCTGAGTCTCTACATCCATATCCCGTGGTGCGTGCAGAAATGCCCGTACTGCGACTTCAACTCCCATGCGCTGAAGGGTGACGTGCCGCATCAGGAGTATGTCGATCATCTGTTAGCGGATCTGGATGCCGACCTGCCGCTGGCCGGCGGCCGGGAAATCAGCACTATCTTTATCGGCGGCGGCACCCCCAGCCTGCTGAGCGCCGAGGCGATGCAGGCCTTGCTGGACGGGGTGCGGGCGCGCATTCGCGTCGCCGACGACGCCGAAATCACCATGGAGGCCAATCCCGGCACCGTGGAGGCCGATCGCTTCAGCGGCTACCAGCGCGCCGGCGTCAACCGCATCTCCATCGGGGTGCAGAGCTTCAGCGCCGAGAAGCTGAACCGTCTGGGGCGCATCCACGGCCCGGAAGAGGCCAAACGCGCGGCGACGCTGGCGACCGGCCTTGGCCTGCGCAGCTTTAACCTCGATCTGATGCACGGCCTGCCGGATCAGTCGCTGGAAGAGGCGCTGGACGATTTGCGCCAGGCGATCGCCCTCAATCCGCCGCACCTGTCGTGGTATCAGCTGACCATCGAACCGAACACCCTGTTCAGTTCGCGCCCGCCGGTTTTGCCGGACGACGATGCGCTGTGGGACATCTTCGAGCGCGGCCACCAGTTGCTGAGCGCCGCCGGCTATCAGCAGTATGAAACCTCGGCCTACGCCAAGCCGGGCTACCAATGCCAGCACAACCTCAACTACTGGCGCTTCGGCGACTATCTGGGGATCGGCTGCGGCGCGCACGGCAAGGTGACCTTCAGCGACGGACGCATCCTGCGCACCGCCAAGACCAAGCACCCACGCGGCTTTATGCGCGGCGACTACATGGACAAGCAGCATGAGGTGGCGGCGGCGGATCGGCCGTTCGAGTTCTTCATGAACCGCTTCCGCTTGCTGGAAGCCGCGCCGCGCGCCGACTTCGTCAACTACACCGGGCTGGCGGAAAGCGTCATTCGCCCGCAGTTGGACGAGGCGCTGGCCAAAGGCTATCTGGAAGAAACCGCAGAGCACTGGCAGATCACCGAGAAGGGCAAACTGTTCCTCAACTCGCTGCTGGAACTGTTCCTGGCGGACGACGAGTAAAAAAAAGCGCTGAATAATCAGCGCTTTTTTTCATGTTCAGGCGGCATTATGAGGGCGATGCGTCACGTCGCCACGCCCCTTCAGCAATCCCTCAACGGAAACATCCTCGTCCAACGCATCCCAATGGATGCCGCGAGCGCTGAGTTCATACTCTGCCCGCTGTTCTTGCGTCGCATTCAACAAACGCGGAAACCAGGCCAGTGGCACGCCAATAATTCGGGCGTCGCTCAGTTCGACCCACATCGTCGCATCGTCAAAGCTGACGCGTTTAGCCGAAATACTCATGCCAAGCCTCCAAAAACAATGCCTGATAGGTATCAACCAGACCCGCCAGCTCTTTTAGCGTTCTGGCGTTAAAGCCGTCATTACGCGCCAACTGCACGCCAGGAACCAACCAGAATTTCGCTTCAGCCTCAGCGTCTCTGATATGAACATGCGGCGGCTCAAGCGGGTCACCCTCGTTGGAATAAAAAAAGAACCTGTAGCCTTTATAACGGAATATCACTGGCATCAATGCAAAATCCTTTTGCCGATTGATTATAGTTTAGCCAGTTTGTCAGATAGCCGTCGTGAGGTCAAAAACGCACGGCGGCTACGCCTATCCGTTACTTCAACGCTTTCAGCAGATCCTTGCGCTGGGTTTCCAGTGCGGTGACGCGGTTGCACACATCATGGCCGAAGTTCTGGAAGTCCTGCTCCTGGTTGTTCCATTCGTTCTGGATCGCCTTCTGCAAGCCGCCCAGGTTGCCCATGATCGCCTGCAGCGGGTTACCGCCGCTGTTGGCGGCCTGTTTGACGCCCATTTCGTTCAGGCTGTCCTGCAGCACGCCGCCCATGCTCTGCTGCACGATGTTGCGGCCATCCTGTTCCACCTGGTCGATCGCCTTGTGGTGGAAGGTCAGGCCGTCGCTGCGGTGCTCGATGATGCGGTTCATCTGCTGTTTCAGCTGGCCGTTTAGGGTGGTCAGCCGGTTGCGCACGTTGCTGTTGCTGCCCAGCTCTTTGACGATCACTTTATCCAGCGCTGCGCGGGCTTTCTCCAGGTGTTTCTGCGCGCCGTCGTCGATCCACGGCAGTTGCTTGCGCAAGGCGCTCTGGTAACTGAAGGCTTTCTGCCGCTGACTATCGTTCAGGCTCAGCGCCTGGCCGTTGCGGATCACGTCGCCATCCGGCGAAATTTGCAGGTCGCCGCTGGCGCCTTTCACCTGCACGCTCTGCGGGCTGATGATCACATCGTCCTGGGGTTTAACGCTGCATTGGTACTCGGCGTGGGCCTGCGCGGCAGTCGCCGCCAGCAGCAGTAAGGCTAACCCGGTTTTCTTCAACATAGCTTCTCCTGACTCCCATCCAGACTGGGATTAAAAAATCGAACGACCGATACGTTGAGACAACAGTTCCAGCGCCGCAGTTCCCGCCAGCGAGTTGCCGGAAGCATCCAGCTCCGGCGACCAGACGACGATCGACAGCTCGTCCGGCACGATGGCCACGATGCCGCCGCCCACGCCGGACTTGCCCGGCATTCCCACCCGATAGGCGAATTCGCCGGCGCCGTCGTACATGCCGCTGGTCATCATCAGGGCGTTGATCTGCCGGGCCTGTAGCGGGCTAATCACCGCCTCGCCGCTGAGATCGCGGCCGTGATTGGCCAGATAGACGAAGCTGCGCGCCAGCTCCACACAGCTCATGCGCAGCGCGCAGTAATGGAAATAGGTTTGCAGCACGGTGATGACGTCGTTTTCGAAGTTGCCGAACGACTTCATCAGATAGGCGATGGCCGCATTGCGATCGGAGTGTTCGAATTCGGAACGCGCCACCCGCAGGTCATAGGCCAGATCGTCTTCGCCGGCCAGCTGACGCACCACCTCCAGCATGCGCTGTTTGGGGGCGCTGAGCCGGGTTTGCAGCATGTCGCACACCACCAGCGCGCCGGGGTTGATAAACGGATTGCGCGGTTTGCCCTGCTCCATCTCCAGCTGCAGCAGCGAATTGAACGGCAGGCCAGAAGGCTCTTTGCCGACGCGCCGCCAGATCTCAGGCTCCTGATAGCGCGTCAGCGCCAGCGTCAGGCTCAGCACTTTGGAGATCGACTGGATGGAGAAGCGCTCCGCGGCGTCGCCGGCCTGGAACAGTTCGCCGTCCACCGTGCACACGGCGATCGCCAACCGGTCGGCGGGCACTTCCGCCAACGCCGGGATGTAGTCGGCCACTTTCCCCTGGCCAATCAGCGGGCGCACCTGTTGCAGGATCTCCTCCAGCAACGCGTTATCCAATGTTGTTACCACCTCGGTCACACTCCGGGCAAAACAAAGGCGCCGTTAAGGCACCTTAGATCAATAAAACGGCGCGGCGCGAAGCCGCACTCATCGGGCAAGCGCGATCAATCCCACCAGATATCGAACAGATCGCTGACCTTAACGTCAGTCAGTTTGCGCGCTTCCAGCCAGTTTTTCACCAGTTCGCGATGCTCGTCGGTGCAGTGGCCGATCTTCTGCAGGCAGATCAGACCTTCCCACTGCAGGTAGCCGCTGCCGTCAAACGCCAGGCCGTTCGGCTCGATCACTTCATCGATGAAGGTATCCAGCGTGCTGTCGATGTCTTCCACCGACGTGCCTTCGGCAAAGCGCCAGGCTACGGAGAAACCCAGTTCCTGAAATTCTTCAATGTGCAACTTTTTACGTAAACGACGACTGCGGTTCTTAGCCATTATTCTTTCCTCTCAAACATCAAGTCCCAAACGCCATGTCCCAGGCGCTGGCCGCGTAATTCAAATTTCGTCAGCGGGCGCGAATCCGGACGCGGCACGTAATCATTATCGCTGGAAAGATTACGGTAGCCTGCGACCCCGTTCATAACCTCTAACATATGTTCCGCATAGGGTTGCCAATCGGTAGCCATGTGGAAGACCCCGCCGGTCTTCAGCTTGCGCAGCACCAGTTCGACAAACGGCGTTTGCACGATGCGGCGCTTGTTGTGGCGCGCCTTGTGCCACGGATCGGGGAAGAACAGCTGCACCATGTCCAGCGAGCCGTCCGGGATCATGTTTTCCAGCACTTCAACCGCATCGTGGCACATCACGCGCAGGTTGCTCAGCTTCGCCTCGTGGGCGTCGGCCAGGCAGGCGCCCACGCCCGGCGAGTGTACTTCGATCCCTAAAAAGTTCTGCTGCGGATTGTTGCCCGCCATGGTCACCAGCGAGGCGCCCATGCCAAAACCGATCTCCAGTACCGTCGGCGCTTCGCGGCCGAACAGCGCGGCGAGATCGACAGCGTCAGCCTGATACTCCACGCCCATCACCGGCCAATAGTTCTCCAGCGCGTGCTGCTGGCCTTTGGTCAGCCGCCCCTGGCGGCGGACAAAACTGCGGATACGGCGCATCGCGCGGCCGTTCTCATCAAATTCCGGGGAGATGACGTCATTAATCATAGTGCTTTCTGTCTGTTTGGCTGCCAATTAGGGAAACGCGCATTATGCAAAGATACATTGGTTTAGCAAGTGTTCATCTTCTGTACCCGCCGTGCGGCGTCGGAAAGTTCCGGTTTACAGCATCATGACTCTATGCTGCAATCTCGCTTCATTTTCTGCCGGATAACGACGCTGCTCATGATGCAAGCACAACAATTCGCACAGGTGGTGCTTGACTGGTACCAGCGCTACGGTCGCAAGACCCTGCCGTGGCAGCTGGAGAAAACCGCCTATCAAGTATGGCTCTCCGAGGTGATGTTGCAACAGACTCAGGTTGCCACCGTCATTCCTTATTTTCAGCGCTTTATGACCCGTTTTCCCAACGTGCGCGCGCTGGCGGAGGCTCCGCTGGACGAAGTGCTGCATCTGTGGACCGGCCTCGGCTATTACGCCCGCGCCCGCAACCTGCACAAGGCGGCGCAGACCATTGTCGCACAGCACGGCGGCGAGTTCCCGACAACCTTCGCAGAAATCGCCGATTTACCGGGCGTCGGCCGCTCCACCGCCGGCGCGGTGCTGTCGTTGGCGCTGGGCCAACACTATCCGATCCTCGACGGCAACGTGAAGCGCGTGCTGGCTCGCTGCTACGCGGTGGAAGGCTGGCCGGGGAAGAAAGAAGTCGAAAACCGACTGTGGAAAATCAGCGAAGAGGTCACCCCGGCGCAGGGCGTCGGCCAGTTCAACCAGGCGATGATGGATCTGGGCGCCATGGTTTGCACTCGTTCCAAGCCCAAGTGTGAACTCTGCCCGCTCAACGTCGGCTGCCTGTCTTACGCCAATCACAGCTGGGCCAACTACCCCGGCAAGAAACCCAAACAGACCCTGCCGGAAAAAACCGCCTACTTCTTATTGCTGCAGCACGGCGACCGCGTGTGGCTGGAGCAGCGCCCGGCGGTGGGCCTGTGGGGCGGCCTGTTCTGCTTCCCACAGTTCAGCGCGCGCGTGGATTTGGAACTCTGGCTGCAGCAGCGCGGTCTGAAAGGCAAGCGCCTGGAACAGCTGACCGCGTTTCGCCACACGTTCAGCCATTTCCATCTCGATATCGTGCCGATGTGGCTGTCGCTCGACGCGGCGGGCAGCGGCATGGATGAGGGCGCGGGTCTCTGGTATAACTTAGCGCAGCCGCCGTCGGTCGGGCTGGCAGCGCCGGTGGATCGCCTGTTGCAACAGCTGGCGAAGCAGCCCCCGATCCAACAAAACTTATATGGCGATAGCGCCATCGACGAGGAATTAGCATGAGCCGCACCATTTTTTGTACTTTCCTGCAGCGCGACGCCGAGGGCCAGGACTTCCAGCTTTATCCCGGCGACGTCGGCAAGCGCATCTACAACGAGATCTCCAAGGAAGCCTGGGGCGAGTGGATGAAGAAGCAGACCATGCTGATCAACGAGAAGAAGCTGAACATGATGAATGTGGATGATCGCAAACTGCTGGAAGAGGAAATGATCAAATTCCTGTTCGAAGGGCACGACGTGCACATCGAAGGCTATACGCCGCCGAGCGAATAACGCTGTTGGGGCCAGGCGCTGGCCCGCTTCAATCCTCTTATACTTCTTCCAAACGGCTTTAAGATGAAGAAAATTTTAGCTTTGCTCGTAATAGCGCCTTTGCTGATCTCCTGTTCCGGCAAAAAAAGTGAAGAAATCAACGAAGCCTGGATCAAAGACACCAACGGCTTCGACATTCTGATGGGGCAATTCGCTCACAACATCGAGAACATCTGGGGTCTGAACGAAGTTCTGATCGCCGGGCCGAAAGACTACGTCAAATATACCGACCAATACCAAACCCGCAGCCACATCAACTTCGACACCGGTGCCATCACCATCGAAACCATCGCCACCACCGGTCCGGCCGCGCACCTGCGCCAGGCGATCATCAGCACGCTGCTGATGGGTGACGATCCGGGTTCCATCGATCTCTATTCCGACGCCAACGATATCCAGATCAGCAAAGAGCCGTTCCTGTACGGCCAGGTGCTGGATAACAAAGGCGCGCCGATCCGCTGGGAATGGCGCGCAGCGCACTTCGCCGATTACCTGCTGCAGACCAAGCTGCAAAAACGCACCTCCGGCCTGCACGTCATCTACTCGGTCACCATCCAGCTGGTGCCAAACCACCTGGACAAACGTGCGCACAAATACCTGCCGATGGTGCGCAAGGCGTCGGAAAAATACGGCGTAGACGAATCGCTGATCCTGGCGATCATGCAGACCGAATCGAGCTTCAACCCCTATGCGGTGAGCGGTTCGGACGCGCTGGGCCTGATGCAGGTGGTGCAACACACCGCCGGTAAGGATGTGTTCCAGATGCGCGGCAAATGGGGCACCCCGAGCCGCAGCTACCTGTTCGATCCGGAGAACAACATCGACACCGGCACCGCCTACCTGGCGATCCTGCAGAACAACTACCTGGGCGGCATTCAGAACCCGACCTCGCGCCGCTATGCGGTGATCACCGCCTACAACGGCGGCGCCGGCAGCGTGCTGCGGGTGTTCTCCAGCGACAGGACGCGCGCGGTGGGCATCATCAACGGCATGCAGCCGGGCGACGTGTACCAAACGCTGACCACCAAACACCCGGCCGCCGAGTCGCGCCGCTATCTGGTGAAAGTGAATACCGCGCAGAAGAGCTACCGCAGAAAGTAGCGCTTCCCGCGTGGAAATGAGAAGGGCCGGTGCGAACCGGCCCTTTTTTTACTGCTTGATCATATAGCCAAAGATGCGCTTCCAGCCGTGATCTTTTTTCTCGATGTAGACCCCCTGCAGCTCCGGCGAGAAGCCCGGCAGGCGGTTGATACCCTCCTCGAGCGCCAGGAAGTAGCGCTGCACCGCGCCGCCCCACACTTCGCCCGGCACCACGCACAGCACGCCCGGCGGATACGGCAGGGCCCCTTCCGCCGCGATGCGCCCTTCCGCCTGGCCGATCGGCACCAGCTCGACGTTGTCGCGGATAAACTCCACGTTGGCGTCCTGCGGGTTCATCACCACCGGCGGGAAATGATCCTGACGGAACATCTCCTTTTGCAGCTGCTTGACGTCAAAGCTGACGTACAGATCGTGCATCTCCTGACACAGCCGGCGGATGCTGTAGCCGCGGTAACGCTGCTCGTTCTTGCGGTACACCGTCGGCAGCACCACGCTCAGCGGCGCATCCTCTTCGACATAGCGTTCGAACTGCGCCAGCATCTCCACCAGCTGTTCCATCTTGGCCGGGTTCTCCGCCGGGGTCAGCAGGAACAGGATCGAGTTGAGATCGCACTTCTCCGGCACGATGCCGTTCTCGCGCAGGAAGTTGGCCAGAATGGTGGCCGGCACGCCGAACTCGGTGTATTGGCCGGTCGCGGCGTCAATCCCCGGCGTGGTCAGCAGCAGCTTGCACGGATCCACCAGATACTGATCCTGGGCATAGCCTTCGAAGCCGTGCCACGTCTCCCCCGGCACGAAGGTGAAGAAGCGCGCGTCGTTGGCGATCAGATCGGTATCGTGATCCTGCCAGTCCTTGCCCGCCACCTGCTGCGGAATAAACGGCTTCAGCTGCGAGCAGCGCGTGAGCAGCTGTTTGCGCGTCTCGATGCCCAGCTTGACGCAGTCCATCCACATGCGGCGCCCGGCGGGGCCGGCGTGCATCTTGGCGTTGACGTCCAGCGCGGCGAACAGCGGATAGAACGGGCTGGTCGACGCATGCAGCATGAACGCATTGTTCAGATGCTTGTGGTTGCAGTGGCGCTTTTGCCCTTTGATATGGTCGTCTTTCTTATGGATCTGCGAGGTCTGCGAGAACCCCGCCTGCTGTTTATGCACCGACTGGGTGACGAAAATGCCCGGATCGTGCTCGTCCAGCTCCAGCAGCAGCGGCGAGCACTCTTTCAGCATCGGAATAAAGCCTTCGTAACCCACCCAGGCGGAGTCGAACAGAATGTAATCGCACAGGTGGCCGATGGTGTCGATCACCTGGCGAGCGTTGTAAATCGTGCCGTCGTAAGTGCCGAGCTGAATGATCGCCAGCCGGAACGGCCGCGCCGCCGCGGCTTTCTCCGGCGCCACCTCGCGGATCTGCTCGCGCAGATAGCGTTCGTCGAAGCAGTGCGCATCGATGCCGCCGATAAAGCCGAACGGGTTGCGGGCGGTTTCCAGATAGATCGGCGTGGCGCCGGCCTGGATCAGCGCCCCGTGGTGGTTGGATTTGTGGTTGTTGCGATCGAACAGCACCAGATCGCCGCGGGTCAGCAGCGCGTTGGTCACCACCTTGTTGGCCGCCGAGGTGCCGTTGAGCACGAAGTAGGTTTTATCGGCGTTGAACACCCGCGCCGCGTGCTTTTGCGCATCCTTGGCCGAGCCTTCGTGGATCAGCAAATCGCCCAGCTTGACGTCGGCGTTGCACATGTCGGAACGGAACAGGGTTTCACCGTAGAAATCGAAAAACTGCCGGCCGGCCGGGTGCTTGCGGAAGAACTCGCCGCCCTGATGGCCTGGGCAGGCGAAGGTCGAATTCTCCATCTCGACGTAGGTCTTCAGCGTTTTGAAGAACGGCGGCAGCAGCGCCTGCTCGTAGGCGTCGGCGGCGGCCTCCAGTTGCGCCATGTAGAACGGCTTGCTGGCGCCGGCCAGCAGCGCAAAAACCCCACTGACAAACGGCAGATAGTCCGGCGAGAGATGCTCGTCCCCTTCCACCGCCACGAAGGTCGGAATGTCGAACCCCGTCGCCTGCAAGCGCGCCAGAATGCCGGCGTTCACGTCGGCGACCGACACCACCGCCGCCGCCACGTCAGTGTAGTCCGTCTGCTCTACGCGCACGATCTGGCGCAGCGTCTCAATGGTGGCGACCAGGCTGGCGCTGGTCGCGATTTTCAATTCTTTCATCATGCTGACTCTCAAACGGTGAAGGATGAGGGTGTGCCACCGGCACGGTAATGAGATAACGCGGTTATCCCGGTAAAAGCGATACCCGGGCACGGCAGCATAAGTGGCGTGCGTGACCGGCTCATGATCGGGGATCATCAGGCGGCTATCGGGGGAACTGGTCTTGGCAGCGTCCGACAGGCATCAGTAAAATCAGGGCCGCAGCGCTGGCTTTACGCATGCCTAACAGCGAGCGTCAGGCGGCCTTACCGCATGGCCGGCAGGCGTATTCGGGCGGATGACGTGCGGAGGAAACAACGGCGGAACGGTGGCGGTGTCAGATGTCTGGTGCGCAGCAGCGCTTGAGCAACAAAACCAGTCATGCCAATAACCCTCTGGCTTATAAGAAGCGGAAACACCGTCAGGGAACGGCGAGTGCTAAAATTTGCGCAATGATTGCATGATTCGTTGCAGGGTTCAAGCGAGAACCGCCTTGATTGAACGTCCATTGATTAAAGCATAATTCATTGTTATTTAATTGAAAAACCAAAAATCGCGCGTTTTAAGATGGTATAAATACACGTTTTATATGCATATTTATTGAATGCGGATATCCCCCCGTCCCCCGCCCCTCCGGGCTTGCTGCCTGAAAATAGAGCAACCGATCGGCTTTGTGACAGAAAGCGATTGACGCCATCCGGCCAATACGGTTTAATGCGCCCCGTTGCCCGGATAGCTCAGTCGGTAGAGCAGGGGATTGAAAATCCCCGTGTCCTTGGTTCGATTCCGAGTCCGGGCACCATATTTAGAATAACCCGCCTATGGCGGGTTTTTCGCTTTCTGGGGTACGGACTCTCCATCGAACTGCGTTCGATTATTCGATCTTACGGCCTCACCCTGCGGGCCAGCGCTAAAGCGCTGTTCAACGCGGCGCCAGCGCCGGTTGTCCGAGTCCGGGCATCCTATTCATATCAACGGACCTCCACGGAGGTCCGTTTTTGCATTATCAGCCCGCATAAAATCACACATCTCGAATCGTTCCATTCAACACAAATCTACTCAACTCTCCCCACATCAAGTCCCTTGCGAATGTAGTGGTCAAATCATCTTGGCCGCGGTGTTACAGTAAAAATGGCATCTGTTCTCCGACTCTTCCGGTGTCAGCCCACCGTTATCATGGTGAGGTCTGATTCTATTACAGTAGTTCAATATATAATCATTAATTTGCTGCGGGGACTCGCCCTTTTCTGCGTAATCATTCGTAGGAACCCATTCTGTTTTCAGACTGCGGAAGCTGCGTTTCATAGGGCTATTACCCCAGCAGTTTCCCCGTCTAGTGACGCTTTGTTTTATTCTGTCACGACATAAAAGTTGTTGATATCTCAGTCCTGTATGCTGACCTCACTGATCGCTATGGAACATGACATCATGTGGTTGCCCCGCGCCTCACATGCCATCCGCAGGGCGCTGTCTATCAGTGCTGTATTCCCATTTTACAACTATCTTTCCCTCTCTTCAGGAAGCTGAAGACCACTGCCGATGATTAACGCCACGCTGCCGGCTGCCGCGTGCAGATTCGGCGTGCTCGCCGGTGCGAAAAACAGGCTGGGGACCAGATGGCCGACGGAGCCGGCAGAGTGAAAAACCATTCGGCATAATAAGAATCGCTTACACATTTAGGACAAAATTGTCTGTATATATAGGCAGCTATAATATAAGATGTTGGAAAGTTTCCCTGGTGTTGTTGTGTGTCTTTGCCCTATCTATATAGGGCTTTTTTATCTCCCCTTCCCGGCAGCTGCCGTTGCCCCACCCTTTATCCCGCCGATATCCCCAGCGTAGAAAAGTAACGGTTACTAATGAATATCGTCGTAGGATTGCCACCAGCTCGTAAACGTCGCAGAAAGGTCAGATCATAGTGGAAAGGAGCGATAAGACGCCGCAGCGGCGCGCATTAATAGCGGACGTAAGAAGTAATAGCCCCTTCGCGTAAGCAAACAATCATCCAGGGCTCACTAGCGGACAAGAAAAAAGGCAGGGAAATCCCTGCCTTGTAGAATAACGCAATGAACTATCAGGCAAATTCGGTTGACTGAGATGCCACGCCGTTGAGGCTGATGTCATTCGCGTAGTACAGCTTCATCGCTTCATTATGATCAACGCCATCCAGGAAGACGAAGGTATCGCCTTTATCCAGCTTGCCGTCGCCATTCTTATCGACGATCACATAGCTGCCGCCGTCCGCGCTGACGATGCCGACCTCTGACAACGGCTGCTTATCCAGCCCCAGGATCTGGTTGATGATGTTGGTCACGCCCACAATGGCGCCGGTAATGATGCCGCCCAGAATGCCGGCAATCCAGCTGGCCGCGCCGGACACGGAACCGTAATCCGCCACCTGGGTGCCGTTGTTGGCGTTGATGTCGCCCTTGCCGGACATCGTCATGCCGGACTGCGTATCCACCAGGGTATCTTCATACATGTTGAAGTCCTTGATAGTCACCGCCGCCTCGGTGGTGCTGCTGAGCAGTTTGAAGGTGTCATGCCCCGCGCCGCCGGTCACGTTGGTGTTGCCCATCACGCTGATCACGTCGTCCTGACTGGAGCCAGTGACATGCACGTCATCCCGCTTCAGGCCAAACATCGCGGCGATCGTCTTGGTCAGCGAGCTGAACGGCAGCAGATCCAGGAAGTCCAGAATGAAGCCCTGGCCCGTTCCCGCCACTTCGGAGGTGATGGTCACCCCAGCTGAGTTGGAAGACGCATCGATGTTACGCAAGCTGCCGTTATCGGCGCTGACGTGCAGATCCAGATAGTGATCGCCGGAAATTTTCACCGTCTTCACCTGATTGCTGCTCGCCAGGTTCAGGATGTTGCTGAAATCGCCGGTGCCGCTGGAGTTAATGTTCACCGTCTCCAGCGCCGTGCCGAACAGCAAGCTGCTGCTGCTGTTCAGCGAGATGGAGCCGGCGTTGACATCGCTGTCGCTTTTAGCGGTGAAGTTAATGTCGAACTTGCTGGTCGCATTCTCCAGGAACGTAAAGCCCAGGCTGCTGGCGGCGGTGGCGTTGCCGGTCACTTCCAGCTGCGCCGCGTTGCCGCCTTTGGTGCTGGCGATGTTAATCACCCTGACGTTGTCCGCCATGCTCGACAGCACGAAGCCCTGCGTGCCTAGTGATGAAGAAGCGGAAACGTTGGTCAGCTTGCCAACGTTCTTGATCTCATCCGCCGTCGCCTTGCCGTTGATCACGCCGAAATCGAACTGGTGGCCGGTATCAACGCCCACATAACCGCCGTTCAGCGTCGCGCCGGTACCGCCGACATAGCCGCCCAGATCGATCTTCTCAAAGTTGCTGAACTGGCCGGCGTTGGTGGTGATGGTGGTTTTGTAAGACGTTCCCAGCCAGTTGGAGCTGGAGGTGGTGGTCAGCTGTTTGGTGATGAAGTTGGCGGAGATGGTGTCCACGCCGTCGCCGCCGTTGGCGCTAATGTCTTTGCTGACCACGTTTACGCCATTGGTGGCGTTGCCGGCCCATTTCAGCACGTCGTTGCCGGCGCCCAGGTTGAATTTCCCGGTGCCTTCGGCGATGTTGGCCACGGAGGTCACCAGCACGTGATCGTCGCCTGAGCCGGCGTTCAGGATCACATTGCCGTTGTTGACGATGATGTCCACACCCTTATTGACGCCGTTGTCCGACAGGTTGACCGTGGTGGCGTTGCCGCCGTTGATGGTCAGGTTAGCCAGATGATCGGCGAACTTCAGGTTGACGGTGGTGTCCGCGTTGGCGTCCAACACCGCATTCACCAGCACCGCGGTTTCCGCATTGCTCAGCACGTGGCCCTTGCCGGTGTTGACGGTGCCGGTGGCGTTGCCGTCCGTTGAAGAAGCGGACAGCAGAGCCGAGGTTTTATACGCCAGGCTGGTGCCGATATCGTGCTCAAACGCATGCTGCTGGCTCACGGTCGCGTTATCGGTCGCGGTCGAGTTGCGCAGATCGTTGATGATAGAGACGGTGATTTTCGTCTTGTCGGAACCGAACTGCGCGTACTTCTGCAGCTGGGATGCATTGGCCGGCACGCCGTGCACCGCAGTGTACACGTGCTGAATGAACTCGTCGCCGTTCAGCGAGGCGCCTTTTTTCTGGAACTCGGCGGAGGTGATCAGCTTCGCCGTCAGCGAGCTCATCGAGTTGCCTTCGCGTTCCAGGTAACTGCTCCAGTCGTCCAGGCCCTGCGCGTCAACGTTGCGCTGCGGGATCGCCAGGAAGATCGACGCCACGATTTCCAGCGTCGCCAGATCGGCGATCTCGCCCGGCGCATGCGGGGTGGTGTCGTTCAGGAACTGCTGCTGCGCCGCCGCGTCGTCAGAGGAGACGGTACCGCGCAGATCGTTGATCATATCGACCAGCACCTGGCCTTTATCGCCGCCGTTGTTCAGGTACGTCGTGTACTGTTCAAACTCTGCCGCAGTCGGCTCGCGGCCGTAGGCTTCGGCGAACAGTGTGTTGACGAACGCGTCGTTCGCCATCGACGACAGCGCCGGGCGATCGTTGATGAACTTGGACGCCGCCTGTTCAAACGTCAGGGCGCCACTATTGATTTGGCTGCCCAGCGAATTAACGGTGCCCATCACCGGGTCGATGCCGACCAGGTAGTACAGCGCCAGAATGTCGGAGACGCCATCAGCGCCGCCGGCGACGGTATAAGACGGATAAAGGATCTCATCCAGCTGCTGGTCGTAATGCTCCTGAGTCGCCAACATGTCGGCGTCGACGCCATTGTAGTTCAGCAGATCGGTGATGACCGATGCGATCGCGCCTTCCAGGCCATTTTGCGCCAGCATGTCGTCCAGATAACCTTCCGGCGCCGGTTTACCGTAGGTATCGGCGTAAATGCTGCTCAAAATATCCAAATCACTTTGGCCTGCGTACTTCTCGGCGCCAGCGGGAGATTTCAGCAATGCGCCGACATAGTCTTCGGCCGACAGTTGATTTTTCTCAATGCTGCTGCCGACGGAGTCATAAGTCGCAGCATCGAGTTTTACGCCGAGCACCGCGTATGTAAGGGCAACGGCTTCTTTTTGAAAGTTTAAAGATGCCATAGGTGATTCTCCTTATATAACTGATGACATATGCCAATAGCCTCCAGTGGCTAAAGAGCAAATGAATAGAATCCAAAAATACATTTGGCATATGATCGAAACCAAAGCACTGCAAAGGTTTATTCTTGCCCCTTCGCATATCGCCCCGGCTGTGAAATGAAAGCACCATCGCCAATTCTCTGCCATGAGGAATTCGGCGCATATACAGCAAATAAAAATTTATGTTCGCTAGTGATATGAAAGCCTTTCACGAGGCTAAATATATATATAAATGCAACAACCGCAACCTCTTGAAAAACACCACCCACAAATAGACTTTAAAACCAAAAATAGCAAAATTATAAGATATTGATTTGAAATATAACTATTTATAAGATTTAAAATCTATATGTTGATTATTTTTCAGAACATAAATCCATTTACACAAAAAGACAAAACAATACATAAAACAAAGGAATAAAATATATTTTAAAATTCCTATAGCGATAAATTACTTATAAGCGCGAGAATAAAGAATAGGTCGAGAAACTTAAAAAATTCTCATTTTTAGAGCAATAATCGACCAGCTTAGCCTCACGTGTTAATTAAGATTCACCCTATAAAATAAACAATAAAATACAATGAGTTATAAAACCGTAGAATGTAAATTCTTTATTTTCAGGCAAAATCCCCCTATGAAGCGGGAAGATCGCCATTTTACTCACCAGCAAAGAACGCCGAACACCGTGTTTTTTCACGATGAAATACGGTGAAAGGCCGCACCGTTACGGCGGCGGTGATATGAAATTACGGCTGGAAGCCGCAGTGGAAAAGGCCGACGCGCCCTAACGGGCATAGCCGCCGGGCGCTTAAAGCAGAGGAGGATTGATCGTCCTGCGCGACGCCCAATTGGCCGCAATAAAAAAGGCGGGAAAATCCCCACCCAGAAACATCATGCACTCGGTGCCCGCCGCCGAAAGACCGTATGTCGTCAGCGCCGTTCTCCCGCCTGGCCGTAGCGGCTTTCACCTAAATAAGCTGCCCCAGCCGTTCGAATCCCAGCTTGCGCAGCCCATTCATTTTATGCTGGCTCACCGTTTTTTCACTGATCGCCAGCACGTTGGCAATCGTCGCCATCGTTGCCCCCTTCAACAGCAGCGATAATACAAGAAACTCTCTTGGCGACATCGAAGTCCCCCAATTACGAGCCAAAACCCGATCGATCTCCTTCACTATCTCCGCCATGCCGGCATTTTTCTCGATGCAATTAACATTGAGCAGCTGGCCACAACGAAGCGGCGTAAATATCAGCGCCTTAAATTCAGGATTCCGCGCGATAGAGAGTATTTCCAACACTCGCCCTATCGAAGAGAAAGAGAGTATAAACAAGCCAGCTTGAAAATATGCGGGCCTAATCTGTCCATAGCGCGGCAAATGCCGCCCCTGCACAAACAACTCATTGCCGTATTCACGGCTCAACATCACTTTCATACCCAACGAAAAAAAATAGTCATCGCTAAGAACCGTTACACGCATACAACTATTACCGCTCACCATCACATTAACAATGCATCATCGAAACAACCACTGAAGGCGCGCAGCGGCGCGTCTCCATTTCAGTCGTAAATAATGTTCAGCGTCGCCGAAGCATTAATTTCCCCTTGAGTGGCGCCGGAAATATCATAAGGATAATAATAAGCGCCCATACGAATAGAGAAATGGCTTGCCAATGCCTGGCCGACCGCCACATTAAATAAGGACGTTGCATTGCCGCGATCGTTCGGAGAGGTCGAAAGCATGACCGGCGAGCCCGGCTTATCAGCCTGCACCAGCCGAATACCCACCCCTTGCGCAGCGCCAGGATTCTTATCGGTCAGCACCGTGCCATCGGCAGGCAACAGGTTGTTGCTGGATAAAAACATGTCGACGCCGCGATCGGCGATACCCGCTTGATGCATGTTCTCGCAGCTCATGTTCAACGTAAACGGGGTATAGCCGGCCTGAGCATTTTTCCCCAATTGGGCGATGCCGGTTTTTGGCAGCATGACCTGCAGCCCGGCATTGTCAAAACTGCAGGTGGTCATTTTGGGCGCGTAGCGCAGAATGAGCGGTTGGGCATACATATCGCGCTCATCAATGGGCCAATCCTGAAACCCGCTCAGGATCCAAGTGAGCAGCTTGCCCGTCATTTTGATAATCCAGGTCAAAGGACCAATACCGGTCACGTCGGAAACCAGCAGTGCGCTATCAAACTGTTTGGTGTCGCCGGGCACGGCGGTGCCCTTCTTGTCGACCAACGAGAAACGCAACGTCATCGGCTGGTTCAACTCGCTGGCCGAATAAGTTCCGGCCCCTTTTAACTTTACGCCGTCTATCTCATTGACAATTTCGGCGCGCACCCACTGCTTGCCATTGTTAAACCCGATAATCACTGGGTTTTTAGAGCCGGTAGGCAACAGTGAGGTATAGGCGAACTCATAATTTTGGAAAAGGCCTCCCGAACACTTAAAGCTCCCGACATATTGGGTGGCGTATTCGCCTTGCCAGACCGGATTTTTTGCACTCAGCTTGTCCGACAAGTCGATAGATATCGGCGTACCGTATCCCATGCTGGTTTTTTCATAGCAAGCTGCATAGCCGTAATTGCAAAACAGCCCGGACAGCAGCAACAAAGCAACGCTTCTGAATTTCATCGTCCATATCCCGTGTTATTGGCATACGCCAGGTGCGGCATCCGGCGCCAGCGCAGGCCGCTCTATCCGGCAGCTGCCGTTGCGCAAGCGCACTGTCAACGCTTTCGGCTCGCGATCGGCGCGCAGGTACAGCATGCTGGCCTGGCCGACATAGCCGATGGATTCCCCAGCGTCATCCAGCACTTCCGCGCCGAACGGCAGTGGCTTGTCATCGTGTTTATAAGCGCGCAGCGTATAGGACTGACGCTGGTCGGTTTCAAACCGCAGGTAGTTAACCGCACCGGCGTAAGGCACGCTGTTGGCGATATTGCCGATGATCTCCGCGCCGCTGCTGTTGCCGGTGTCCGACAGCGTCACCGAGTTTTCCCGGTATGGAGTGGCGTACGGTACCAGCGCCAACCCCGCGCTGTTGGTGACGATGCTTTCATCGCCGTTGACCATCAGGCCGGCGGCCTTTGGCGCTTCCACCACCGTCATGGTGTTGCCGAACTCATTGGATGCCAGCACGTGCCAGGGAATCGCCACCAGGCTGCCGCGGCCGCTCAAACCCGCCTGCCGATAGCCGGAAGACTCACTGTATGATGCGCCCAAGGTAGAGAAACTCGTGCGATATGCCACGTTGGCGCTGCCCATATTGTTGCCGCCGCGCTGATTGCTGGCGGCAACGGCGTAACTTAAGCGATTCGACTCCAACGCATTGCCGCTCAGGCTAATATTGCTCTGTTGATAACGGGAGTTGGTCGCCGTCATTCCGCTGCTGAGGTACGCCGGGGTGTCGAATATCGCCAACGGCAAGCTGACCGAAAAATAGTAACGCGTCTCTTCCTGTCGCGAAGCATTCCGAACCCGGCTGGCGGAAACGTTGTAGCTCACCTTGCCGTAGGCATTGGAATAACCAAGCTGATATTCCCGGCTTTTGCCGTTTTGCGTCCAATAATCACGCTGTGTGCCGGAAAAATAGACCGTGCCCCAGCCGTCATCCAACCGCTGATTCAGGTTCAGGTTAAAGGTGTTGCGAGGCCGAGCGGAACGCAGCGCATCCCAGGTATTCATATCCAGATCGGCGCTCTCGCCGCCCTCTTCATTTTCCCGCAGCTCATTAAAGCGCGTCTCGAACTGGCGATATCCCTCATGCGCATAAATCGCGTCGCTGAAACTGTAATAACCCTTGGTCGAATAACGATACGCCGCGAGAGTAAAGTTGGTGGCGGTAGCATCGAGGAATTTGCTGTAGGCAATGCGGAAACTTTGCCCGCTTTCGCGGCGATCTTTCAGGGAAGTATTGGCATGGGTGACGTCCAGCGACACCGCGCCGATCGGCAGATTCCAGCCGCTGCCCAGCAGGTAAGAACGGTAATCATCGCTGATAATGCCCCCGGCGTAACCGGTGACCAGATTATTGAAACCGTATTGCAGCGTGCCCTGCACAAAGCCTGGCTGATAATCGGTATTGGACTGCTTCACTTCACCAACCAGCAGGCTGTATTTGTTCACGCCCTGTTTGAGCATGTTTGGCACGGCGGAAAAAGGCACGGTGAAAGACTGTTCTCTGCCATCAGCCTCTTTTACCACCACCAACAGATCGCCCGCGGAACCCGTGGGCTGAATATTGTCGAGGACGAACGCGCCCGGCGGCACGTTTTCTTGATAGACCACGTTGCCGCTCTGTATGACTTTCACCAAGGCGTTGGTTTGCGCGACGCCGTGCACCACCGGCGAAAAACCCTGCTGCGAGTTTGGCCGCATATTGATGTCGGAAGCCAATGACACGCCACGCATCCGCACTGAATCAAACAGCTCGCCCGGCGAATAAAAGTCACCGGCGGTAAAATTGGATTTGATGCCGGCAAACCCCTTCTGCACATAACGGGTATTGTTTTGCCACTTGCCGTCCTGGCCCGACGCTTTGCGATACGAACTGTTGTCCCTGAATTGCCAGCCTGCGAGGTTGACGCCGGACTCCAGCCCGGTATAAAAATCGTCGGTGGCCTCTTTGCCGCCCTGCTTTGATTTCACGCGGTAGTAGGTCGTGTTGTAACCCAGCATCAATGCTGATACGCCACGATCCCAAAATTTGGGATCGACATAACCGGCTTCCGAACGCAACACATGGGATTGCGGCACCGTCAGCCTTAAGCTCAGGCTGCCGACGTCCAGCTCGGTTCTCCCGCCTCGAACCAGGCTCGCGATCGGCAGCATGGCGCGCTCATCGTCAGGCGCGGGCAGATCCGCCATGTCGATTCCCAGCAACGCGGCATCTTGATAGCTGATGTTTATGTCATCTCTCGTTTCACCAAAATTCAGTGAATAACGCCCCTTCCAATTATTGTTGACATAAATATCAACTTCCTGCGTTCCCGCAGGCATATCGCTGTTGATATAAAAACGCGAAAGGTCGGACTCGCGCGAAGAGCCGGCCAATAGCGAAGTATCAAACTCTATTGCCGACGCATTTTCCAACATCAAGAATGAAGAGGCTGTCAGTAGAGAGAGGGCTTTTTTATTCAGCTTCATTTTTGCAAATTCACATTAATGCGAGGTGACGGCTTGAAGTTTATAAGCCCCCAGGTCATCAATATACATCAGGGTATATGGGGTGTTTTTCATCACCGCCTCTTTAGTTGCAGCGAAGACATCAGAGAATGGCGCAACCATCACGGAATCCACCAGCAGGTGCTTTTTATCTTTATTGTCGATATTCGCCACCGTCAGGTAGTAAGGGCTTTTATTAATGATTTTGAAACCTTTGCCGTTGGCCTGAATGTCGACGTTTTTAAGCGCTTCACCGGCGCCGCCGTTCAGACCGCTGGGACGATAGAACAGCTTTATCCGCGACTTGATCGCCAGTTGCAGCGTATTGGTGCCTTTCAGGTTTTCCGGCGTCGGCGGAATATCCAGCACGTTGAGATAGAACACGGATTCGCGATCCGACGGCAGCGCAACCCCCACTTTCTTAATGCGCAATTGTTGGCCGCTATCCCCCGAAACCTTCACCACGGGTGGTGAAAGCAAAAAAGGCACGTTAGCGGTTTCAGGCGTTGAATTGAGATCGCCATCATCGATCCAAGACTGCACCAAAGACGGGTCCTTGCCGTTATTCAACAGCTGCACCACAACATCTTTATTGCTTTCCGGATATATGACTCGGGTCCCGTTAATCACCACGTTCGCATGAGAATACGTGGAGCTGAACAGCAAACCGGCCAGAAATAAATACTTTTTCATCATCGACCCTTAACGCCAGACCCAAATATCGGGCCTGGCGATTTTCCAATTACAGATAAGAAATGGTGTAGGTCACGTTAGAGCTCAGAGCACCTACTTTCGCTTCGTCTGCATTGGTCTTGTAGTAATAAGCATCCAGTGTCAGGGTTTCAGACTCTGGCGCAGTTTTATCACCGATAATGCTGGTGTTGTAAGGCACGTTCAGCTGAATGGGGGTAGAAGAACCCGGTTCAGCCAATGAGAAGCCTACGTTTTTAGCAACGGCGGCGTCATTTTCATTAACGGAGTTGTTCAGCAAATATTTGCCATCGTTAGAGATGTTATCTGCAGAAGAGAAGTAAATTTTCAGCGGGGTGCCTGCGGTGCCGCTAGCTGGCGTACAGCCGGAGAAAGTCAGAGAGAATGATTTCTTGTTTTTAGTGATCGGGCCTACAGTCGTGCCGGCGTCTTTCACAGAAATTGGGCTCAGCGCAACGGTGAAGTCAGCGCTTTTGCCGCCGTTGATAGTACAAGTGGTGTCAGTGATCGCACCGGAGAAAGAAATAACGCCACCGGCGGAATTGTCTTCAGCCATTGCCGCAGCAGACGTCATCGCAGCAGCCAGCACCGCCAAAGAGATAATTTTCTTGTTCATGTAAAACTCCATTACTTTATTCAATCAAATAAACATATATAACCCCATACATGCAATAATGCCCTCCGGCCGCAATCGTCTTAAACGGCGAGCGGTATCAGATGTATTCATCAATGAATATATGTATTTATATATATAAAATTTTACCGAGAATCATCATGCATCCCCGGCATATTTTTCACCCACAGGCAAAAAAGCACACGTCCTTGTTATAAAAACTCCTTTTCATGATCCGCACTTATCACATTCCGCACGCTGAGTCATAAAAAAATCATCGTTCAGAAAAATAGCGCATAAAAGCGACACTAAAAATAATTTCAAATCGCCCCGCCAAATCACATATTACTTAAAAAACACCACCAAGAAGTGTCGCCTCAGTGGAGAGAAATTATACTCAGAGAGAACCCAAGCAAAACCTTATAATAATTTATAGAAAACAACAGACAGTAAAACCAAAAAATAAGCAATAATAATGAATAAATTCTTATAATTAAGCGGAAACAAACACAAAACAGGATAAAATCCTGTTTAAACTCAAATAAATAAGATATTTAAAAGAATTGATATAGAAATGTTGACTCCCTATATATAATGGTTAAAGCTATATTTAGGCTATCGTAACGGAATCATGACAGCACAAAAAATGAAGTATATCATAGAGTTAAGAATGGTTTTCTCGCCGGATGAGAAAAATCTTAAAGTCCAGGATAAAGACGAAAGCGTTTTGGAGCTTTCCAACCAGGCCACCCGTCTGTTGCTTGAGTTGATAAAGCACAATAAAGAAACAGCGTTACGCAACGAGCTGATTGCTCGGGTGTGGTTTGATTACGGTTTTACAGGTTCAAATAATAGTCTAAATGTCGCGATCAGTGAGTTACGCAAAGCCTTTGAGACATTCGGTCACGATCCGCAACTTATCACTACCATCCCTAAAGTCGGTTTTATTTTCAATGCTCGGGTCGAAGCAATTTTAAAAGAAGCTCCCGTTCTCGAGGAGAACATTCCTGAAACGTTACCGATTACAGAGATGCCTATTACCGATAACGAACCAGGCAAAGATGCGCCGTCCCCTATTCTCGCCGTCAGCGCCATTATTGCCTGCTTAGCGTTTATCGTGTCATTTCTCTATGTACTCACGCAGAACAAAGAGCCGGTTATTTATACGGAAACGCCTGCTTTATTGTACAATTACAAAAAGTGCAATGTTTATTATTTAGGCGTGAACCCGCCTCACGTGAAAAATACGATAATCGACCAGGCAAAAGCCGAACTTCGTAACGAACCGCTGGATTGTGAGACGACGCGTTATGATATTCTTTACAGCAAAGACAACGTAAGTACTTTTGTATCGCCCGTTTCGTTTATCGGTATTTGCCAGGTAGCCGATGATAGCAATTATAATAACTGTAAATCGATAAGAAGCGTGCAAGGAACAATAAAATGAAAAGGCTCGCGCTCATCTGTTCAACCGCTTTATTTTCATTAGCTACTGCAGCGACGGTACTCTGGTTCATCAGCAGCCGCTCGGATATAAAACTTCAATGCATGGGCGAACTGTTGTCGAGAAAGAACATTAACAACGAAGAATCCGTGACGATTCGCACCAACCTGCTGATTAACCTCTATAACAACCGGCATGGAATGATATTGCAAAAAGGCGGGCTAACGCTCGGGGACAAAGTTTATCGCATCGACAGAGAGATCAAGTTTCAGATGTGGGACTTAGACAATAAAGGCATCTACATTATCGATGATGTGAATATCAAGCCTTCTGCCTTGGATAACGTGCCGAAATCGATAGAAGAAAAATACGTTCTGCAAATCGACGGTAAAAGCAAGCAATATATTGAAATTGGAAAACTCAAGAATCAATATATCATCACCATGATTTCTTCGCCATTTCTCATATGCAAACGTTACTGACGGCAATATTGGGCACGCGGAGGAATAATCCGCAATATAGTGTGCCAATCGAAAGACATTGAACAGTTGAATCGCAGGGGTATTTTCCCGCAGCGGCGGCAGGCCGTTCATGATGCCGAAAAAAAACCCCGCGCTTGCGGGGTCAATGGCTTCTCTCACATCGTGCTTTCTTGTTATAAATGAAAGTTTATATACGCATTTGTAAATCTATATTTTAACCCTTCCAGGCTTTTATTTTATTATCCTTAAAGCTCTGGAAAGGCGCCCCATCACATCGCCGCGGAGGGTGCCGGCCGGTTTAATGGCGCCGCCGGCCTAAAGTACGTCGCCCTTTGAAGTGTCGATACAAGGCGAAAAAAGCCGTCACCAGCAGACCGCAAGCTGCGATTAATAAAATCTTTTCCATTGTTTCCTCACGTTACATTTCTACTGCATACCACTTTAACGGTATAAATGGGGGTAAAATTTGTCTTTATGCAAAAATTGGCGGTGATTTAAGTTAATCAAACCGAAAAACGATTAGGCGTGCCCTTCAGAAAATCTAATCGCACGAATGACCTTATGTAGGTTAAACAACCCTTTAACGCCTAACTTGTTCATAATATTGCTTTTATGGGTATGTGCTGTTTTATAAGATATCCCCATTATCTCAGATATCTCATTCATGCTTTTTCCATGGCACAGAAAGTAAATGATCGCCGACTCGCTGCGTGTAAAGTTCATATTATTGACATCTCCATAAAACGCCCATTCTTTCGGATAGTAGAAAGAGCGCCGTGAAAATATCGTTTTGATCTTCTCCCTGATTTTATCCATCTCGTCTCGTTTGGAGAGTATGGCGACCGCGCCCACTTTCCTTGCGAACTCCAGGATGTAAGAATTCGTTATTGATGTAAATATAACCAAATCAATATGTTGCCAAAGCAAGGCATTCTTGGTAATGAAAGATAATCCCGCAATAGGGTCGTTATCGCTGTCAACCAAATCCATAAACACCATATTGATGCCTTTCCTATCCACCACCTCCTGCAACGTCTCTATTCGTTGCGTATCGAAGATGGCCGTGACTTCAGGTATCCCCAGAAACATATCCACCAGCACGTTGGATACATAAGGAAAAGGTTCCAGTACGGCGATGCTTTCTACAGTTTTGTTCTTTAAAACAAGACTCCGATAGCTCCTATTCATATACCGCTCCCTCCGTGGGTGTTCCACGCAACGCTTCTACGTCTTACTTGACCGCAGTGCATCCGGCCAAAGCAGAAACCGAATGCAGCAGCATCAGAAATATTTGGCTATTTGTTGAATGTGTCCTTGATCCAACGCGCCCGCGCCATTTAACAGGCTGACCCAGGCTTTGATATAGGTGTACTTGGCCGAAGCCAAATCGCGTTTCGCGCTGTAAAGCTGTTGCTCCGCGTTCAGTACGTCGACGTTCACCCGTTGCCCCGCCAGCACGCTCTTGCGCGTGGCATCCACTTGTTCCGTCGCCGACTTGACCGCCAGCTCATACGCCGCCAGCTTGGCGCGGCTGCTCAGGCACAGGTTGAACTGTTTACGCAAATCGTTCAGCGTGCTCCCCACCTGCGCATCCATTTCATATTTTGCCTGGCCGTAGCTGGCCGCCGCTTGCCGGGTCGATGCGGCCACGCCACCGCCCGAATACAGCGGCATGCTGACCTGGATGCCGATGCTGTTGGTGCGGTACTTCTGGTTCACCGTGTTGTCGCTGCTGGAATCGTTTTCCGAGTGGGAAGCGTAAAGCTGCACCTGTGGGAAAAATCCCGCCCGGTTGCGTTCCACCTCGTACTCCGCTGCTTCCACGCCGTGCCGCGCCGCCGCCAACGTCGGGTTGTGCGCAATGGCTTTTTCACGCCACCCATCAAAGGTCGTCGGCGTGAGCGGCGCCACCTGGAACTTGCCAGGCCGCAGCCCGCGCAGCGTTTCCAGCTGATCCAGCGGCAGCCCGATGATCACCTCCAACTCTCGCTGAGCCGCGTCCAACGCGTCGCGCGCCTCTATCGCCTGCGCCTCCGCCAGGCTGAACCGCGCCTGCGTTTCCGAGACATCAGTCACCGTGCCTTCTCCCGCCTTCAGGAGACGATCGTTGAGCGCCAACTGCTCCTGGTAGGCCGCTTTTTGCGCCTCCGCCAGCGCGATTTGATCCCGGGCGTAGGCGACATCGACATAGGCGCTCACGACGCGCACCGCCAGATCCATAAACTTGCCGCGAAAACGCTCGTCGGACATCAGCGTCTGCGCCACACCGGTGCGGTAGCGCGCATAGGCCGCATAGTCGATCAGCGGCTGGGTCAGCGTGACCGAACCGGAGTAGCTGCGATATTGCTGCCGGGTGGTCACGTCGATGGTCTCATTGCTGAAAATGTTTACCCGCTGCGGGCTGGTGACCTGCTGCCAGTTCTTCGGCGAGTTTTGATAGCTCAGCGACACTTTCGGCAGCAGCCCCGCCCGGCCGATGTTTTCGTTTTCAGCGCCGGCTTCCTTCTCCTTCAGCGCCGCCAAAAAAGTCGGATCTTTTTGCATGGCCAGCGAGTACGCATCCAGCACGCCTATAGCCTGCGCCGGCGCGGAGAAGGCGAACAACGCCGCTCCGGCCAACGCGACACCGGCCAAATTCCTTGTCAGTCGTGCCACAATCATTCCTCCGACAGCGACGTACGCGCGCGATCCATAATCGGTTTGAACAGATAACTCAACAGTGAGCGCGAGCCGGTTCTGACGAACACTTCCACCGGCATGCCGGGTTTAATATCCAGTCCCGCCAGCATCTTCATGCCTTCCGGCGTCACCGTCGCCTGCATCTGGTAATACGGCTCGCCATTGGCTTTATCCACCAGGCGGTCGGCCGAAATCAGCGTGACTTCGCCCGGTATCTTCGGTGTTTTATTCTGATTGAACGCCGTGAACATCAGATCGACCGGCAGCCCCTGGGCCACCTTGTCCACCAGTTCCACCTTCAGGCGCGCATCCACCACCAGCGACGCCTGGCTCGGCACCACATCCATAAGATGGTCGCCGGCGCCGACCACACCGCCCTGGGTAAAGATATTCAGCCCGACGACCGTGCCGTTGACCGGCGCCGTGATCGAGGTGTTATCCAGATCGAACGAGGCCGTCTCCAGACGATTGCGGTATTCGCTGCTGTCCATCTGGGTTTGCGCCAGTTGGGTACGCACCTCGCGCTGGTAGTCCGCATTGCGCTGATCGATGCGCTGCTGTGACTCCTGCAGCTGTTTTTGCAATTGGCCGATGCGCCCCACCGTTTCATCAATGCTGCCGTTCACTTCGGCGAACTGCCGCTGGATCTCCAAATAGCGGTTGCGCGGCAGGTAGCCTTCACTGGCCAGCTGCTTCATGCTGTTCATCTGTTCCCGCAGGCTCGACAGCTGGATCGCCTTATTGCCCCGCGAGTCCTGCAGCCCTTTCAACTGATAACGCATGCCTTCGATCGACTGGCGATAGCCGTCGATTTCGCTTTTCAGCGCCTGCCGACGCGAGTTGAACAGCTGTTGTTGCAGCGTCAGGATTTCCGCGATGCGCGCTTCGCCGGCGAGTTTTTCCAACTCCGGTGAAAACGTGATGGCATCGCGCCCGTCACGCTCGGCCACCAGCCGCGCTTCGCTGGCCAGCGTGGTGTAATACTGATCGCTCAGGGAGTCGACCTGCGCCTGCGCCTGTACCTGGCTCAACTGCACCAGCACTTCGCCTGCTTTAACCGAATCGCCTTCCTTGACCTTAATGCTCTTGATGATGCCGCTCGCCGGCGCCTGCACCGTTTTACGGTTGCCGGAAACGATCACCGAACCTGCCGACACGACGCCTTTATCCAAGGGGGCGAACGCCGCCCAAATGAAAAATCCGAACAGCCCAAGGGCCAAAACCAACCACCCCAAACGGGTATATTTCTTCTCATCCTGAGGAAGCGCGACTTCCAGAGAAGTCTGCGGTGCGCTAACTGGCATAGACATACAGGTACCTCTGGCATCGGGCGGCCCAGCCGCCCGATTAGCCTGTAATTAATGGGTTTTCGTTTGCGCGAAGCTGCCTGCGGCGGCTGGCGCATTCACCGCACCGGCGACCTGGCGATTGGCCGGTTGCTGCTGTTTCTGAGCGTTGGCAAGCGCCTGCAGGACTTGCTGAGTCGGGCCGAACGCGTTGACAGCGCCGTTGGCGAGCAACAACAATTTGCTGGTCATCGACAACAGGTTGGTGCGGTGGGTGATCAGGATCACCGTCTTGTTGTGCTGCTGCAGCTGCTGAATCGCCTGATTTAGCGCCTTTTCGCCGGCGTCATCGAGGTTGGAATTGGGTTCGTCCAACACCACCAGCGCCGGATCGCCGTACAGTGCGCGCGCCAAACCTATGCGCTGCTTCTGCCCACCTGAAAGTCCGGCGCCGCCGTGGCCGATAATCGAATCGTAACCGTGCGGGAAGCGCAGGATCAGCTCATGCACGCCGGCCAATTTGGCGGCTTCAATCACTTTTTCCGAGTCGATATCGTTAAAGCGGGCGATGTTTTCCGCGATGGTGCCGGCAAACAGCTCGATATCCTGCGGCAGATAGCCGATATGCGGCCCCAGTTCATCTTTATTCCACTGGTAGATATCCGCGGTATCGAGACGAACGATGCCTTCTGAAACCGGCCAGATACCGACCAACAGACGCGCCAGCGTAGATTTGCCGGAAGCGCTCGGCCCGATGATGCCCAGCACGTCGCCCGGCTGCAGGGCGAAGCTGACGTTGTGCAAGACCGGTTCGCCTTTGGAACCCGGCGGCGTGGCGGTCACGCCTTCGACGGCCAGCGCGCCCACCGGCGCGGGCAGCGACATGCCGGTGCCGCGTTGCGGATGCTCATCGAGCAGCTTGACCAGGCGCTGATAAGACAGCTTGGCCGCGCTCCAGCTTTTCCACACGTTGATCACTTGTTCAATCGGCGCCAGAGTGCGCCCCATCAGGATGGAGCCGGCGATCATCATGCCGGGCGTGATATGGCCGTCGATGGCCAACCAGCCGCCCAACCCCAGCACCAGAGACTGCAGCGAGATACGCACGAATTTGGTGATGGCGGTGACGGTGGCGGCGCGTTCGCTGGCCACTCGTTGGCTGTTGAGAAAACGGCTGTGCAACAGGAACCAGCGGCGTTTCAGGTTCGGCAACATGCCCAACGCTTCGATCACTTCCGCATTGCGCAGGTTGGCGCTCGCCAGGCTGCCGGACATCAGGGAAAGCTTGCTCGCCTCCCCCAGAGGCTGTTTGGAGACCATTTCGTTGACTATCGCCAGCGCGATGAGCAACAGCGCGCCGACCAGCGCGAACAACCCAAGCCACGGGTTGAACAAGAAAATGACCAACAGATAAATCGGGAACCACGGGGCGTCGAAAAACGCGAACAGCGCATTGCCGGTCAGGAATTGGCGAACCGTGGTGAGATCGCCCAGCATCTGCCCTGCATCCGACGTTCCGTTCTTCAAGTTGGCCTCGTAGGCCGCGGTATAGACGCGCGTGTTCAGCCGCATGTCCAGTTGGCTGCCGATGCGGATCACCACCATGCTGCGCACATATTCCAGCAGCGACATCATGGCGTACATCGCCAACATGATGAGGGTCAACATCAGGAGCGTAATATCGTTGCGCGAAGGCAGTACGCGATCGTAAACCTGCAACATGTAGACGGAAGGAACCAGCATCAACACATTGATAAAAGCGGTAAAGATACCGACGGTCCAGAATATTTTGCTGCGCGTGCGTATAACATCCGCAATTTCATTACTGCCAATATACTGACGCAAATTAGTACTACCTTTTTTCAATATTGACGACAGAGAGAAAATGTAAATCCAAAGTTATTTGCCCGCGTAAAAGTTCGAGAGGCAAAAACAGGCGAGGATTTCTCCCCGCCTGGGGTCGACTGCTTTTGTTGCTGTTAAGCGTGAACCAGATCGCCGACGTTAGACTGCACGCCGTTGGTGGTGATGTCGTTGTTGTAGAACATGTGCGCCGCATCCTGGTGGCTTACGCCCTGCAGGAAGGCCAGGGTATCGCCGTTGTCCAGTTTGCCGTCACCGTTGTTGTCGATCAGCACATAGCTGCCTGCGCTTGAACCCACAACGCCCACGTGCGACAGCGGCTGGTCTTTGATGCCCAAAATGGCGTTGATGAAGCTGATGGTCGACGTAATGCCGCCGGTCAAAATGCCACCCAGAATGCTCTGCAGAGCATCGTTGGAGCTGTAGCCGTAATCGGCCACCTGGGTGCCGTTGTTGCCGTTGATGACACCGTTGTCAGACAGCGCCAGACCAGACTTCACATCCACCAGGGTATCTTGGTGGGTGTTAAAGTCATTGATGGTCACGCCCGCATCCGGGGTGCTGCTGAGCAGTTTGAAGGTGTCCGCGCCGGCGCCACCGGTCACATAGCTGTTGCCCATCGCGCTGATGACGTCGTCGTGAGCGGTGCCGGTGATGTGCACGTCATCGCTCTTGAAGCCGAACAGCGACGCGATCGCTTTGGTGATGCCGTTGAACGGGAACAGATCCAGGAAGTTCAGGATGATGCCCTGTCCGGTACCGGCGACGTTGGCGGTGATGTCAACGCCGGCGCTGTTGCTTGAAGCGTCGATAGTGCGCACGCTGCCGTTGCCGGAACCGATATCCAGATCCAGATAGTGGTTGCCGGAAATGTTCACGTTAGTCACCTGGCTGCTGCTGGCCAGATTCAGCACGTTGATGAAATCACCGCTGCCGTTGGAGTTGATGTTGACCGTGGACAACGCCGTGCCAAAGAGCGCGCTGCTGCTGCTGTTCAGCGAAACGGAACCCGCGTTTACATCACTGTTGCTCACCGCATTGAAGTTGATGTCGAACTTGCTGCTCGCATTCTGCAGGAAGGTGAAGTCCAGGCTGCTGTTGGCGGTAGCGTCACCGGTCACTTCCAACTGCGCCGCGTCAGCACCTTTCAAGTTGGAGATGTTGATCACATGCACGTCATTGGCAAAGCTGGACAGCACGAAACCTTGCGTCCCCAGCGTAGAGTACGCCGGACCGTTGGTCAGGCTGCCGGATTTGGCGACCTCATTGGCGGTCGCGTTGCCGGTGATCACGCCGAAGTCGAACTGATGACCGCTGTTCACGCTAACGGCAGCGCCGTTCAGCGTCGCCTGCGTGCCGCCGATGTAGCCGCCCAGATCGATCTTCTCGAAGCTGCTGAACTGACCGGCGTTGGTGCCTACGGTCGTTTTGTACGACGTGATCCCCAGGAAGGAGCTGGAGGTGGTCGTCAGCTGCTTGGTGATGAAGTTGGCGGAGATGGAGTCCGAACCATTGCCACCGTTCGCGCGCACGCTGCTGCTGACCACGTTGTAGCCGTTGGTGGCGTTGCCGCCCCATTTCAGCGCATCGTTGCCATTGCCCAGGTTGAACTGCGCGGTGCCGGTCGCGATGTTGGCGGCGGAAGTCACCTGCACGTCATCGCTGCCAGAACTGGCGTTCAGGATCACGTTGCCGTTGTTTACGGTAATGTCGACGCCCGTGTTCACGCCATTGTCCGACAGGTTGACCGTAGCGGCCTTGTTGCCGTTGATGGTCAGGTCAGCCAGGTGATCGGCGAACTTCAGGTTGACCGTGGTGGCCGCATCGGCGTTCAGCACCGCGTTGACCAGCACGGCGGTCTCTGCGTTGGTCAGCACATGGCTCGTGCCGGTGTTGACGCTGCCGGTGGCGTTGCCGCCCGCTGCGGAAGCGGACAGGGTCGCCGCAGTTTTGTAGGTCAGGCTGGTGCCGATATCGTATTCAAACGCGTGTTGCTGGGTCACCGTCGCCGCATCCGTTGCGGTAGAGGTACGCAGATCGTTGATGATGGCGGTGGTGATCAGCGCCTTATCGGAACCCAGTTTGGCGTACTGCGCCAGCTGAGCTGCGGTGGCCGGCGTGCCGTGCACTGCGGTGAACACATGCTGGATGTAGTCGTTGCCGCTCAGCTGCGCGCCTTTCTTCTGGAACTCAGCGGAGGTGATCAGCTTCGCCGTCAACGAGTTCAGCGAGTGCCCGTCCTTGCCCAGGTAGCTGCTCCAGTCGTCCAGGCCCTGCGCATCGACGTTACGCTGCGGGATAGCCAGGAAGATGGAAGCGACTTGCTCCTGAGAAGCCAGATCGGCGATCTGACCCGGCGCATGCGGGGTGGTGTCGTGCAGGAACTGCTGTTGCGCGCCCAGATCGTTCGAACCGACGGTGCCGCGCAGATCGTTAGTCACGTTCACCAACAGCTGACCGCGGTCTCCGCCATTCGCCAGGAAGGAAGTATAAGTATTCAGCTCAGCGCTGGTCGGCGCGCGGCCATAACCTTCAGTGAATACCAGCTTAATGAACGCGTCGTTAGACAGCCCTTTCAACGCCGGACGATCGTTGACAAACTTGGAGGCGGCCTGCTCAAACGTCAGCGTACCGGCGTTAATTTGGCTGCCCAGCGAGTTTACGGTGCCCGATACCGGATCGATACCGACCAGATAATACAGCGCCGTTACGTCGGCAACACCCTGCGCGCCGCCTGCAGCGTCATAGGACGGATACAGGATGGTGTTCAGTTGCTGATCGTAGGCGTTCTGAGAAGCCAGCGTGCCCTGATCAAAGCCGCTGTAGTTCAGCAGATCATTGACGATGGTGGTGATCGACGTTTCCAGGCTGGAGTTAGCCAGCAAGCCCGACAGATACCCCTCCGGCGCAGCTTTGCCGTAAGTGGAGGCATAAATGCTGTTCAGAATATCCAGATCGCTTTTGCCGCCATAGAGGCTGACACCTGCAGCAGAGTTCAGCAGGGTATCTACATAGCTTTCCGCTGTAATCTGGCCTTTTTCAATGCTATTGCCGACTGAGTCGAAAGTGGCAGCGTCAGCTTTTTCACCAAGCACTGAATATAACAGTGCTGCAGCCTCTTTCTGATAATTTAAAGATGCCATACGAAATCTTTCCTTAAACAGTTTATGACAGGTGCCAATCACCGCAAAGCTTGCAAGTGGCAGCTCAAGTTACTAATAACGAATACGTAAGCCCATGGTGTAAAGAATCATGGCTCAAAAGAGAAAGTGATTAGGAAATATGCCTATCAGTCCATGATAACCTAATGAAAGCGCAGTTAATCCATACAGAATCCTACCGACAAATATGCCAGTCATAAAATTCCCGAAAGCCACTTTCACGAACCAAATATATCCGAAAAGAAAAAACCAATCAAAAAAGCACCATCACTAGAGATAAGTATCGAAAAAAAATAAAAAATAAGAATAAAATCAAATAAAACAAAACACAATCGGAATAAATAACTATTTTAACGATAAAATTAAACACATAACTCCGTTTTAACACAGAATAATCAGTGAAAGTCAAAAAACAGCCAGTTAAATTTATTTTTATTATTCCCATTTATTGAGGAAATAATTAAAATTCAAAAAAAACATAAAAAACATAGCCATATAAAAGAACATCAAGAATTTAACAACACATAGTTTTATTATTCCTATTAATGAGTGATTGAGGCAAACCCAAATCACAACCGAACTCACAGTCCGAATTAGGATTTATCTCAGCGGTAAAGAGAATGATTATCCGCTCATTTTAAAATGAGAGCGGTTACATTCTGTTTTTCACCTAGGAATCACCTTATTCAATGAGAATTTTACCAAAGGAAAAACCTTAAATTACCCTAAGAGGAATACGCGGCATGTGAAAAATGATGTATTGATTGCTTCTACCTTTGCATTAATGTCATTTGATAGAGACAACCATAAATTAGGCGCATCTATTTGTTTTTTATTTGTTTTTCCCGATAAAAAACCAAAGTGGATGAGAATGAAAATCAAGTGAAATTTAGTTTAGACATAAAACAGCGATGCGACGGGCCATCAGGTTATAAAAATTAATATCTTGGGCTAAATCAGCAAAGCTTAGGCGATACGCTACCCTGCCGGGAGTTTTCCAGCAGAATTATCTTAACAGGACGATTATTATCAACGTTTTTACCAATGTATTACGCGGAATCGAATGACTTTCGCCGCGTAATATACCGCTAACACGTCAGACACGACTCATATCAACGCTGCCGTTCTCTTTTCTTCATTCAGATTGTGCTCCCCATTTCACCGGGGAGAGAGAAGTCCCGTAGAAATGGCGCATGCATTCAGGCTGGTGACGCAAAAGAGCAGACGTAAACGGAGTTTCTTTTTGGCTATTTCGATTTTTGGCGTATGAATTTTTTACCTGAGGATCAGGATGAAGAGCCCTTTACTGGGGGGTTTTTGCGCTTTGTTCATTCCTTGCCATCAAAGCGTGCATTACCAGGAGGTTGTCATCACCACGAACGGAAGGAAACATAAACGACCCATCTACGAAATTAGCACTTCATCTTCACTCATCGGCGCGAAATAAAAAATGAGAAAGCGTTTCGTAAAGAATGTGTAAGGGGAGACCACGAAATATGTAAGAGATTATTAATAGATTAGATGGCAGAGCATTACGCGGTAATACCCTACATTTTCTGATGGATTCGGCGCGAAAGCGTAAAGGAAGAGAGTGAACAATATGACGCTGATAATAAACGAGACGGCCCCCTGTTCGGCAAAATTACTTTGCTCTTTTAAGGGGGGCCGCCATTAAGGTAAGGCCCTGGTGAGGCGCAAGTAGAAAAGATTGCATCAGCAGAGCGTTCAGCGTTCGGATACGGTCTTTTCACTGTTTTTTCACCCTGCTATGCTGAGTATAAGCGCCCGCTCACCTGGTAGAAAAGGGTGAAAACCACCCTTGAAATACATTAATGAAAGTGATAATAGAAGCGGTTGGGGCAAAAGCGAATAGTTACATTTTGAATAATTAAATCAGGGGATTATATTAAAAATGAATATTAATATCACCGACAAACCCAACCCGCAGGATGAAGAGTTCGTTATCGACAGCCTTTGGGCGCACAATCACAAAACCCAGCCCGTAGACATTCACCCGCTGTTCCTGACCGTTACCGACGACAACCAGCAGATCGTCGGCGGCCTGGTCGCGCGCACCTGGTGGGGCGGCCTGGAAGTGCAGTATCTGTGGGTTGGCGATCAATGCCGCAAAAGCGGGTATGGCCGCCAATTGATGGAGTTGGCCGAAGAAGAAGCCCGCAAGCGCGGTTGCCATATGGCCTATGTCGATACCTTCGATTTCCAGGCCAGAGGCTTCTACGAAAAATTGGGCTACCGGGTCTACGGCGAGCTGGGCGACTATGCGCATCGCCACACCCGCCATTATCTGGCTAAAAGCCTGTAACGCGGCCTGAGCGGCACAGAGGTGGGTATGGGTTCATCACATAAAAATAATGAATCTTATTTTAAGGGCCTCATCACCATGATGGAGCACCTGAGCGAACCCTGGGGCATCAAAGACCACCTGTCCCGCCACCTCTATATGAACCGCGCCGCTTATCTCTATACCAATACGCCGCTGAATTTCGACGTCGCCGGCAAATATGACCACGAGTTCCCCGCCGACTGGGCCGACTCCGCCGCCGACTTTATCGAGCATGACAAGATGACCGAAGCGGCGCGCGATCGGGTCACGGTCATAGAAACGCACTACTGGTACGGCAAAGACAGCCTGACGCCGTTTATCAGCGAAAAGCTGCCGGTGTACAACGATGACAAACAGGTGATTGGCGTGATCTGGAACGCCAAGCCGATGAACAGCCTGTCGCCGCTGAAGTACATCAATCAGCAAAAACCCAGCGTGTTGACCACCGAAGTCAATAACGAGCTGTTCACCCGTGCCGAACTCGATGTTATTTTCCTTATGCTGCAACGATTTACGGTGAAAGAGATCGCCAAAATCTATAATGTCAGCAATAAGACCATCGAAAACCGCATTTATAACATTTACCAAAAGGCCAACGTGCATACTCAGCAGCAATTTGAGGAATACTGCAAATACGCCAATCTGGATAACTACATTCCCGATCGCCTGATAACCAAAGGCATTCAGTTTATTTGAACCGCAAGGAAGATCTCACCGTGATAAAGATCGAAGATTATCCGCTCACCCGGGTGCCGCAGGATAAACGAGTTTCGTTTTTAAGCGTGGCCATCGTGCATATGGGCATGCTGACCGCACTGGACCAGTTCATGCTCGGCGCCGTACTCGGCAATTCCATGACGCTGATTGACGCCTTCACCGCCATCTTCGTCGGCAGCCTGATCTTCGGCGTGGTGACCTACGGCCTGGGGCTGGCGGGCATGCGCGAAGGCATTTCCGGCAGCCTGCTGGCGCGCTGGTGCGGCTTCGGCCGTCTGGGCTCGGTGCTGATAGGCGTGGTGGTTGCCGTCAGCCTGCTGGGTTGGTTCGGCATTCAGAACGCCATTTTCGCCAAGTCGCTCGACTTCGCGCTCGGCAATAAGCTGGGCTTCGGCCTGGCCGCCGGGCTCTCGGGCACGCTATTGACCATCCTGGTGGCATTCGGCTTCAAGGCGCTGCGCATCGCCGCCCGTATCGCGGTGCCGATGTTCATCATGCTGGTGGCCTATATTTCGGTGACCGCGCTTTCCGGCCATAACCTGCAGGAGATCATCCAGCTGGCGCCGCCGGGTGAACCGCTGACCATCAGCGCCGGCATCACCATCGTCGTCGGCGGCGCCATCGTGGCCAGCCTGATGACCCCCGATCTGACCCGTTACTCCAAAAACGGCAAGCACGTGCTCGGCGTCACGCTCTTCACCATTATCGCCGGCGAGTTCGTGGTGAACGGCCTGGCGATCCTGATCGCCAAAACCCTGGGCACCGCGGATGTGGTCACCATCATGTCGCAAGCGGCCGGCGGCGCCGGTTTGCTGGTGGTGGTGTTCTCCACCCTGCGCGTCAACGATCTCAACCTGTACTCTTCTTCGCTGGGCATCGTCAATGCGGTGGAAGGCATCACCGGCAAGAAGCTGAAGTACACCTACACTACGCTGGTGATCGGTATTCTGGGCACCACGCTGTCGGTGCTGGGCATTCTTGACCGCTTTGTCGACTTCCTGACGGTGCTTGGCGTGGTCTTCCCGCCGATTATCGGCATCATGCTGGTGGACTATTATCTGCTGCGCAGCCATCGCAAGATCCTGGATGAGAGCCGCCGGAACGGCCAGTTGCCGAACGAAACGCCAACTATCGGCTGGGCGGCGATCGTCGCCAGCATCGCCGGCGGCGCCGTTGGCCTGGCGACCGAATGGGGCGTACCGACCATCAATTCCCTGGTCGCTGCCAGCCTGCTGTATTGGCTGCTTAAACTGGTCTTCAGCCGGGCGCAAAAACCGCTGGCATCACAGAAATCGCTCTGATTTTCGTGAACGCGGTAATGCACTCCTCCGGTAACGGGGGAGTGTTAGACGCTCGAAAAGGGGATTCAATGCAAAAGAATGAGCCGATCGCGCAGACAAACGGCCATGGTGGTTAGGGTCCCTGGTGTCGGTAGCAAGCTATCCATTATGCTCAGAGTGTGGCAACGCCCCCTCTGAGCTTTTTATTATAAAAACTGTCGGCTTCCGTGCTTTGATCGTAAAGAGAAACTTCAGCTTGAATGAACAGTAGCCCATGAAATCGGCTTTGGTCAACATAAAAGTAAACATAAAACCGGCTTTTGTGTTCACTTTTTCATAAGAAAAACCTAATCAATTGATTTGCACGGCTTTATCTTTCGCGCAGAGGAAGCAGACCGCCTCCGCTGATATCATTGCGCTAAACGGCTGACGGAAAACAATAATTACTGCTAATAATCAGTTCGTTACCTGCTCGCCTGCGCCTTTTTATCTGGACAACGCCACTGCGTAAGATATAGTGAAGCCTGCGTAATGTTTGTAAGGACAGCCAATGAAAACCACCAACGCACAGCGCAAAATCAACATCATTAAGAATATTGAATATCTGATGCGTACCCGCGGTGAAACCAAGGCTTCCTTTTCCAATCGCAGCGGCCTGACGCGCACGACTCTCTACAAAATTCTTGATGGAAGAGTGAACAACGTTCAGCAATCCACCGTGAATCGGATCTCCGATTTCTTCGGTGTCTCCTGTGAAGAGATCGAAGATTACGATCTGGAAAAGCTGGAGCTGCTTAACGAAACGCTGTCCACCGAAGGCAACAAGAACCCTTCCGCCATTCCGGTGATCCCGCAGTCGCGCTATCTGGCCGTCTCGCAGCGCAAGATCGGGCAACTGGTCACTGAGTTCCCTTTGACTTATTTCTTCGGCGATGAGTCGAACATGTTGGCAATGAAAATAGAGACCGAAATTAAAGGGTCATTTATTCCCGGCGAAGTCATCATCATCAAACGCCCGCCGGTACTGATTTGCGATTCGCCTTTGCTGTATCACTCGGGAAAAAGCGGCTTCTTTGTGGTTGACGACAAAGACAGCGAAAGCATGGACAAACGCCCTCAGGACACCGTGCAATTCCTGGGTTACATCGTTGGAGAAAGGCTATAAATGGAACCGAATCAGAAGTTCAAGCTGTTGGGCTTCACCCGGCATGGCACCATCGCGGCCAATGTTATGGTATTGGCCACCGGCAAAACCATCACCATGGGGCTGAATGAGCTGGCCGACAGCGAAATATCAGAAGATCTGAGCCGGCACGAGCTGCAGGCGCTGTACCGTAAACTCTATGGTGACAACCAACAAAAAACCGCCTACGAGCTCAGCGATCGCCATGAACGATCCTGGTACGCCTACCTGATTATTACCGTGGCGCTCAGCGTGATTTATATTTTCTCAACGCTGTGCGGCGTCAAGCCGATCCAAATCCCGGTGCTGAATCTCATCACGCCGCCGGCGATCTTCATTTACCCGCTCACGTTCATTCTGGTGGATATCCTCAACGAATTCTATGGCTTACGGCTGGCCAGGCGCACCATCATCATCTCGTTTATCGCCAATCTGACCTTCGTCCTGGGCGTTTGGGTAACGACGCTGGTGCCGAGCATTCCGCAGTGGGAGTACAGCGAGACCTACAACGGCATCGTGCACAGCATCATGGCGGTGCTGGTGGCCTCGTCGGCGGCCTATCTGATCTCCGAAAACGTCAACTCCTACCTGCTCTGCAAAATCAAAGAGTTGACCAATTCCCGCTACCTGTTTGTGCGCGTGATCACCAGCACCGTAGTGGCTTCGGCCATCGACAGCGTGGTGTTCTGTACGCTGGCGTTCTACAACGTGCTGAGCTGGGACATCATCAAAACCATGATCCTGTCGCAGTTCCTGATCAAGGTGGTTTACGCCCTGCTGGGCGTCGGGCCGATCTACGCCACCCGCAGTCTGTTTAATCGCTACATCAATACCGAACAAGCAAAGGGCAATGAATATGCATATCCAAAAGCAAGATAAAATCACCCATCTTGGCGCGAACTCCGATTATCCGGATCAATATGCTCCCGCATTGCTCGAAGCCTTGCCGCGTGCCCGCGGCCGCGATCTGATCGGCGTGGACGAGCGGCAACTGCCGTTCAGCGGCTTTGATCTCTGGACCGCCTTCGAGCTGTCCTGGCTCAACGCAAAGGGCAAGCCGGTGGTGGGCATCGGCGAATTTACCTTCCCGCATTCCTCGTCGAACCTGATCGAATCCAAATCGTTCAAGCTGTATCTCAACAGCTTCAACCAAACGCGCTTCGACAGCGTGGAACAGGTGAGCGCCGCCATGCAAAAAGATCTGTCGCAGGCGGCCAACGGCCAGGTCACCGTCAAACTCTATCCGGGGCTGGAAGGTTATCCGGCGCAAATCGATCGCCTGCCGGGCATCAATATCGACGATCTGGATATCACGATCGACGACTTCGCCTTCAAGCCGGAGTACCTGAGCGGCGCGGCCGAGAGAGGGGAGCACGTAGCGGAGACGCTGTCTTCCAATCTGCTGAAATCCAACTGCCTGGTCACCAATCAGCCGGACTGGGGCAGCGTGGTGATCCGCTATGAAGGCCGCCAAATCGATCGCGAAAGCCTGCTGCGCTACCTGATCTCCTTCCGCCAGCACAACGAATTCCACGAGCAGTGCGTCGAGCGCATTTTCAACGACATCAAGCAGAGCTGCCGCCCGGAAAAACTCAGCGTGTTCGCGCGTTACACCCGCCGCGGCGGCCTGGACATCAACCCCTTCCGCAGCGATTTCGAGACGGCGCCGGCGCTCGGCCGCCTGATCAGACAGTAAGCCTCATCCCCCAATGCTCCCGCCAGGGAGCATTGTTTCTCTCGCTTTCATCTCCCTGTTATTTTTCGCCATTATCGTCGTCAGCGGCTATCTTCAAAGCACACTGACGGAGATTAACGACGCATGCCTGACTCTCGCAGAAACATCCTGCGGGCTGCCGCCATCGGATCGACGTTCTCGCTGTTGCCCGCCTCGATTCGCAAAGCGCTGGCCATTCCCGCCAATAACCGCACCGGCACGTCGCACTCATAGGCGGCTGGAGGACGGTGAGCACAGCGTCAGCGACCCGCTGATGGGCATGGGATGATTCAAGGGAGTTCAAAAAGCGAAAGGATATCGCTTATCATTGCGTTCTCGTTCTTCGCCGATTACCCAAGGATCTTCATGCCCGCTGTTCTTATCGCCAAAGCCGGCCGCTGGTTGGCCGCCTGCGTTTTACTGTTGGCCGGCGCCACTCAAGCCGCGCCGATCGTCGTCACCGATGTCGCCGGCCGCCAGGTCACCCTGCCGCAACCGGCCAAACGCGTTATCCTGGCCGATGCCCGCGCGCTGCTGGCGCTGAATATTCTGCATCCGCAGGAGCCGCTGAAAAACATCATCGCTTGGGACAACTCGCTGAAGGTCAAAGCGCCGGATCTGGTTGAAGCCTACGCGAAAAAATTCCCACAGGTCATGCAGATCCCCACCTTCGACAACCCCTACACCAGTGATTTCAGCGTGGAAAGCGCGGTGGTGCGTCAACCGGATCTGATCATTTTCGACATTGGCCTGCTGAGCAAATTGAAAGACAGCGGCGTGCTGACCCAGTTGGAAAAAGTCGGCATCCCGGTGCTGATCATCGATTTTCGCCAACAGCCGCTGACCAACACCGTCGCCAGCATGGCGCTGTTGGGTAAAGTATTTGACGAGCAGCCCAATGCCGACACCTTCATCCGTCTCTATCAGCAGCGCCTCGAGCTGGTGCGGCAGCGGGTCGCCACGCTGAAACCGGAGCAGCGCCCCAGCGTCTTCATCGAGCGTAGCGCCGGCATCAAAGGCGAACAGTGCTGCAACACCTTCGGCAAAGGCAGCTTCGGGCAGTTCATCGAGACCGCCGGCGGCAATAATATCGGCAGCACGCTGTTTTCAGACATGGGCGGTGAAGTGAACGTCGAACAGGTGATCAGCAGCAACCCGGATTTCTATCTGCTGACCGGCGCCGACTGGAGCCGCGGGCATCGCGGCACGCTGGCGGTGCCGCTGGGTTACGCCACCGATATGGCCACCAGCCAAAAGAAACTGGCGCACCTGCTGGATCGCACCGGCATTAACGTGCTGAAAGCGGTGAAAGAAAAACGCGTGATGGCGATTTACCATCAATTTTACGACACGCCGCTCAACTTTATCGCGGTTGAGGCGATCGCCAAGTTCCTGCACCCGGCGCTGTTTAAAGATATTGATCCGCAAGCGGATATCGAAATGGTGCACCAGAAATTCACCGCGCTGGATTACAGCGGCGTCTTCTGGCTTACGCCGCAATAGCCCCCGCCAGGGCCCGCCAGCCGGGCCCTGTTTCCCGCATTCATTATTTAGTTACCCGCTTAACTATCCCGTAACAATTCTATTTACTTGCCAATAATTATCATTAAGATTGTCTTTTCTAAAAAAACACATCCGGGTCTGAAACTCTTAAGGCATTATTATGTCACCCCTTTTTCGGCTTTCTCTGCTAACGGCTTCCATCGCCATCGCATTCCCTGTCCTTGCTACTGATAACTCATCTCAGAACGATACCGACACCGTGACCGTCGTCGGCAACTGGCTGGACAACCCTGATACCAGTTCGGTGCTGCTCAACCATCCGGGCGCGCGTTCCATCGTCACCCAGCAGCAAATGCACGAACAGGGCGACCAAACCATCGCCGATAGCCTGCGCGGCGTACCCGGCGTGCAGGTGCGCGACAGCAACGGCACCGGCGGCAGTGACATCTCGCTTAACGTCGGCGTACGCGGCCTGACTTCGCGTCTTTCTCCACGCTCCACCATTCTGATGGACGGCGTCCCGCTGGCGGTCGCGCCTTACGGCCAGCCGCAGCTGTCGATGGCCCCGCTGTCTATCGGTAATCTGCAATCGGTGGACGTGGTGCGCGGCGGCGGCGCGGTGCGCTACGGGCCGCAGAACGTCGGCGGCGTGATCAACTTCGTTACCCGTGACATTCCCAAAACGTTTGGCGGCACCGCCAGCGTACAAACCCAGGGCGCCAGCCACGGCGGCCTGAAGACCCTGACCAGCGCCTCCGTGGGCGGCACCGCAGACAACGGCCTCGGCGCCGAACTGCTCTACTCCGGGCTGCACGGCCAAGGTTACCGCGACAACAACGACAACACCGACATCGACGATTTCATGCTGAAAACGCGTTATGCGTTCACCGATCGTGACGAGCTGCTGGCCAATTTCCACTACTACGACGCCAAAGCCGGCATGCCGGGCGGGCTGAGCACCGCGCAATACGCGCAAAACCCGTTCCAATCCACGCGGCCGTGGGACCAGTTCGAAGGCCGCCGCAAGGATATGTCGTTCAAGTACAAACATCAGGAAGACGACAAACAATTCGAAGTGTTGACCTACTTCACCGACAGCTACCGCGGCAGCAACATCGAATCGGAAGGCACCGGCAAAAACGCGGGCCAGCGGCGCATGGTCTCCTATCCGCGCCACTATTCAACCTGGGCTATCGAACCAAGTTACTCGCAGGTCTTCCGTTTCTGGGATATGGCGCACGAGATCACCCTCGGTTACCGCTACCTGAATGAAACCATGGATGAAAAGGCGTCGCGTTCGGCCTGGTATAACCCGGCGAATATCGGCTCGACGCCGGAGACCCCGGATTATTACCAGCACACCTCCGGCGGCACCGCGGCCAACGCGTTCTATATCGACGACACCATTAACGTCGGCAACTGGACGGTCACGCCGGGCCTGCGTTATGAAAGCATCCGCACCCACGTGGACGATTCGTTCAACAATATCAGCCGCAAGAAAAGCTACAGCGAGCCGCTGCCGTCATTGAACGTGATGTACCACCTGTCCGACGCCTGGAAACTGTTCGCCAACGCCAACACTTCGTTCGGCAGCATGCAGTATTTCCAACTGACCAAAGGCGGCAACGGCAACCAGCCGGCGCCGGGGCTAACGGCGGAAAAAGCGCACACCTATGAATTCGGCACTCGCTACGACGACACCGTAGTCAAGGCCGAGGCCACGCTGTTCTACATCGATTTCGATAACCAGCTGCAGTACATCAGCAACGACGTAGGCTGGACCAACATGGGTGCCACCAAGCACAAAGGCATCGAGCTGGCACTCAGCTACGATCTCAGCGAACTGAATCGCGCGCTCGACGGCGCCAGCGTCTACACCAGCTATACCTACACCAAGGCCAGCACCGACAAGGGCGACTTCGCCGGTAAAGATCTGCCGTTCTACTCGCGCCAGGTCTATACCGTCGGTACACGTTACGCCACCGGCAGCTGGGTATGGAATCTGGACGGTTATGCGCAGTCGAAACAGCATTCGCCGGGCACCGGGCCGGAGTACATCACGCAGGAAAGCGCCGATGGCCAGTTCGGCAATATCGCCGGTTACATGGTGTGGAATATGCGCGGGGAATATAACTTCGGGCCGCAGCTGTCGAACCTGACGCTGGGTGCCGGGGTGAAAAACCTGTTCGATCAGCGCTACTTCACCCGCTCCAACGACAACAACTTCGGCAAGTACGTCGGCGAACCGCGCACCTTCTTCGTGCAGGGGTCAATCGCCTTCTAATGCCGGGGCCCGGCAGGGCCTCGGTATCACCGACAGTAAAGGCGAAACAGGCGCGCCAGGTGCGCGCCCATCGGCGTCAGGGTGGTGTCCTTGCGTTGGATAAGATAAAACGTCGCTTTCGGCAGACGCTCTTCCAGCTCGAGCGGCACCAAATGCTTGCCCAAAATCGGATCCGAAATCACGTCCACCGAAAGAATGCTGACAAAATCGCTCTGCGCCACCAGGCTGGTACAGGCCATAAAGGTCTCGCACGTCACGCTGATCGACGGCGCCATGCCCAAGTCCCCGAACAGATCGTGCAATAGCCGATAGTAACTGCCTTTCGGCGTCGGCATGGTCCAGTCGCAGTGCTGCAGCTGTTTCAGCGAGGTCGCCCCCTCCATCGGATGCCCTTTGCGCACCACCACCCGATACTCTTTTTCCATCAGCCGTTCATACTGCAGCTCGTTGTCGAGGCTGCTGGGATAATAGGTATTGACGGTAAAATCCAGCTCGCCCTGGCGCAGTTCTGGGATCATCGACACCAGTTGCCCCTCGACGATGCGCACCTTCACGTTGGGATACTCACGGTGAAACTGGGTGACCACCTGCGGCATCACGGTGCGCGCAATGCTGCCGCCAACGCCGATATTCACCGTGCCGCCCGCCAACCCCAGCCGCTGCTGAATGTCTTCCTGCGCCACCCGCAGCTCCTCGAGGATCAGGCTGGCATGCTGGAAAAAGTTATCGCCGCAGTCGGTCAATACCACCCCCTGACTGCGGCGAATAAACAGCTTGGCGCCCAGCACCTCTTCCAGTTCCTGAATGGCCTTGGTCAGCGCAGGCTGGGAAAGGCGAGAGGTGCGGCTGGCGGCGCGGATGCTGCCCTGGCGGCTAACGTCCACAAATGCACGCAATTGGTGCAATTTTATCGAGGCTGGCATAGGCGAAAGGCGATAACCGTTGTTTATCAATAGCAAGATATTGGCATCTTATTTAGCCAGATTCCATTGTGTACATTCGGAAAAAACATAATAAATAACCAAATTCTTATTTCGCTTAATTAAGCGCATTTTCTGCGCCAATAAGCGCCATTCACGGCAGTTAGTAACCAAACGCACCTTTTTCTTTGCAATAGCTTCACCGTCTGATTTCAGTTCAGAGCATAACTGCTGCCTGGAGCGATCCAGCGCGCGATAACTTATGAGATATCACTATGACTAATTCGCTTTCGATGTTGGTGGCTGATTTGTACCCGCAATTGCAGGCCTGGCGCCGCGACTTCCACCGCTATGCCGAATCCGGCTGGTTTGAGTTCCGCACCGCCACCCTGGTGGCGGAAGAACTCGATCGGCTGGGCTATCGCCTGCAGCTAGGCCGCGAGGTCATCAAGGCAGAGGCGCGCATGGGGCTGCCCTCGCCCGCCGAGCTGGAAGCGCAGGAACAGCGCGCCCGCAATCAGGGGGCGTTGGAGAAATGGCTGCCGCATTTTTCCGGCGGCTTCGCCGGCATCGTCGCAACGCTCGATACCGGCCGCCCCGGCCCGACTATCGCTTATCGCGTGGATATGGACGCCCTCGATCTCAACGAATTGCTGGAACCCGAACACCTGCCGTTCCGCGAAGGGTTCGCCTCTTGCAACAGCGGCATGATGCATGCATGCGGTCATGACGGCCATACCACCATCGGCCTGGGGCTGGCGCACGTGTTCAAAAGCCTGGAGTCCCAGCTTTGCGGCACCGTCAAACTGATCTTCCAGCCGGCGGAAGAAGGCACACGCGGCGCAAAATCGATGGTGGAGGCCGGCGTGGTGGACGACGTCGATTTCTTCACCGCGGTGCATATCGGCACCGGCGTGCCGGCCGGCGAGCTGGTGTGCGGCAGCGACAGCTTTATGGCCACCAGCAAGCTGGACGTTACTTTCCGCGGCGTCGCCTCCCACGCCGGCGCCAAGCCGGAAGACGGCCGCAACGCGCTGCTGGCAGCGGCGCAGGCTGCGCTGGGGCTTTACGCCATCCCGCGCCACAGCGAAGGCAGCTCGCGCATCAATGTCGGCGTGCTGCAGGCCGGCACCGGCCGCAACGTGATCGCCGATCGGGCGTTTATGAAGGTGGAGACGCGCGGCGCCACCAATGAGATCAACGCGTTTGTTTATCAACAGGCGCTGAACGCCATCGAAGGCGCCGCCAAAATGCACGGCGTCGCCTGCGATATCGCGCTGATGGGCGCGGCGCAGAGCAGCAAACCGACCCAACCGTGGGTGGATTACATCCGCCGCCAGGCGCAGCAGATAACCGAGCTGGCCTCGGTGGTCGATCGCCGCGAACAGGCTGCGGGTTCCGAGGACGCCACCTACATGATGGAACGGGTGAAATCCCGCGGCGGCCAGGCCTCATACGTCATTTTCGGCACCGAGCTGAGCGCCGGGCACCATAACGAGAAATTCGACTTCAACGAGCAGGTGATGGCGGTGGCGGTGAAAACGCTGGCGTCGCTGGCGCTGAACCTGCCGACATTCGGGAGCGGAGCATGAGCAACTCAGAACTGCAGGCCTTTATCGACGACTACATTGACCAACGCCGGCCCCGCTTCAGCACGCTGAGCGACGCGATTTGGGACCACCCGGAAACGCGCTTTAACGAGACCTATTCCGCCACGTTGCTGGCCGATGCGCTGGAACAGGAAGGCTTCTCGGTTGAACGCGGCGTGGGCGACATCGAGACGGCGTTCATCGCCAGCTACGGCAGCGGCCACCCGGTTATCGCGCTGCTGGGCGAGTACGACGCGCTGGCCGGGCTGAGCCAGCAGGCCGGTTGCGCCACGCCGCAGCCGCTGGTGGAAAACGGCAACGGCCATGGCTGCGGCCACAACCTGCTGGGCACCGCCGCGCTGGCGGGCGCCTTCGCCGCCAAGGCGTGGATGCAGCAGAACCGGCTGAGCGGCACCCTGCGCTTCTACGGCTGCCCCGGCGAAGAAGGCGGCTCCGGCAAGACCTTCATGGTGCGCGAAGGCCTGTTCGATGACGTCGACGCCGCCCTCACCTGGCACCCGGAAGGCTTCAGCGGCATGTTCAATACCAGCACGCTGGCCAACATCCAGGCGGCGTTTCACTTCAAGGGCGTCGCCGCCCATGCCGCCAACTCGCCGCACCTGGGGCGCAGCGCGCTGGACGCGGTGACGCTGATGAATACCGGCGCCAACTTCCTGCGCGAACATATCGTGCAGGAAGCGCGGCTGCACTACGCGGTTACCAACACCGGCGGCAGCTCCCCCAACGTGGTGCAGGCCGATGCCGAAGTGTTGTACCTGATCCGCGCGCCGCAGCTCGATCAGGCGCAGGACATTTACCAACGGGTGATCAACATCGCCAAGGGCGCAGCGCTGATGACTGACACCCAGATGGAGGTGCGCTTCGACAAAGCCTGCTCCAACTATGTGCCGAACCGCAGCCTGGAACGCGCGATGTATCAAAACCTGTGCGATTTCGGTCTGCCCGAGTACAGCGACGCCGAGCGCCGCTTCGCCGAGGAAATCCGCCAAACCCTGAGCCGCGACGATCTGCGCAACGCCAAACTCAATATTGCCCGCACCGGCGGCGCGGCCGGGCGCGAATGGGTGCAGCAGTTGGGAGATAAGGTGCTGATGGATGAGGTCGCGCCTTATGTGGAATCCGACGATCTGCTGTACGGCTCTACCGACGTTGGCGACGTGAGCTGGGTGGCGCCGACCGCCCAATGCTTCAGTCCCTGTTTCGCACTCGGCACTCCGCTGCACACCTGGCAACTGGTGGCGCAGGGCCGCACCGCTATCGCCCATAAGGGCATGTGCCTGGCCGGCAAGGTGATGGCGGCGACCGCCATCGATCTGCTGAGCGACAGCGCCCTGCTGGCGCGCTGCCGCAGCGAGTTCGAGCGCCGGCGCGCCGAACAGCCGTACCGCTGCCCAATCCCGCAGGGGGTGCAACCATCGCCATTGAAATAGCATGAACAGACAGGGCCCGGACAACCGGGCCACTAAGTATAATTATAAATAAATCAAATAATAACAATCACACAACAGAGCAAACACAGAGGGTAAAATCATGAGTGAGGCCACAACGCCAATCAATAAAAGCCCCGGACGCGTTTTTTACTGGGTGGAACGCATCGGCAATAAGATCCCCAATCCGTTTTTACTGTTCGTCTATTTGATCCTGGTGCTTATGCTGGCCACCGCGCTGTTTTCCTGGCTCGATGTGGCGGTGAAAAATCCGGCCACCGGCGAGCTCATCAAGGTGAATAACCTGATGAGCGTGGCGGGCATGCAGTGGATATTTCCCAATATCATCCATAACTTCAGCAGCTTTGCGCCGCTGGGGGCTATTTTGGCGCTGGTGATAGGTGCCGGCCTGGCGGAAAAGGTCGGCCTGCTGCAGGCGCTGATGTACAAAATGGCCTCGCGCGTCAGCGCCCGCTACGCCAGCTATATGGTGCTGTTTATCGCCTTCTTCAGCCATATATCATCGGACGCTGCGCTGGTGGTGATGCCGCCGCTCGGCGCGCTGATGTTTATCGCGGTGGGTCGCCACCCGATAGCCGGACTGCTGGCGGCGATCGCCGGCGTCGCCTCCGGCTTTACCGCCAACCTGTTGATCGTCACCACCGACGTATTGCTTTCCGGCATCAGCACCGAAGCCACCAAAGCGGTGGATGGCGCGGTTCACGTCAGCGTGATCGACAACTGGTACTTTATGGCCACCTCCGTGATCGTGCTGACCATCGCCGGCGCGCTGCTCACCGACAAGTTTATCGAGCCCCGTCTGCCGAAGTGGCAAGGCGGCGCCGAAGACAAAATCGCAGCGCTGACCCCGCTGCAGAACCGGGGGCTGATGATGAGCGGCATCGCCGCGCTGGTGTTTATCGCCATCATCGCCGCTCTGGTGGTGCCGGAGGCCGCGCCGCTGCGTGACCCGAACACCGGTTCGGTGATCCCTTCCCCGTTCATCAAGGGTATTGTGCCGATCATCATCCTGTTCTTCTTCACCGTCGCCATTACCTATGGCGTGGTCACCAAACAGATCCGGCGGCCGGACGATATTCCCCACCACTTGCTCGATCCGATGAAAAGCATGGCGGGTTTTATCGTGATGGTGTTTCCGCTGTCGCAGTTCGTGGCGTTCTTTAACTGGAGCAACATGGGCAAGTTTATGGCCGTCGGCCTGACCGACATGCTGGAAGCCGCCGGCATGAGCGGCGCACCGGCGTTTCTCGGCCTGATGTTCCTCTCCGCCCTCCTGTGCATGTTCATCGCCAGCGGCTCGGCGATCTGGTCAATTTTGGCGCCGATCTTCGTGCCGATGTTTATGCTGCTCGGTTTCCACCCGGCGTTCGCCCAGATGATCTTCCGCATCGCCGACTCTGCGGTGCTGCCGCTGGCGCCGATGTCGCCGTTCCTGCCGCTGTTCCTCGGCTTCCTGCAGCGCTACCGCAAAGACGCGCAGCTCGGCACCTATTACGTGCTGATCCTGCCCTATCCTTTGGTGTTCTTCAGCGTGTGGATTTTGCTGCTGCTGGTCTGGTATGCGTTAGGCTTGCCAATCGGTCCCGGCGTCTATCCGAAGCTGGGCTAAACGCACCGCTATCTCTCCCCGCGCCGGTTCGCGGGGCAGATCCCCTTCTCCCCAAGCCCAGCAGAAAGATTGATCTTCCTCACTGACCAAGCGGCTCTGAGGATTATTTCATTGCCTTGCTAAACCGGTTCTTCTATTTTAGCTCACCATCTGACAACGACAAAAACAGGGATTAAGCATGATGAATCGCGTATGGGTACTGGGCGACGCCGTGATCGACCTGGTGCCGGAAAATGCCAACGGTTATCTCAAATGCCCCGGCGGCGCGCCGGCGAACGTGGCGGTGGGTATCGCCCGCTTGGGCGGCGACAGCGCCTTTATCGGCCGGGTGGGGCAAGACAGCTTCGGCGCCTTTCTACAGCAGGTGCTGAGCGATGAAGGGGTGGATATCGGCCATATGCGGCCGGATCCCGAACACCACACCTCCACGGTGGTGGTGGATCTCGATCTTCAGGGTGAGCGCTCATTCACGTTTATGGTGCAGCCCAGCGCCGATCTGTTTTTGCAGCCCGACGATCTGCCGGCTTTCCAGCGGGGCGAGTGGCTGCACCTCTGCTCCATCGCGCTGTCGCAGGAGCCCAGCCGCAGCGCGGCCTTTACGGCGATGGAACGCATGCGGGCAGTCGGCGGCCGGGTCAGTTTCGATCCCAACATCCGCGAAGAGGTCTGGCGCCAACCGGAAGCGCTGCGCCCCTGCCTGCAAAAGGCGCTGCTGCTGGCGGACGTGGTGAAACTGTCGCGCGAAGAGCTGGCTTTCATCAGCCATCTTGACGATCTGGAGAACGCCATGCGCTGGATGATGCAAACCTATCCGCTGCGCCTGCTGCTGGTGACGCTGGGCGGCGACGGCGTCTGCGTACACGACGGGCATCGTCTGCGCCATTTCCGCGCGCCGCCTGTCGTGCCGGTCGATACCACCGGCGCCGGCGACGCCTTCGTCGCCGGGCTGTTAGCGGCGCTGGCGCGCCTTCACGCATTGCCGCAGGAAGCGCAATGGCCGGCGGTTATCGCTCAGGCTCAGGCCTGCGGCGCGCTGGCCACCACCGCCAAGGGCGCCATGACCGCCCTGCCCCGCGCCGACGAGTTGGCTGCTTTCCTGCGTTGATCCCCTGCATCCACGGCGCCCCCCTGAGCGCCGTGGTCTTTTAACCCGCGATTTGCGTACTCGATCACAATAGCTGAATCGGGTTAGCAAACTTGATTGCCAGTCCGCTTCTCGATCGCTATCTTTCGCCATGAAAAACCGGTTTAGCAATTTAGCAAAAAATAATAACAACCCTTCCCGGATGATAGACGATGATGAAAAAACTCAGCTATTTGGCGATAACAACAGGGCTTTTCCTCTCCACGTCTGCCGCAGCGACCTCGGGCGGCGACAGTATCGAGGTGCGTCTCAACGCGCTGGAACAACGCCTGGCGCAGGCGGAACGGCGCGCCGCTCAGGCTGAAACCCGCGCCACGGCGGCGGAACGCCGGGCGCAACAGCTGGAACAGCGCACCGCCAGCACCGAAAGGCAAACCGCGCAGGTCGCGCAGCGCGCCGCCACGCTGGAAACGCAATCCTCTCCGACCAGCGCGCTGAAACTGAACGGTTTCAACGATCTGAAACTGTATGGCGACGTGGAGTTCAACCTGGACGGCGCCAGCCGCAGCGGCCAGCTGACGTCGTTGAAAGGTAGCGACCACAAGGACTGGAAACCCGGCAACAAAGAGCGCTGGGACATCAACGGCCGCATTCTGGTCGGGCTGGACGGCTACCGCCGCAATCCGGACGGTAACTTCTCCGGCTTCAGCGTCCAGCCGCTGGCGGACATGAGCGGCAAAATGAACCTGGACGACGCCGCTTTCTTCTTCGGCAATGAAAAGAACTGGCAAACCAAAATCGGCCGCTTCGAAGCCTACGACATGTTCCCGCTGAATCAGGATACCTTCATTCAATACTCCGGCAATACCGCCAACGACCTGTACGCCGACGGCTTCGGCTATATCTACATGATGAAAGAAGGCCGCGGCCGTAGCAGCAGCGGCGGCAACCTGATGCTGAGCAAATACGCCGGGGATGTCTATTTCGAACTGAACACGCTGGTGGAAGACGGCACCTCGCTGTTCCAGGACAACAGCTACCACGGCAATGCGCTGGAAAATAAGAAAAACGTCGCCTATTTGCGCCCGGTGATCGCCTGGAAGAAAGACGCCTTCAGCATCGCGGCGGCGATGGAAAGCAACGTGGTGAATAACGCCTACGGCTATCAGGACAGCCAGGGACGCTTCGTCGATCAATCCAAGCGCAACGGCTACGGCATGACCATGAGCTGGAACACCAACGCGGCCGATCCGGATAACGGCGTGGTGGCCAACCTGAGCGCCGCCTACCTGGATGCCACCGGCGAGCAAGACTTGACCGCCGGCGTCAACGTGCTGTGGCGACGCTTCGAACTGGGTTATATCTATGCGCACAACAATATCAAAGAGTTCAATACCGCCGGGATCGCCGCCGATATCCACAACCCGCTCAGCGAACCGGGCAACTACGACATCCACACCGTTCATGCGTCGTATCAGATACCTAACATTATGAATATGAAGAATTTCAACCTGTATTTAGGCGCCTATGTCTCGCTGCTGGAAGCCAACGCCGACAGCAAGATCGCCAATGGCGACAACGACCAACGTTACGGCATGCGCGCCAGATTCAAGTATTTCTTCTGACATCGATTCACGGCGCTGCGCCGCAAACTGCGCGGCGGCATTTTTATTTAGCAAGGGGACAACATGGACATTACCGCAACCGCCAACGCGCTGTTGCCGCTGCTCGGCGGTAAAGAGAACATCGCCAGCGCCGCCCACTGCGCCACGCGCCTGCGCCTGGTGCTGGTGGACGACAGCAAGGTGGACAAAGAGGCCATCGGCAAACTGGACGGCGTTAAAGGCTGCTTCAGCAACGCCGGCCAGATCCAGGTGATCTTCGGCACCGGGCTGGTCAACAAGGTGCATGCGGAATTCATCAAGGCGGCGGGCGTCAGCGAATCCAGCAAGGCCGAAGCCGCCGATATCGCGGCGAAAAAGCTCAACCCGCTGCAGCGCATCGCCCGCCTGCTGTCGAACATCTTCGTGCCTATCATTCCGGCGATCGTCGCTTCCGGCCTGTTGATGGGGCTGCTCGGCATGGTGAAAACCTACGGCTGGGCCGATGCCAACAGCGCGTTGTTCATCATGTTGGATATGTTCAGCTCGGCGGCGTTCATTATTCTGCCGATTCTGATCGGCTTCACCGCCGCACGCGAATTCGGCGGCAATCCCTATCTGGGCGCCACGCTCGGCGGCATTTTGACGCATCCGGCGCTGACCAATGCCTGGGGCGTCGCCGGAGGGTTCCACACCATGAACTTCTTCGGTCTGGACATCGCCATGATCGGCTACCAGGGCACGGTATTCCCGGTGCTGCTGACGGTGTGGTTCATGAGCCTGTTGGAAAAACGGCTGCGCAAGGTGATCCCCAACGCGCTGGATTTGATCCTGACGCCGTTCCTGACGGTGGTGATCTCAGGCTTTGTCGCCCTGCTGTTTATCGGCCCCGCCGGCCGCGCGCTGGGCGATGGCATCTCCTTCGTGCTCAGCACGCTGATTGCTCATGCGGGGTGGTTAGCCGGGCTGCTGTTCGGCGGCCTCTATTCCGCTATCGTCATCACTGGCATCCACCACAGTTTCCACGCGGTAGAAGCCGGGCTGCTCGGCAACCCCAATATCGGCGTCAACTTCCTGCTGCCGATCTGGTCGATGGCCAACATCGCTCAAGGCGGCGCCTGCCTGGCGGTCTATTTCAAAACCCGCGACGCCAAAATCAAAGCCATTGCGGTGCCTTCGGCCTTTTCCGCCATGCTCGGCATCACCGAGGCGGCGCTGTTTGGCATCAACCTGCGCTTCGTGAAACCGTTTCTGGCGGCGCTGGCGGGCGGCGCGCTCGGCGGCGCCTGGGTGGTGGCCAACCATGTCGGCATGAACGCGGTCGGGCTGACGGCGATCCCCGGCATGGCGATCGTGCAGGCCAGTTCTCTGGTCAGCTATATCATCGGTCTGGCGATCGCGTTTGGCAGCGCCTTTGTCCTCTCCCTACTGCTGAAATACAAAACGGACGCGCAATGATGGAAGAACTCAGCTTAATCAAACAGGCACTGCGGGCGGTAATGAACGGCCAGCCGCTCGCGCTGCGCGATCCGCACCGACCGGACTGGCATCTGGCACCCAGCGTTGGCCTGCTGAACGATCCCAACGGCTTTATCCAGCACAACGGCGTTTATCATCTGTTTTATCAGTGGAATCCGCTGGGTTGCGATCATCGCAACAAATGCTGGGGACACTGGCAGTCGGCTGATTTGCTGCGTTGGGAGCACCAGCCAATCGCCCTGGCGCCCGGCGCCTGTTACGACAGCCACGGCTGTTACTCCGGCTCGGCGGTGGTGGCGGAAGGCAAAATCACGCTGATCTACACCGGCAACGTGAAATTCCCAGACGGCTCACGCACCGCTTACCAATGCCTGGCTCAGGAAAGCGAACGGGGCGAATATCGCAAACTCGGGCCGGTGCTGCCGCTGCCGGAGGGCTACAGCGGTCACGTACGCGATCCGAAAGTGTGGCGTCATCAAAATGACTGGTACATGGTGCTCGGCGCGCGTGACCTGCAGGATCGCGGCAAGGTGCTGCTGTTTCGTTCCAGCGATCTGCGCGACTGGCAAGCGCTGGGAGAGATCGCCGGTTCCGGACTGAACGGCTTAGAGGAATTCGGCTACATGTGGGAGTGCCCGGACCTGTTCTCGTTGGACGGCGACGAGGTGTTGATCTGCTGTCCGCAGGGGCTGACGCCGCAGCCGGAACGCTATCTCAACCGTTATCAGGCCGGTTATCTGCTCGGCAAGCTGGATTACCGGCAGGCGGCCTTCAGCCACGGCGAATTCCGCGAGCTGGACGCCGGCTTCGAGTTCTACGCGCCGCAGACGACGTTGGCGGAAGATGGCCGCCGCCTGCTGTTCGGCTGGATGGGCGTGCCCGAGCAAGATGAAGAAGCCCATCCGACACGCCGTTACGGCTGGATCCACACCATGACCTGCCCGCGCGAACTGTCGCTGCGGCATGGCCGCCTCCACCAGCGCCCGGCGCGCGAGCTGCAACAGCTGCGCGGTGAGCGAGCAGGCTGGCAAGGCCGCGCCGATAACGCCCCCGCCTATGCGCTGGGGGCCGCGGAGCTGCAATTGACGCCGCAGGGCCCGTTCAACGCAACCTTTGGCGACGCGATGACGCTGAAATGGGACGGCGAAAGGCTGCAGCTGACGCGCGCTTCCCTGACCGACGGCCGGCCGGAGCACCGTTACTGGCGCGGCCCGGTCACACATCTGCAACTGCTGTTCGATCGTTCCAGCGTGGAGATTTTCATCAACCACGGCGAGGCGGTGATGAGCGCACGCTACTTCCCGGCGGGTGAGCCGCAACTGCGGCTGTGCGGGAGCGCGCCGCTGGCGTTGGAATACTGGCCGCTGACGCCATGCATGCTAGAATGACGCATCCTCCGATGACTTCAGATGGCGTCAGTGAAAAAAAATAAACGCATTACCATCAGTGACATCGCCACGCTGGCCGGGGTGTCGAAATCGACCGCCAGCCTGGTGCTGAACGGCCGCAGCAAGGAATACCGGGTGTCCGACGACACCCGCGATCGCATTCTGGCGCTGGCGCACGAACACCATTATCAGCCCAGCATCCACGCCCGCTCTTTGCGCTCCAACCGCAGCCACACGCTGGGGTTGGTGGTGCCGGAGATGACCAACTACGGTTTTGCGGTGATTTCGCGCGAGCTGGAAACGCTGTGCCGCGAAGCCGGCCTGCAGCTGTTGATCGCCTGCACCGATGAAAACCCGGCGCAGGAGATGATGGCGGTGAACAGTCTGGTGCAGCGGCAGGTGGACGGCTTGATTGTCGCCTCCAGCCAGCTAAACGACGCGGAATACCAGAAGATCAATGTCGGACTGCCGGTGGTGCAGATGGACCGTCTGATCGCTGGTTCCGAACTGCCGCTGGTGATCACCGATTCGGTCAACTCGACCGCCGACCTGGTGGAAAAGGTCGCGCGCCAACATCCGGACGAGATCTATTTTCTCGGCGGGCAGCCGCGCATTTCGCCGACCCGCGATCGGCTGGCCGGTTTCCAGCTTGGCCTGCAGCGCGCCGGCATCGAGTGCAAACCGGAATGGATCATCAACGGCAACTATCACCCCAGCTCAGGTTACGAGATGTTCGCTCAGCTTTGCGCACAGCTGGGGCGGCCGCCCAAAGCGCTGTTTACCGCCGCCTGCGGCCTGTTGGAAGGGGTATTGCGTTATCTGACTCAACATCAGCTGATGGAGAGCGACATCCACCTGTGCAGCTTCGACGATCACTACCTGTTCGACTGCATGACGCTGAAGATCGATACGGTCGCACAGGACTGCCGGGCGTTGGCGCAACATAGCTTCGACCAAGTCACCGCACTGATCGACGAGCGGCCTCTGGAACAGAACGCGCTTTATCTGCCGGGCCGTATCCGCTGGCGCCATGCCGGTTCCCGGGCTTTGTTGGCCGAAGAGTGATATCTCTGAACCAGTAAAAAAGGGCGCCGAAGCGCCCTTTTCTGTTTCATCAGCCCGCTATTTGGCGGCGCCTTCCATGCCCACCAGCCCCACTTTCAGGTAGCCGGCTTTACGCAGGGTGTCCATCACGCTCATCAGCGTTTCATAGTCCACGCTCTTGTCCGCCTGGAAGAAGATGGTGGTTTCTTTGTTAGCCTGGGTGCGTTGATCCAGCACCGAAGTCAACTGATCGGCATTCACCGGCTGATCGCCGACGTAGAGCTGTTTGTCGGCCTTCACCGACAGGAACACCGGTTTTTCCGGCCGCGGCTGCGGCTTGGCGGAGGAGGCCGGCAGATCGACGCGGATATCTACCGTTGCCAGCGGCGCGGCCACCATAAAGATGATCAACAGCACCAACATGACGTCGATAAACGGCGTCACGTTGATTTCATGCAGTTCGCCGCTGTCGTCCAGATCTTCATTTAAGCGCATCGCCATGTCTCACCCCGCCCGCAGTTGGTGCGCGTGCTGTGAGCGCTTGGCTTCCGCCGTCGCGGCCAGATCCAAATCACGGCCCTGCAGCAGCAAGACCTGCGCCGCCACGTCGCCCACCTGCGCGCGGTGGCCGCTGATGACGCGAGCGAAGATGTTGTAGATAACGACGGCAGGGATCGCCGCGACCAGACCCAGTGCGGTCGCCAACAGCGCTTCCGCGATGCCCGGCGCCACAACCGCCAGGTTGGTGGTCTGCGAATGGGCGATGCCGATGAAGCTGTTCATGATGCCCCACACGGTGCCGAACAGACCGACGAACGGCGAGATGGCGCCGATGGTGGCCAAGAAACCGTTGCCGCGGCCCATGTTGCGACTGTAGGCCGCCACGCGGCGCTCGAGGCGGAAGCCGGTGCGCTCTTTGATGCCGTTGTTGTCGTTGGATTCCGCAGACAACTCCAGCTCATTTTGCGCGTCGTTCAGCAATACCGCGCTGACGCTCTCCGGACCGAAGTTTTGCGCCAGTTCGGAGGCTTCATCCAGCGAGCGCGCTTCGGCCAGCGCCAGCTGTTCGCGGCGCAGACGGCGCTTGGCGCGCAGCAGTTCGCTGCCTTTGGAGAACAGAATGGTCCAGGTCACGATCGAGGCCAGCACCAGGCCGATCATTACCGCTTTCACCACCGCGTCGGCGTGCTGGTACATGCCCCAAACGGACAGGTCCATGCCGCGGGTTTCCGGTGGCTGGATCGTTGGCGCCGGGTTCACCGGCGTGATGCTCTCCGGCGCGGCGGCTGCAGCAGGTGCAGGCGCGGTGGTCGGCGCAACGCTTTCGGCAACGGCCGGATTGCTCGCCGGCGCGGCCTGCGCGCTGCCGGCCAGCCCTACGACCAGCACCATAGATGCCATCAGGCTGCGGCCGAAGGCCTTGCCCCACTGCGCCCGGCCCTGGCCGAACGATCCTTGATTTAAATTCTTGCCAGCCGTTTTCACGCTGTGCCTCCACCCATTACCGATCAAAATTAAGGAATAATTCAGCGTGCGATCATATCAAACCAACCGGGGATTGATAGTGGTTCTCATTATTATTTACCAAATAAACGAGAAAATTTTAGCCAGCATCGCCACAAAGCGCCAATCTGTGTCCGTTCACCGCCAAATGCCCCTTTTATAGGGTTATTTCGTTACTTTTATCCCACAACGGCGCAACAAGACCACGCTGCCGAACGGCGCCTCAGCCGAGGAATGGACTTCTCTGTTCCCACTCGGCAGAAGGATTACGCGAGAAATGCGTGACCGGCAGCCAATTATAGCCGTTTCTATATCTGGAAGTTAAAACGTCTGGATGGCTATATTAACTCATGTTAACGTAAGGGCTATCGTAAACGGGCACGTGCAGAGCAACCAGAGGTGAGCCAGGTACCATGACGTCAAAACATATCGAAACCGCGCTGATCGGCGCCGGCCGCGGCAAACGCTACACCCAGGGCTCCGTCAATCCCGTCACGCAACGCGCCTCTTCTTTGGTCTTCGACTCCGTCGCCGCCAAAAAACACGCCACCGCGCAACGCGCCCACGGCGAGCTGTTTTACGGCCGACGCGGCACCCTGACCCACTTCGCCCTGCAGGATGCGATGGTGGAGCTGGAGGGCGGCGCCGGCTGCGTGCTGTACCCCTGCGGCGCGGCGGCGGTGGCCAATGCGATCCTGTCGTTCGTCGGCGCCGGCGATCACCTGCTGGTCACCGGCTCTGCGTACGAACCGACCCAGGATTTCTGCACCCATATCCTCGGCCGCATGAACGTCAGCACCACCTATTTCGATCCGCTGATCGGCGCCGATATCGCCAAACTGATCCAGCCCAATACCCGCGTGGTGTTCCTGGAATCCCCCGGTTCCATCACCCTGGAAGTGCAGGACATTCCGGCGATGGTGCAGGCCATTCGCGCCGTGGCGCCAGACGTGGTGATCATGATCGACAACACCTGGGCGGCGGGGGTGCTGTTCAAGGCGCTGGATTTCGACATCGACATTTCTATTCAGGCCGGCACCAAATACCTGATCGGCCATTCCGATTACATGCTTGGCACCGCCGTCGCCAACGCGCGCTGTTGGGATCAACTGCGCGAGTACTCCTATCTGATGGGGCAGATGGTGGATGCCGACACCGCCTACATGGCGAGCCGCGGCCTGCGTACCCTGAGCGTGCGGCTGAAGCAGCACGAACGCAGCAGCATCGAGGTCGCCAACTGGCTGGCGGCGCGGCCGGAGGTGGCGACGGTCAATCATCCGGCCCTGCCGAGCTGCAAGGGCCACGAGTTCTACCGCCGCGACTTCAGCGGCTGCAACGGGCTGTTCTCTTTCGTGCTGAAGGAACGGCTGGACGATACGCAGTTGGCCGCTTACCTGGATAACTTCAGCCACTTCAGCATGGCCTACTCCTGGGGCGGCTTCGAGTCGCTGATCCTGGCCAACCAGCCGGAAGAACTGGAAGCGATCCGCCCGGCGGGCGGCGTCGATTTTTCCGGCACGCTGGTGCGGTTGCATATCGGCCTGGAGAACGTCGAAGACCTGATCGCCGATCTGGCGGCCGGTTTCGATCGCCTCAACGGCGTGCGCTAAGGCGGATTCCGGTAATTTTCTTCGTCTCGTTTAATGTCGGCTTAAGCTATTAGCGGTACACTAACCGGGTAACTGTCAGATACGGTAACCGCCGCATCCTGGAGAATGTGACCCCGGGCGCAACCGGCATGCAACAGGACATAAAATGGATGTATTACGAGAGATTATTCATGCGCTTTGGCAGCAGGACTTTATCGCCCTCGCCGATCCAAGCGTAATTTGGGTGGTTTACGCCGTACTTTTCACCACTCTGTTTTTGGAAAACGGACTGCTGCCCGCCTCCTTCCTTCCCGGTGACAGCCTGCTGCTGCTGTCGGGCGCGCTGATCGCCAAAGGCGTGATGGGCTTTGCCCCCACCCTGCTGATTCTGACCGCCGCCGCCGGTCTCGGCTGCTGGCTGAGCTATATCCAGGGCCGCTGGCTGGGCCACACCGGCCTGGTGAAGAGCTGGCTGCTGCAACTGCCGGCACAGTACCACCAGCGCGCGCACAACCTGTTCAACCGCCACGGGCTGACGGCGCTGCTGATCGGCCGCTTCCTCGGTTTCGTGCGCACCCTGCTGCCGACCATGGCCGGCATTTCCGGGCTCAACAGCTCTCGTTTCCAGGTGTTCAACTGGCTGAGCGCGGCGATCTGGGTCTGCGCGCTGGTCGGCCTCGGCTACGCGTTCAGCCAAATCCCGCTGGTGAAACGCTACGAAAGCCAGGTGATGACCGGCCTGATGCTGCTGCCGCTGCTGCTGCTGTTTGTCGGCCTGCTGGGCGCCATGCTGGTGATCTGGCGTAAAAAACGCGCCGCCTCTTCCTGAATCGGGCGCGCTACAGCGCCTTCTCGACCAACGCCAGACTGGCAGGCAGTTTGCTCACCAGCGTATCCACCGCCAGCCGCACCTTCAGCGGCAGGTGAGGCGTGTGCGGCCACACCGCATGCGCTTCAAAGGCGGCGCCCGGCCGATCGCGCAGCAAGCGCACCAGTGCCCCGCTCAACAACTGCTCACGCACCAGCCAGCACGGCAGCCAGGCGATGCCGAAACCCGCCGTCGCCGCATCCGCAATCGCCTGCAGGTCGTCCATTTGCAGCCGGTTATTCGGCATCACCTCCTGCGGCTTGCCGTCGCTATCCAATACCAGCCAGCTGCGCCGCGCGCCGGCGCGCATATAGGTCACCGCCTCATGCTGCGCCAGTTGCTCGATGCTGTGCGGTTCGCCGCACCGCTGCAGATAGGCCGGCGAGGCGCACAGCGTCATACGGTGATCGCCGATGCGGCGCGCCACCAAGCCGCTGCTGTTGGCCAGCGTACCGTTGCGGATCGCCATATCGAAGCCGTCCTCAATCAGATCCACCACCCGATCGCTGAACGACAGCTCCAACTCCAACCCAGGATGCTCGCGCGTCAGTTCGGTCAGCAGCGGCGCAATGCACATGCGGCCAAACAGCACCGGCATCGACACCCGCAGCCGACCGCTGACCTGCCGCTTGCCCGACTCCAGCAGCGTTTCCGCGCCACGGATCTCCTCCAGCGCCCGCAGGCAGCGCTCGTAGAACAGCGCACCGTCGTCGGTCAGGCTCTGGCTGCGCGTGGTGCGATGAAACAGCCGCACCCCCAGCCGCTGCTCCAACCGGGCGATAGTTTTGCCGACCGCCGAACGCGAAAGATGCAGCCGACTGGCCGCCACTGCAAAACTGCCCGCCTCCACGGCGGTAACGAATACCGAAATGCCGCTCAACCGATCGCTCATGATTTGTCGCTCTGAAAGAAACAATCTGCGGAAATCTTATCGCCACTGGCGAACCTTCATCAACGATATTATCGGCAGGTCTGTTAATCGCTGACTTTGGAGAACATCATGACCAATACAATGCAACGCTGGACGATGAGCGCCCTGGGGCGTGAGCACCTGCAGCTGAGCGCAAGCGCCATCCCACAGCCGGGGCCGCACGAAATCAGAGTGAAAGTGAAGGCTATCTCACTCAATTACCGTGACAAACTGATGATAGAAAGCGGCATGGGGCTCACGCTGCCGCAGCCGTTCACGCCCGCCTCGGACATGGCCGGCGAGGTCGATGCCATCGGCCCCGGCGTCAGCCGCTTTCAGCCCGGCGCGCGCGTCATTTCCACCTTCAGCCCCGGTTGGCTCGACGGCGAGCAAAAACCCTACGGCGATGCGCGCCGGGTGCCTTACCACACCCTCGGCGGTTTTTATCAGGGCGTGCTGGCGGAATACGTGATTTTGCATGAAGACTGGCTGGTAGCGGCGCCGGCGTCGCTGGACGACGTCCAGGCCAGCACCCTGCCGTGCGCCGGGCTGACCGCCTGGTTCGCGCTGGTGGAACAAGGCAAACTGCATGCCGGCGATACGGTGCTGGTGCAAGGCACCGGCGGCGTGGCGCTGTTCGCGCTGCAGATCGCCAAAGCCCACGGCGCGGAGGTCTATGTCACCTCCGGCAGCGATGAAAAGCTGGCGCGAGCCCTGGCATTGGGCGCCAATCATGGCATCAACCGGCTGGACGGCGATTGGGTGGAGGCGATTTATGCGCTGACGCAGGATCGCGGCATCGACCATGTGATCGACACCGTCGGCGGTACCAACCTCGGCAACTCGGTGCGCGCCGTGGCGGTGGGAGGACGCATCTCGGTAATCGGCATCCTGGAAGGCAACGAGATTTCCGCTCCCGCCGGCCCACTGCTATTAAAATCCGCAGTGATTCAGGGCATCGGCGTCGGCCACCGCCGCGCGCTGGAAGACCTGGTGCGCGCCGTGGACGCCGTCAACCTGCAGCCGGTGATCGACCAGGTATACCGCTTCGATCAGCTGTCGCAGGCGTTGGATCACCTCGATCGCGGGCCATTCGGCAAGATCGTCTTAACCCCATAAACGCGGCTCAGCCCTCCAGCAGCAGCGGGTTGGCCTCGCGCAGCCGGGCGACTTCATCGCTCGGCGTCATGCCGAACAGCCGTTTGAACTCGCGGCTGAACTGCGACGCGCTTTCGTAGCCGACGCGGATCGCCGCCGTGCTGGCCTTCAGACCGTCATGCACCATCAACAGGCGCGCCTTATGCAGCCGGTACGACTTCACGTACTGCAGCGGCGAAGTGTTGGTCACCGCCTTGAAGTTGTGATGGAACGCCGAGACGCTCATGTTGACCTCGCTGGCCAACTGCTCGACGTTGATGCTGTCGGCATACTGATGTTCGATACGCCGCAGTGCCTTGGCGATCTGGCTGAAGTGGGTATGCCGATTGACCAACTCCTGCAGCGACGCGCCGCAGGCGCCGCGCAGCACATAATAGAGAATCTCCCGTACGATCTGCGGCCCAAGCACCCGGGCGTCGAGCGGATTGGCCATCACGTCCAGCAGACGCTCGGTGGCGCACAGCAACTCTTCCGTCATTTCCGCCAGGTTCACCCCGTTGCTCTCAGCCCGCGGTTGCATCAGGTAGTCGTCATCGCCGATGTCGATCAGCAAGTCCTGCAGCATTTGGGTATCGATATTGACCGCCAACCCAACCAGCGGCAGTTCCGGGCTGGCGAAGGTTTCGCATTCAAACGGCAGCGGCACCGTCATCAGCAGGTAGTTGCGCGGATCGTATTGGAACTTCTTATTGCCGCAATAACCGACCTTGTGCCCCTGAAAAACGATGACGATCCCCGGTTCATACATCACCGGCTGACGCGGGCTGTGGCGATCGACATACAAAATCTTCACCCGCGGCACCGGCGACGGCGTGTAGCCGTTGCCGCTGGCGATAGCCATCGCCTGGTGCGCCATGCGGCTGCGCAGCGCATCGATTTCAATCACGGAAACACCCTCTTACAGTCAGAACGATTCGGCATAAATCATAATTTAAAACTCGCCATTTCTACAGTGACTTGTAGGAATAGGCAAGAACCAAACAGGAATGTGCATTGTGCGTTGCCGCCCGGTTCCTGACAATACGGGCCAGACACCTTTGCGCCGCTTTGGCGCCCGCCTGACAGAAAGAGAGAAATCAACCATGCACAACTTCATTTTGCATACCCCAACCAAAATCCTGTTCGGCAAGGAGCAAATTGCCGAAGTGGCCAGCCAAATCCCGGCGGACGCGCGCATCCTGATCACCTACGGTGGCGGCAGCGTGAAGAAAAACGGCGTGCTGGATCAGGTGCATAGCGCGCTGGCCGGCCGCGACGTGCGGGAGTTCTCCGGCATCGAGCCGAACCCGACCTACGAAACGCTGATGAAAGCGGTCGAGGTGGTGAAAGCAGAAAACATCGATTTCCTGCTGGCGGTCGGCGGCGGTTCGGTAGTTGACGGCACCAAGTTCATCGCCGCCGCCGCCCGTTATACCGCCAGCAGCGACGCCTGGCACATTCTGCAGACCGTTGGCAGCCACATCGCCGACGCGGTGCCGATGGGCTGCGTGCTGACGCTGCCGGCCACCGGCTCCGAGTCCAACAGCGGCGCGGTGATCACCCGCAAAAGCAGCGGCGACAAGCAGCACTTCTTCTCACCGCTGGTGCAGCCGCGCTTCGCCGTGCTGGATCCGGTGGTGACCTACTCGCTGCCGCCGCGCCAGATCGCCAACGGCGTGATCGACGCCTTCGTGCACACCCTGGAGCAGTATCTGACCTATCCGGTCGACGCCAAGGTGCAGGATCGCTTCGCCGAAGGCCTGCTGTTGACCCTGCTGGAAGACGGCCCGCGCGCGCTGGCCGAGCCGGAGAACTATGCGGTGCGCGCCAACGTGATGTGGAGCGCCACCATGGCGCTGAACGGCCTGATCGGCGCCGGCGTGCCGCAGGACTGGGCGACCCACATGCTGGGCCATGAGCTGACCGCCATGCACGATCTCGACCACGCGCAAACGCTGGCCATCGTGCTGCCGGCGCTGCTGCACGAGAAGAAAGCGCAGAAGCGCGAAAAACTGCTGCAGTACGCTGACCGCGTCTGGGGCCTGCGCGAAGGCAGCGAAGACAGCCGCATCGACGGCGCCATCGCCGCCACCCGCGCCTTCTTCGAGCAGATGGGCGTGCCGACCCGCATGGCGGATTATCAGCTCGACGGCAGCAGCATTCCGGCGCTGCTCGACAAGCTCCATCAGCATGGTATGACCGCCCTGGGGGAGCATCAGGACATCACCCTGGACGTCAGCCGCCGCATTTATGAAGCGGCGCGTTAATCGCAAAACGGCGATTTTTTGCTAGGCTTTAGTCTCCGCCAGCCATTTTCGCCGCATCCTGCGCCCGGCCGATCACCGGGCGCAGTCGGGCGCTTCAGCGCCGCCGATCGTTTCGCACCACTCGTCTTACCGCTCATTCGCAGGGAGAGCGGGGAGAAAATAGCCCTCCCGCCACCGCTGAAATTAGGCTGGCAAACACGGCAACCGCCCATTTTGCCAACTAGAATTTATCTATAGCCGTTTCGGCGCCGCAGGCGCCGCAATCCGTACACAAGGAGATGCGCATGACAACGCAACAACCCATCATCAAACTCCACGATGGTAATCTGATGCCGCAGTTGGGTCTCGGCGTTTGGCAGGCGAGTATTGAAGAGACCACCCGCGCGGTGAGCAAAGCGCTGGAGATCGGTTACCGCTCCATCGACACCGCCGCGATCTACAAGAACGAGGAAGGCGTCGGCGCCGCGCTGCAGTCCAGCTCGCTGCCGCGCAGCGACCTGTTCATCACCACCAAGCTGTGGAACGACGATCAGGGCGATCCGCTGGCGGCGCTGGAAACCAGCCTGGAAAAACTCAAGCTGGACTATGTGGATCTGTATCTTATCCACTGGCCGCGCCCGCAGCAGGATCAATACGTCTCCGCCTGGCGCGAGCTGATCAAACTGCGCGAGCAAGGCCTGGTGAAAAGCATCGGCGTATGCAACTTCCATACGCCGCACCTGCAGCGCCTGCTGGATGAAACCAACGTGGCGCCGGTGGTCAATCAGATCGAGCTGCACCCGCTGCTGCAACAGCGCCAGCTGCGCGCCTGGAACGCCACGCACCATATCGCCACCGAATCCTGGAGCCCGCTGGCGCAAGGCGGTGAAGGCGTGTTCGACCAGCCGCTGATCAAGGCGCTGGCCGAGAAATACGAGAAAACCCCGGCGCAGATTGTGGTGCGCTGGCACCTGGACAGCGGTCTTATCGTCATCCCGAAATCGGTCACGCCGTCGCGTATCCGCGAAAACTTCGAGGTATTTGATTTCAAACTCGATAAGGACGAGCTGGGCGAGATCGCCAAGCTGGACGTCGGCAACCGCCTGGGGCCTGATCCGGATACCCTGTAACCCCCTCAAGCCCTCTCCGGCCGGAGGGGGCTTTTCCTTCCCGCACATTGCTCCCTTGCGCCGCCTGACGTTATGATGACGACGCCGGAGGCTCCGCCCGCCGGTTCACGCCGTTAAAAAAACAGACAAGCACGGAGCACCATGAAATTTTCTTTCTCACACGGGTCACGGCTGGGCATGCTTTGCATCATGCTGGTGCTGGCGGGTTGCGCCGGCAAGAAACAGCGCGTCAGCTACGATCGCCACGCCTTCGACAGCGCCATTAAAGACGCCGCCAGCGAATACGGCGTGGACGCCAAGCTGATCACCGCCATGATCCAGGTGGAGTCCGGTTTCAACCCCGCCGCAGTGAGCAGATCCAATGCGATCGGCCTGATGCAGCTGAAAGCCGATACCGCCGGCTGCGATGCCTATCGCTACAAAGGCAAACGCGGCTGCCCGGACGACGATGACCTGCGGGATCCCGACACCAATATCGATCTTGGCGCCGCCTATCTGGCCACCTTGCAAAAACAACAGCTTAAAGGGATCGCCAATCCCGTCACGCTGCGCTACGCCACCATCATCGCCTACGTCAACGGCACCGGCGCGCTGCTGCGCACCTTCTCCAGCAACCGTCAGCAGGCCATCGCGATGATCAACAATCTGTCGCCGGAGGCCTTTAACTGGCACGTGCGCAAATACCATCCCGCGCCGCAGGCGCCGCGCCATTTGATGAAAGTGGAGGCCGCCTACGAGCAGCTGTGACGCTCAAAAGTAAAAAGGAGAACCCGGGGGTTCTCCTTTTTGTTTACGCACGCGGTGCGGCCGTTACGGCTTGGCTTTGCGAATCGGTTTGCGCGGCGGCCGGTTGGATGGCGTGCGCTGCCGATTGATATCGGTATGTTTGGTCAGCGCCGGCCGGGTATGGCGCTGCAGCCGTTTCGCTTCGCGCTGCTCGTCGATGCTCGGCGCTGGCACCAGACAATCGCGGCGGCTGCCGATCAGGTGCTTCAGGCCCATCTCTTCCAGCGCGGCGCGGATCAGCGCCCAGTTGGCCGGATCGTGGTAACGCAGCAGCGCCTTATGCAGGCGGCGCTGGCGATCGCCGCGCGGCACCACCACGTCTTCACTCTTGTACCCCACCTTGCTCAGCGGGTTTTTGCCGCTGTAATACATGGTGGTGGAGTTGGCCATCGGCGAAGGATAGAAGTTCTGCACCTGATCGAGGCGGAAACGGTTCTTCTTCAGCCACAGCGCCAGGTTCACCATGTCTTCATCACGGGTGCCCGGGTGCGACGAGATAAAGTATGGGATCAGATACTGCTCTTTGCCCGCCAGCTTCGAATAGTGATCAAACAGCTGCTTGAAGCGATCGTAACTGCCCATGCCCGGTTTCATCATCTTCGACAACGGGCCTTCTTCGGTGTGCTCCGGCGCGATCTTCAGGTAGCCGCCAACGTGGTGGGTCGCCAGTTCCTTGATATAGCGCGGATCTTCCACCGCCAGATCGTAACGTACCCCGGAAGCGATCAGGATCTTCTTGATGCCCTCCAGAGAACGCGCGCGGCGGTACAGCTTGATGGTCGGCTCGTGGTTGGTATCCATATAGGTGCAGATCTCCGGATACACGCACGAGGCGCGGCGGCAGGTCTGCTCAGCGCGCGGGTTGGTGCAACGCAGCATATACATGTTGGCGGTCGGGCCGCCCAGATCGGAGATCACGCCGGTAAAGCCCGGCACCTTGTCACGGATCTCTTCGATTTCGCGAACGATCGAATCCTCCGAACGGCTCTGGATGATGCGCCCTTCATGCTCGGTGATCGAACAGAACGAACAGCCGCCGTAGCAGCCGCGCATGATGTTCACCGAGAAACGGATCATGTCATAGGCCGGAATGCGATCCTGGCCGTAGGACGGGTGCGGTACGCGTTGATAAGGCAGGGCGAAGACGCTGTCCATCTCCGGCGTGGTCAGCGGGATCGCCGGCGGGTTGATCCACACATAACGGTCACCATGTTTCTGCATCAGCGCGCGGGCGCAGCCTGGGTTGGTTTCATGGTGCAAAATGCGCGAGGTGTGCGCATACAGCACCTTGTCGCCCTTCACTTTCTCGAAGGACGGCAGCAGCACGTAGGTCTTCTCCCACGGCTTCGGTTTGGCGGCGCGCACCGTGACAGGCTTGGCTTCCGGCTCTTTCGGCTTGGCGCCGTCGGCGCACGGCAGATCCTCGCCGTACGGGTTCGGGATAGGTTCGATGCGGCCCGGTTTGTCGAGGCGGGTGGAATCCACGCCGCTCCAGCCCGGTAGCGCTTCTTTGCGCATCACCGCAGTATTGCGGATATCGTGGATATCGCCGATCTTCTCACCGGCGGCCAGACGGTGCGCCACTTCCACCAGCGGACGCTCGCCGTTGCCGTAGATCAGCATGTCGGCTTTGGAGTCCACCAGCACCGAGCGGCGCACGGTATCAGACCAGTAATCGTAGTGGGCGATGCGACGCAGACTGGCTTCAATGCCGCCCAGCACGATCGGCACGTCTTTATAGGCTTCTTTGCAGCGCTGGCTGTAGACCAGGGTAGCGCGATCCGGGCGCTTGCCGCCGACGTTGCCGGCGGTATAGGCATCGTCGTGGCGCAGTTTGCGATCGGCGGTGTAGCGGTTGATCATCGAGTCCATGTTGCCGGCGGTGATGCCGAAGAACAGGTTCGGTTTCCCCAACCGCATGAAGTCTTCTTTATTGCTCCAGTCCGGCTGCGCGATGATGCCGACGCGAAAGCCTTGCGCTTCCAGCATGCGGCCGATGATCGCCATGCCGAAGCTTGGGTGATCGACGTAGGCGTCGCCGCTGATGATGATCACGTCGCAGCTGTCCCAGCCCAGTTGATCCATCTCTGCCCGCGACATCGGTAAAAACGGCGCGGTGCCAAAACATTCGGCCCAATAAGGCTTATAGGAAAACAGTTCACGATCGGGTTGGATCAGGCTGGTGGTGCTCATTCTGCTGCTCTTTTTACAGGTTAATTAATCGCCGGGCGGCGATTATACGCACTAGTGGCAAAAAGAGCATGGTTATTTCGCTAACCGTTCACTTCGAATTCATAAACGTCGCTGCGGCACAAGATATCGCTGAACTCCAGCGCCTCACCCTGAGCGTTGCGGCTGGTTTGGATGATGTGCAACAACGGTGCGCCGCACGGCACGTTGAGCAGTTCGGCGACCTCGTCGCTGCAGGACACCGCCTTCAACAGAAAGTGTTTATCCTCCGGCACGATGCCGCGCGATTGCCATAACGCATACAGCGAGTGTTCCAGCTGCGCCGGTTCGGGCAAGAAGCGCGGTGGTATATAGGTGGTTTCCAGCGAGACCGGGCTGCCGTTCAGCAAGCGTAACCGCCGCAGTTTGATCACTTCATCCCCCTCCGCCAGCCCCAACGCCGCCGCGGCCTTGGCCGGCGCGCCGACTCGGGTGCGCAGCAGCCATCGATTGCTGACGCGGCTGCCATGACGCAGCGCCTGAGCGGTAAACCCGCTGTCCTTATCGAGGGAATAGCCGATGCGCATCGCCACGCGGGTGCCAACGCCCTGCTGCCGCGAAATCAGCCCCTTCTCCTCCAGCAGCTTCATCGCCTTGCTGACGGTGACACGCGACAGCGCCAAACCTTCCGCCATCTGCCGTTCCGGCGGCAGAAATGCCTCCGCCGCCAACACCTGCTGCCTGATCGCGGTTTCTATCGCCGTCGCCAGCTGAATATAACGCGGCGCTACCGCCCCCTGGGCCAGATGGCCACGCAGCCAGGCCATAAAATCCGTCATTCGCCCGCCCTCTTACCTATGCCATTTGTCTGGATTTCGTTTTTTATCCTATCGCCGATCCGGCGATAAGCCCCTCACCTTAACTAAAATATCGCTAATGTTTTCAGTGTGGCATCACAATTTTTGCCTAATGGACTTTCATTGGATCTAGATCGCGCGTAATCTGTGCTTATTGATGTTGATACATCAATCGCACCAACACCAGGGACCCACTTTAAAAACAATAAAAAACCCGCTGCCAGCCCTAAAGGATACCCTTGATGGCCGGTAGCGGGTCTATACTGTCAGCACAAACGGCCGAGAATAAGCAACGTAGCTAATGGATAGCCTGCTCACTGCTCATCGCCACATCACAGGATCCCCTCGCGGTGGGCGAACCGGATCGATGTCGGCAAATAGAAAGGTTCCCGCTTCGCCAAACCCCGCTGCAGACCCACTCTTTGACTACACTCATTGGCGCCGTGCGGCCGACGTGCCTCACCCGATAAGGCGGATACCGCCCTCATTTTGACAGACCCGGCGGCATCAGCCGCTACACACTGCGCGGAATCGGCGTCTTCACCGACAACGGGATAGCCGGCCTCAACCGCGCCAACGGAATCGATTTTCAGTCAACTGCGGCGGCCCTCGCGGCCCTGCGCAACAGGGATCATTTGCTATGACCGATATCAATCGCAATGAAGCATGGAAGGTAGAAAGCACCGGTATCGACCGGGTGCCGGACGCGGAACAGACCGGTAAGCCCATCGAGCTGTTTTGGATCTGGTCGGCGGCCAATATCGGTATTCTCGGCGTGGTGTACGGCGCCATCATCGTCGGCTTCGGCTTATCCTTTCTGCAATCGGTACTCGCCGCGCTGGTCGGCGTCGCCAGCTTCGTGCTGGTCGGCCTCACCAGCTTCGCCGGCAAGCGTGGGCGTACCTCTACGCTGACGCTCTCGCGAGTGATTTTCGGGCTGAAGGGCAACGTGGCGCCCACCCTGTTCAGTTGGATCAACCTGATGGGCTGGGAAGCGGTCAACGTGATCACCGGCACCCTGACGCTGGCGGCGCTGTTCGAGGCCTTCGGACTGGGAACCAGCCACCTGCTGACCGCGCTCAGCCTGCTGCTGTTCGGCGGGCTCACTGTCGTCGTCAGCCTGCTGGGGCAAAATACCGTGATCTGGATGCAAAGCTGGTTCAGCCGCATCTTTGGCACCATGACGCTGATCGTGGTGCTCTATATCCTGTTCAATACCGAGTGGAGCCAGGTGCTGGCGCTGCCATCCGGCAGCTGGCTGACCGGTTTCCTGCCGGCGGTATCGGTGATCGCCGCCGGCACCGGCATCAGCTGGGCAATCGCCGGCGCCGATTACAGCCGCTATCAAAGCCCGAGCTCGTCGAGCAAAGGCATTTTCGCCGCGGTGATGGGCGGTGCCTGTTTGCCGCTGATGCTGCTGATGCTGGCCGGTATTCTGCTTTCCGTGCAGCTCCCCGATCTGGCCAGCGCCGCCAACCCCATCGCGCTGATAGGCTCGGTGCTGCCCGCCTGGATGGCCATCCCTTATCTGCTGGCCGCCACCGCCGGCATCGTCACCATCGCAGTGCTCAGCCTGTATTCCGCCAGCCTTAACCTGCTGACCATCGGCGTGCAGGTCAAACAGTGGCTGGCGGTATCGATCGACGCCGTGGTGGTGCTGGGCATCGCCCTGTATGTCCTGTTCATCTCCGGGGATTTCATGGGGCCGTTCATCTCCTTCCTGGTGTTCTGCGGGGTGTTCCTGGCGGCCTGGGAGGCGATTTTCCTGCTCGATTACCTGTGCCTGCGCCGCCGCCACGGGTATGATGGCAACGCTTTGTACGGCCTGCATGGCCAGAACCGCGGCGTGCGCAAAGCCCCGCTGTTCTGCTGGTTCCTCGGCGCCCTGTGCGGCCTGCTGGTCACCAAAACCGGTTTTATCGACGGCCCGCTGGCCAAAGGCTTGTTCGCCGACTCCAGCCTGGGGCTGTTTGTGTCGTTTGCGGTTAGTCTGATCGCTTACGGTCTGTACCTGACCCAACGCAGAGAACATCAATGAATGAGTGGGAAGCTGTAACACCTGTCCTGGTGATGGGGGGCGCGGTCGGCGATCTGGTGATGACGCTGCCCCGCCTGCCGACCAGCGGCGAAGATATCGAAGCCCAGCCGCAGGCGCGGCAAATCGGCGGCTGCGCGTTCAACGTAGCGCGCGCGCTGACGCGCCTTGAAGTTCCGGTGATCAACGGTATGCCGGTCGGCAACGGCGAATGGGGCGCGGCGATCGAAGCCGCCATGGGCGAACTGGGGCTGGAGGTGCTGTTGCGCCACGGTCAGATGGACAACGGCTGGTGCCTAGCGCTGGTGGAACCGGACGGCGAACGCACCTTTATCACGGTTTCCGGTTGCGAAAGCCAATGGAATAAAGCGCAGCTGGCGACCCTGCCGCTGACGGAACACACGCTGATCTACGCCAGCGGCTACGAGCTGGCCGGCGAAAACGGCGAAGCGCTGCGCGAGTGGCTGACGCGCATGCCGTTCGACCAACCGCGCCTGATCGATCCCGGCCCGCGCATCGCCCAGCTCAGCGAAGATTTCTTCGCCATGCTCAGCGACAGCCACACCCTGCTGACGCTTAACCGCGACGAAGTGGCCACGCTGTGCGGCGCCGGCGACGCCGTGGAGGCCGCACAGCGCTATGCCGCCGCGCGTAATCTGACGCTGATTTGCCGCCTGGATCGCGACGGCGCATGGATCTGCGACGGCCGCACACCGCCGCTGCACGTTCCGGCCTATCCGGTAGAGGTCGTTGACACCATCGGCGCGGGCGATGCCCACTGCGCCGGTTTGCTGGCAGGCCTGTCCGCCGGCTGGCCGCTGCCGCGGGCGGTCGATCTGGCCAACCGGGTCGCCGCTTGCGTGGTGGCCAGCCTCGGTGCCGCCAATCCGCCGGACCGGCAGCAGCTGCAACAGCGCTTCCCGCAGGCCTGACGTTTCAGGGCGCAGCAAAGCCGCGCCCTCTGCCTCACTGCGCCGCCGCCGCGTTCTCCTGCGGCCGGTGGCGATAGTTGAAGCTCAGCGCGAACACAATCCCCAGCACCAGCGTATACAGCGCAAACACCAGCCAGATGCTCTGCCAGTCTTTCACGCCGTCATGGCTGAAGAAGTCCACCACCTCACCGCTGGCGAGCGCCCCCAGATAGGCGCCCAAACCGTTCACCATGGTCATGAACAGCCCCTGCGCGCTGGCGCGGATGCGGTGATCGGCCTCCTTCTCGACGAAGATGGCGCCGGAGATATTAAAGAAGTCGAACGCACAGCCGTAGACAATCATCGACAGCAACAGCAGCACGAAACCAAAGCCGACCGGCGTGCCGTACGCCAGGAACAGAAAGCGCAGCGTCCAGGCCGCCATGCTGATCAGCATCACCTGCTTGATGCCGTAACGGCGCAGGAAGAAGGGTATGGTGAGGATAAAGAACACTTCAGAGATCTGCGAGAGCGACAGCAGCACCGCCGGATACCGGACGCTGAGGCTGTCCTGATACAGCGGATTGAGCGACAGATCGTGCAGGAACGGGTTGCCGAAGGTATTGGTTATCTGCAGCGCCGCACCAAGCAACATGGCGAACAGGAAAAACAGCGCCATGCGCCGCTGGCGGAACAACACCAGCGCATCCAGCCCCAACACGCTCACCCAGCTCTTCGACTCGGCCGCGCGGTTGGTCGGGCAGCGCGGCAGCGTCAGCGAATAGGCGGACAGCAGCAGTGACGCCGCAGATGCCAGATACAGCTGCAGATTGCTGAGCTCGATGCGGCTGAAACCGACCAACCACATCGCCAGAATGAACCCCACGGTGCCGTACACCCGCACCGGCGGAAAGTCCCTCACCGTGTCAAAGCCGTGCTTTTCGAGGCAAAAATAGGAAATGGCGTTGGAGAGCGCGATGGTCGGCATATAGACCATGGCATTGAACAGCATCACCCAGAACATCAGCATCGGTTGCTCGACCTGCGCCGCGCAGTACAGCGCCAGCGCCCCGAGCAGGTGGCAAAGCGCATACAGATAGTTGGCCTTCATCCACCGGTCGGCGATGATGCCCGCCAGGCCCGGCATGATCAGCGCCGCAATGCCCTTGGCGCTGTAGACCATCCCCACCTGCATGCCGCTGAAATGCAGCGTGTTGATCATGTAGGAGCCCAGCGTCACCAGCCAGGCGCCCCAGATAAAGAACTGCAGGAAAATCATTACCTTCAATCGTGTTTTTATCGCCATCGCCATCACCTTGTTATTATGCTTTCAACGATGATTGGTGCGGCGGGCCCCCTGCAGCCCGCCGCCGGTTTGCTTGCGGTGTTACAGCGTTTTGAACAGCTCGCGGATCAGGCGCATGAAATCGTCCGCCGCCAGCGCCGCGCAGCTGAGCGTTTGTTCGTGAGAAAGAGGCGTATCCGACAGCCCTTCGGCGTAGTTGGTCATCGCGGACACCACCAGCACCTTGAGGCCACAGTGGCGCGCCGTCAGGACCTCCGGCACGATCGACATCCCCACTACGTCGCAGCCCAGGGTCTGCATCATGCGGATCTCCGCCGGCGTTTCGAAGTTCGGCCCGGTGTAGGCGGCGAATACCCCTTCCGCCAGCGGGATGCCCGCGCTTTCGGCCACCGCCGCCAGCCGGGCGCGCAGATCGCGATCGTAGGCGTTCGCCAGGCTGAAGAAGCGCGGCCCGAAGCGATCGTCGTTGGCGCCGACCAGCGGTGATTCCGGCATGAAATTGATGTGATCGGTAATGGCCACCAGGCTGCCCGGCGCCACCGAACGGCGCAGCGAACCGGCGGCGTTGGTCGCCAGCAGGAATTCGCAGCCCAGCAGTTTGAAGGTGCGCACTGCGGTGGTCATCACCTGCATGCCACGCCCTTCATAGAAATGACCGCGCCCTTTCATGCACAATACCGGCACGCCCTCCAGCTTGCCGGCGACCAGTTGCCCGGCGTGGCCGGCGACGCCGCTCACCGGGAAGCCCGGCAGCTCCGCGTAATCGAGGGTGACGGTTTCGGTCATCACCTCCGCCAGGGCGCCGAGCCCGGAGCCGAGAATCAAGGCCGCTTTCGGCTGGAAACCCGGCAGGCGTGCGCGGACGACATCGGCGCAGATAAAAGCATCTTCTTGATTAAACATCGTATTCTCTCTTTCAGCGGGGGATAATAAGCCCCATAGTAGAGAGCGAGGCGCGGCCGAGACCAATACATTCTTGGCGGCCGATTTATTCCATTTACCTATAAGTTGAGCTGCGTCACAAGGAGGCGATACCCCGTATGAATCCGCCCCATGCCCTGCCCGATCCCGGCCGGATTAACTTCCGCCTGCTGCACTATTTCCGCGTGGTGGCGGAAGAGATGAACTTCACCCAGGCGGCGCGGCGGCTGAATATGTCACAGCCGCCGCTCAGCAAGCACATCAAGGAGCTGGAGAGCCAGCTCGGGGTGGTGCTGTTCAAACGCACTACCCGCTCCATGACGCTGACGCCGGCCGGCCGCACGCTGCTGCGCAACGTCGAGCGGCTGCTGGATCAGGCCGACAGCGCATTGCATCAGGTGCAACAGATGGGGCGTGGCGAAGGCGGCCACATGGTGGTCGGCATGGTCGGCACCTCGGCCTGGGGCGGCCTGATCGCGGCGCTGCGGCGGTTCAGCGAGCGGAGCGCCGGCGTCACCTGGTCGTTGAACGAGCTGACGCCCAGCCAGCAAATCGCCGCGCTGCAAAAGCGGCATATCGACATCGGGGTCTGGCGAGAGGCGCAGCAGCAGACGCTGCCGGGGTTAACCTGCCAACGGTTGGCAAGCGAGAGCATCGCCGTGGTGCTGCCGCTCGATCATCCGCTGGCGCGGCAGGAAAACATCCCGCTGGCGGCGCTGCAGAACGACAGCTTCATCGTGCTGCCGCCGCATGAGGCCAGCCTGGGGCTGTATCTGCACAATCTGTGTCTGCAGCAGGGATTTTTGCCGGACGTCGCTTATCAGGTCAACGAACCGCAGACCCTGCTGGCGCTGGTGGCGGAAGGCTGCGGCATCACGCTGCTGCCGGACAGCTACGGCCGCATCCCGTGGCCCGGCGTACGCTTTTGCTCGCTGCAACAGGCGCCGCCGGCGGATCTGTACGCGGTGTATCGCACCGACAGCGTCACGCCGGTGGTGCAGGCCTTCCTGGAAATGCTGCGGGCGCCGTAAGCGGCCCACAGCGCAGATTACATCGTCTGCTGCACCATCAGCTGGCCGGCGGTGCCGCGATCGGCCATCTCCAGCGTCTGGCTGTAATACAGGAACGGGAAGTGTTCGGAGGTAGGTTGGTTGAAATACACCAGCAGCTCGACGTCGCCATCGACCCAGACGGTGTCCTTCCAGCCGCGATCTTCCGCCATCGGCTGCGCGCCGTTGACGCGTTTGATCAGGAACTGCACGCCCTGAATATGGAACGCCTGCGGCGTATCCGCGTGAATGTTCCAGCGTTCCCAGGTGCCTTGCTGCGCCTGTACGTCGATGCGGTTCATGTCCCAAATCGCGCCGTTGATGCCGACGCCGCCGTCGCCCAGGCGGAAATCGCGGGTGCGGCTGGCGCTGCCGTCCAACAGCTGATCCGCCAGCAGGCGCATCGGCAGGTTGTCGGTCACCAGCGGCAGCAGGCCGGTCGGGCGCAGCGTCAGCACCTGGGTGGACACCAGAATGCTCGACGGCTCGAACAGGCCGCGCAGGCGATCCATGATGCCCGCCGCTTCACCGGCGGTGATGGTCACCTCCTCGCCCTTCGACATGTCGATCAGCACTTCCCGGCGTTCGCCAGGCGCCAACGACAGCTGCTGCACCGCGACCGGCGCAGGCAGGAAGCCCTGATCGCTGGCAATCACGTTGAACGGCCGCCCGTCGCTGAGCTGCAGGGTATAGCGGCGCGCGTTGGAGGCGTTAAGCAGGCGCAGACGCACCCAGCCGCGCGACACGTCGACATACGGGTTTTGCACGCCGTTGACCAACAGCGTATCGCCGACGAAACCGCCCTGCGACGGTGCATCGTATTGCGGTGTGCCGAAGTTATCGAAGCGTTTGTCCTGAATGATCAGCGGGAAATCGTCGACGCCATAGTGGTTGGGCAGCGGCAGCGCTTTGCTGACGGCATCTTCCACCAGCCACAGCCCGGCCAGCCCGTTGTAAACGTGCGGCGCCATACGGTTCGGCGTGTTGGCGTGGTACCAGCAGGTGGCCGCCGCCTGACGAATGGGCAGCACCGGCGACCAGTCGACGTTAGGCGACATCATGCGCGGCGCGCCGCCCATCAGCGTGCCTGGCACCTGCAGACCGCTGACGGTCATCGCTACCGGCTCCTGCAGGCGGTTGCTGTAGATCAGTTTGACGTCGTCACCGCTGTAAACCCGCACCGTCGGCCCCAGGTACATGCCGTTGATGCCCCACACCGCCGCTTTGCGGTTATCCATAAACGCCCAATGGGCGCGCTGCAAGGTCAGGAACAGCGGCTGACCGCGGCGAGACTCCAGCAGCGGGGGAATGGGTAACGGGGTCTGCGTTCCGCTCGCCTCAGCCCTCAGCGGCACGGCGCCCGCGCACAGCGCCAGGCCCGATGCCTGTAAAAACTGACGTCGACTGAGTGACATATTTTCTCCATGAAAAGCAATAACTAAACCGTGTGCAAAACCCAAACGCCCGCCAATCAAGATTAGCAGGCGTTCAGGCGTTAACGGCGCTGAACGCCAATTAAAATCCTATTCTTTGAAGCCGGTAGACTCTTATTTTTTGGCGGCGTTGCGCTGGGCGACTTCGGCGTCCAATTCGGCGATTTTCGCCTCCATCAGCTCGCGGCAATGGGCCGCCAGCTCACGCACGTTTTCTTTGCCGTATTTGCTGGTATCCACCGGCGCCAACATCTCGACGATCACATGACCGTTATTCCAGCGATTAAGATTTATATTACCGCTGGTGGTCGATACGCAGATCGGCACAATCGGCACGCCGGCGGCGATGGCCGCGTGGAACGCGCCGGTTTTAAACGGCATCAGCCCACGACCGCGGCTGCGGGTCCCTTCCGGGAACATCCAGATCGAAATATCTTTCTTTTTGAACTGCTCCGCCACCTGGGCGATGGTGCCGTGCGCCTTGGCGCGATTATCACGATCTATCAGCAGATTACCGGTCAGCCAATACAGCGGGCCGAAAAACGGGATCCACACCAGACTTTTTTTACCGACGGTCACGGTGCGCGGCTGCACGATATTGGAGGCCGTCACCATGTCGTAGTTATTTTGGTGGTTGGCGATATAGATGCAGTTGCCATTGTTGGCCGCATCGGCCGGCACGCGGGTTTCAACCTTGATGCCGAACAGCGTCGACAGGCGGCCGAAAAGATGGCCGAAGGTCGCCACATGGCGAGGGTTGCGCGGACTGAACAAGCAATAAACAGAACCGAAAATACACACCAGAATACAGAAAAGAGTGGCGAGAACGGCACGCAAAATCAATAACATAACAACCTCATTAGCACACTGCCAACGCAGTTTACTTCGCTGCGCAGATTCCTTTACTCATTATTTGCCGGCCAGGCGGTAAGCACGCCGATGTCGCCTGCATTTCTCGCTATTTTCCTGCCAGGCGGCAGTACGCACAATAATTTTATGCGCAGAAATGTTAACTATTTGGAAAATAAACGCCAGCAAAAATAAATAAGGCGGCCACAGCTCGCTGCGACCGCCCGTTAACGCCGGCGCCAACGCTTACTCTTCGCTGTCGCCGCCCGACGCCCGCACCGGCGCATCCACTTCCACGCGATCGATGCGCTGCAGGCCGCGCGGCAACTGGGTGCCCTTACGGCCGCGCTCCGCACGGAACTTCTGCAGATCTTCCGGACGCAGCGTCAGCTTGCGTTTGCCGACGTGCAGCGTGACGGAGGCCTGCGGCGGCAGCACGAACAGCCAGGCCAGCTTGTCTTCACCGGCGGCGGCCTGCGCCGCCGGAATGGAGACGATCTTGTTGCCCTTGCCCTTCGACAGCTGCGGCAGATCGGCGACCGGGAACATCAGCATGCGCCCGGCGGCGGTAATCGACAGCAGCATATCGTCTGCGCCGTGGATCTCCATCGGCGGCAGCGCTCTGGCGTTGTCCGGCAGCGTGATCATCACCTTGCCGGCGCGGTTGCGCGCCACCAGATCGTTGAAGGTGCAAACGAAACCGTAACCGGCGTCGGAAGCCATCAGCAGTTTCTGATCGTCGGCCGCCATCAGCACCTGCTCGATGGTGGCGCCCGGCGGCGGCGTCAGCTTGCCGGTCAGCGGCTCGCCCTGCCCGCGCGCCGAAGGCAGCGTCATCGGATCGAGCGCATAGCTGCGCCCGGTAGAGTCGATGAACACCACCGGCTGGTTGCTCTTGCCGCGCGCCGCGCCGCGGAAGCTGTCGCCGGCCTTGTAGCTCAACCCTGTCGGATCGATGTCGTGGCCCTTGGCGCTGCGCACCCAGCCCATTTCCGACAGCACGATGGTCACCGGCTCGGACGGCACGAAGTCGTGCTCGCTCATCGCCTTGGCTTCCGCACGCTCGGTCAGCGGCGAACGGCGATCGTCGCCGTAGGTTTGCGCGTCGGCCTGGATCTCTTTCTTAATCAGCGTATTCAGCTTGCGCTCGGACGCCAGCAGCGCCTGCAGTTGATCGCGTTCTTTCGCCAGCTCGTCCTGCTCACCGCGGATCTTGACCTCTTCCAGCTTGGCCAGATGACGCAGTTTCAGCTCGAGGATCGCTTCCGCCTGGGTATCGGAGATGCCGAAACGCTGCATCAGCACCGGCTTCGGCTCATCCTCGCTGCGGATGATGTGGATCACCTCGTCGATATTGAGGAACGCCACCAGCAAACCTTCGAGGATATGCAAACGCTTGAGCACCTTCTCGAGGCGGTAGTTCAGGCGGCGGCGCACCGTATCGCGACGATAGGCCAGCCACTCGGTGAGGATCTCCACCAGCCCTTTCACCTGCGGGCGGTTGTCCAGACCGATCATGTTCATGTTGATGCGGTAGCTGCGTTCCAGATCGGTGGTGGCGAACAGGTGATTCATCACCTGCTCCAGATCGATGCGGTTGGAACGCGGCACGATCACCAGACGCGTCGGGTTTTCGTGGTCGGATTCATCGCGCAGATCCTCGACCATCGGCAGCTTCTTGGCGCGCATCTGGCTGGCGATCTGCTCCAGCACCTTGGCGCCGGAGACCTGATGCGGCAAGGCGGTAATCACCGCGCTGCCGTCCTCTTTCTTCCACACGGCGCGCATGCGCACCGAGCCGCGGCCGCTCTGGTAAATTTTGCGAATTTCATCGCGCGGGGTAATGATCTCGGCTTCGGTCGGGAAGTCCGGCCCCTGCACGAACTCGAGCAGGTCATCGAGCGAGGCGCCCGGCTTGTCGAGCAGCGCCACCGCCGCAGCGGCGACCTCGCGCACGTTGTGCGGCGGAATGTCGGTCGCCATGCCGACCGCGATGCCGGTGGTGCCGTTCAGCAGGATGTTCGGCAGACGCGCCGGCAGCATCTTCGGCTCTTGCAGCGTGCCGTCAAAGTTCGGGATCCAGTCGACCGTGCCCTGGCCCAGTTCGGCCAGCAAGACCTCGGCGTATTTGGACAGGCGCGATTCGGTATAACGCATCGCCGCGAACGACTTGGGATCGTCCGGCGCACCCCAGTTCCCCTGGCCGTCCACCAGCGGATAGCGATACGAGAACGGCTGCGCCATCAGCACCATGGCTTCATAACACGCGCTGTCGCCGTGCGGGTGATACTTACCCAGCACGTCGCCCACGGTGCGGGCGGATTTCTTGAATTTGGCGCTGTTGGTCAGCCCCAGCTCAGACATGGCGTAGATGATGCGGCGTTGTACCGGCTTCAAACCGTCGCCAATGTACGGCAACGCCCGATCCATGATGACGTACATGGAATAGTTCAGATAGGCGTTTTCAGTGAATGTGTGCAGCGGTAAACGCTCTACACCGTCATGAGTCAGATCACTCATTACTCAATTATCCTCAGACCGTGGCTTGGCAATCCCTTGGACGACAAAAGGCATCGCTTGTCGATTCTGCCCGCGATAGTAACCCATCTGCGGGGTAGCTGTCACAGTTGGCGCAAGGATCGCCGGCGACGGCCGATTGCGCGATGCGGTTTATGCAAAATTTCGCTACCTGGCGGCCTCTTTATTGACTGGCAGTCAACACTGTTGTGCGCTGGATCGCATTTTTACTTGCCTGACTCACGATTACACTCGTCACCAGCGAGATGGTTTCCGCCTTTTCCGCGGGAAGCATGCCATATCTTAACACTGACGGGAGCCGCGAAAGATGAGCAATATCCTGATTATCAACGCTAAAAAACAATTCGGCCATTCCAACGGCGAACTCAACCAAACCCTGAGCGACGTGGCGGAAAGCTTCCTGCGCGATCTGCAGCACGATGTGCAGGTCACCGTGGTCGACGACGGCTATGACATCGAAGCCGAAGTACAGAAATACCTGTGGGCCGACGCGGTCATCTATCAGATGCCGGGCTGGTGGATGGGCGAACCTTGGATCCTGAAAAAATACATCGATGAAGTGTTCACCGCCGGTCACGGCAGCCTGTATGCCAACGACGGTCGCTCTCGTTCTGACGAAAGCAAAAAATATGGCTCCGGCGGCCTGATCCAGGGCAAAAAATACCTGCTGAGCTTGACCTGGAACGCCCCGATGGAGGCCTTCACCGATCCCGATCAGTTCTTCCACGGCGTCGGCGTCGACGGCGTTTACCTGCACTTCCACAAGGCCAACCAGTTCCTGGGAATGGAAACGCTGCCGACCTTTATCTGCAATAACGTGATAAAACAACCGGATATCGAAGCGGACATCGCACGTTATCGCGAGCATTTGGCGAAAATTTTTGCTTAACTGACGCGGAAAATTCTCATCAACGAGGCAGACATGATCACCGTAATCGCAGAAATCAAAGTGAAACCCGGCCACCGCGCCACCGTACTGCAAGCCATTGAAAAACTGGTGCCGCTGGTGCTGGCGGAAGACGGCTGCGGCGAATATACGCCGATGGTCGACAGCAATACCCAGGCCCCCTGGCAGAAACGGTCGCCGGATTCGGTGTTCATGCTGGAGAAATGGGAAAGCATGGCGCATCTGGAAAAACACCTGGCCATTGAGCACATGCTCAAACACCGCGAGACCATCAAGGACAGCGTGCTGGACACCGAGATCTACATCCTGGAAAACGCCCTGTAAGCTCCGCCTTATAACGTCTGCGCGTCGATGTGCGCGCTGACGTAGTCAAGAAAACAGGTGATGCGTGCCGCCAATTGCGTATTGCGGTAATACACCGCGTTGATCGGCTGGCGCACGTCCAGCGTCTCCTGCTCCAGCAACGTCACCAACTTGCCGGCTTCCCGATCGCGACGGGTCATAAAGTCTGCCAGCTGTACGATCCCCTCGCCCTGCAGCGCCAATTGCCGCAGCGTTTCACCGCTGGACGCAGAGATCGTCGGCGTGATGGCGAAATGCGGCGCCTGGCGATAGCGCAACGGCCACTGGTTCAGCGACTCCGGCTGGGTAAAACCGAGCAGACAATGCCGATGCAACTCCTCCACGCTCTGTGGCGTGCCGTGCTGCTGCAGATAAGCCGGGCTGGCGAGGATGCGCAGCCGGCTGGCTCCCAGCGCGCGCGCATGAATGGTCGAATCACGCAACGCCCCGATGCGAATGGCGATATCCGTGCGTTTTTCCAGCAGATCGATAATCAGGTTGTCGGTGTTCAGCTCGAGCGAAATTTGCGGATAACGTTCTCTGAATCCCGCCACCAGCGGCACGATGACGTGCTCCATAAAAGGTGCGGCCGCATTGATCCGCAGCCGCCCGGCGGGCATTTGCCGGCGCACCGCCATTTGCTCTTCGGCATTTTCCACCGAGCTGATGATCGTACGCGCATGGTTCAGGAAGCTCAGCCCCTCTTCGGTCAGCTCCAAACGACGCGTCGTGCGGCGCATCAGGGTGGTATCGAGCTTATTCTCCAGGCGGCTGAGCGCGCGGCTGATGCCGGATGTTGTCTGGCCGAGCCGATCGGCGGCGGCGGTGATAGAACCGCTGTCGACCACCGAGGTGAACGCCAGCAATTCTTCGAGCGTGATCTTCATGCATTCCGGCCCAGGTTATCGGGCGCCGCATGAACGCCCTGCGGGAAAGCCGGCCCGGCGTTTCGCCGGGCCAGGGTCAGGCTCAGACCGCCAATTCGGCCATGTCGCCCTTGTCTTGCAGCCAGTTGCGGCGATCTTCCGAACGCTTCTTGGCCAACAGCATGTCCATCACCGCCAGCGTCTGATCGACGTCATCCTCCGCCACCGTCAGTTGCACCAGACGGCGGGTGTTCGGATCGAGGGTGGTTTCGCGCAGCTGCAGCGGGTTCATCTCGCCCAGCCCTTTAAAGCGCTGCACGTTCGGCTTGCCCTTCTTGCGCTTCAGCTGTTCCAGCACGCCGGCTTTCTCTTCTTCATCCAGCGCGTAGAACACTTCTTTACCGAGATCGATGCGATACAGCGGCGGCATAGCGACATAGACGTGGCCACCTTTCACCAGCGAACGGAAGTGGCGCACGAACAGCGCGCACAGCAGCGTGGCGATATGCAGGCCATCGGAGTCCGCATCCGCAAGGATGCAGATTTTGCCGTAGCGCAATTGGCTGAGATCTTCGCTGTCCGGATCGATGCCGATCGCCACGGAAATGTCGTGCACTTCCTGCGAGGCCAGCACTTCGTCCGAGGACACTTCCCAGGTATTCAGGATCTTGCCCTTCAGCGGCATGATCGCCTGATATTCACGATCGCGTGCCTGCTTGGCCGATCCGCCCGCCGAATCCCCTTCCACCAGGAACAATTCGGTCATGGCCAGATCCTGCGAGGTGCAGTCCGCCAGCTTGCCCGGCAGCGCCGGACCGCTGGTCAGCTTCTTGCGCACCACTTTCTTGGCGGCGCGCAGGCGGCGCTGGGCGCTGGAGATCGCCAGCTCGGCCAGCTGTTCCGCCGCCTGAACGTTCTGGTTCAGCCACAGGCTGAAGGCGTCTTTCACCACGCCGGAAACGAAGGCCGCGCACTGACGCGAGGAGAGACGCTCTTTGGTCTGCCCGGCGAACTGCGGATCCTGCATCTTCACCGACAGCACGTAGGCGCAGCGATCCCAGATATCCTCCGCCGACAGTTTCACGCCGCGCGGCAGAATATTGCGGAATTCGCAGAACTCACGCATCGCGTCCAGCAGCCCCTGACGCAGGCCGTTGACGTGGGTGCCGCCCTGCATGGTCGGGATCAGGTTGACGTAGCTTTCGGTCAGCAGCTCGCCGCCTTCCGGCAGCCACAGCAGCGCCCAGTCCACCGCTTCGGTGTCACCGGCGAAGTTGCCGACGAACGGCGCTTCCGGCAGGGTGATCAGGCCGTTAACCGCTTCCATCAGGTAGTCGGTCAGGCCGTCCTGGTAACACCAGCGCTGCTCGGTGTTGTTCACCTTATCGATGAAATAGATCTCGACGCCGGGGCACAGCACTGCTTTGGCTTTCAGCAGGTGAGTCAGGCGCGATACCGAGAAACGCGGGCTGTCGAAGAACTGTTCGTCGGGCCAGAAGTGCACGCTGGTGCCGGTGTTGCGTTTGCCGCAGGTGCCGGTCACCGTCAGATCTTGCACTTTGTCGCCGTTTTCGAAGGCGATGCTGTAAACGTTGCCGTCGCGGCGCACGTTGACTTCCACCCGCTTCGACAGGGCGTTGACCACCGAGATGCCCACGCCGTGCAGGCCGCCGGAGAACTGGTAGTTTTTATTCGAGAATTTACCGCCGGCGTGCAGCCGACACAGGATCAACTCAACCGCCGGCACGCCCTCTTCCGGGTGGATGTCCACCGGCATGCCGCGGCCGTCGTCGATCACTTCCAGCGACTGATCGGCGTGCAGGATCACGTCGATGCGCTTGGCGTGGCCGGCCAACGCTTCGTCGACGCTGTTATCGATCACCTCTTGGCCGAGGTGGTTTGGGCGCGTCGTGTCGGTATACATGCCGGGACGACGGCGCACTGGTTCTAGACCGCTGAGTACTTCAATGGCATCAGCGTTATAGCTGGATTGAGTCATCGTTGATTATTTTTTCGTGGTTAAAGGGAGGTGCCGGAACGGCCCGTCAGACCGCGTTTAGCCCTAAAAAATCCACAATCTGGGGGAAGTAGTGCTCGAAACCGACGAAGGCGTGGTTTCCACCCGACTCCACCGTTTGCCGACACGCGGTGTAATACGCCACTGCCTGGCCGTAATCGAGAATTTCATCGCCCGTTTGCTGCAGCAGCCAGATTAAATCCGGCGACTCCAAAGGATCGATCTGCATCACTTTCAGATCGTAAACGTGCCGAGACTCTAACACATATTGCTGGCCGGTGTAGGGGTTCTCGTTGGCGCCGAGGTAGTCGACCAGCAGCTCAAACGGCTTGACCGCCGGGTTGACCACCACCGCCGGCAGGGAAAAACACTGCGACAGCCAGGTGGCGTAATAGCCGCCCAGCGATGAGCCGACCAGCCCGAGCGTTTGCCCGGCGCGTTCCAGCACCAGATTTTCCAGCATCTCGGCGGCCTCCGCCGGAAAGGCCGGCAGCTGCGGCACCAACATCTCGATATCGGGATGGTGTTCGGCCAGCCAGGCCTTGAAGGCCACCGCCTTGGCAGACTGCGGCGAGCTGTTGAAACCGTGCAGGTAGAGCAGTGTCGAAGGCATCAGTATCCATCCGAGTCCATATCGGGGCGGAAGTCGTCGTTTTCCAGGCGGAACACCTGCGTCTCGACGCGACCGTCCGGCAGCAGATCGAGGTAGCGCCAGCCGGGGGAAACGTCGTCGATGGTGAAGTTCGTGCAGTGCGGCTTGAATTGCACGCAGGTAGACGGCGTCGCCAACAGGCGCCGCCCCTGCCATTCCAGATCCAGATCCTGGTGAATGTGCCCGCACACCACGGTATTCACTTTCGGATAACGCAGCAGGATCGCGCCCAGCATATGCGGGTTGCGCAGGCTGTGCTGATCGAGCCAGGTACAGCCGGAAGGCAGCGGATGATGGTGCAACAGCAACAGCGTATAGCGCTCGGGGTGAGCCTGCAGGCAGCGCTCCATCCACTCCAGCTGATATTCGCTCAATTCGCCGTGCGGCACGCCGAACACCTGGCTGTCCAGCATCAGCACTTGCCAGTTATCGCCCAGCAGCACCTGTTTGGAAGGCGCGATGCCCGCGGCGGCCAATGCGTCGACCATCGCCGGTTGAAAATCGTGGTTGCCCGGCAGCCACACGCAGGGGGCCGGCAGTTGCGCGATGCCGGCGGCGAAGTGGCGGTACGCCTCTTGCGAATGATCCTGCGCCAAATCTCCCGTGGCGACGATCAAATCGACGTCGCGGCGCTGCGCCTGGATGGCGTCCAGCACCGCGTGATAGCTGCGATAGGTATTGATGCCGAGCAACGTCTCGTGTTCGCCGGCAAAAAGGTGGGTATCTGTTATTTGTAGAATCCTGACCGCGGCCCCACTCGCCACGGGCAGTTTAAACAGGCTTTCCAAATGGTGTCCTTTGTTATTTCAGTCTGTCTAACAAACCGGAACCGCCATCGCTCCATGCGCCAAACAGTAGCGCAGCCAATCAGCAAGAAACTGGTTAATTTGATGCTTTTCGTCGCGTTGATGCAACTTTTTATTAGGATAATCATAACGCGCTTTAAAGCGGTAGATCTGCTGACTGGAACACACTTCCGCAACCATGGCGTCATGGTATAACCGCACCGTCATCGCGGGCAGGCTCCAGTAGCTGACCGCCGGAAAGATCTGCTCGATCTCCACCAGCGACGTGTAACGCGTGGACTCAACGATGGTCAAACGATAGCCGGCGCCGTTCACCTGATAAGTCACCGTTTCGCCCGCTTCATCGTTGCGCGGCAGCAAGCGGCGCAATTGCGCGAAGTTGGTTTCGCACAATCTCATCATTTCGGGGAAATCAGGGGTATAGCGCTGTTTCATTAGTTGGCCCACTCTTTTCTCAACGATTCATGGTGCAACGCCAGCCATTGCAATGCAATCACTGATGCGGCGTTATCGATCGCGCCTTCCTCAACCCAGCGGTAAGCCTGTTCGCGGCTGACCACATGAACGCGGATATCTTCATGTTCTTCCGCCAGGCCGTGGATGCCCTCGGCGGTGCCGGCGTCCACTTCTCCGACCATGATCGACAAACGTTCGCTGGTGCCGCCGGGGCTGGCCAGATAGCTCAGCACCGGTTTGCAACGCCCGACCACCACGCCGGCCTCTTCCTGCGCTTCGCGGCGGCACACGTCCTCGACGCTTTCACCGGTTTCGATCATACCCGCCACCATTTCCAGCAGCCAGGGCGAATTACTGGTATCGACCGCGGCGATGCGCAGTTGTTCAATCAGCACAACCTCGTCGCGCACCGGATCGTAGGGCAGCAGCACCGCCGCATGGCCGCGTTCGAAAATTTCACGCGTGATTTCAGGGCTCATTTCGCCATTGAACAACCGATGGCGAAACCGGTATAAATTGAGTGAAAAAAAACCACGGTACAGCGTCTCGCGTGCAATAATTTCTACATCTTTTTTATCGAAAGTAACGGGCGACGGCTGCGAACGGTTCATGCACGAATTCTCCTGCTTGAGTATGCCGATAAAATAAACGGTTTTGATGACAGAAACAGCGGGACTCTCCGCCGCGACTTTATGTTAGGCTGTTTTTCGCCGCCGGATGCGGCACGTTTGTGCGCTCGCAGGTAATAGCGGGAAACAATCCGGATTGTCAGCCATAATATCAGCTGCAGTCGGCCCGGGCAGTACGCCAAGGTAAATGGGCGGTCTGAAAGGTAAAAGTTACGTGAGATGGCACATTCAGCCACCTGATGCGTACCTCAGACTCTGCTAGAATCGGCAACTATTTCGTCTATCGTCAGCGCTAACATAGCAATATTGCTGCACAACAAGGAATGCAAATGAAGAAACTGCTCCCCCTTCTTATCGGACTGAGCCTGGGCGGCTTCAGTGCAATGAGCCAGGCAGAGAACCTGCTGCAGGTCTACAAACAGGCTAGGGAAAGTAACCCGGATCTGCGCAAAAGTGCAGCTGACCGCGACGCCGCATTCGAAAAGATCAATGAAGCGCGCAGCCCGTTGCTGCCGCAGCTCGGCCTGACCGCCGGTTACAACTACACCAGCGGATATCGAGACAGCCGCGATACCCATAGCGATAGCACAAGCGGCTCGCTGGCGCTGACGCAAACCATCTTCGACATGTCGAAATGGCGCCAGCTGACGCTGCAGGAAAAGACCGCCGGCATCTCCGACGTCACCTTCCAGACCGCTGAGCAACAGCTTATTCTCAACACGGCGACCGCTTACTTCAACGTGCTGAAAGCGATCGATACGCTGTCCTATACCCAGGCGCAGAAAGACGCGGTGTATCGCACGCTGGATCAAACCACCCAGCGCTTCAACGTGGGCCTGGTGGCGATCACCGACGTACAGAACGCCCGCTCGAACTACGACACCGTGCTGGCGGCGGAAGTCTCCGCCCGCAACGATCTGGACAACGCGCTGGAAACGCTGCGTCAGGTCACCGGCACCTTCTACCCCGAACTGGCCTCGCTGAACACCGATCGCTTCAGCACCCAGCGCCCGGAAGCGGTGAACAACCTGCTGAAAGAAGCGGAAGCGCGCAACCTGAGCCTGCTGTCTGCCCGCCTGAGCCAGGATCTGGCGCGCGAACAGATCCGCGCCGCGCAGACCGGCTATATGCCGACAGTGGACTTCAGCGCCTCAACGGCGATCTCCAACAATAATTACGGCGGCTCACGCAACACCACGCGCGACGCAGACCTCGGTGAAAACAAAGTGGGTCTGAGCTTCAACCTGCCGCTGTACAGCGGCGGCGCGACCAATTCGCAGGTGAAACAAGCGCAGTACGGCTTCGTCGGCGCCAGCGAGCAGTTGGAAAGCTCCCACCGCAGCGTGGTGCAGACCGTGCGTTCGTCGTTCAACAACGTTAACGCCTCGATCAGCAGCATCAACGCCTACAAACAGGCGGTGATCTCCGCGCAAAGCTCCCTGGACGCGATGGAAGCCGGTTATCAGGTCGGTACCCGCACCATCGTCGACGTGCTGGACGCCACCACCACGCTGTATAACGCCAAACGTCAGCTGTCCGACGCGCGTTATACCTATCTGATCAACCAACTGAACATCAAGTCGGCGCTCGGCACGCTGAACCAGAACGATCTGCTGCTGTTGAACGGCGCGTTGGGCAAACCGGTATCGACCGCGCCTGACGCCGTCGCACCGCAGAATCGCGCGCAGGACGCCTATGCAGACGGCTATCAGGACAATGCGCCGATGCAACAGACCGCGGCGCCGGTACCGGCGGCCACTCGCGCATCCGCGCCGGCCGTTACCACCAGCCAACCGGCTCGCAACAGCGGCAACCCATTCCGCAACTGATGCGCGCACGCGGATAAACACGGGGTTCGGCCTGCGCCGCGCCCCGTTTTTTTTGCCTCGATTTCACCACTTCTGCCCGCCGCCTCACAGCCGCCGCCGCGTCAGGTGGTATCATCGTCACTCTCGTTTTCGCAGTATGGATGAGGTTCGATGGACAACGATTCACGCTGGCAGCGTCTGATTAACGACGGCGAATTGCCGCCGCCGCTGCGCCCGGCACAGGCGGTTTACGCCTCCTGGCTGCGCTGCCGCAGCCTGATGCAGCCCGATGTCTGGCAAGCGCCGCACCGCGCGCAGGGCGCCACCTTCGAATCGATTTGCCGCCGCAAGAACGATCTGCTGACGCTCGGCCAGGCGGCGCTGGAAGACGCCTGCGAATACATGGAGCCGCGTCGCTGTCTGTTGATGATCCTCGACGAGAGCGGCTGCATGCTGTGGCGCTGCGGCGACGCCCAAACCTGGGAGCATCTGCAGCAATTGGGGTTCGCCCCCGGCGCTTATTGGGCCGAGGGGCAGATCGGCACCAACGCCCCGGCGCTGGCGGCGGCGGAAGGCCACCCGGTACGAGTGAGCGGTGAAGAGCACGTGCGCCGGGCGCTGCACGGTTGGTCATTCTGCGCGACGCCGGTCTACGACAACAGCGGCCGCCAGCGCGGCTCGATCGCACTGGGCTGCCTGCTGGCCGACTGCGCCGCCGGCGATCTGTCGCTGACGCTGGCCATCGCCCGCGAAATAGGCAATTCGCTGAACGCCGACGGCCTGCTGGCGGAATCCAACCGCCATCTGAACCAGCTTTACGGCCTGCTGGACGGCGTGGACGACGGCGTTATGGCCTGGGATCATCGCGGCTACCTGCAATACATCAACCAGCGCGCCGCCGCCCTGCTAAAGCTGGACGAGCAGCAGAGCCAGGGCAAACCGCTGGCGCAGTTGCTGACGCTGCCCGCTCTGCTCAAGCGCGCCATCGCCGACCGGCAGCCGCTGCAACACGTCGAAGTCACCTTCGAAAGCCAGCGGCAGTTTATTGCCGCCTTGCTGACGCTAAAGCCGATTTTCGACGGCGAACGCTGCAGTTTCATCGCCCTGCTGCACCCGCTCGAGCGGCTGCGCCAGTATGTCAGCAGCCAGTTGGGGCGCGTCAGCCACAGCTTCGAGCAAATGCCCTCCGCCTCGTTGGAGATGCGGCGGCTGATCCGTTATGGCCAGCAGGCGGCCAAAGGCCAGCATCCGATCCTGCTGCGCGGGGAGGAAGGCGTCGGCAAAGAGCTACTCAGCCAGGCCATCCACAACGCCGGTGAACGCGCCGCCGGGCCGTATATCGCCCTCAACTGTCAACTGCTGCCGCAGGCGCAGGGGCTGCGTGAGCTGCTGGGCAGCGACGCCAGCGAAGAAGAGGCGGGCCAGCTCAGCAAATTCGAATTGGCCAACGGCGGCACGCTGTACCTCGAACAGATCGAATACCTGCCGGCGGAGATGCAATCGGCGCTGCTGCAGGTGCTGAAAACCGGCGTGGTGATCCGCCTCAATTCCAGCCGGGTGATCCCGGTCGATGTGCGGGTGATCGCCGGCAGCGCCGCCGATCTGCCGCTGCTGGTGCAGCAAAACCGCTTCCGCCGCCAGCTGTTTTACAGCCTGCAGGCATTCGAGATCCAGATCCCGCCGCTGCGCCAGCGGCTGAGCGATATTCCGCTGCTGGTCAAACACCACCTGCGCACGCTGGAGCAGCATTTTCAGTGCCGCTTTCGGGTGGATGACGAAGTGATGGCCCAGCTGGCGCTCTACCTGTGGCCGGGCAACGACTTGGAGCTGAAAGGAGTGGTGGAGCGCGCGGCGATGATTTGCCACGGCCACCACATCCAGCTGGCGGATCTGCCGGCGCACCTGCTCGGCCAGCCGTCGCTGCTGGAAAGCGATCCGCAGCCCGGCGCGCCGCTGTTGACGCTGACGGACATGGAGCGCCAGGCGATCCTGCGCGCGGCGACCGTCAGCCGCGGCCAGCTGACGGAGATGGCGCAGCTGCTGGGCATCGGCCGCACCACGCTGTGGCGGAAGATCAAACAGCACGGGATCGACATCCGCCAGTTCAAGCTGCGCGCTTAGTGGCTGAGCTGCAACACCCCGCGCGCGGCATCCAGCATCGCCTTCTGCCCGCTGCGGGTTTTACTCAGGCAATCCTGCATGCCGACCACCATCGGAATGCCCATCGCCTTCGCCAGAATGGCGCTGTGCGACAGGGCATTGCCGCCACTCAGACAGATGCCGAGCACCAGCCGCCTGTCGAGCATCACCACCTCCGAAGGCATCAGTTCGTCCATCACCAATATTGACGGTTCTGTCAGCGCAATAACCGGCAGCGGCAGCCCCTGCAGATGGCACAGCGTGCGGCGCAGCATGTCGCGCACGTCCAGTTCGCGCGCCCGCATGTAGTCGTCATCCAGCTCGCGGTACTCTTCGGCGATCGCCTCCAGCACCTGTCGCCAGGCCTGCTCGGCGCTGCACAGCTGTTGCGCGATGCGGGTGTAAGCCGCCTGCTGCAGATCCGGATCGTCCAGCAGCATGCTGTGGGCGCCGAAGATCGCCGCCTGCGGCTTGCCGATCAGCGTGCCGGTGCGTTCCGCCAGCCGGTTCAGATCGCTCAGCGTATGCTGTAGCGCCTCCCGCAGGCGTTGCTGTTCACCCAATACCTCGTCCGCGCCGATGCGCCGATCGGACGTGGGTGGCCAGAAGCTGTAAGCCTGGAACACCGGTCCGCTGGTGACGCTTTCCGCCACCGGGATACCGTGCAGCGAAGGCTGCTGCCGCTCGGAGACCGTCTCGCCAAAATGCTGCTCCGCCAACGCTTTGAACGCCGCAAGCGCCTCGTCCGCCTGCGCGCCGTCGGCGATCAAACGGATGGTGTCGCCGTGACGCACCTGCAGCAGCGCCAGCTGATTGAGGCTGCGCGGATCGACGCACTGCCCCTGCTTCTCCAGCACCAGCTCGGCCTTGAACGGCGCCAGCGTCTCGACCAGCCGCGCCGCCGGACGCGCATGCAACCCGTGCGGGTTCTGTACCGTCCAGGTTGCGCTTTTGCCCTGCGCCAGCGGCAAGGCCACGTTTTTCGCCGTAGGTGAAGCCTCGCCCAGCTGTGCCTGTTTGGCCTGCAGCGCCCCCTGCGCCTCCGCTACCACCTGCTCCAGTGAGGCGCCGGAGTTGGCGGCAACCACCGCCGCCAGCGTGCCTTCAACCAGCGGCGCCGCACACAGCCGCACTTTGGCGGCCAGATCCGGGTCCAGCAGATCGAGCGCGGTTTCGGCACTGAGCAGCGCGCTGCCCAGATCCATCAGCACCAGAACGCCATCGCCGTCGGCGACCGCTTCGATCGCCTCCATCACTTTGACCGCGTCGGTGCCGATCGGGTGCTGCTCGTCATCCACGCCCGCCGCCAGCGCCAGTTTGCAGCCGTCGCCGCGCATCATCTGCCGCGCCAACTGCTCAACGCCGCGCGCCAGCAACGCGCTGTGCGAAACCACCACGATATTAATCATCTCGCCTCCTGCTAACTGCCGGCAACCTCGGCCAGCGTTTTCATCATCAACATCACCGAAGTGGCGCCGGGATCCTGGTGGCCGATGCTGCGCTCGCCCAGGTAACTGGCCCGCCCCTTGCGCGCCTGCATGGTGATGGTGCTCTCCACCGCCCGCTCGGCGCTGTCGGCGGCGCGCTGCAGCGCCTCCGCCACGCTCAGGTTCTGCTGCGCGGACTGGCCGAGGCTTTCCACCACCGGCCACCAGACGTCGCACATGGTCTTGTCGCCCGGCTCCGCTTTGCCGCGCATCACCACGCCTTCCACCCCTTCTTGCATCACCTGATGCAGTTCCGTCAGATCCAGGCTTTGCTTGGCGTTCGCCGCCTGCGCCGCGCGGATGAAGAAGGTGCCGAACAGCGGACCGCTGGCGCCCCCCACGCTCGACAGCAGCGTCATACCGGTGTTTTTCAGGATAAAGCCGATATCCTTGTCCGCCACCGACGGCAGCTTTTCCACCACCTTGTTGAAACCGCGATTCATGTTCAAACCGTGGTCGGCATCACCGATCTCGGTGTCCAACTGGGTCAGAAAATCGCGCTCCCGGCTGAACACCTCGCCGCAACGCATCAGCCAATCGACAACCTGTTGTTTGGTCAACGCCATGATTCCTCCTCAGCAACCCCAACGCAGCGCAGGCGTTTTCACCGGCGCATCCCACAAGGACAACAGCTCGTCGTCCACGTTCAACAACGTGATGGATACCCCCTGCATATCCAGCGAGGTGCAATAAGAACCCACCAGGTTGCGTTCAATGATGATGCCCGCCTCGGCGCAGCGCTCCGCCAGCCGATGGTACACGCCATACAACTCAGACAATGGCGTGGCGCCCAGATTGTTGACCAGCGCGATCACCCGATCGCCGCGCGTCAGCGGCTGCTTGGTCTGCATCTCGTCGCGCCACTCGCCCTGCTGACGATCCCAGACGCGGATCGCGCGCTGATAGTGGCCGTGGTCGATCAACGTATGGAACATGTCGTCCACCGCCGCGTTGAGCGTGGTGAACGGGCGGCGCGCAATGCCTGGCTCGCCGTGAATGCCGACGCCGAACTCCATTTCGTTCTCCGCCAGGGTGAACGACGGCTTGCCGGCGGCCGGCACGGTACAGGCGCCCAGCGCAATGCCGATTGAATGCCCGTGGTTGTTGATGCGATGCCCCAGCGTCACCACGCTGTCCAGATCGTCGCCGCGCGCCGCGGCGGCGCCCAACAGTTTCTCCATCAGCACGGTGTTGGCCACCCCGCGCCGCCCGGCGGTAAACAGGCTGTCTTTGACCGCCACGTCGTCATCCACCAGCACCGTCGCCACCGCGACGCCGCTGTCGTGCAGCAGCTCGGTGGCGGTTTCGAAGTTGAGCACGTCGCCGGTGTAGTTCTTGATCAGCAGCAGCACCCCGGCGCCGCCGTCGATCGCCTGACCGCACTCGTACATTTTATCCGGCGTCGGCGAGGTGAAAATCTCGCCCGGACAGGCGCCGTCGAGCATCCCTTCACCGACGAAGCCGCAGTGCATCGGCTCATGGCCGCTGCCGCCGCCGGACAGGATCGCCACTTTGCCCGCCACCGGCGCGTCGGCGCGGGTCACGAACACCGGATCCGCGTGCACCAGCAGCTCGGGATGAGCCTCCGCCAGCCCCTGCAACTGCTCTTCCAACACCGACTCGACCTGATTAATCAGTTTTTTCACGATGGTTTCCTCTGTAAGAACAGGGGCGCGGCGCACCGCGCCCCAACGGTATCAATGACGCTGCAACCAGGCGGCGCCCAGCCTATCCGCCGTCAGGATCGCCGCCTGCACGCCCGCAGGGGTGACCTTGAACGGCATGTTGTGAATGGTTTCACCCGCGGCGCAGCTGGCCTCGGCCACCGCCATCATCTTCGCCGTCGCATCGCCGGTGACGCCCATCTGCGCCAGCGTGATCGGCAAGCCGATGTCATGACAAAACGCCAGCACGGTTTCAATCTGCGCCATCGGGCTGTTCTGCAGCACCAGTTGCGCCAGGGTGCCGAACGCCACTTTCTCGCCGTGATACAGGTGGTGACACTCCTCCAGCACGGTGAAACCGTTGTGAATGGCATGCGCCGCCGCCAGCCCGCTGCTCTCGAAGCCGATGCCGCTCAGATACGTATTGGCCTCAATGATGCGTTCCACCGCTTCCGTCACCACGCCGGCCTCGACCGCCAGTTTGGCTTTTACCCCTTCGGCCAGCAGGGTGTCGTAGCACAGCCGCGCCAGACTGAGCGCCGCCAGCGTCGATTTGCCGCCGGCCATGCTGGTGGCCTGCGCGTCGAAGCAGGCCTGCGCTTCGAAATAGGTGGAGAGCGCGTCGCCCATGCCGGCTACCAGCAGGCGCACCGGCGCTTTGGCGATGATGGCGCTGTCCATCACTACCATGTCCGGGTTGCGCGGGTAGATCAGGTATTCAGCGAATTCGCCCTGTTCGGTGTAGATAACCGACAGCGCGCTGGTCGGCGCATCGGTGGAGGCGATGGTGGGAATGAGCACCACCGGCAGCCGTTGGTAGTGGGCGACGGCCTTGGCGGTGTCGAGCGTCTTGCCGCCGCCGACGCCGATCACCCCGCGGCAGCCGTGGGTCTGCAGCTCGCGGCCAAGGCGGTCTATCTCTTTACGGCAGCACTCGCCGTTGAAGCGGGCCGCATGATGTTTCACGCCGTGCTGCTGCAGGCTGCCCATCAGGGTGTCGCCCGCCAGCTGCATCACAAAGTCGTCGGCGATCACGAAATAATGGTCGGCGAGGGATTTGGCGTATTCGCCGACGGCGGACAGCGCATTGGCGCCCTGAATGTATTTGCCTGGTGACTGGATGATTCTCAACATAACCGGATCCTTGTAGGGAGTTGGCGATGGTAACGTTCAGATATCAGGTGATGACGCGCCGGCTTCGCCGCCGGCTTGTTGTTGTGCTTCGACTATGAGCGCCTGCCGCCCGCCTGGCGAGCCACGCGATTTTTGTTCCATTATGGAACATCATCATAGCGACAACGTTTCATGATGAAACGCTAACGCGCGTTTTTTCGCCGCGAAAGCGAACTGGCGCACACCCCAACGTATAACTGCGTAAAGAGTGGATTCTGCGGGCGTTTCAGCTTTAATTTTGACCATGTTTCCCCTATCCTTAGCGCCACTACTGGGAAAGGGCGAAAACAGCCCGCATGATGGGATTGATAACGATGAAACGGACAAAAAACATCAACCAAGAGACGTTCCGCAAATCCTGGCGCAGCTACCGTGTCGCGCCCGTGGCTTTGGCGATCAGCGCCGTCTTTATGCTGGCCGGCTGCGAGAAGAGCGATGAAACGGTCTCCCTGTATCAGAATGCCGATGACTGTTCGCGCGCCAATCCTTCGATGAGCGAGCAGTGCACCACCTCCTACAACAATGCCCTGAAAGAAGCGGCGAAAACCGCGCCGAAATACGCCACTCGCGAAGACTGCGTCGCCGAGTTCGGCGAAGCGCAGTGTACCCAGGCTCCGGCACAGGCCGGCATGGCGGCGGAATCACAAAGCAGCGGCAGCTTCTGGATGCCGCTGATGGCGGGTTACATGATGGGCCGCCTGATGGGCGGTTCCGGCTTCGCGCAGCAGCCGCTGTTCACCTCCAAGAATGCCGCCAGCCCGGCGAACGGCAAGTTTGTCGACGCCAGCGGCAAGAGCTACGGCCCGGCCACCGCCGGCGGCCGCACCATGACGGTGCCGAAAACCGCCATGGCGCCGAAGCCTGCGGTCACCAATACCGTTACCCGCGGCGGTTTCGGCGAGACCGTGGCCAAGCAGACCAGCATGCAGCGCAGCAGCGCCACCTCCAACTCCGGCTCTCGCAGCATGGGCGGTTGATGCATGAAACGTATTGCTATTACCGAGCGCCCGGACTGGCGTGAAAAAGCGACCGAGTTCGGTTTTCGTTTCCACACCATGTACGGCGAGCCGTACTGGTGTGAAGACGCCTATTACCAGTTCACGCTGGCGCAGATTGAAGAGATCGAAAGCGCCACCGCCGAGCTGCATCAGATGTGCCTGCAGGTGGTGGAGAAAGTGGTCGGCAGCGACGAGCTGATGGCCAAGTTCTGCATCCCGAAACACACCTGGGAGTTCGTGCGCAGCTCCTGGCGCACCAACCAGCCGTCGCTGTATTCGCGTCTCGATCTGGCCTACGACGGCGTCAACCCGCCGAAGCTGCTGGAGAACAACGCCGATACGCCGACCTCGCTGTATGAAGCGGCCTTCTTCCAGTGGCTGTGGCTGGAAGATCAGATCAATGCCGGCAAGCTGGATCCGCAATCGGATCAGTACAACAGCCTGCAGGAGAAGCTGATCGAGCGTTTCGCCGAGCTGAAAGCGCATCACGGCTTCGGCCTGCTGCACCTGGCGTGCTGCCAGGACAGCGAAGAAGATCGCGGCACGGTGCAATATCTGCAGGACTGCGCGCAGGAAGCCGGTCTGCCGACCGAGTTCCTGTTCATGGAAGAGATTGGCCTTGGCGAGAAAGGTCAATTCACCGATCTGCAGGATCAGGTGATCGGTAACCTGTTCAAGCTCTATCCGTGGGAATTCATGCTGCGCGAGATGTTCTCCACCAAGCTGGAAGACGCCGGCGTGCGTTGGCTGGAGCCGGCCTGGAAAAGCATCATCTCCAACAAGGCGCTGCTGCCGCTGCTGTGGGAAATGTTCCCGAACCACCCTAACCTGCTGCCGGCTTATTTCGCGCAAGACGATCATCCGCCGATGGATCATTACGTCACCAAACCGCTGTTCTCGCGCGAAGGCGCCAATATCCAGATCGTCGAAAACGGTCAGGAAGTGGCGCGCGTCGATGGGCCGTACGGCGAAGAAGGCATGATCGTGCAGCAGTTCCATCCGCTGCCGAAGTTCGAAGACAGCTACACGCTGATCGGCAGCTGGCTGGTGAACGATCAACCTTGCGGCATCGGCCTGCGCGAAGATCGCGAACTGATCACGCAGGATCTGTCGCGCTTCTATCCGCACACCATCCTCGGCTGATCGCCCCGCTGAAGGTAAAAACGCCAGTCGCTGACTGGCGTTTTTTCTTTAGCCCACCTGCACCGACAGCATGCTAAGCGCCCCCATTTCGATACCGTCGATCGGCACGCTGATGGCCTCTTTTCCATCCCAGCCGCCGAGCACATACAGCAACGGCAGATAGTGTTCCGGCGTCGGATTCGACAGCGCCGCCCCCTCATGGCGCATGAAATCCACCAGCGGATGGTTATCGCCCCGATAACGCAGGTTATCCCGGACAAAGTTATTGAATGATTCCGCCCATGGGTAGGCGCTGGTATCGCCCTGCCATTTCACCATGCGCAGGTTGTGCACCACGTTGCCGCTGGCGACGATCATCACGCCCTCGTCCCGCAGCGCGGCGAGTTTGCGGCCCAGCTCATAGTGATAGGCCGCCGGCTGCGTGCCGTCGACGCTGAGCTGCACCACCGGAATGTCAGCATCGGGATACATCTTGATCAGGACACCCCAGGTGCCGTGATCTAATCCCCACTCGCCGAGATCCGCCGTTACCGGCACCGGCGCCAGAATGTGCTGCAGCTGCGCGGCCAGCGCGGGAGAGCCCGGCGCCGGATAGCGGGTATCAAACAGCGCCTGCGGGAACCCGCCAAAGTCGTGAATGGTTTTGGGTTTTTCCATCGCGGTGACCGCTGTGCCGCGGGTATACCAATGCGCGGAAACCGCCACGATCGCCTTCGGGCGCGGCAATGACTCACCCAACGCACGCCATGCCCGGGTGTAACGGTTGTCTTCCAGCACGTTCATCGGGCTACCGTGGCCAAGAAACAGTGCCGGCATACGAGAGGTGTTCATAGAGGGATCCTTAGTTCAAATTGTGCTATGCCGCTACATTACGCGCTTTGCCGCAGCAACACAGCCGGATAACCGTGATGAAGATATTCAATAAATTTGAATTAAAAGTAGAGAAATACGCCGATCCGCAGAAAGATAAAAAAATCATATATTTCAATAAATTAATAATATCAGTGAATAGCATGACATTACTGCCACACAGATCCAATTTGTGAACAATTTATGTATTTTTTGTTAACAAGATCTATACACTCCTCCTCTGCCGACGGGAGCAGGCAACGCCGTCGCGCGATGGGAATTACGTCTCACCAAGGAGGAATTCATGTTCAGACTCACACTGGCAACCCGCCTGGCGCTTTCCATGTTCTTACTCGCCGGCTGGACGGCAACCACCGGCGCGGCGGACAACGCGCAGCTGACGCAGCGCGAAGATCCTTACTTCATTCAGGCGCAAACTCAGCTGCAACAGCGGCTGAAGCAAACGCCAAACACCAACCGCGCCAAAAACGTCATTCTGGTGGTCGGTGACGGCATGGGGTTTTCCACCGTGACCGCCGCCCGCATTTTTGAAGGGCAGCAGCGCGGCGTGGATGGCGAATCCAACGTGCTGGCCTGGGAGGCCTTCCCCTATCTGGCGGCGGCCAAAACCTACTCCGCCGACGCCCAAATCACCGACTCTGCGCCCAGCGCGGTAGCGATGACCACCGGCGTCAAAACCATCAACGATCTGATGGGCCTCAACCATACGGCTACCCTCAACAACTGCGAGGATCAGCAAACCAAGGCCGTCACCACGCTGTGGGAGATGGCCGCAACGCTCGGCCTGTCCACCGGCGCCGTGACGACCGCCACCATTACCCACGCCACGCCGGGCGCCACCTATGCCCATATCGCCAATCGCGACTGGGAGTCTGACGCCAAAATGCCGGCGGATGCTCTGGCCGCAGGCTGCCGCGACATCGCGCGCCAGCTGGTGGAAATGAAGTACGGCAACGGCCTGAACGTGGCGATGGGCGGCGGGCGCGCCAACTTTCTGCCCGACAGCGTGAGCGATCCGGAATATCCCGGCAAGAAAGGCGCCAGAAAGGACGGCCGCGACCTGACGCAGGTCTGGATGCAACGCTACGGCGAGCGTGGGCAATACGTCTGGAATCAGGCGCAGTTCGACAAAATCGATCCGACCAAAGTCGACCACCTGTTGGCCCTGTTCGAACCGTCGCACATGAACTTCGAGCACGATCGGCGGCAAGACGCGGCGGGAGAACCCTCACTGGCGGAAATGACCGGCAAGGCCATCGATATTCTGGCCAGGAATCCCGAAGGTTACCTGCTGTTGGTCGAGGGTGGACGCATCGATCACGGCAGCCATAACGGCAACGCCTACCGCACGTTGAGCGACGCGGTCGCCCTGAACGAAGCGGTGAAAACCATCATCGATAAGGTCAATCTGGACGACACGCTGGTGATCGTGACCGGCGATCACAGCCACACGCTGACCATCGCCGGCTATGCCAAGCGCGGCAATCCTATCCTCGGCATTTCCGTCGGCGTCGACGGCAAACCGCGGCTGGGCAGCGACGGCAAGCCCTACACCACCGTCGGCTTCGCCAACGGCCCCGGCGGCATAATCCCGCTGACCGAGCGCCCGGCATTAACCATGGAACAGGCCACCGCACCTGACTTTATTCAGCCGGCGCTGGTGCCGCTGAACAGCGAGACGCACGGCGGGGAAGATCTCGGCATCTACGCCATCGGCCCCTGGGCGCACCTGTTCCAGGGCACGGTGGAGGAGAACTACACCTTCCATGTGATGAATTACGCCAGCCGCATCGGCGAACGCCTGTCAAAACACTAGCCACAAAAAAAGCCGCTTTACGCGGCTTTTTTATCGTTGAAAGCGGCCGGCGATCAGCTGGCTTTTTTCTCGTGCGCCTGGCGGTAGGCCACCAGATCTTCGATGGTCAGCACCACCATGTCGTGCTGTTTGGCGAAGGTAATCACTTCCGGCGCATGCGCCATGCTGCCATCGTCGTTGGTCAGTTCACACAGCACGCCGGCTGGTTTGAAACCGGCCATGGAAACCAGATCGATGGTCGCTTCGGTGTGGCCGCGGCGGCTCAGCACGCCGCCCGGCTGCGCGCGCAGCGGGAACACGTGGCCCGGACGGTTCAGGTCGCTCGGCTTGGCGCTGTCTGCCACCGCCGCACGGATGGTGGTCAGGCGATCGGAAGCGGAAACCCCGGTGGTCACGCCCTGCGCCGCTTCGATGGTCACGGTGAAGGCGGTCTGGAACTGGCTGGAGTTGTTGGTCACCATCATCGGCAGCTCAAGCTGCTGACGGCGTTCTTCGGTGATGCACAGGCACACGATGCCGCTGCCGTGGCGAATGGTCAGCGCCATCTGCTCAACGGTCATGGTTTCCGCGGCGAAGATCATGTCACCTTCGTTTTCACGGTTTTCATCATCGAGCACCATTACGCCGCGCCCGTTGCGCAGTGCGTCGATCGCGCGTTCAACGCGTTCTGTTGGCGTGCCGAAGTCTGAAAGTAGCGTCTGATTCATGGTAAAAAACCTCATTAAAAATTATGGATTACCAGAACCAGGGCGATCTTGAGGAGTAGCTAGCAATAGCTAAAAAAATAACGCAAGCGGGCGCATGCCCGGCAGATACCGTTACTCTCTCCCATCCGGACTATAACCGTCGGCCCCGGAATTACACCGGATCTGCTGACCTCTAACCGGCCTTTACAGGCTGGCTGAGCGCTCGCGGGCTTTCACCGTAGAAGGTGATTTACCGCCGGTGGGGACTTTCACCCCGCCCTGAGAATAAGCAAGATGACTATAACGCTAATGGGTAGACAGGGCAATTGGCAAAAGCACAATTCGGCCACGTACGGCGAATGCGCTTAATGGTTTATCCGGCGGGCAACTCGCATTACACTAAGCGGCAGCTATTAAACTCTGAAAGGGATACGCCATGATTGACCCGAAAAAAATCGAACAAATCGCACGCCAGGTTCATGAGTCCATGCCTAAAGGCGTTCGTGAATTCGGGGAAGACGTTGAGAAAAAAATCCGTCAGGTGCTGCAGTCGCAGCTGACCCGTCTGGATTTGGTTAACCGCGAAGAGTTCGACGTGCAGACTCAGGTGCTGTTGCGCACCCGCGAGAAGCTGGCGCTGTTGGAGCAGCGCATGGCCGAGCTGGAAAGCAAGCTGAGCGCGGCGCCGGCCGCCAAGCAGGAAGACGAATAATTCCCGCCAAGGGCGCGCACCGCGCGCCCTTGTTCTTTAGATTGCCCGGCGTTAGCCGCGCCCGTCTTTGATCGCTTTGATGATGTTGGTGGTCGACAGGCCGTCTTCAAAGTTCAGCACTTTGACATCGCCGCCGTTGGCCCACACTTCCGCACTGCCGGCAATCTCTTCCGGCTTGTAATCGCCGCCTTTCACCAGCAGATCCGGCAAGATGTCGGCGATCAAGCGCTGCGGCGTGTCCTCCTCGAACGGCACCACCCAATCCACCGCTTCCAGCGCGCCCAGCACGATCATGCGGTTCTCCAGCGCGTTGACCGGGCGTTTCTCCCCTTTCAGACGCTTGGTCGAGGCGTCGCTGTTCACCGCCACGATCAGGCGATCGCCCAGCTTGCGGGCGTTGGCCAGATAGGAGACGTGGCCGGCATGCAGAATGTCGAAGATGCCGTTGGTCATCACCACTTTCTCGCCGCGCTGACGCGCCTGCGCCACGGCGTTTTTCAACTGCGCTTCGGTCATCACGCCAAAGCCGGTTTCGGCGCGGCCGCGCACCGCGTTTTCCAGCTCGATCGGCGACACGGTAGACGTACCGAGCTTGCCCACCACCACGCCGGCGGCGGCGTTAGCAAGGAAGCAGGACTCTTCCAGCGAATTGCCGGCGGCCAGCGAGGCGGCCAATACGCCGATCACGGTGTCGCCGGCGCCGGTCACATCGAACACTTCCTGCGCCTGGGTCGGCAAGTGCAGCGGCTCAACGCCCGGCTGCAGCAGCGTCATGCCGTGTTCGGAGCGGGTAACCAGCAGCGCCGACAGCTCGAAATCCGCCACCAGCTTCATGCCGCGCTCCACCAGTTCCGCTTCATCCTTACAGTGGCCCACCACCGCTTCGAACTCGGACAGGTTCGGCGTCAGCAGCGTCGCGCCGCGATAGCGCTCGAAATCGGATCCTTTCGGATCGATCAGCACCGGCACCTTGGCGGCGCGCGCCAGTTGGATCATGCCCTGCACCTGGCTGAGCGCGCCCTTGGCGTAATCGGACAGCACCAGCGCGCCGATCTGCGGCAGCGCCTGCTGAATGCGCTCCAGCATCGGCTGCGGATCAACGTTGGAGAAGCCTTCTTCGAAGTCGAGACGGATCAGTTGCTGGTTGCGCGACAGTACGCGCAGCTTGGTAATGGTCGGATGGGTCGGCACCGAGACGAAGTCGCAGCGCACGTTGACTTCATTCAGCTTGGCGCTCAGCGCCCGCGCCGCATCGTCGATGCCGGTCAGGCCCACCAGACGGGAAGTGGCGCCCAGCGAAGCGATGTTCATCGCCACGTTAGCCGCGCCGCCGGGACGCTCTTCGATGGTATCGACCTTGACCACCGGCACCGGGGCTTCCGGTGAAATGCGGCTGGTCGGCCCATACCAATAGCGATCCAACATGACGTCACCGACCACCAGCACACCGGCGCGGCGAAAATCAGGCAGCGTAACTTTCATCCGATAACTCCAAAAAAGAACAAAATTTTAGTGGCGCAGATATTACCACAGACCGCCGGAATACCCGCAAAAAGGTATTAATCCAGCCATTTGGCCCAGCTGGCGCGCACCTGCTCGCGCTCGGCGGCAAACAGCTCGCTGCCGACCTTGCCGGAATGTTCCTGCAGCGCCAGATGGTGGATCTCGTCGCGCATGGTGACATAGGCCTGGGTCAGCGCGCGCGCCTCTTCATCCGGCATGATGTCGTAATTGGCCATCAGCTCAAAGATGCGCACGTTGTCCGACCAACGCGTCAAGCGCGGTTCACCCGGCGCATAGCGTAAGACCAGATATTGGGCAATAAATTCGATGTCGGTAATGCCGCCCTCATCGGCCTTGATATCAAACAGATCGCGCTGCTTGTTGCCGAGATGGTTGCGCATCTTTTCGCGCATCTCGCGCACTTCGCGCTTCAGGGTCTGCGCATCGCGCGTTTTGCACAGGATCTCGCGCCGGATCGCGTCGAACTGCTGATGCAGCGCCGGGTCGCCGTGCACGATGCGCGCACGCACCAGGGCCTGATGCTCCCAGGTCCAGGCTTCGTTTTGCTGGTAGTCGGCGAACGCCTCAACGGTGCTGACCAGCATCCCCGCAGCGCCGGAAGGCCGCAGGCGCGCGTCCACCTCATACAGAATGCCCGAGGACGTGCGGGTGCTGAACAGATGCATCACCCGCTGCGCCAGCCGCAGGTAGAACTGGCGGCCGTCGATGCAGCGATCGCCATCGGTCATCACCTCCGGCGGGCAATCCAGCAGGAACACCAGATCGAGATCGGAACTGTAACCCAGCTCCCAGCCGCCCAGCTTGCCGTAGCCGATCACCGCAAAGCCGCGCCCTTCGCGCTCCTGCAGATGGGTCGGTTGGCCGTAGCGCGCCACCATATCGCTCCAGGCCTGCTGCACCACCGCGTCGATGATCGCCTCCGCCAGATAAGTCAGGTGATCGCTCACTTTCATCACCGGCAGCGCGCCGGCGATATCCGCAGCCGCGATGCGCAGCTGTTGCGCCTGTTTGAACTGGCGCAGCGCCTCCAGCTTTTGCTCTTCATCGTCTTCCGGCACCCGCAGCAGATACTGCCGCAGCTCGCTGCGGTAGGCGTCCAGCGCCACCGGCTGATACAGCGTGGCCGGATCCAGCAGCTCATCCAGCAGCAGCGGGTAACGCGACAGCTGGTTGGCGACCATCGGCGACGCGGCGCACAGGCGGATCAGATGGCTGAGCGCCGCATGGTACTCCACCAGCAGCTCGAGGTAGGTAGTGCGGGTGACAATGCTGAGGAGCAGCTGCGCCAGCCGCACCAGCGCGGTCGGGGCGTCCTGGCGCGGGCATACCTCCGCCAGCAGGCGCGGCATCAGCTGATCGAGCACGTCGCGGCCGCGCGGGCCGATGGTGCGCTTGTCGACGTCGTGGCGGAAATCGGCGATGGTGCGCAGCATCTGTCGGCGCCCCTCTTCGTCGAGGTGCGGCGTCAGCGGTGCCAGCTCGTTCTCCTCCAGCGCGTCCTGCCACAGGCTGTGGTAGTGCTGGTAGTCGGGATCTTCACCGACATCCGGGCTATCGTCGCCGATCAGGTCGTCGAACACCGCGCGCACCGCCTGCATATGCACCTCCAGCGCCGCCATCAGCGCCGGCCAATCCGCCAACCCCATGCCGTAGGCCAACCGCGCCTGATCGAGCGCCTCCTGCGGCAGCGTCTGGGTTTGCTGATCGCCGATCGCCTGCAGCAGGTTCTCCAGCCGCCGCAGGAACAGGTAGGCGGCGCTCAGCGCCCGCACCTGCTCACTTTCCAGCAGCCCCAGCTCACCCACCGCCTGCAGCGTCGGCAACAGCGAACGCCCCTGCAACGCCGGTTCACGGCCGCCGCGGATCAGCTGGAATACCTGAGTGATGAATTCGATTTCGCGAATGCCGCCGGCGCCCAGCTTGATGTTGTCCTTCAGACCGCGCCGCCGCACTTCGCGGGCGATCATGCCCTTCATGTTGCGCAAAGATTGGATGACGCTGAAATCGATGTAGCGGCGGAACACGAACGGGCGCAGCGTTTTGCGCAGCTCCTGGCTGTAGGCGTCTTCCGCCCCGCCCATCAGGCGCGCCTTTACCATCGCATAGCGCTCCCAGTCGCGCCCCTGTTCCTGGTAGTAATCCTCCAGCGCCGCAAAGCTCATCACCAACGGGCCGCTGTCGCCGAACGGCCGCAGCCGCATGTCGACGCGATAGACGAAGCCATCGATGGTCTGTTGATCCAACGCCTTGATCAGCCGCTGGCCGAGGCGGGTGAAGAACTGGGCGTTATCCAGCTCGCGCCGCCCGCCCTGGGTTTGACCATTTTCCGGGTAAGCGAAGATCAGATCGATGTCCGACGAGAAGTTCAGTTCGCCGCCGCCCAGCTTACCCATGCCGAGGACCAGCAGCGGCTGCGGTTCGCCGGCGGCGTTGCACGGCGTGCCCCATTCGCGGCAGCAGGTTTGGTACAGCCAGTCGCGCGCGCTGACGATCAGCGTCTCCGCCAGCCCGCTCAGCTGCAGCAACGTTTCTTCGGTCGAACACAGCCCCTGCGCCTGCGCCCAGGCGATGCGCACCAGCGTTTCGCGGCGAAACAGACGCAGCGTACGCATCAGCTGCGCCTCATCGCGCACCTCTTCCAGCTCGTCCTGGAGCCAGGCGGCATAGTGTTGCCACTCGCCGGGCGCCGGCGGCTGTTCGCGCAGCGTCGCCAGCCAGGCCGGCTGGGCGAGCAGCGCGTCGCTGACGAAATCGCTCGACGCCAGCACCCACTGTTCCTGCTCGCTAAAGGCGCAGTCCACGCCGTGAACTTCCTGAAAACGCTGCACAATCTGCTGTGCCTGAGCCTGTAACGCGACTGAAAGTGGCGACATAGTGTATGACCCGTTCTGCGGCCCGCGGCTGACGGGCCGGCTTGATTAACGAAGCGCGCCGTTTAACCAGAATGGCGCATGCGATAAGGCCTGTTTGCGGCTGGCTTCATACCAGCCCTGACGGCGCTCGCTCAGCGCCGCCTGCAGCTCGCGCCAGGCGTCGATATAAGGCCCGGTCTGCTCGTCGGGATAAGCGCCCGACAGCAGGACCAGCGCCGAAATCTGACGCGTCAGGCGCGGCAATTGTTCCTGATATTCATCTTCGTTCAGCGTACGGCTGAAGGCCTCTTTCAGCTCCGCGCCGCTGCGCCCCAGCATGATGTCGCTGAAGCGTTTGAAAGAACCGTCCAGCTTGGCCTGCGCTTTGGCGTCGATAAACGGCCGCCAGGCGCCGCGCACCAGCCATGATGTGAGCGCCAACTTACATTGCAGGTAGACCGCGCTGTAACACAGGGTCTCCGGTTGCGCGGTTTTGTCCGCCAACAGCGGTTCGAGCTCGGTCAGGCGGGCGCGCAGATCGGCACTGGCCTTGCGCGGCACCAGGCCGCCGAAGATCACCAGCGCCTGGCGGATCGTGCCAACCGCCTCAATCACCGAAGCGCGCGCCTGCGCGTCGCCGCGCAGCCACAGCTCTTCATGGTACTGCCAGTGGTTGAGCGCCAGCTCGAAGGCGGCGATCATCCCCTGCTCCACGGTCGCCTTCGCCGCCGGCTTCAGCACCCGCAGCGGGCGCACCTCACGCGGCGGATTGCCCTGCGCCAGGTGGTAACCGCGCGCCGCCTTGCTCAGGCTGCCCTGACGCAGCCCGTCGTGCGCCGCCAGCTCACCGGCCAACGCCAGCAGATCGGCGGTATTGCCTTTCAGCAGCTCCAGTTCTATCTCGCTCAGGGCTTCGCTGAGGCCACCAGCACGCACTTCTCCCTGATCCAGGCCAATCTCTATCTCGCTTTGGCCGTAAGTAACCACCCACTTCTCACGCACGAAATCCGTACGGAACAGCGGTTGTAACGCCTGCTGCAGCGCCGCGATATCGCAATCCTGCGGCCAGATGTCGGCAGGAAACTGCGCCAACGCCAGCTGCGGCTCGGCGATAGCGACATTGTATTCCGGGCGCTGGTGCAGGCCGCCCACCACTTTACCGGCGGTTTTGATGGTCATCTCATAGCGATCGTCGAAACCGCGAATGCGCAGCCCCATGTCGTGACTGCGCAGGAAGTTGTCGGCCGTTTCGAAGTAAATGTTGGTCAGCTTTTGCGGCGCGGAATGCTGATGCGGCCAGGCGGCGAGCCAGTGTGGCAGAGCGGCCACCGCTTGCGGCGCGGCGATGAATTTCAGTTCAATTTCAACGGTCATAATTCTTTAACACCAATAAGTTACGCATTCGCGTCGGTTTCAGCGCGGCGCGCTCGGCCCGCCGTATGCTGCCCACTGACGCCCAGTTGCCGTTATCTTACCGCGATTCCCGGCGCCTTAACCCTGCTAACTGTAGAAAAAACCTGTTACGTTATAAAACGCTGCGCAACTCACAGAATCAGCCACAGTAAGATAGTTCTCATTCCGGTTTTGGCGTTGCGTCGTCAGACTGAACCCTCTACTATCGTTCCATAAATTCACCCAGAAACGATGAACTAATGCAGAAATTACGCCTGATTTTCCTTGCCGCGCTGAGCTTCAGCATCACTTGGGCCGCACATGCCGAAGATAAACGCTATATCTCCGATGAGTTAAGCACTTACGTCCATAGCGGTCCAGGTAATCAGTACCGTATTGTCGGCACTCTGAACGCCGGTGAAGAAGTGACCCTGCTGAGCGTCAACGACAGCACCAACTACGGCCAGATCCGCGATCCGAAAGGCCGCACCACCTGGATCCCGCTCGACCAACTCAGCCAGACGCCAAGCCTGCGCACCCGCGTGCCGGAGCTGGAACAGCAGGTGAAAACCCTGACCGACAAGCTCGCCAACATCGACAACACCTGGAACCAGCGCACGGCGGAAATGCAGGAAAAAGTCGCAGGCAGCGACAGCACCATCAGCAGCCTGCAGAAGGAAAACCAGGATCTGAAAAACCAGCTGGTGGTCGCGCAGAAGAAGGTCAACGCCGTTAACCTGCAGCTCGACGACAAGCAGCGCACCATTATCCTGCAATGGTTCATGTACGGCGGCGGCGTCGCCGGCGTCGGTTTGCTGCTGGGCCTGCTGTTGCCGCACCTGATCCCGCGTCGCAAGAACAACAATCGCTGGATGAACTGATCTCAGTATCGTTCAGTTTGAGTTTGGGCGCCTGCGGGCGCCTTTTTCATTGGCGCCGACATCCCGCGGCCAATTCATGTAATCTGATAGACAGAGCCTTACACGATATTCAGGAGTCAACAGTGCAGATTTATCTGGTCGGCGGCGCCGTTCGCGACAGCCTGCTCAACATTCCGGTGGTCGATCATGATTGGGTGGTGGTGGGCGCCACGCCGGCGGAGCTGCTGGCGTTGGGCTACCAGCAGGTCGGCAAAGATTTTCCGGTGTTCCTCAATCCCGATACCCACGAGGAGTACGCGCTGGCGCGCACCGAGCGCAAATCCGGCCAGGGGTACACCGGTTTTACCTGCTATGCCGCGCCGGACGTCACGCTGGAAGAAGATCTGCTGCGGCGCGATCTGACCCTCAACGCCATCGCTCGTTCCGCCGAAGGGGAACTGATTGATCCCTACGGCGGCGTGGCCGATCTGCAGGCGCGCGTGCTGCGCCACGTTTCCGACGCGTTCGGCGAAGATCCGCTGCGCGTGCTGCGCGTGGCGCGATTCAATGCTCGCTTCGCCCATCTGGGTTTTCGCATCGCCGACGAAACGCTGGCCTTGATGCGCCGGATGGCGCACAGCGGTGAACTGGCCGCGCTGACCGCCGAACGCGTCTGGAAGGAAACCGAAAAGGCGCTGCAAAGCCAGAGCCCGCAGGTCTATTTTCAGGTGCTGCGCGACTGCGATGCGCTAGCGGTGCTGTTCCCGGAAATCGACGCGCTGTTCGGCGTGCCTGCTCCCGCCAAATGGCACCCGGAGATCGACACCGGCGTGCATACGCTGATGGCGCTGGCGATGGCCGCCCGCCTCACTCCCGAGGTGGACGTACGCTTCGCCACCCTGTGTCATGACCTCGGCAAAGGGTTGACGCCAAAAGAGTTCTGGCCGCATCACCACGGCCACGGCCCGGCGGGCGTGCGGCTGGTCGAAGCGCTATGCCAACGGCTGCGGGTGCCCAATCCGGTGCGCGATCTGAGCAAGCTGGTGGCCGAGTACCATGATTTGATCCACACCGTGAACAAGCTGCGGCCGGAGACCCTGCTGAAGCTGTTCGACGCCATCGACGTCTGGCGCAAGCCCCAAAGGCTGGAGCAGATGATCCTGACCAGCGAAGCGGACGCGCGCGGCCGCACCGGCTTTGAGGAGAATCCTTATCCGCAGGGCGACTATCTGCGCCAGGCGTATCAGGTGGCGAACGCGGTATCTATTAAAGAGGTGGTAGCCAGCGGGCTGCAGGGCACCGCGATCCGCGATGAGCTCAAACGCCGTCGCCAGCAGGCGCTGGCCGACTGGAAGCTCAACCAAACCATCCTCAACGATCAGGCATAAAAAAAACCCCGCAGAGCGGGGTTTTTTCTTGCCATCGGGCTTACAGGAATACCATGTAAACCACGGCCGCCACGATAAAGCGGTAGATGGCAAACGGCACGAACGAGATGCGTTTGATCAGCGACAGGAAGGTCTTGATCGCAATCAGCGCCACCACGAAGGCAGTAACGAAACCGACGGCGAACATCGGCAGATCGCCCCAGGTCAGGAAGTGCAGGCTCTTGTACAGATCCAGGCCGCTGGCGCCAATCATCATCGGCACCGCCAGGATGAAGGAGAACTCGGACGCCGCATAGCGGTTTACGCCCACCAGCATACCGCCGGCGATAGTGGACCCCGAACGGGAGAAACCCGGCCACAGCGCCAGGCACTGGAAGCAGCCGATCATGAACGCCTGGCGGTAGGTGATGTCATCCAGCCCTTCCGCTCTCGGTGTCTTCGGCTTCAGCCATTCCGCCGCCAGCAACAGCAGGCCGCCGACAACCAACGCGTACATCACGTTTTTCGGCGCGAACAGCGATTTAATCACATCGTGGAATACCAGACCCAGCACCACCGCCGGGATCATCGCCAGCAGGATATGCCCCAGCTTCAGTTGACCGCTGGTTTTGCCCTCGTGCTCCACCGGCTTGCCGCCGAAATGGATGCCGATCAGGCCGAACAACCGGCGCCAGAACATCACCACCACGGCCAGGATAGACCCCAGTTGGATGATGACTTCAAAGGTTTTGGCTTTGTCGCCGGTAAAACCCAGCCACTCGCCAACGATAATCATATGCCCGGTGGAAGACACCGGCAGAAATTCGGTTAACCCTTCGACAACCCCAAGAACAAACGCAATAAACAGTGAATGCATGTCAGCCATGTGCTTCGCTCACCCCATAAAATAACGGCCATCACATAAAAAAGCGGCAGTGCTTAAAAGACAATGCCGCTAAAACAATTCTCAGGATTAAGACCAGCTTAACGGTCTTTCGTTGCAAGCAGATGACATAAAATCATGCGGGACGAGTGCCGCGCTCAATGATCACGCCGACCCGATTGGCATGTGCTACAGCGCCCGGTTTGCTGACCTTAATACGGACCCACGGGGAATTGAAGCGTTGAAGCAAAATTTCGGATATTTCCTCCGCCACGCGCTCCACCAGCGCGAACCGGTTCGATTCAACATGCTGGATCACGGCGTCGCTGACATCGGCATAGCTCAGACAGTCAGTTACATCGTCGCTGGCGGCGGCCGGCCGGTTATCCCAGCCCATTTCGATATCGAACACCAGCTTCTGACGAATGCCCTGTTCCCACTCATAAACGCCAATGGTGGTAATTACGGTAAGCTCTTCAATAAATACGATATCCATCACGTCATTCTCTGTTTTTGGCCTTGCCGGATACCACTTCCAGCGGAATGTGCGTATTATCCATAGATGTTGCGAGTAAAACGACCATTATTAAACGGAACCGCGTTATGAGTGCTACCGCGCTTGGCATGATTATCTTCGCGTATCTGTGCGGCTCGATTTCCAGCGCGATCCTGGTTTGCCGGATCGCCAGGCTGCCGGATCCGCGTGAACATGGCTCAGGAAACCCCGGGGCGACCAACGTCCTGCGCATCGGCGGCCGACTGGCGGCGGCGGCGGTGCTGGTGTTCGATATTCTGAAAGGGATGCTGCCGGTCTGGCTGGCCTACAAACTCGATGTGCCGCCGCTATATCTGGGCCTGACGGCGATCGCCGCCTGCCTGGGGCACATCTATCCGGTGTTCTTCCACTTCCGCGGCGGTAAAGGCGTGGCGACGGCGTTTGGCGCCATCGCACCTATCGGCTGGGATCTGACCGGCCTGATGACCGGCACCTGGCTGTTGACGGTGCTGCTCAGCGGCTACTCTTCGCTCGGCGCCATCGTCAGCGCGTTGATCGCCCCGTTCTACGTCTGGTGGTTCAAACCGCAGTTCACCTTCCCGGTAGCGATGCTCTCCTGCCTGATCCTGATGCGGCATCACGACAATATTCAGCGCCTGTGGCGCGGCCAGGAAAGCAAGATCTGGGGCAAGTTCCGCAAGAAGAAAAACGACGCGGATAACGGCGACCAGCCGAGAGAGGAATAACGGAAGGGCCGGATAATCCGGCCCTTTGCTTTATACCGCAGGCAGTTCCGCCAGCGGCCAGCGCGGCCGCACGGAAACGCTCAGCTCCGGGTTGGCACCGCTCTTCAGGCGCACCATGCCGGCATAGGCGATCATCGCGCCGTTGTCGGTGCAAAATTCCGGGCGGGCATAGAACACCTCCCCGCCGCGTTTCTGCATCATCTCCGCCAGTTTGGCGCGCAGCGTGCGGTTGGCGCTCACGCCGCCGGCCATCACCAGGCGTTTGAAGCCGGTCTGCTCCAGCGCGCGTTTGCATTTGATCGCCAGCGTATCCACCACCGCATCCTCGAAGGCGCGGGCGATGTCGGCACGCGTCTGATCGTCGTTGCCGTTGGAGCGAATGGTGTTGGCGGCAAAGGTTTTCAGCCCGGAGAAACTGAAGTCCAGCCCCGGACGATCGGTCATCGGCCGCGGGAAGGTGAAACGCCCCGCCGTGCCCTGCTGCGCCATCTTCGACAGCATCGGCCCGCCAGGATAATCCAGGCCGAGCAGCTTGGCGGTTTTGTCGAACGCTTCGCCGGCCGCGTCGTCGATCGACTCGCCCAGCAACTCATACTCACCGATGCCGGTGACGCTGATAAGCTGGGTGTGGCCGCCGGAGACCAACAGCGCGACGAACGGAAACGCCGGCGGGTTGTCTTCCAGCATCGGCGCCAGCAGGTGGCCTTCCATATGGTGCACCGGCACTGCCGGCACGTTCCAGGCGAACGCCAGCGCGCGCCCCACGGTTGCGCCGACCAGCAGCGCCCCCACCAGGCCCGGCCCGGCGGTGTAAGCCACGCCGTCGATATCGGCCGGGGTCAGGTTGGCCTCTTTCAGCGCCGCCTGAATCAGCGGCACGGTTTTGCGCACGTGATCGCGGGAGGCCAGTTCCGGCACTACGCCGCCGTAGTCGGCGTGCAGCTTCACCTGGCTGTATAATTGGTTGGCCAACAAACCGGTTTGATCGTCATACACTGCAATTCCGGTTTCATCGCAGGACGTTTCTATACCCAGTACTCGCATTACATTTCCCATCATTCACGTGCGGCCGCCAGTCTACCACATTCCGCCGCATTTACCGCCGGTGCGGCGCATCTTGTCACCGGCTTGCGCCTATGTCGATGATTCATCCAGAAAATGCCTGAGCGATTAAACACGAGCATTTTTTTCTGATTAGTCTATAATCAGCGCCCGGTGCAAAATTGCGCACGTTGCGGCAGAGCGACGCGGGTTTCAATTTGCTGTGATGCTTTACAAAGCAGCATCCATTGGAGTAAAATTCCGCACCATTTTGAAAAGGCTGGCGCTTGGCCAGCAGCAAACCGAATTTTATTGAGGTGAGAGGCACATGCCGGTAATTAAAGTACGTGAAAACGAGCCATTTGACGTTGCTCTGCGTCGTTTCAAACGCTCTTGCGAAAAAGCAGGTGTTTTAGCTGAAGTTCGTCGTCGTGAGTTTTATGAAAAACCAACTACCGAACGTAAACGCGCTAAAGCTTCTGCTGTGAAACGTCACGCGAAGAAACTGGCTCGCGAAAACGCACGCCGCACTCGTCTGTATTAATTCTTCGGGGGCAACCCCACCGCGTGAATTTCTGATTTTCAAAATCGCGCAGACCGAGTAGTTGCATACGAAGGCCGTGCTTTCCGAAAGGAATGCGCGGCTTGTTCTCGTTTATAGGCTAATGAAGTAAGGGCTTATGGCTGGACGAATTCCGCGCGTATTTATCAATGACTTGCTGGCTCGCACCGACATCGTCGATTTGATCGACGCCCGCGTGAAGCTCAAGAAGCAAGGCAAGAACTATCACGCGTGCTGTCCGTTCCACCACGAAAAGACGCCTTCCTTTACCGTTAATGGCGAAAAGCAGTTTTATCACTGTTTTGGGTGTGGTGCGCACGGCAACGCCGTCGACTTTTTGATGAATTACGACCGACTCGAGTTTGTCGAAACCATCGAAGAACTGGCGACCATGCACGGGCTGGAAGTGCCTTACGAAGCGGGCACCGGGCCAACCCAGATCGAACGCCATCAGCGCCAGAGCCTGTACCAACTGATGGAACAGCTCAGCGCGTTCTATCAACAGTCACTGCAGCAGTCCTCCGGGGCGCCGGCGCGCAACTATTTGCAGCAGCGCGGGTTAAGTGACGACGTTATTCGCCATTTCGCCATCGGCTTCGCGCCGGCGGGATGGGACAACGCCCTGAAGCGTTTCGGCCGCGACGCCGACTCGCGCCGCGCATTGAACGATGCCGGCATGCTGGTGACTAACGATCAGGGGCGTTCGTACGACCGTTTCCGCGAACGGGTGATGTTCCCCATCCGCGACAAGCGCGGGCGCGTGATCGCCTTCGGCGGCCGCGTATTGGGCGACGGTATGCCGAAGTACCTGAACTCGCCGGAAACCGAAGTTTTCCATAAGGGCCGCCAGCTGTACGGCCTGTATGAAGCACAGCAGAACCACCCTACCCTGCAGCGGCTGCTGGTGGTGGAGGGGTATATGGACGTGGTGGCGTTGGCGCAATTCGGCATCGACTATGCCGTCGCCTCGCTCGGCACCTCGACGACGGCTGAACACATTCAGCTGTTGTTCCGCGCCACCGACAACGTCGTCTGCTGTTACGACGGCGACCGCGCCGGCCGCGAAGCGGCCTGGCGGGCGCTGGAAACCGCGCTGCCGTACCTGAATGACGGGCGCCAGCTGCGGTTCATGTTTTTGCCCGACGGCGAAGATCCGGACACGCTGGTGCGCAAGGAAGGCAAAGAAGCCTTCGAGCAGCGAATGGAGCAGGCGCAGCCGCTGTCCACGTTCCTGTTCGAAAGCCTGCTGCCGCAGGTGGATTTAAGCAGCCCGGACGGGCGCGCCAAGCTGAGCACGCTGGCGCTGCCGCTGATTACTCAGGTGCCGGGCGAAACGTTGCGCTTGTACCTGCGCCAGGAGCTCGGCAACAAGCTGGGGCTGCTGGACGACAGCCAGCTCGACAAGCTGATGCCCAAGCAGGCTGAAAATGCGAATCCTTATCAGGCGCCCCAGCTAAAACGCACAACCATGCGTATACTGATAGGGTTACTGGTGCAAAATCCGCAGTTGGCTACACTTATCCCTTCGCTGGAAGGGTTGGAGCAGACCAAACAGGCGGGATTGCCGCTGTTCGTCGAACTGGTGCAGACCTGTTTGGCGCAGCCGGGCCTGACGACCGGGCAATTGCTGGAGCTGTATCGCGACAACAAATTCAGCCAGCAGCTTGAAACCTTGGCGACCTGGAACCATATGATCGTTGAGGACATGGTCGAGCAGACCTTTTTGGATACATTGGCCAGCCTGTACGACTCGGTGCTCGAGCAACGGCTGGAAACGCTGATCGCCCAGGCCAGAACGCGCGGTCTGAGCGCGGAGGAACGTGAAGAAGTCCGTTCTCTCAACCAGGTTTTAGCGAAGAAAAACTGAATACCAAACGGCTTAAGTGCCGATAATTGCGAGGGCAGAGCCCTGCACAGTGCCGCCATAGTGGGCCGCGGCGATAACGAAAACGCCCCAAATGCTATTGTTGGCGGTTTCGCCGACCGACACCAACCTAAATACTCTGAAGTGTGGATACCGTCTTATGGAGCAAAACCCGCAGTCACAGCTGAAGCTACTTGTCACCCGTGGTAAGGAGCAAGGCTATCTGACCTATGCTGAGGTCAATGACCATCTGCCGGAAGATATCGTCGACTCCGATCAGATCGAAGACATCATCCAGATGATTAACGACATGGGCATCCAGGTGATGGAAGAAGCACCGGACGCCGATGACCTGCTGCTCGCCGAAAACTCGAACAGCACGGACGAAGATGCGGAAGAAGCCGCCGCACAGGTTCTGTCCAGCGTGGAATCCGAAATCGGCCGCACCACCGACCCGGTGCGCATGTACATGCGCGAAATGGGTACCGTCGAACTGCTGACGCGCGAAGGCGAAATCGACATCGCCAAGCGCATCGAAGACGGCATCAACCAGGTACAGTGCTCGGTTGCCGAATACCCGGAAGCCATCACCTACCTGCTTGAGCAGTACGATCGCGTCGAAGCGGGTGAAGCGCGCCTGTCCGATCTGATCACCGGCTTCGTCGATCCTAACGCGGAAGAGGACATCGCCCCAACCGCCACTCACATCGGTTCTGAACTGTCGAGCGAAGAGCAAGACGACGACGAAGAAGATGAAGACGACGAAGACGACGACACCGAAGACGACAACAGCATCGATCCTGAGCTCGCGCGTCAGAAGTTCGCCGAGTTGCGCGATCAGTATGAAGCGACCCGCCTGGTGATCAAGAAAAACGGCCGCAGCCACGCCAGCGCCGCGGACGAGATCCTGAAGCTGTCTGAAGTGTTCAAGCAGTTCCGCCTGGTGCCGAAACAGTTCGACTTCCTGGTCAACAGCATGCGCACCATGATGGACCGCGTTCGCACCCAGGAACGCATCATCATGAAGCTGTGCGTTGAACAGTGCAAAATGCCGAAGAAAAACTTCGTCACCCTGTTCGCCGGCAACGAAACCAGCGATTCCTGGTTTGAAGCGGCGCTGGCGATGGCCAAGCCATGGTCGGAAAAGCTGAAAGACGTTGCTGAAGACGTGCAGCGCAGCCTGCAGAAACTGCGTCAGATCGAAGAAGAAACCGGTCTGACCATCGAGCAGGTCAAAGACATCAACCGTCGCATGTCGATCGGTGAAGCGAAAGCTCGCCGCGCGAAGAAAGAGATGGTTGAGGCCAACCTGCGTCTGGTTATTTCTATCGCCAAGAAATACACCAACCGCGGCCTGCAGTTCCTGGATCTGATCCAGGAAGGCAACATTGGCCTGATGAAAGCGGTAGACAAGTTCGAATACCGCCGCGGCTACAAGTTCTCGACGTACGCCACCTGGTGGATCCGTCAGGCTATCACCCGCTCCATCGCCGACCAGGCGCGCACCATCCGTATTCCGGTGCATATGATTGAGACCATCAACAAGCTCAACCGTATTTCGCGCCAGATGCTGCAAGAGATGGGCCGCGAGCCGACGCCGGAAGAGCTGGCCGAGCGCATGCTGATGCCGGAAGACAAGATCCGCAAGGTGCTGAAGATCGCCAAAGAGCCAATCTCGATGGAAACGCCGATCGGCGACGACGAAGATTCGCATCTGGGCGACTTCATCGAGGATACCACCCTCGAACTGCCGCTGGATTCCGCGACCTCGGAAAGCCTGCGTTCCGCCACTCACGACGTGCTGGCCGGCCTGACCGCGCGCGAAGCGAAAGTGCTGCGCATGCGTTTCGGCATCGACATGAACACCGACCACACGCTGGAAGAGGTTGGCAAGCAGTTTGACGTTACCCGTGAGCGTATTCGTCAGATCGAAGCCAAGGCGCTGCGCAAGCTGCGTCACCCAAGCCGCTCCGAAGTGCTGCGCAGCTTCCTGGACGACTAAGTCCGGCTACCGCACCTAAAACAAAAACCCCGGCCTGCCGGGGTTTTTTTATGCATCAGAACATGCTGTTGCCGCTGGCGGTCTTCTCCGGCACCGGCTGCGTCACGTCCCAGTGTTCAACGATCTTTCCGGCGCTGTCCAGACGGAAGATATCGACGATCGCCGCGGTCTTGCCGGCCTCGCGCCCGCTGACCTCCACATGCAGGATCACGTAGTCGCCGTCGACGAACGCCTGTTTAATCTCGCTGTGCGAGTTGGGGTAACGCGTTTTCAGCAGCTCGACAAATTGACGAAAACCCGCCACGCCGTCTTTGGCGTTGGGGTTATGCTGTTTGTACTGTTCGCCCAAAAACGGCCGCGCCGCCGCAAAATCCTTGTTGTTCAGCCCCTGCCGATAAAACTCCAGCACGTTCTGCTTGTTGCGCGCTTCCTGCGGCGAATGCCCCGCCTGTGCGGCGCCGGTCACCAATAACAGCGCCATCAAACAACCTTTCATCATCGATGTCATCGCACACTCCCCTTATCTCATTGCAGCGCCAGGAACAGCTCGCGATAGCTGGCGGTCAGCTGCTCCAGCGTGGCGCGATTCAATCCGCTGGGGTTGGGCAATACCCAGACCTCGGTTTTTCCCAGCATCATCGTCTGCTTGCCCCAGGGCGCGTTTTTCACCCCGAAGGCGGTGGTGAACGCCTGCTTGCCCAAGATCGCCAGCGCGCGCGGCTGATAGCGCAGGATTTTCTCTTGCAGCGCCTCACCGCCGCTGCGCAACTCGTCGCGCGACAGCTCGCTGGCCGCCACCGTCGGGCGCGCCACCAGCGCGGTAATGCCGCAGCCGTTGTCCTTCAGCTGCTGCCACTGCTCCGGCGCCAGCTGGCTCGCGGTAAAGCCGGCCTGATGGATCACCTTCCAGAAGCGGTTGCTGCCGTTGGCGAAAGGATAGCCCTGATGGGCGGAAGAAAGGCCGGGATTGATGCCGCAAAACACCACCCGCAGGTTGGGCGCCAGAAGTTCCATGAGTATCGTGAGTCCATTGCAGGGATTTACTGCGGTTATCGCAAAATCCGCCAGCAATTACAACAGGCTAGAACTGCGCAGAAAAGCAACATACGGGCGGGTAACAGTAGACCGATGCTTAAGGATTCCCTATAATCTCGCGGCTTGGCCCCTTAGCTCAGTGGTTAGAGCAGGCGACTCATAATCGCTTGGTCGTTGGTTCAAACCCAACAGGGGCCACCAAATTTTAGCTTTAAAATCATATAAAAAAGCCACTTTTCTCGAAGTGGCTTTTTTATTTCTTGCTCACAGTGGCGGCAAAATGGCGGCAGTATGCCAACACTCTCAGCTATCTTTCCCCTCTTAACCAGCCTATAGACAGACTTACCAGGAAGCCGGCAAAGAAGATCGCGACAGCCGCAGCGATAGATTTCCACCACTCATCAAACCAGAACAAGGCAACAAATGCCGCTATAGAGAACAGGCCAATGACTATGGACTCAGCCAAGTCAGCAGTTTGTCGGCCAACAAATTTAACGAACTTCACAAGAAAGGATTTTAGCCAGTTCATTGATTTTATTACTTAACGATAGGAAGTCATCATCACTTAACCATTAGTTAAAATCCAACCGCTGGCTTTTGATTGATCTATCCGCTATCGCTCGCCTCTCACAAGGCTACACAAAGCAATAGTGACAAACACCAGCAACAGGAATATTGCCGCGCTCAGAATTCGTTGCCACCATTCGTCGAACCAGAACAGTGAGCCAAACGCAGCGACAGAAAATATCCCGCCCAAAATCGCTTCCACAAGGTGCGACAATCCTTTACCGAGCTTACTGCCCCAAGACTTTAGATAGCTCATGATTCACACCTTCACAGAACATTTTCGATTTGCTGGTATAGGCAACAAAGGGTTCAAGATACTCCTCCGCCAGAAAGTAGATCATGTCCAAATTTCGTGGCGTGAGCTTATGGTACGTTGAGGGATATTGTTCCCGCAAACGACGCGAAGAAACGGCGGCCTGTTCAATAATTCCTTGTAAAAGAATGATGTTTAGCCCAGCAATGGTGACACCTTTGAATACCCATTTGAAAAGTGTGCTGCCGATAACCTTTTTCAAAATATGGTGTGTGATTTGCTGAACCAGAATGAACTGCGTCCCCATACGTCCTGTAAGATAACCCTCTACATGGTTTAATTTTTGGCTTAGCGCGGTTTGTGTTTGCAGATCCATCCGCTGATAGCAGTCACGGATAATCACCGCTATCAGCTCACGTAGCGGGGCTTCGATACCATAGCCGGCACGAACGACCTTGATGAACCGTTCCGTTTCGATTTCATTGCGGCGCTTAAGCTCTCGACCGCCGAGCCCTGCTCCCTGCCATGTCCTACGAGCACTATAGACAATGCCCCTTGGTAAAGACTCTATTCCCTCAAGAATTCCTTGAGCTACGGCTTTCGCATCCATAACAATCCCTTATCAGCGCCCTGGCCGTACCCTATACTAACTTCGCTTAAAATATCAACACCCCTTTCATCCTAATGAAGGGCGCCCCTCGGCATAATGGCTTTTTTGTTTCCCACCACCGTGCCACACTGCCATTTCGGCATTCCTGATTTATTTCGCCCCATAAGGATCCCGCATGATCGTCAACTGCGACCACGACAACCTCGACGCCTGGCTGGCGCTGCGCTCGGCGCTGTGGCCCACTTGTCCGTTGGAAGAGCACCGCGCGGAGATGCGCGAAATATTGGCTTCGCCGCACCACACCGCGTTTATGGCGCGGGGGCTGGACGGCGTTTTCGTTGGCTTTGCCGAGGTCGCGCTGCGCCACGATTACGTCAACGGCTGCGAGTCGTCGCCGGTGGCGTTTCTGGAAGGGATCTATACCGTCGAACACGCCCGCCGCCAGGGCTGGGCCGCGCGATTGATCGCACAGGTGCAGGAATGGGCCAAGCAGCAAGGCTGCAGCGAGCTGGCGTCGGATACCGACATCGCCAATCTGGACTCCCAGCGCCTGCATGCGGCGCTGGGCTTTGCCGAAACGGAACGGGTGGTGTTTTACCGTAAAACGCTGGGCTGATCAGGCGGCCTTGCTTTGCCGCTGATGCGCCAGCTGCTCGGCGCGCAGCAGGATCTCCTGCAGATCGTCCTCATCGATATCGAACAGATCCCCCTCCATCAGCGCCTCGTGCAGATCGGCGCGGGTGATGGAAACGGCATCGATCGGCAGATTGGCCGGCTTGGCCTCCGCCGGCGCCAGCGCGTGCGGGTAGCGCCGCCCGGCCAGGTTATTGAACAGAATGGCCAGCGCCGCCAGCAGCACCGAGTTCAGCAGCACCGGGTACAACACGAAGTGGTAGCCCATCTGATGAATGCCGGGGCCGCCGAGGATGGCGGTCAGCGCCACCGCGCCGCCGGGTGGATGCAGGCAGCGCAGCTTGAACATCAGGCCGATGGCCACCGCCGCCGCAGCGCCGCAGGCCAGGCCCGGATCGGGGATCAGCAGACCGGCGCTCACGCCCACCGTCGCCGCCAGCGCATTGCCGCCAACGATCGACCAGGGCTGCGCCAGCGGGCTGTTGGGCACGCCGAACAGCAGCACCGCCGAAGCGCCCATCGGCGCGATAAACCACAGGTTTACCTCGCCCAAAATAAAGTGGCTGATCCAGCCGGCGAGCATCAGCCCCAAACCGGCACCAACGCTGGAAATCAGCATCTCTCGTTTGCCCACCGCCAGCGGGTGCGGCCACAGGCGCGCGCATCCCACTTTCACTCGTTCTATCCACTGCGTCTTCATGTTACCCAATACGGCTCAATTCACGTGTTGGCAACAAATATATCACATCATCCTGAAGGAGCTCACGGCGCCGTAAACCGCGCCGCCCAAGAACTTTTAGGCTAACAGATTGATTTTTAGCCTCCCCTCGACAATGATGAATGTTCCCCCCTTAACCCCGAGGAACCGCCGATGTCTCAACCGATCACCGAGCTTTATACCGACAGTGAATTTTTCAGCCCGTACGCCATGTCCGCCTTTGTCGTGCTGACGGAAAAAGGCATTCCGTTCACCGTGAAGCCGGTGGATCTGGCGAAAGAAGAGAACAAAGAGGCAGCCTACGCGGCGCTGTCGCTCACCCGCCGGGTGCCGACGTTGGCGATCGGCGAGTTCCAGCTCTCGGAGTCTTCGGCGATCGCCGAATACCTGGAAGACATCCACCCGGCCCACGCCGTGTACCCGCGCGACGTGAAGCTGCGCGCCAAGGCGCGCGAGATCCAGGCCTGGTTGCGCAGCGATCTGCTGCCGATCCGCGCCGAGCGCTCGACCGAAGTGGTGTTCAACAACGGCAAGTTCCCGCCGCTGTCCGAAGCCGCGCAGGAGGCCGCGCGCAAGCTGATCGCCGCCGTGGAAAAGCTGTTGAGCCACGGGCAGGATAATTTGTTCAGGGAGTGGTGCATCGCCGACACCGATCTGGCGCTGATGCTCAACCGGCTGGTAATGCACGGCGATCCGGTGCCGGAGCGCGTGCGCCACTATGCGCACAAGCAGTGGCAGCGCCCGTCGGTGCAGGCCTGGCTGGCGCTGTCGGAAAAACGACGCGCCTGAGGAAAAAATCGGCGGCCACGACGCCGCCGTTCTCAATGCCGAGAAACAACATCACTGCTTGAGGGAAGGCAAATCACCATCCAGAGGGCAGATAGCCTAACAATGAAGCGATGGCGTACACCGCGCTGGCCAGGTACAGCAACACAATGCTGATCTGCAGCAGCGGGTGCGTGATCCAGTTGCACTGCCAGCGTGGGATCTGATCGCCGTGTTTGCGGGCGCCGCGCAGGATCAGCATCGGCATGATCGACAGGATCACCCCGCTGAACACCCCGGCGAAGTAGAGCGCGTTGACGAACGACACCAGCCCGCTGTAGGCCAGCGCGAACGGCGGCACCACCACCAGCAGCAGCACACCGAAGCGGCGCAGCGGCAGCTCGTCGTTGCCCAGCCGGAACTTGTCGAAGATATTGGTCAGGAAGCTGCCGCCCAATCCCCAGTACGAGGTCAGCATCGCGCACAGCGCGAAGATGTTGGCGGAGAAGAACGCCCACTGCCCCAGCGCCTGGCCCCAGGAAATGGTGGCCACATCGGAGATGTCATCCAGCCCGCTGAGCGCGATCACCGACATCGGCACCGCCGCCAGCAAAATGAAGGTCACGACCATGCCGACGATGATCGCCTTCGGCAGTTGCTCGGGCTTGTCGGCAAAGCCGCGCGCCATCTCCGGCACGATGTACTGCGCCGAGAAGCAGAACACCACCACGTTGAATACCGGCACCATATAGCGCCAGTCGCCGTCCAGCAGGTTGCGTATCTGGGTGGTGTCTTTCAGCAGCGTCGCCGCCACCAGCGCGGTCAACATCACCACCATGCCGATGCTGATGAACTTCTCGCCGCGGCCGATCGCTTTCAAACCGAGATAGAGCACGCCGGCGGCGGGCACGAAAAACAGCAGGCTGCCCAGCGCCGGCGAGATGCCGAACAGCGATTGCAGCAGCTTGCCGCTGCCGGTCATGTAGGCGGTAAGCGCCCCGACGCTGTTGACGCACACCGAAGCGAACATCAGCCAGGCGCCCAGGCCGCCGACGTAGCGCTTCGCCAGTCCGCTCAGCTGCAGATGCGCGCGGGTGCGCAGCGTAGATTCGGCAACGTACAGCATGGTGATGGTGGTCAGGCTCCCCACCAGCACCAGCCAAAACAGCAGCGGCAGAAAGCCGGCCTTGCTGGAGGCGTAGGCGATGGAGAGCACGCCGGCGCCGATGTTGGTGCCGACGATCATCGCCACCCCTTCGAGGAAACTTAACGATTTGGCGGGTGCAGGTGCTCGCACCCCGGCGGCAAGCGCCGGAGAAACAGAGATATTATCAGACATGCATCATCCTTTATCGCCCGGCGACGCTGGCCGCCGGGATGGGTTAACGTCCTGACGCTCAACGGCTTACATCGATACACAGGTATTTCAGCTCCAGATATTCTTCTATCCCGTAGCGCGATCCTTCACGCCCGAGCCCTGACTGTTTCACGCCGCCGAACGGCGCCACTTCGTTGGAAATCAGCCCGGTGTTGATGCCGACCATGCCGTACTCCAGCGCTTCCGGCACCCGCCACTGGCGCGCGGCGTTCTGCGTGAACAGATAGGCGGCCAGACCGAATTCGGTGTCGTTGGCCATGGCGATGGCTTCCGCCTCGTCATGGAAACGGAACAGCGGCGCCACCGGCCCGAAGGTCTCTTCTTTGGCGAAGCGCATCTTCTGCGTCACGCCGGTCACCACCGTCGGCTGGAAGAAGGTGCCGCCCAGCGCGTGCGGCTGGCCGCCGGTGGCGATCTGCGCCCCTTTGATCAGCGCGTCGTCGATGTGGCTCTGCACCTTCGCCACCGCATCGCTGTCGATCAGCGGCCCCTGAGTGGTGCCTTCCTGGCTGCCGTCGCCGACTTTCAACTGCTCGACCGCCGCCACCAGCTTCTCCGCCAGCCGCTCGTAGATGCCATCCTGCACGTAGATGCGGTTGGCGCACACGCAGGTCTGGCCGCTGTTGCGGAATTTGGAGGCCATGATGCCCGCCACCGCCGCGTCCAGATTGGCGTCGTCGAACACGATGACCGGCGCATTGCCGCCCAGCTCCAGCGACAGTTTCTTGATGCTCGGCGCGCACTGCGCCATCAGGATGCGGCCGACCTCGGTCGAGCCGGTAAAGCTCAGCTTGCGCACCACCGAGCTGTCGCACAACACCTTGCCCACCTGCGCCGCTTCGCCGGTCACCACCTGCAACACGCCGGCGGGAATGCCGGCGTCCTGCGCCAGCTTGGCCAGCGCCAGCGCGGTCAGCGGCGTTTGCTCGGCCGGTTTGACGATGATGGCGCAACCGGCCGCCAGCGCCGGCGCCACCTTGCGGGTGATCATCGCCGCCGGGAAGTTCCACGGGGTGATGGCCGCGCACACGCCGATCGGCTGCTTCACCACCACCAGGCGCTGCGAAGCCTGCGGCGCCTGCAATACCGCGCCGTCCACCCGCTTGGCCTCTTCGGCGAACCAGGTGATGAACGACGCGGCGTAGGTCACTTCGCCGCGCGCTTCCGCCAGCGATTTGCCCTGCTCGGCGGTCATCAGCTGCGCCAGATCTTCCTGCGCGGCCAGCACCTTATCAGCCCAGGCCAACAGCAGCGCGGAACGCTGCTTGGCGGTCAGCTGTTTCCAGTCGTTTTGCGCCCGCTGCGCCGCCGCGATCGCCTGTTGGGTTTCCTCTTCGCTGACCAGCGGAATGCTGGCCAGTTCGGCGCCGGTGGCCGGGTTGATCACCGCTTCGCGCTTGCCGCTCAGGGCGTCGCACCATTCGCCGTTGATCAGACACTGGCTGCGCAACAGCTCGGGATTGTTCAATTTCATGCCGTTCGCTCCTTAGTGGGCCAGCGCGCGGGACAGGATGCCCATCGCCTTGGTGAACTGATCGTCCGGGATAGTCAGCGGGTAGAGGAAGCGGATCACGTTGCCGTTCACGCCGCAGCTCAGCAGCAGCAGCCCTTCCTCCATCGCCTTCTGCTGCACCTGACGGGTGATATCGGCTGAAGGTTTACCGGTAGCCGGATCGTTGAACTCCACCGCCACCATCGATCCCTGCGCGCGCACATCGGCGATCGCCGGGCTGGTTTTGCGCGCCTGCTGGAGCACTTCCACCAGGTGCTGACCCAAGCGCTGAGCGCGCTGGCACAGTTGCTCCTCTTCAATCACGTCCAGCACCGCGTGCGCGGCGGCCACCGCCAGCGGGTTACCGGCGTAGGTGCCGCCCAGCCCACCCGGCGCCGGCGCGTCCATCACCTCGGCGCGGCCCGCCACCGCCGACAGCGGCATGCCGCCCGCCAGGCTTTTCGCCATGGTGATCAAATCGGGCTTAACGCTGTAGTGTTCCATGGCGAACAGCTTGCCGGTGCGGGCGAAGCCGGTCTGCACTTCGTCGGCGATCAGCAGAATGCCGTGCTGGTCGCACAGCGCGCGCAGCGCCTGCATGAAATCGGCCGGCGCCACGTTGAAGCCGCCCTCGCCCTGCACCGGCTCCAGCACGATCGCCGCCACCTGCTTGGGATCGATATCCGCTTTAAACAGGCGGTCCAGGCTGTTCATCGCGTCTTCGGTGGTCACGCCGTACAGCGCGTTCGGGTACTGGCCGTGGAACACCGAGCCGGGGAATGGGCCAAAGCCCAGTTTGTAAGGCGCCACTTTGCCGGTCAGCGCCATGGTCATGTAGGTGCGGCCGTGGAAACCGCCGCCGAAGGTGATCAACCCCGGGCGGCCGGTGTAAGCGCGGGCGATCTTCACCGCGTTTTCCACCGCTTCCGCGCCGGTGGTGAAGAAGGCGGTTTTACACGGACCGGCGATCGGCGCGCGTTGGTTGATGCGCTCCACCAGAGAGACATAGCTTTCGTAAGGAACGATCTGATAGGCGGTGTGAGTGAAGGCCTGCAGCTGCTTTTCAATTGCGGCGATCACTTTCGGGTGACGGTGCCCGGTGTTCAGCACGGCGATCCCCGAAGCAAAGTCGATCACTTCTTTGCCTTCCACATCCCACAGCGTGGCGTTCTCTGCGCGCTCGGCGTAAAAACCACACATCACGCCCACTCCGCGCGGGGTGGCGTCCTGACGGCGTTGGTTCAATTCTGCGTTTTTCATGCTGTTCTCTCCGGTCGGTGCCAGTTACACGTTTCGTTCACATTCGTGAAACAATGCCGTTTATTTACACAGGATGTGGCCCTATAATCGAGTGCCAGTTACGAATAATTGAGGGATCCAATTGCGCTCATTGAGTGGTGATCTGTTGCTGCAGCGCCTCGGCGAACAGCCTGATGACAAACTGCACAAGCGGCTTTACAACGCGATCCGCACCAGCATTCTCGACGGCAGTCTGCCGCCCTCCAGCCGCCTGCCCGCCTCGCGCGACCTGGCGCAGGAGCTCAGCCTGTCACGCAACACCGTGTTAACCGTTTATGAACAACTGTTGGCAGAAGGCTACGTGTCGGCGCGCGCCGGCAGCGGCACCTTCGTCGCTGACACGGTGCCGGACAGCTGCCTGTCCACCGGCGGCGCCCCGGCGGACGGCAGCGGGCAACCGCGGCGCGTCGAACTGTCGGAGCGCGGCGCCACGCTGCTGCACCACGCCAGCGCCAGCCCCAAACAATGGGGGGCATTCATTCCCGGCGTGCCCGACGTCAACGCCTTTCCTCATCAGCTGTTCAGCAAGATCCAGGCGCGCCTCAGCCGCCGCCCGGCGCCGCAGCGGCTGACCTACAGCAATCAGGGCGGCAGCCCGGAGCTGCAGCATGCGTTGGTGGAGTATTTGCGGGTGGCGCGCTCGGTACGCTGCTCGCCGGAACAGATCCTGATCACCGAGGGCATCCATCAGGCGATCGATCTGGTGACGCGCATGTTGTGCAATCCGGGGGATGACGCCTGGATCGAAGAGCCGGGCTATTGGGGGATCCGCAATATCCTGCGCATCAATGCGCTGAACATCTGCCCGCTGGCGGTAGACGAGGCCGGGCTGGTGCCGCCGGAGCAGCCGACCAACCCACCGCGGCTGATCTTCGTCACCCCGTCGCACCAGTATCCGCTCGGCTCGGTGATGAGCCTGGCGCGCCGCCAACGGCTGCTGGCGCTGGCGCGCAACGCCGGCGGTTGGATCGTCGAGGACGACTACGACAGTGAATTCCGCTTTTCCGGCCAGCCGATCCCGGCGTTGCAAGGGCTGGAAGCCGACGCGCCGGTGATCTATATCGGCACCTTCAGCAAAACGCTCTACCCGGCGCTGCGCCTCGGCTATGTGGTGTTGCCGCCGCCGCTGGTGCAGGCGCTGAAAACCGCCCATGCCGAGCTGTACCGCGGCGGGCACCTGCTGATCCAGAGCGCGCTGGCGGAGTTTATTCAGGCGGGGCACTACACGGCGCATATCCGCCGCATGCGGTTGCTGTATGCCCGGCGGCGCGCCTTCCTGACCGGGTTGATCGAACAACATCTCGGCAAGCAGGCGCTCAGCGAATTCAACAGCAACGCCGGTTTGCACCTGATCCTCAACCTGCCGGACGAGGCCGACGACGTGGCGATCGCCGCCGCCGCCGGCGCGCGCGGGGTGCTGGTGCGGCCGCTGTCGCGCTACTATATGCAGCCCAACCGCCGGCGCGGCCTGCTGATGGGCTTTGCCTGCGTGCCGGAAGAGCAAATGGCCGCCGCCTTCACCCAGCTGCTGGCGTGCATCAACGCCCCGCACTAGGTCAGATCGCCGCCCGCCTGCCTCACCAGGCCTGAAGCCGCCAGCCGTCCGCTTGCCTGTTCAGGCGGTGCGTCGGCCTCAGCGCCTGCAGGAAGTCTTCGTCGTGCGACACCACCAGCATCGCGCCGGGGAAATCCGCCAGCGCGGTTTCGATCGCCAGCGACGACGCCAGATCCAGGTGGTTGGTCGGCTCGTCGAGCAACAGAAGCTGCGCCGGTTGTCGCCGCCACAGCGCGCAGGCCAGCGCCGCCTTCAAGCGTTCACCGCCGCTCAGCGAGCCCAGCGACAACGCGATGCGATCCGCGCCAAGCTGCAGCTGCGCCAGCCGGGTGCGCAACGCCCCTTCCGCCAGCGGCGAATCCTGTAGCCCCAGATGTTCCATCACCGACAGGCCCGGATCGAGCTGCGACAGGGTTTGATCGAGGTAGGCCGTCGACAGCGGGCAATGACAATGGCCGGAAAGCGCCGCCAACTGCCCGAGAAGGGTCTTCAGCAAGGTGGATTTTCCGCAGCCGTTGGGGCCGGTCAACGCCACGCGCATCGGGCCGTCGATCCTCAAATCCAGCGGCGGCGCGCTGACGAACGGCAGTTGCAGCCGCTCGAGCACCAGCACCTGCTTGTTCGCGCTCACTTCACTGCCCGGCAACGCCAGCAACACCGGCGGTTCCTCCTCCACCCGCTGATAGGCTTCACGCACCGCCGCATCGAGGCTGTCGCGCCGATCCTGATGCTGTTTGCGCAGCGTGCCGAGGCTCTCCTTCGCCGCCGACTTGTAGGCCACCCGTTCGAAAGAGGCGATATTCAGCGTATCGACGACGCGCAGCGTTTGCGCCGAGCGCCGCTGGCTCATGTCGTGCTCTTTCTGTTGGCGAGCGCGGGTGCGGCGGCGCTCCTCGCGCGCATGCTCCAGATCGGCGCGCGCCGCCTGCTGCTCCGTATCGCGCTGGCGCCGGTAGTCCTCATAGTTGCCGCCGTAGCTGCGCAGCGCGCCGGGCGTCAGTTCGACGATGCGCTCCATGCGCCCCAGCAGCTGCCGGTCATGGCTGGCGATCAACAGCCCGCCCCGCCACTGATCCAGCTGCTGATACAGCCAGGCGCGGCCGGCGCTGTCGAGGTGGTTGGTCGGTTCGTCCAGCAGCAGAAAATCCGCCTCGCCGAGCAAGGCGCCGCACAGCGACGCGCGCATCCGCTCGCCGCCGCTCAGCGAACTGGCGGATCGCAACGGATCGAAGGCCGGCAACCCGGCGGCGGCAAAGGCGTTTTGCAGACGATCGTTGAGATCCCAGCGCCCTTCCAGACGATCGATATCGTCCGCCAACGGCCGCCCCTGCTCGAGACGCGCCAGCGCGGCGAACACCTCGCCGTAGCCCAACAGCTGGGCCAGCGTAGTGTGCGGCGCGATCTCCGGCTGCTGCGCAACGTAAACTACTGCGGCATGAGATTCAACGTGTCCATTGCCCGGCAGATCCAATCCGGCGATCAGGCGCAGCAGTTGGGTTTTGCCAACGCCGTTGCGCCCCACCAGGCCGCAGCGCGACCGATCAAAAACGAGTTCCAGCGGGCCGAACAGCGTTTCGCCGTCAGCAAATTGGCAGGTCAGTTGATGTAAAACGAAATAAGGGGACTGCGCTAAATGAGCCATAAGCACTCCTGAATGAGATCAAAACATCCCCACAGGGCGCGAGAGCGCACGGCGTGGGACCAGATATCAACAGGCGTGGTTGTTCATTTTCGGTTATGGCTCCGCAGAGAGAAGGAATTTGCAACGCGTAAAGGCTAACCGATCTTTTGTTCGTTATGCAAACAGAGTCTGAGATTCATGACATCTATCACATTCGGCGCAACGCAGATTCCCAAGCGGCGCGACAACGGCTAGATTTATCTCATCCGACCACTTGTGTTCACATAATTATAACAACGGGCCCCGATTTCACCCGATGGAGAGTGCAATGAGCAATTACCCTCACCTGCTGGCGCCGCTGGATCTCGGCTTCACCACCCTGAAAAACCGGGTGCTGATGGGATCGATGCATACCGGCCTGGAAGAGCTGCCCGACGGCCCGCAGCGCCTGGCCGCGTTCTATGCCGAGCGCGCCGCCGCCGGCGTGGCGCTGATCGTCACCGGCGGCATTGCCCCGAACGAACAGGGCGTGGTGTTTCGCGGCGGTTCGCTCCTCAACAGCGAGGCGCAATTGCCTCACCACCGCCCGGTGACCGAGGCCGTCCATCAGGCGGGCGGCAAAATTGCGCTGCAGATCCTGCACACCGGCCGCTACAGCTATCAACCCAAACTGGTGGCTCCTTCCGCGCTGCAGGCGCCGATCAACCCGTTTACGCCGAGCGCGCTCAGCGAAGCGGAGATTGAGCAAACCATCGCCGATTTCGCCCGCTGTGCGGCGCTGGCGCAGCAGGCCGGCTACGACGGCGTTGAGGTGATGGGTTCCGAAGGCTATCTGATCAACCAATTCTTGACGACGCGCACCAACCAGCGCGACGACCAATGGGGCGGCAGCTTCACCAATCGCATGCGCTTCGCCGTCGAGACCGTCAGGGCGGTGCGCCAGGCGGTGGGCCCGGAATTCATTTTGATCTACCGGCTATCGATGCTCGACCTGGTGGAAGACGGCTCCAGCTGGCAAGAGATCGAACAGCTGGCGCTGGCAGTCGAACAGGCGGGCGCCACCATTATCAATACCGGCATCGGCTGGCACGAAGCGCGTATTCCGACCATCGCCACCATGGTGCCGCGCGCCGGATTCAGCTGGGTGACCCGCAAGCTGATGGGCAAGGTCAGCATCCCGCTGATCACCACCAACCGCATCAACGATCCGGCGGTGGCCGAGCAGGTGCTGGCGGACGGCTGCGCCGATATGGTGTCGATGGCGCGCCCGTTCCTCGCCGACGCCGCCTTTGTGCAAAAAACCGCTGAAGGGCGCGCCGACGAGATCAATACCTGCATCGGTTGCAACCAGGCCTGTCTCGACCAGATTTTTGAAGGCAAGCTGACTTCCTGTCTGGTCAACCCGCGCGCCTGCCGCGAAACCGAAATGCCGCTGACGATGGCGGAAAAACCGAAAAAACTGGCGGTGGTCGGCGCCGGCCCTGCCGGGCTGGCCTTCGCCACCACCGCCGCCAGCCGTGGCCATCAGGTGACGCTGTTCGACGCCGCCGAGCAGCTCGGCGGCCAGTTCAACATCGCCAAGCAGATCCCCGGCAAGGAAGAATTCCATGAAACGCTGCGTTACTTCCGCCGCCAGCTGGCGCTGCGTGAAGTGACGGTCAGGCTGGGCGTCAAGGTCGAAGCGGCGGATTTAAGCGAATTCGATGAGGTGATCCTCGCCTGCGGCATCGTGCCGCGCACCCCGGACATCCCCGGCATCGGGCACGCCAAGGTGCTGAGCTATCTGGACGTGCTGCGCGATAAAAAACCGGTCGGCCAGCGGGTGGCGATCGTCGGCGCCGGCGGCATCGGCTTCGATACCGCCGAGTACCTCAGCCAGCACGGCGTGTCCAGCAGCCTGGATCAGGCGGAATTCAACCGCGAATGGGGCATCGACGGGCGCCTTGAACAGCGCGGCGGTCTGGCTGAGCAAGGCCCTCAGGCGCCACGCGCCGCCCGGCAAATCTATCTGTTGCAGCGCAAAACCAGCAAAGTGGGCGAAGGCCTGGGCAAAACCACCGGTTGGATCCACCGCGCCAGCCTGGCGATGCGCGGCGTGAAGATGCTCAACAGCGTCAGCTATCGGCTGATCGACGACGAAGGGCTGCACATCACCCGCGCCGAGCAAGACAGCTGCCTGCCGGTGGACACGGTGGTCATTTGCGCCGGGCAGGAACCGCGCCGCGAACTGCAGCAGCCGCTGCTGGCGATGGGGAAAACCGTGCACCTGATCGGCGGCGCCGACGTGGCCGCCGAGCTGGACGCCCGCCGCGCGATCGATCAGGGTACGCGGTTGGCGATGGCGCTGTAAAAAAGGGGCGCCCGGCGCCCCTGATATTGATGACAAACCTCATCCCCATGCCGGGTTGGCAGAGAGCAGCGAATAGAGAACAAGGAAAATCAATTTATTGATTTTCGGCTGATATCCACAAAGGGGGAAAAACCACGCTTTTTCCCCCTTTGTCTACAGCCAGAGGGGCGCCCGGCGCCCCTTGTTATTCACGCTCAGCGACGCGCGCCGGATTTCACCGCTCTCAAGATCACGAACTTCTTGTTCGAGGCCACCAGCGTGCAGTTGCCGAACAGGCGCTTGAGCTTCTGATGGTAGTCGAGGTGACGGTTGCCGACGATGCGCAGTTCACCGCCCACCTGCAGGCAGCGCTTGGCGTCGCAGAACATCTGCCAGGCGGTGTGATCGGTAATGGCGTGTTGCTGGTGGAACGGCGGGTTGCACAGCACCGCCTGCACGCTTTCGCGCTCGATGCCCGCCAGCGCGTTGTTCACCTCAAACTGACAGCGATCCAGCTCTTGCGGCAGGTTGTGCTCCACGTTCAGCTCGCTGGAAGCCACCGCCATGTAAGATTCATCGACGAAGGTCACCTGCGCTTCCGGGTTTTGCGCCAGCGCCGTCAGGCCAATCACGCCGTTGCCGCAGCCCAGATCGACGATGTGGCCGTTCAGGCCGCGCGGCAGATGTTCCATAAACAGGCGCGCGCCGATATCCAGGCTGCCGCGCGAGAAGACGTTGGCGTGGTTATGGATAAGCCAATCGGTGCCGTCCAGCGTCCAGTCGGTGGTTTCCGCCGCTGCCGGCGGGACGATATCCGCCGCCTGGCAGAAGATCAGACGCGCTTTCTTCCACGCCAGGCTGGTGCGCGTCGGGCCCAGCACTTTTTCAAACAGCTGCATCGTCGAAGTGTGCACGTCGCGCGCTTTGGCGCCGGCGACGATCAGCGTGTCTTCGGTCACGACGTGGCGCAGCGCGCGCAGCTGCTGTTCCAGCAGCGCCAGCGCTTTCGGCACGCGAATCAGCACCACCGCCGGCGCCGCCGGCAGCTCGGCCAGGCTGTCCAGCAGCGTGACCTGCTCAGGATCCAGACCGTTGAGTTTGAGGTTGTGGCGCGTCGCCAGCTGGCTCATGTACGAATCGCTGACGCTGTAAGGGCGATGCGCGTGCAACGCACAGGCCAGGGTGCCGAAGTTATCGTTGAAAATCAGCACCGGGCGGCCGCCGATATCTACGTTTTCAAGCTGTTGCAGCAGATATTCGTCCGCCGCTTCCCACGCCTGCAGTTGGGTGGATTCTTCCTGTTGGGGATAACGCTCCAGCTCAAGTTGCTGTGTTCCCAGATCGAGTTGGCTCATTGCCCCTCCTGACTGATAAAATTTGGGCTGTTTATCCCCTAAAAACGCCCGTCAGTAAAATGTTTTTTCGGATAAATTGCGTATTGCGCCGCGTATCTGAAAACCCGCGTCCCTTTTCTCCTTTAACAACATTAACCTTTCCCTCCCAAGCACCCATGTCGACGTTTTTTTAACCTGACGAGGTGTAACTTTAAATGTTACACTGCCAGTCCCTATGGAAGGGGGAAAGCATGATTAAATCTTTCCGCGATCGCTATCTGGAGCAGTTCTATCTGGAAGGCAAACGCAGCCGTCTGATCCCCGGCGTGCTCGAGCGGCAGTTGGCCAGAAAGCTCGATATATTGGCCGCCGCGCAGCAAGAGCGTGATTTGCATCACCCCACGGGTAACTATTACAAGCGGCTATCCGGGCCATTTCAGGGATGGTCAAGTCTGCGCGTCAATATGCACTGGCGGCTGATGTTCCAGTGGCGGCATGATGCCGCTGAAAAAATTTACCTCGATCCTCACCAAGATACCTGAACGAGGGGGAACCTATGTTGGAAACCACGACTCGCGAACCCACCACGGTGGGGGAAGTGCTGCAGGAAGAGTATTTAACGCCGTTGGGCATCGGCCAGGAAGAACTGGCGAAGGTACTGGGCGTCACCCGTGCCACTGTTAACCGCCTGTGCAACGGGCATCGACGCATGAGCGTTGCCGAGGCCAACCTGTTTGCCGACCTGTTCGAAACGACCGCCGACTTTTGGCTAAACCTGCAGGCGGCACACGATCGCTGGGAAGCCAGACAGGCCGATGCGCAACGTGTGCGGCTGCGGCCAATCAAAGAAATACTGGGACGCAATATCACTCATGCATGACATCGAACTCGCCTACCTGCAAGGCTACCCAACGCATCTGCAAAGCCAGGTGCAGCAACTGATCCATCAGAATCGGCTGGGAGACGTGCTGCTGCAGCGCTATCCGCAGGTGCATGACTGCACCACCGACAAGTCGCTGTATCAGTTTACCGTCGATCTGAAAAACCAGTATCTGCGCAACGCCCAGCCGCTGAGCAAGGTGGCCTATGACAGCAAGATCCACGTCATGAAGCACGCGCTGGGCCTGCACACCGCCATCTCGCGCGTGCAGGGCGGCAAGCTGAAGGCCAAGGCGGAAATCCGCGTGGCGACGGTGTTCAAGGTCGCGCCTGAGCCGTTCCTGCGCATGATCGTGGTGCATGAGCTGGCGCATCTGAAAGAGAAAGATCACAACAAGGCGTTCTACAGCCTGTGCTGCCATATGGAGCCCGATTATCACCAGCTGGAGTTCGATACCCGGCTGTATCTGACGCACCTTTCGCTGTTCGGCGAGCTGTATGCATAGCGAGTGAGGGCGTGATAATCTGCGGTTTTAGGCTGGACCGGAGCTCGCTATGATTCGCTTTGCCGTTGTCGGCACCAACTGGATTACGGAACGTTTTATCGATGCCGCCCATGAAAGCGGCAAACTCAAGCTGAGCGCCGTGTATTCACGCTCGCTGGAACAGGCGCAGGCGTTTGGCGCCAACTATCAGGTCACGCAGTTTTTCGACTCGCTCGAGGCGATGGCGCAGTCTGACGCCATAGACGCGGTGTATATCGCCAGCCCCAATTCCCTGCACTGCCCGCAATCGCTGCTGTTCCTGCGCCATAAAAAGCACGTGATCTGCGAAAAACCGCTGGCCTCCAACCAGCGCGAAGCGGAACAGCTGGTAGCCTGCGCGCGGGAAAACCAGGTGGTGCTGTTCGAGGCGTTCAAAAGCGCCTATCTGCCGAATTTTCTGGCGCTGCAACAGGCATTGCCGAACGTCGGCCGGTTACGCAAAGCCTTTATCAACTACTGCCAATACTCTTCGCGCTATCCGCGTTATCTCGCCGGCGAGAACCCCAACACCTTTAACCCGCAGTTCTCCAACGGCTCAATCATGGATATCGGCTACTACTGCCTGGCCAGCGCGGTAGCGCTGTTCGGCGCGCCGCAGTCGGTGCTCGCCAGCGCCACACTGCTCGATACCGGCGTTGACGCCCACGGCACCGTCTGCCTGAACTACGGTGATTTCGACGTCACGCTTTCCCATTCCAAGGTCAGCGACTCGGCGATCCCCAGCGAGATCCAGGGGGAGGAAGGCACGCTGATTATCGACAAGATTTCCGAGTGCCAGGGCGTGGCGCTGACGCCGCGCGGCGGCAACCGCCAGGATCTGAGCCAGCCGCAGCACATCAACACCATGCTGTATGAGGCGCTGGCCTTCGCCGAGCTGGTTGAGCAGCATCAGGTGGAACATCCGGGACTGGAGAATTCGCTGATCGTCGCCCGCCTGCTGACCGATATCCGCCGCCAGACCGGCGTCGTCTTCCCCGCCGACGGAGAATGAGATGAAACCGCTGCTCGTGATGCAAACCGGCGACGCGCCGCAGGCCATTCGTCAGGAATTGGCCAACTTTGAAGGCATGTTCCTGCAACAGGGCAATATCGACGCCGAACGCGCGCACATCGTGCACCTGCCCGCCGGCGAACGGCCGTTGCCGCCTGCCGCCTATTGCGGCGTAGTCATCACCGGCTCGCCGGCGATGGTGACCGAACGGCTGCCGTGGAGCGAGGAAGCCGCCGAGTGGCTGCGCCAGGCGATGGCGATCAAACTGCCGCTGTTCGGCGTCTGCTACGGCCATCAGCTGTTGGCCTACGCGCTCGGCGGCGAAGTGGGCTACCACCCGCAGGGCATGGAGGTGGGTACGCTGGAGATCGAACTGCTGCCCGCCGCGGCCGACGATCGGCGGCTCACCCTGCTGCCGCCGCGCTTCAAGGCCAACCTGATCCACTCGCAGAGCGTGCTGACGCCGCCCGCCGGCGCGCAGACGCTGGCGCGTTCGCAGCAGGACGCGCACCAAATCCTGCGCTATGGCGATCACGCCCTGACCACCCAGTTCCACCCGGAATTCAACGGCGCGGTGATGAGCCAGTATCTGCAGTGGCTCGGCGAGCTGCATCCCGAGCAGCAGGCCCGCTACCAACAGCAACAACAACAGGTTAGCGACACGCCATTCAGCCGCCTGCTGCTGCAGGGATTCGTCGTCAGCCTCGGCGCGCAAAAAGCGATGGCCGGTTAACGCGATTCACGTTGACCGCCGACACATTTTGCATTACTTTCTGCTCTGCAAAGGGGAGTAACTTCATTGCCGGTCAATCGTCATTACGATGCGCAAGCATCCGGTTACCGGGCAACCTGATGTCAAAGGTGTAACCACCTTCATCAACGTTGTAAGTGAGACCTTGCCGGAAGGCGAGGTTTGCTTGCAGCGTTCACAGAGCGGCTGGCGTCTTCCGACGTTGGCCGTTTTTGTTTTTGAAGGATACCTCTGATGATGAATTCCGTTGGCACACCGTGGTTATGGGGCAGCTTTGCCGCCGTCATAGTCGTGATGCTCGCAATCGATCTCCTGTTGCAGGGCCGTAAAGGCGCGCACACCATGACTATGAAGCAGGCCGCCAGCTGGTCGCTGGTGTGGGTCAGCCTCTCCCTGCTGTTCAACTTCGGTTTCTGGTACTACCTGAATGAAACCGCCGGGCGCGCCGTCGCCGATACCCAGGCGCTGGCCTTCCTGACCGGCTACCTGATCGAAAAAGCGCTGGCGGTGGATAATGTGTTCGTCTGGCTGATGCTGTTCAGCTACTTCGCCGTGCCGGCCAACCTGCAACGGCGGGTGCTGATCTACGGCGTGCTGGGGGCGATCGTGCTGCGTACCATCATGATCTTCGCCGGCAGCTGGCTGGTCAGCCAGTTCCAGTGGCTGCTGTATCTGTTCGGCGCTTTCCTGCTGTTCACCGGTATTAAAATGGCGCTGGCGAAGGAAGATGACTCGGCGATCGGCGACAAACCGCTGGTGAAATGGCTGCGCAGCCGCTTGCGCATGACCGACAGCCTGGAAGGCGAGCGTTTCTTCGTGCGCCGCAACGGCATTCTGTTCGCCACCCCGCTGGTGCTGGTGCTGATCCTGGTGGAACTGAGCGACGTGATTTTCGCGGTGGACAGCATTCCGGCGATCTTCGCCGTGACCACCGATCCGTTCATCGTCCTGACCTCCAACCTGTTCGCCATCATGGGCCTGCGCGCCATGTACTTCCTGCTGGCCAACGTGGCGGAACGGTTCTCGATGCTGAAATACGGCCTGTCGGTGATCCTGGTATTTATCGGCATCAAGATGCTGATTATCGACTTCTTCCACATCCCGATCGGCGTGTCGCTCGGCGTGGTGGCGGGCATCCTGACGTTCACCTTGCTGATCAACGCCTGGGTCAATCACCGCAACGATCGCCTGGCGAAGAAATAACCATAATCTGTTATCCGGGGCGCTAGTCGCCCCGTGATTGTTTGGCAATTCCCCCAAAACGCCAAACGTTATTGCGATCACACAAATGTAACCAGTATGTTATCAAGTGTTGATCCGCGCTCAGAATTTCACCCTCGCCTCTTTCCAACATCATTCGATTGCTGAATACTGATTCGGCAAACACACTTAGTTACAGAATCATATAAAGCTGCCTGGCGTCGTTCCCGCCGCGGCGGCCAGATAACATCAGGAAGAAAGCACTATGCAAAAACTACTACAAAAGATCACGCAGGGCAGCCTGGTCAAACAAATCATGGTCGGCCTGGTGGCCGGCATTCTGGTGGCGCTGGTTTCACCGGCGGCGGCAGCGGCGGTCGGCCTGCTCGGCACCCTGTTCGTCGGCGCGCTGAAAGCGGTGGCGCCGGTGCTGGTGCTGATTCTGGTCATGGCCTCGATCGCCAACCATAAACAGGGGCAGAAGACCAACATTCGCCCGATCCTGTTCCTCTACCTGCTGGGCACCTTTGCCGCCGCGCTGGTGGCGGTGGTCGTCAGCTTTATCTTCCCTTCCACGCTGGCGCTGACCACCGGCGCGACGGACATTACCCCGCCGGGCGGCATTGTGGAGGTGATGAAGGGCCTGTTGATGAGCGTGGTGGCCAACCCATTCCATGCGCTGATTAACGCCAACTACATCGGCATTCTGGCCTGGGCCGTCGGTCTGGGGCTGGCGCTGCGCCACGCTTCCGAGACCACTAAGGGGCTGATCAACGACATGTCCCATGCGGTCACGCTGGTGGTGCGCGCGGTGATCCGCTGTGCGCCGCTCGGCATCTTCGGCCTGGTGGCCTCCACGCTGGCGGAAACCGGCTTCGGCGCGCTGTGGGGCTACGCCCAGCTGCTGATGGTGCTGCTTGGCTGCATGCTGCTGGTGGCGCTGGTGCTCAACCCGTTGATCGTTTACTGGAAGATCCGCCGCAACCCGTATCCGCTGGTGTTCGCCTGCCTGCGCGAGAGCGGCGTGACCGCCTTCTTCACCCGCAGCTCCGCCGCCAACATCCCGGTGAATATGGAACTGTGCAAGAAGCTGAACCTGAATGAGGACACCTACTCGGTTTCCATCCCGCTGGGCGCCACCATCAACATGGCCGGCGCGGCGATCACCATCACCGTGTTGACGCTGGCGGCGGTAAACACGCTGGGCATCGCGGTGGACGTCCCGACCGCCCTGCTGTTGAGCGTGGTGGCGGCCCTCTGCGCCTGCGGCGCCTCCGGCGTGGCCGGCGGTTCGCTGCTGCTGATCCCGCTAGCGTGCAACATGTTCGGCATTCCGAACGACGTGGCGATGCAGGTGGTGGCGGTCGGCTTTATCATCGGCGTCCTGCAGGATTCGGCGGAAACCGCCCTCAACTCCTCCACCGACGTGCTGTTCACCGCCGCGGCCTGCCAGGCGGAAGACCAGCGGCTGGCGAACGAAGATCCGCTGAAGGTGCGTTAATCGCGCGTTGCTTCATCAAAAAGGCGCTCCTTCGAGCGCCTTTTTTGTCAGCCTTACAGCGTCACCCCGCTTTTAAAGATCGCCAGCTCGCGGAAGTCGTTGGTTTCATTACGCGCCGGACGCCCGTTGGCGATCTCGACAATCAGATCGATGAAGCGACTGAGCAACGTCTCCATCGCCACGCCGTGGATCAGGCTGCCGGCGTCAAAATCGATCCAGTGCGGTTTCTTCGCCGCCAGCTCGCTGTTGGTCGCCAGCTTCACCGTCGGCACAAAGCCGCCGTACGGCGTGCCGCGCCCGGTGCTGAACAGCACCATATGGCAGCCGGCGCCGGCCAGCGCGCTGGTCGCCACGGCGTCGTTGCCCGGCGCGCTGAGCAGATTCAGCCCCGGCACGCGCAGCCGCTCGCCGTATTTCAGCACGTCAACCACCTGGCTTAACCCCGCCTTTTGGGTGCAGCCGAGCGATTTCTCCTCCAGCGTGGTGATGCCGCCGGCCTTGTTGCCCGGCGACGGGTTCTCATAAATCGGCTGCTGATGGGCGATGAAATAGCGTTTGAAATCGTTGATCATGTCGACGGTTTTGTCGAAGGTCTCCCCATCGCGGCAGCGGCTCATCAGAATGCGCTCGGCGCCGAACATCTCCGGCACTTCGGTCAGCACCGTGGTGCCGCCGTTGGCGATCACATAATCGGAGAACCGCCCCAGCAGCGGGTTGGCGGTGATACCCGACAATCCGTCCGAACCGCCGCACTCCAGGCCGAACTTCAGCTCGCTCAGGCGGCCCGGCTCGCGGCGATCGTGGCGCATCTCCCGGTACAGCTCGTGCAACAGCGCCAGCCCGGCTTCCACTTCGTCGTCCTGCTGTTGGCACACCATAAAGCGCAGCCGTCGCTCGTCCTCTATCCCCAACGTGGCGCGAAAGGCATCCACCTGATTGTTCTCGCAACCCAGCCCGATCACCAGCACCGCGCCGGCGTTGGGATGGCGCGCCAGGTTCTGCAGCATGATGCGGGTGTTGGCATGATCCTGCCCCAGCTGCGAGCAGCCGAACGGGTGACTGAACAGATGCACGCCGTCGATCCCCTCTGCCTGCGTTTGCTGCAAAAAGCGTTGCTGGATCTGGCGAGCGATACCGTTGACGCAGCCGACGGTCGGCACGATCCACAGCTCATTGCGGATCCCCACTTCGCCGCCGGCCCGTCGGTACAACTGCACCTCGCGATCCGCGGCCTGCGGCGGCAACGTCGGGAACTGCGGTTGGTAACGGTAGCTGTCCAGATCGCTCAGGTTGGTTTTGGCGTTTTGCGAATGAATATGCTCCCCCGGCCCGATGGCCGCGAGCGCATGGCCGATCGACTGGCCATATTTGATGATGTCCTCGTCCTTGGCGATCGGGCCGAGCGCAAATTTGTGCCCGCGCGCCACCGGCTGCGCCAGTTGGATGACCGCGCCTTCCAGCTCAACGCACTCTCCGGCAGCCAGATCGCGCAGCGCCACCGCCACGTTATCCTGCTCGTGAATCTTTATCGTACTTTGCATAAACCGGTCCCGGATAACGGCTACGCCAGTTCAATGGCGAAATAGTCTTTGGCGTTGTCGAAGCAGATGTTTTTCACCATTTCGCCCAGCAGCGCGATATCCGCCGGCGCTTCGCCGTCCGCCACCCAACGACCGATCATCTGGCAAAGAATGCGGCGGAAGTATTCATGGCGCGTGTACGACAGGAAGCTACGACTGTCGGTCAGCATGCCGACGAAGCGGCTCAGCAGCCCGAGCTGCGCCAGCTGCGTCATTTGGCGCTGCATGCCGTCCTTCTGATCGTTGAACCACCAGCCGGAACCGAACTGCATCTTGCCCGGCGTGCCTTCCCCCTGGAAATTGCCGATCATGGTGCCGATCACTTCGTTATCGCGCGGGTTGAGGCAGTAGAGAATGGTTTTCGGCAGGCCGCCCTGCCGCGCCTGGGCATCCAGCAGCCGCGACAGCGGCTCCGCCAGCGGCCGATCGTTGATCGAATCGAAACCGATATCCGGCCCGACGGCGGCCAGCATGCGGCTGTTGTTATTACGCAACGCGCCGATGTGATACTGCTGCACCCAGCCGCGGCGCCGGTACTCGCCGGCCAGGAACAGCAGCACCGCGCTTTTGAACTGGGCGCTCTGTTCCGGCGTCGGCAGCTCGCCGTTCAGGCGGCGCAGCAGGATCGCATCCAGCGCCGCTTCATCGGCCTCGCCGAACACCACCACGTCCAGCGCATGGTCGGCCACCTTGCAGCCGTGGGCGGCGAAGTGATCCATGCGCTTGTACAGGGCGTCGCACAGCGCGCTGAAGCGGCCGATGGCGGTATCCGCCGCCGCCTCCAGCTGCCGCAGATAGTCATTGAAGCCCGGTGCATCGACAGTGAAAGCCTTGTCCGGCCGCCAGCTCGGCAATACCTTGATATCGAAGCCACGATCGTCGGCGATCGCCCGATGATGGCGCAGATCGTCGATCGGATCGTCGGTGGTGCCCACCATTTTCACATTCATCTGCCGCATGATGCCGCGCGCGCGAAACTCATCCTGCGCCAGCAGCGCATTGCCGCGCTGCCAGATCTCATCCGCCGTGGCCGGCGACAGCAGCGTATCCGTGATGCCGAACGGCCGACGCAGCTCCAGATGCGTCCAGTGATAGAGCGGGTTGCCGATGGTATGCGGCACCGTGGCGGCCCAGGCGTCGAATTTCTCGCGATCGCCCGCATCGCCGGTACACAGCCGCTCCGCCACGCCGTTGGTGCGCATCGCCCGCCATTTATAGTGATCGCCCCGCAGCCAGATATCGTACAGGTTGCTGAAACGGGTGTTCTCCGCGATCTGCTGTGGCGGCAAATGGCAGTGATAATCGAAAATCGGCTGTGGCGCCGCATAGTCGTGATACAAGCGCCGGGCAAATTCGTTGTCCAGCAGGAAATCTTCGCTCAAAAACGTCGCCATCTCGGGCTCCTTACTTGCCGTGCGGCACGGGGTCGAATCACAAAAGTTATCACACCAATTTTCACAGGCGTCCAGCAAATTTTTCCCATGAGCTGCTGGTTTAAGGTCCTTTAATCCCTTTTTCGCTCAATTTTACGGCAAGCGTGCGGCGTAAACGCACTATTTCACCAGCGACAGTATCGCTCAGGCGAATAATTCCTTTTGTGATATCACTCAACTTTTAAACCTGTATGACAGGTTATTGTCTCGCCAGCCGCATCGACGGCCACACCTTCAAACGGGGAGACATTTCGGATGCGTAAAATTAAAGGGTTACGCTGGTACATGATCGGACTGGTGACCATCGGCACCGTGCTGGGCTACCTGACCCGCAACGCCATCGCCGTCGCGGCGCCGACGCTGGAAGATACGCTGCACATCACCACCCAACAGTATTCCTATATCGTCGCCGCCTATTCCGCCTGCTACACCGTGATGCAACCGGTGGCGGGCTACGTGCTGGACGTGCTGGGCACCAAGGTCGGCTACGCCATGTTCGCCATTCTGTGGGCGCTGTTCTGTATGGGCACCGCGCTGGCCAACAGCTGGGGCGGCCTGGCGCTGGCGCGCGGCGCGGTCGGCATGGCCGAGGCGGCCATGATCCCCGCCGGGCTGAAGGCCAGCAGCGAGTGGTTTCCGGCCAAAGAGCGTTCGATCGCCGTCGGTTATTTCAACGTGGGTTCATCGATCGGCGGCATGATCGCCCCACCGTTGGTGGTATGGGCCATCGTGGCGCACAGCTGGGAAATGGCGTTCATCATCACCGGCGTGCTGAGCCTGATCTGGGCCATTTGTTGGCTGCTGTTCTACAAACACCCGAAAGATCAGAAGAAACTGAGCCAGGAAGAGCGCCGTTACATCCTCGAAGGCCAGGAAGCCCAGCACCAGACCTCTAACGCCAAAAAGATGTCCGCCTGGCAGATCGTGCGCAACCGCCAGTTCTGGGGCATCGCGCTGCCGCGCTTTCTGGCGGAGCCGGCCTGGGGCACCTTCAACGCCTGGATCCCGCTGTTCATGTTCAAGGCCTACGGTTTTAACCTGAAAGAGATCGCCATGTTCGCCTGGATGCCGATGCTGTTCGCCGATCTCGGCTGCATCGTCGGCGGTTATCTGCCGCCGCTGTTCCAGAAGTATTTCAAGGTCAACCTGATCGTCTCACGCAAGCTGGTGGTGACGATGGGAGCGGTGTTGATGATCGGCCCCGGCATGATCGGCCTGTTCACCAGCCCTTACGCGGCTATCGCGCTGCTGTGCGTCGGCGGCTTCGCCCATCAGGCACTGTCCGGCGCGCTGATCACCCTCTCTTCCGACGTGTTCGGCCGCAATGAGGTGGCGACTGCCAACGGCCTCACCGGCATGGCGGCCTGGACAGCCAGCACGCTGTTCGCCCTGGTGGTCGGCGCCCTGGCGGACACCCTCGGCTTCAGCCCGCTGTTCGCCGCGCTGTCGGTCTTCGACATTCTCGGCGCCATCGTCATCTGGACGGTGCTGCAAAACCGTCCGGCCGCCGAAACCCAGCCGGCCACGCTGCAACCGGCCCCGGCGCGCAGCTGATCCCGCCGCCCGGCCGCCGCGCCGGGCCTCTTGCTCCTCTGGCAGCGGTGCCGAATAAGTGGTATAACAAATCCGATGGCCACGCGCCCCTTCCCACCGCACCGTATAGAGCATTCACTATGGAATTCACCGAAACCAGACGCCTGTATCAGCAACTGGCCGCCGAGCTTAAGCAACGCATCGAAAGCGGCCGCTACCCGGTGGGCGACAAGCTGCCGGCCGAGCGATACATCGCCGAAGAGATGAATGTCAGCCGCACCGTGGTGCGCGAAGCGATCATCATGCTGGAAGTGGAAGGCTATGTAGACGTGCGCAAGGGCTCCGGGATCCACGTGGTGTCCAACCAGCAAAAACACCTGGTGGTGCCGGGCGACAGCATCGAGTTCGCCACCGCCGGCCCGTTCGAGCTGCTGCAGGCGCGCCAGCTGATCGAAAGCAACATCGCCGAATTCGCCGCCACCCAGGTGACCAAGCAGGATATCGTGCAGTTGATGGAGATCCAGGAGCACGCCCGTAAAGAGGATCGCTTCCGCGACTCGCAGTGGGATCTGAAGTTCCACGTGCAGGTGGCGCTGGCCACCCAGAACACCGCCATGGCCACCATCGTGGAAAAAATGTGGGTGCAGCGGGTCAACAACCCTTACTGGAAAAAGCTGCACGAGCATATCGACGAACGCTCGATCGCCAGCTGGTGTGACGATCACGATCAGATCCTCAAGGCGCTGATGCGCAAAGACCCTTACGCCGCCAAACTGGCGATGTGGCAGCACCTGGAAAACACCAAACAGATGCTGTTCAACGCCACCAGCGATGACTTCGAATACAACGCCGATCGCTACCTGTTCGCCGAGAATCCGGTGGTGCATCTGGATGGCGTGAACCACGAGCCGAAATAGCCACGGCGGTCAAAAACCGTCGGCTTATGTCAGGTAATGTAAAATCCGCTGAATCGATGCCGGAACCGCCGTTTGCCGTGTACTATTTCACCGTCGGCAACGTAGATTTCCCTGTTGCCAATCGTGCTATTTTGGTAGAGTTAGCCCACTTTTTTACCCATTGCTGCGGGGGCGGGACGCGAATAAATGCGCTGGTTGTTTGCCATGCTGATTGCTCTTTTCTGCTGGACCGGTTCGGTCTCCGGCCAACAGCTATGCGTGGCGTCATCCAAGCCCACCCCCAACGCGCTGAGCAGCCTGCCGCCGCTGGCGGAGCCGGCGCTTTCCCCCTATGATCATGTGTATCGGGCGCCGGCCGAAGCGCGCCGCAAAGCCCCCGGCAAGTTGCCGCTGCTGCTGCCCAGAGCGTACTCTTTCCCCGGTTCGCTGCTCGCGTCCTCCCTGCCGGCGCCGGTCTATACCCTGGCCGCAGAGCCGGGCTACCGAATTCGTTTCCCCCGCCAGGACACCCCGGCCCCCAACCGGCTTGCCCAGGTCGACTGGATGCTGGACGCCTCCAGGCAACAAAGTCGGCAGGCCGGCTGGAAAGAAAGCAACATGCAGTACCGTGGCACGCTGACTTACCACCTATGACCGGTGTCGCATCGCTTAGAAACCTTAAAGCAACGCCGTTTCATCGTTATCAGCACTCAGGATCGCCGCGCGCTTTCAGCTCACGCCCGCTCCGCCGCTGAGATAAAAATAAACAATGACGTTTTAGGAACACCGGATGGACATCATTAAAGAACTGATACATGCCTTATGGCAGCAGGATTTTGAGACGCTGGCGAACCCTTCGTTGGTGTGGACCCTCTACATCCTGCTGTTCATGATCCTGTTTTTGGAGAACGGCCTGCTGCCGGCCGCTTTCCTGCCGGGTGACAGCCTGCTGATCCTGGTCGGCGTGCTGATCGCCAAAGGCACCATGGGCTTCCCATTGACCATCGTTATCCTGACCGTCGCCGCCAGCCTGGGGTGCTGGGTCAGTTATATACAAGGCCGGTGGCTCGGCAATACGCGAACGGTGCAAGGCTGGCTTTCGCATCTGCCGGCCCACTACCATCAGCGTGCACATAACCTGTTCCACCGTCACGGCCTTTCCGCCCTGCTGGTCGGCCGCTTCCTGGCCTTCGTGCGCACCCTGCTGCCGACCATCGCCGGCCTGTCCGGCCTGAGCAACGCACGCTTCCAGTTCTTCAACTGGATGAGCGGCCTGCTGTGGGTCTTGATCCTGACGACGCTGGGCTTCGCCCTGGGGAAAACTCCGGTGTTCCGCAAGTATGAAGATCAGCTGATGTTCTGCCTGATGATGCTGCCGCTGGTATTGCTGGTGGTCGGGCTGGTCGGCTCGCTGATCGTGTTGTGGCGCAAGAAGCGCGCCAATAGCCAGAATCCGGGGAAAGGGGCGTGACAGCAAAGCGCCCGCGCTGGCAATACGTCCTGATGATCGCGCTCGCCCTGCTGGCGTTGGCGACGCTGTTGGTGCCCTGCATGGTGCGCACCGAGAGCGAGCTGCGCATCCGCGCCAGCCAGCAAGGGCTGTCGCTGCCCGACGGCTTTTATGTCTACCAGCGCCTGGATGAACGCGGCATCCGCATCAAAAGCATTACGCCGGAAGGCGATGGCCTGGTCATCCGTCTGGATTCGCCGGAGCAGCAGTTGCTGGCGCGCGAAGCTTTGCAAACCATTCTGCCACCCGGTTACCACATCGCATTGAGCGAGTCCCCCGTGCCGTCGCATTGGGTGCGCGAATTTGCGCGCTCCCCGCTCAATCTGGGATAATCCCCCTTCATATGAAGGGGTTTCCTTTCATTGCCATAATCTTCATTTTCATTCGCATCGATTAGCTCAAGAATTAATCAGTCAGCACTGGGTCACGGCTGATTCTTTGGGGGCTCGCCGGTTTCATGACTATGCTGAAGGGTAACTTCAGCCGGCGATGAACGCCCTCCTCTCGCGCTGCCGCCTTCGGCAGCCAGGAAAGCGGATGCCTGTTCAGGCATCCCATGAACAAGGAACTGAAAGATGAAATTACGCCACTCCCTGTTACTGCTGTTGCCACTCTGCACGCTGCCGGCCCTCGCTTCGGCCGCAGAGGGCGGTTGCGCCGCCAAAGCGCAAAACATCCAACAGCAAATCGACTACGCCACCCAACACGGCAACACCCACCGCGTGGACGGGCTGAAAAAAGCGCTGAGCGAAGTGCAGACTCACTGCACCGAAGCCGGCCTGCAGGCCGAACGCCAGAAAAACATCGCAGAGAAACAGCGCAAGGTCGAAGAACGCCGGCAGGAGCTGAAAGAAACGCAGCAAACCGGCAAGCTGGACAAGGTCGCCAAGAAGCAGCAAAAGCTGGCGGAAGCGCAAGCTGAGTTGAAACGCGCCCAGGCGGAATAATTTTTTTACACCAGCGGATTTATCGATGAGAGCCCCATCACACGGGATTTCTTAAGCATATGGAATTGATGTCTGGTGTTATCTGCTGGCCATCACCCCTTTGCTCCGGCGAAAAAATCCGCTATGTTAAAAGTCTGTCGAAATAAACGTTAAGGAATAATCACATGGCACATGATTCAAATGCAGAAAACTTACGCGCTGAACTGAAGTCCTTAGCCGATACGCTGGAGGAAGTGCTGAACTCCTCCACCGACAAGCCGAAAGCCGAGCTGGAGAAGCTACGTTCGAAGGCGGAAGGCGCGCTGAAAGAGACCCGCGCTCGCCTGAGCGACGCCGGTGACAAGCTGGCTTCGCAAACCAAACAGATCGCCGGCCAGGCCGACGACTATGTGCGCGACAACCCGTGGACCGGCATCGGTATCGGCGCGGCGGTCGGCGTGGTGCTGGGCGTGCTGCTCGCGCGTCGCTAATCATGGCTGAACAACCGCAAGTGCGCGCGCAGGGCCCCGCCAAAGGGGTTCTGGATATCGGTCAGCGCATCATCACGATCCTGGTCGGCATGGTGGAAACCCGTGTCCGGCTGGCGGTGGTCGAGCTGGAAGAGGAGAAAGCCAACCTCATTCAGCTGCTGATCATGGCCGGTATGACACTGCTGTTCACCGCCTTCGGTTTGATGAGCCTGCTGATCCTGATCTTCTGGGCCATCGATCCGGTCTACCGGCTGGTGGCGCTGGGCGCCACCACTGGCGTGCTGCTGTTTCTGGCCGTGGTCGGCACCATCTGGACGCTGGTCAAGGCCCGTCGCACCACGCTGCTGGGCGCCACGCGCAAGCAGTTGGAACTCGACCGCGCCGAACTGGAGCGCGAGCCATGAGCCGCCGCCGCTACCTGGAATGGAAAAAAGAGAGGCTGATTCGCCAGATCCAGCAACAGCGTCTGGATCTGGCCGAACACAAGTCTTTGTGGCTGGAAAAAACCGAACGCATTGACCGCGGCTGGCAGACCGTTTTTGGCCTGCGCCGCTATCTGGTACTCGGTTCCAGCGTCATGGCGCTGTACGGCATCCGCCACCCCAGCAAGATGATCCGCTGGTCGCGTCGCGCTTTCGGTGCCTGGAGCGCTATCCGACTGTTTAAAAAGACCTTCTCCGCCAAGTAAGCCCCGCGTTTTTCCTTCAAACATCCTGTTGCTCTGCCCTCGTTTTCCCCTTAAAACAGCGCTGTTTATCCCGAGGGCTGGGCAACCTGCTGACAAGCGTCAGTTTATTAGCACGCTAAAGATTCAGATTTTTTGAAAAATTACGACAGTTTTACTTGCTAACAACCTGAGCACTTCCCGATTAACATTCACTCCATCAATACGATATGGGCCGAACAGGGTGAGAGACCCGATATACCGCCCGTTGATATGACTACCGCCGAACAGGCACACAAAAACACTTTGGAGTAGATGATGAAAAAATTAGAAGATACAGGTTTGTTGGTTGCTCGTATTCTGATGCCAATCCTGTTTATCGTGGCAGGCTACGGCAAAATGGGTGACGCTTATGCCGGAACCCAACAGTACATGCAATCGATGGGCGTGCCTGGCTTCTTGCTGCCGCTGACCATTCTGCTGGAGTTTGGCGGCGGTCTGGCGATCCTGTTCGGCTTCCTGACCCGCACCGTGGCGCTGTTCACTGCCGGTTTCACCATCCTGACCGCGCTGCTGTTCCACACTGACTTTGCGGAAGGCGTAAACCAGCTGATGTTCATGAAAAACCTGACCATCGCCGGCGGCTTCATCGTGTTGGCGATCGCAGGCCCGGGCGGCTTCAGCATCGACCGTCTTCTGAACAAGAAATGGTAATCTAAACTGTCATTCAGGGCCCGGCATGCCGGGCCCTGTCGTTTTTCACTCGGACACCAAGGAGATTCCCATGGGACAACTCGTCGATGGCGTTTGGCAAGACATCTGGTATGACACGAAATCTACCGGCGGCCGTTTCAAACGTTCAACCGCTCAGTTTCGCAATTGGGTGACCGCCGACGGTCAGCCCGGCGAACACGGCGCGGGCGGCTTCCAGGCCGAAGCGGGCCGTTATCACCTGTATGTTTCTCTCGCCTGCCCCTGGGCGCACCGCACGCTGCTGATGCGCAAATTGAAAGGGCTGGAGCAGATTATTCCGGTCTCGGTGGTGCACCCGCTGATGCTGGAAAACGGCTGGACCTTCGGCCAGGATTTTCCTGAAACCACCGGCGATCCGCTGTATCACGCCGACTTCCTGTACCAGATCTACCTGCGGGCCGATCCGCACTACAGCGGGCGCGTGACCGTGCCGGTGCTGTGGGATAAACAGCGGCAAACCATCGTCAGCAACGAATCCGCCGACATCATCCGCATGTTCAACAGCGCGTTTGACGGCGTCGGCGCTCGGGCCGGGGACTACTACCCGACCGATCTGCGCGGTAAGATCGATGAGCTGAACGGCTGGATTTACGAGCAAGTGAACAACGGCGTGTACAAGGCCGGTTTCGCTACCAGCCAGGAAGCCTATGACGAAGCGGTCAACGGGGTATTCAACGCGCTGGAGCGCCTTGAGCAGATCCTGGGGCAACATCGCTACCTGACCGGCGATCGGCTGACCGAGGCCGACCTGCGTCTGTGGACCACGCTGGTGCGTTTCGATCCGGTGTACGTCACCCACTTCAAGTGCGACAAACACCGCATCAGCGACTATCTGAACCTGTACGGTTTCCTGCGCGACATCTACCAGATGCCGGGCATCGCCGAAACGGTCAGCCTGCCGCACATTCGCAACCACTACTACCGCAGCCACGCCACCATCAACCCGCACGGCATCATTTCCATCGGGCCGGCGCAGGATCTGGACGAGCCGCACGGCCGCGACCAGCGCTTCGGCTAAGGCAAAAAAATCCCCTTGCCGCCCGGCAAGGGGATGTCATCCAACCGACGTTAGCGCTGCGCGAACAGGCGCGGAATTTCGCGCAGGAACCAGGCTTTCGCCTCCCCCATGCTGTCGCGCCGCCAGGCCATGATGATATCGGCTTCGCGGCTGTATTCCGGCCCCACCACACGCAGCCGTCCGGCCTCGATATCTTTCTCCACCATCGGATACGGCATGGTCGCCACCCCCAACCCGGCCAGCAGCGCCAGGCGTTTGTCTTCAATGGTGCTCACCGTCAGGCGCTGTTGCTTGTCCAGCAGCTGTACGGTCAACACCGGGCGCTCGCGGGCGGTATCCGCCACCGCGATGCCGCGGTACTTCACGCGGGTCACCTCAGACAGCGGCTCCGGCTCCTGGTGGATAGGATGATCCGGCGCGGCGACATAAACGCTCATGACCTTGTACAGTTTGCGGGTGTTGATCTCCGACGACGCGCGAAAATGCATGTCCGGCGCGATCACAATGTCGGCGCGCCCCTGTTCCAGCCGCTCCCAGGCGCCCGCCAGCACTTCGGTGAAAATCGACACCTGGGTGTTGGCCTTCAGCGCCAGTTTGTCCACCAGCGGGAACAGCAGGCTCGGCGGCGACAGCGCTTCGCTGACGATGGTCAGGTGGGTTTCCCAACCGCGCGCCAGCGCCTCGGCGTCGGTGGTCAGCTTATCGGCCGCCTCCAGCAGCACCCGCCCGCGCTCCAGCAACATGCGCCCGACGTTGGTGAACTTGGTGCGGTGGCCCGAACGGTCGAACAGCACCACGTCCAATTCTTCTTCCAATTTTTGCATGGTGTAGCTGAGCGCCGACGGCACCCGGCCCAATTCGTCGGCGGCCGCGGCGAAACTGCCACGCCGGTCGATCGCGTCCATCACTCTCAGCGCCTCAAGCGTGAGCGCCCGATCTCTGGCCATCACATCCCTCTGTCAGGAAATTTGAATATGCCGACCAGATTAACTGGCTAACAATCCGACGTCCAGATGCTTACCATTTGGATAATGAATTTAGAGAGCCGATTGCCATGATTACATGCAGAACAGCACAACAATGCGGGCAAGCTGACTTTGGTTGGCTGCAGGCTCGCTACACCTTTTCCTTTGGTCACTACTTCGATCCCAAACTGATGGGCTACGCGTCGCTGCGGGTGCTGAATCAGGAGGTGCTGGCACCGGGCGCGTCGTTCCAGCCGCGCACCTATCCCAGCGTGGATATCCTGAACCTGATCCTGCAGGGCGAGGCGGAATACCGCGACAGCGACGGCAACACCGCGCGCGCCAAAGCCGGCGAAGCGCTGCTGTTGGCCACCCAGCCGGGCCTGAGTTACAGCGAACAGAACGTCAGCAGCGATACGCCGCTGACCCGCCTGCAGCTGTGGCTGGACGCCTGCCCGGAACGCAACAACGAGCGGGTGCAGCGCCTGGCGCTGCCGGCGGCGGGCAACCTGCTGCTGGCCTCGCCGGACGGCGCGCAGGGTAGCCTGCAGCTGCGCCAGCAGGTTTGGATCCACCATCTCGATCTGCAGCCGGGCGAAGAACAAACGCTGACGATTAACGGGCCGCGCGCCTATTTGCAATCGATTCACGGCACCATCGCCGCTACCGGCGAGCGCCACGAAGCGCAACGCCTGACCTGCGGCGACGGCGCCTTCGTGCGTGAGGAAAACCGCCTGACGATCCGCGCCGAGACGCCGCTGCGCGCGCTGCTGATTGACCTGCCGGTGTAAGCCGGCCGAAAAACGAAAAACCCCGCGCAACAGGCGTTGCGCGGGGTTTTCTTTTGTCGAGGGAGTTGACCGGTAAGCCGGGTTCTGTCGTGGACAGTCATTCCTCTAGGCCAGCAATCGCTCACTGGCTCAAGCAGCCTACCCGGGTTCAGTACGGGCCGTACCATGTGAACCCCTATTTGGCCTTGCTCCGGGTGGAGTTTACCGTGCCACGAACTGTTGCCAGCCGCGCGGTGCGCTCTTACCGCACCCTTTCACCCTTACCTGATCCCGCTTGCGCGGGCCATCGGCGGTTTGCTCTCTGTTGCACTAGTCGTAGGCTTGCGCCTCCCAGGCGTTACCTGGCACCCTGCCCTATGGAGCCCGGACTTTCCTCCCCTCCATCTGTCTCCCCGAAGAGGACGGCAATGAAGCGGCGACTGTCTGGTCAACTCCGGCGCGGATAGTAGCGTCGCGGCGGCGGCAGGTCAACCGCTTTACGGCTGTTGTTGCTCCAGCGCGTGCTTATACAGCGCATTTTTCTTCACGCCGTGGATTTCCGCCGCCAGCGCCGCCGCCTTTTTCAGCGGCAGCTCTTTTTGCAGCAGCGCCAGCGTGCGCAGCGCCTCAAGCGGCAGCGCATCCTCCTGCGCCTTGTGGCCTTCGACGATCAGCACCATCTCACCGCGGCGGCGCACTTCATCTTCCTGCACCCACGCCAGCAGCTCGCCCACCGGCGCGCCATGGATGGATTCCCAGGTTTTGGTCAGCTCGCGCGCCAGCACCACATAGCGCTGCGGGCCCCAGACGGTGACCATGTCCTGCAGGCTTTCCAGCAGGCGGTGGGTGGATTCGTAGAAAATCAGCGTGCGCGGTTCCTCCGCCAGCGCCATCAGCGTATCCTTGCGCCCCTTGGTTTTCGCCGGCAGGAAACCTTCGTAGCAGAAACGGTCGGAAGCGACGCCCGCGGCGCACAGCGCGGTAGTGGCGGCGCAGGCGCCCGGCAGCGGCACCACGCGAATGCCGGCCTCGCGGCAGCGGCGCACCAGGTGATAACCGGGATCGTTGATCAGCGGCGTGCCGGCGTCGGAAACCAGCGCAATGCTTTGGCCTTCCTGCAGTTTCGCCAGCAGTTGCTCGGCCTTTTGCTGTTCGTTGTGATCGTGCAGCGCGAACAGACGCGCGTTGATCGCGAAGTGTTGCAACAGCAATCCGGTATGGCGCGTATCTTCCGCCGCGATCAGATCAACGCTTTTCAGTACCTCTAACGCACGGTGGGTAATATCGCCCAGATTGCCGATGGGGGTGGGCACCACATACAGCGTTGATGCAGAAATGACTGATTGTTGGTGTTGATTCATTGTTTCATCCGGGTTGCCGATTTAATATTGAGCATCTTGAAAAAAACATCACTGGATACAGTATGCTTTCCTCAACATTCGTTCGTACCAAAGCAGGGCGTTCCAAGCCTGTCCGACTGACCGCAGTCATCGCCGCCGCCCTTTTCCTGGCGGGCTGTCCAAGTCGGGCCCCGCAAACGCCGCCCGCCAATATACAGGACGAAGCGAGCGCCAGCTCCGATTACTACCTGCAGCAGTTGCAGCAAAGCAGCGATGATAACAAGGCTGACTGGCAATTACTTGCTATTCGCGCCTTGCTGCGTGAAGGAAAACTGCCGCAGGCCGGCGACCAGTTGAATCAACTGCCGAAAAATCTCAGCGGCGCGCAGCAGACCGAACGCCAATTGCTGACCGCCGAACTGCAGATCGCCAACAAGAGCTACGTCAGCGCCCGCAGCACGCTGGGCCACCTGGACAGCGGCGCGCTGTCGCCGAATCAGAAGGTGCGCTACTACCAGGCGCAGATCGCCGCCAATCAGGGCAAAGCATCGCTGCCGCTGATCCGCGCCTATATCGCCCAGGAGCCGCTGCTGACCGGCAAGGCGCACCAGGACAATCTGGATCAAACCTGGCAGGCGCTGCTGCAGCTGACGCCGCAGGAGATGAACAGCCTGGTGATCAACGCCGACGAGAACGTGCTGCAAGGCTGGCTGGATCTGCTGCGCGTTTATCAGGACAACAAGCAGGATCCCGATCTGCTGAAGGCCGGCATCAAAGACTGGCAGAACCGTTATCCGAATAACCCGGCGGCCAAAACGCTACCGGCTCGCCTGAATCAGGTGCTGAACTTCACCCAGGCCTCCACCTCGAAAATCGCCCTGCTGCTGCCGTTGAACGGCCAGGCGAAAGTGTTCGCCGACGCCATCCAGCAAGGCTTCGAAGCGGCGAAAAACGGCGGTTCCATGCCGGCGCCGCAGCCTCAAGCCGCGCAACCGGCCAGCACGCCGGCTCAAACGGCGCCAGCCGATCAGGCCGCTACGGGTGACATCAACGCCAACGGCGCGGTCAGCCCTTCGGCGCAAGAGAGCCAGCCTGCCGTCACCGCCGCGCAACCCGCTGCGCCGTCCAGCGCGCCGATAACGCCGCTGCAGGCCGCCAACGCGCAGGTCAAAGTGTACGACACCACCAGCCAGCCGCTGGCCGCCTTGCTGAGCCAGGCGCAGCAGGATGGCGCCACCCTGGTGGTCGGCCCACTGCTGAAAGAGAACGTCGATCAGCTGTCCGCCAGCACCACCACGCTGAACGTGCTGGCGCTCAACCAACCCGAAACGCCGAAGGACAACCTGAACATCTGTTACTTCGCCCTGTCGCCGGAAGATGAAGCCCGCGACGCCGCCCGCCACATCTGGGAACAGCAGAAGCGTCAACCGCTGCTGCTGGTGCCGCGCGGCGCCTTCGGCGATCGCGTCGCCAGGGCCTTTAACCAGGAATGGCAGAAGCAAGGCGGGCAAACTGTGCTGCGCCAGGATATCGGCTCCGCCGGCGAGCTGCGCCAAATGGTGAACAGCGGCGGCATCCGCATGACCGGTACGCCGATGTCGAGCGCCCCGGCGCCGCAGAGCGTCACCATCGCCGGGCTGACCATTCCTGCGCCGCCGAGCGACGTGCCCGCCGCCACCGGCGGCAGCGTCGACGCGGTGTACATCGTCGCCACGCAGTCTCAGCTGACGCTGATCAAACCGATGATCGACATGGCCACCAGCTCGCGCGGCAAGCCGGCGATGTACGCCAGCTCGCGCAGCTACCAGGCCGGCGCCGGCCCGGACTTCCGTCTGGAAATGGAAGGCCTGCAGTTCAGCGATATTCCGCTGCTGGCCGGCTCAAACCCTCAGCTGCTGCAGCAGGCCAGCGCGCGTTTCCGCAACGACTACTCGCTGGTGCGCCTGTATGCGATGGGGATGGATGCCTGGACATTGGCCAACCACTTTGCTGAAATGCGCCAGCTGCCGGGCTTCCAGGTTTCCGGCACCACCGGTACGCTGAGCGCGTCGCCGAACTGCGTGATCAACCGTAAGCTGCCTTGGCTGCAATACCGTCAGGGCACGGTCGTTCCAGTCTCTTGAACCCACGCGCCTCAGGGGCGGGCTATGAGTTACTGGCCCGCCGTCACCTGGAACACGCCGGGCTCACCTTCTGCGCCGCCAATGTCGCGGTGCGCGGCGGTGAGCTCGACCTCATCATGCGCGACGGCACCACCTGGGTGTTCGTCGAAGTGCGCTACCGCCGCAACGACGCCTTCGGCGGCGCGGCCGCCAGCGTCACCTTTCGCAAACAACAGCGGTTGCTGCACGCCGCCGCCGTCTGGCTGGCGGGGCGCGGAGCCAGTTTTGACACATCATCTTGCCGTTTTGATGTTTTGGCCATTACCGGTAGCCAGTTAGAATGGATACCCAACGCCTTCAATACGGATTAATCGGGGTTTTGCGGCGCAGACCGGCCCTTTGACTTAGTGGATTAATACAACGTGCTGGATAGAATTAAAGTCTGTTTCACCGAAAGCATCCAAACCCAGATCGCGGCGGCGGAAGCACTGCCGGACGCCATTTCCCGTGCTGCGATGACGCTGGTTCAATCCTTACTCAACGGCAACAAAATCCTGTGCTGCGGCAACGGCACCTCGGCGGCCAACGCGCAGCACTTCGCCGCCAGCATGATCAACCGTTTTGAAACCGAGCGCCCCAGCCTGCCGGCCATCGCTCTCAACGCCGACAACGTGGTGCTGACGGCAATCAGCAACGATCGGCTGCACGACGAAGTGTACGCCAAGCAGGTGCGTGCGCTCGGGCACACCGGCGACGTGCTGCTGGCGATTTCCACCCGCGGCAACAGCCGTGATATTGTGAAGGCGGTCGAGGCGGCCGTGACGCGCGATATGACCATCGTCGCACTTACCGGCTACGACGGCGGCGAGCTGGCCGGGCTGCTCGGCCAGCAGGATGTCGAAATCCGCATCCCGTCGCACCGCAGCTCGCGCATTCAGGAAATGCATATGCTGACCGTAAACTGCCTGTGCGACCTGATAGACAATACGTTATTCCCCCACCAGGACGATTAAGGAACTGAGATGAAGCTAAAAGCCACATTTGCAGTGCTGTCCAGCGCCCTGCTGTTGCAAGGCTGTATCGCCGGCGTCGTCGTCGGCAGTGCGGCCGTCGCCACCAAAACCGCCACCGACCCGCGCAGCGTAGGGACCCAGGTGGATGACGGCACGCTGGAAGCCAGGGTCGAAAGCGCCCTGAGCAAAGACCAGCAGTTGAAGAAAGATGCCCGGGTGGTCGCCACCGCCTATCAGGGCAAGGTGCTGTTGACCGGCCAGTCGCCTAACGCCGATCTCACCGCGCGCGCCAAGCAGATCGCCATGGGCGTGGAAGGCACGACCGAAGTGTATAACGAAATCCGTCAGGGCACGCCGGTCAGCCTGAGCACCGCGTCCTCCGACACCTGGATCACCACCAAGGTGCGTTCGCAGCTGCTCACCAGCGATACGGTGAAATCGTCCAACGTGAAGGTCACCACCGAAAACGGCGAAGTGTTCTTGCTGGGCCTGGTCACGCAGCAGGAAGGGCAGTCGGCGGCGCAGATCGCCAGCCAGGTCAGCGGCGTGAAGCACGTCACGACCGCCTTTACCTACGTGAAATAATCCGCCTGGCGGGAGCGGCACCGTGCCGTTCCCGCCCGTTTAATCCAGCTTGTTCTCGCGTAAAAACGCTTCCCCGCCCAGTTGCCGCATCTGCCGCATGATCCACTGTTGACGTTGCACCACATAGCCGGACGGCGCATCGGCCCTGAAGCGATGCGGATTCGGCAATACCGCCGCCAGCAGCGCCGCTTCGGCCGCGCTCAGGCGCTTGGCCGGCTTATGGAAAAAGCGCTGTGAAGCCTCTTCCACGCCGAACACCCCATCGCCGAACTCGACGATGTTCAGGTACACCGTCAGAATGCGCCGCTTGGTCCACACCAATTCGATGCCGGACGTCAGCCCGGCCTCCAATCCTTTGCGCAGCCAGCTGCGGCCATCCCACAAAAACAGGTTCTTGGCGGTTTGCTGCGACAGCGTGGACGCGCCACGGATGCGCGTCGGGCGCTTCTCATTGTGGCTGAGCGCCTTTTCAATGGCCGCCACGTCGAAGCCCCAATGGTCTGGAAACTTCTGATCTTCCGCCGCCATCACCGCCAGCGCCATTTGCGGCGAGATGTCGTCCATCGACACCCAGTCCGAATAGGCGACATAGCCGAAGTCGCCGCTCAGCCAGGCGCTGACCTGCCGTTCCACCATCACGGCGGAAAACGGTACCGGCAGGAAGGCGAAGAGCACAATGCCCAACACCCACAGGCCGATAATCGCGATGACGCCGCGCTTCAGCCAATACCACGGGCGCAGCCGCCGCCATCCGACGAGCGATTTTCTCATTCAGCCAGTTCCAGCACCCGCGCCACCAGCTTATCGATGCCCAGGGCCGCCTGCGCGATAGACGGCGCCAGCATATAGGCCGGCGTGGTCACGATCTTATGTTCGCTGTCCACCACGATGTCGTCCACCGGGCAAATCACCGGTTCGCCGCCCATGGCGTCAATCACTTCCCCCAGATCCGGATCGTTGCCAATGGTCAGCCGCGCTTGTTGATCCAGCAGTTTCGGCAACAGCGCCGGCGCGATGCACATCAGGCCAATTGGTTTGTTGGCCTTATGCATCTCGCGCGTCAGGCGCGCCAAATCTTCATCGACCCAACATTCCGCGCCGGCTTCGGCGAAATTGCTGAGGTTCTTGGCGGCGCCAAAGCCGCCGGGCACGATCAGCGCATCCAGCTGCGCGGCCTCCGCCAGCGCCAGCGGCTGCACCGCACCGCGGGCAATGCGCGCCGATTCAATCAGAACATTGCGCGACTCCGCCATCTCCTCACCAGATAAGTGATTAATAACATGGCGTTGTGGTTTATCAGGCGCCAAGCACACCGCCTGGGCGCCGGCACGATCCAACGCCAGCAGCGTCAGCACCGCTTCATGGATCTCCGTACCGTCATAAACGCCGCTGCCGCTGAGGACTACACCCACCTTTTTCATCACTCTTACTCCTGTCGCTGCTGTCAACTGGTTCGTGCTCGGAGTTGACAAACACTAATCTACATCACACATTTTAATGAATCTTCTAACAAGAGCGCTTACATTTGCTATGTTGTTGGCTGTATGATGTTTAGGAATTCGCAACAACCTGCTCGACCAGAACACTGAAACCAATACGCAGGTTCACAATTTCCCTGGTGTTGGCGCAATATTCGCGCACCCCGGCTTAGGTCGGGGTCATTTTTTTTCAGCGTTCTCAACCCAAGCCCGCAGTACCTGCACGTCGTTGCGCCACTCTTGTTTCAGCTCATCCACCCAATCCTGCACGTTATCCCACCAGGCCGGCAGCGTCGGCGTTTGAATCTGCTGCGCCAGCTGCTGCAGATGGCGCAGACCGACCGAACCGGCGGCGCCCTTGATCTTATGCCCTTCCTCAGTGATGCCTTTCTGATCGCGCGCCGTCATGTTGGAGTCCAGCACCGCCAGATAGCCCGGCATCATCTGTTCGAACATCTCCAGACTTTGGTGGATCAGCTGCGGGCCAACCAGATCCATGTACTGTTCCAGCATCGCGGTATCGAGTAACGACTCATTAATCTGCATCGCCTTGTGCTCCGTTTTCTTTGAAGTGTGAGAAGGTTGATGATCCCAATAGTGTTTGATGACCTTGGTCAGCGCCGGCACCGACAGCGGCTTGCTCAGCACATCGTCCATGCCCGCCTCGAGATACTCTTTTTTGTCTTTCAGCACGTTGGCGGTCAGGGCCACCAACGGCGGCAGCGCCTGCCCGGCATAGCGCTCGCGCAGCGCTCGGGCGATGTCCAGCCCGGTCATGTCCGGCAGTTGGATGTCCAGCAGCACCAGATCGAACTCGTCCGGATCGAACATCGCCAGCGCGTCGTGGCCGTTCATCGCCACGTCGACGCTGTTGCCCAGCTTCTCCAGCACCGAGCGCGCCACGATCACGTTCAGTTCGATATCCTCCACCAGCAGGATGTGCAGCGCCGGCAACGGCAGCGCCTCTTCCTCCGGCGCCGCGCTGACGGCTTCCTGCACCGCCGGCGCCTTGATGGTTAAGGTAAAGCAAGAACCGTGCCCTTGTTCGCTGCGCACGGTAATGTCGCCGCCCATGCTCTGCGCCAGCCGCTTGGAGACCGCCAGCCCGATGCCGGTGCCGGTGGCCGGGCGGCCGCCGCGCTGATCTTTCACCTGATAATACATGGCGAAGATCTTGTCCTGCTCGTCCTGCGGGATGCCCATGCCCGAGTCTTCCACTTCGAACACCAGCTTCTCCTGCGCCTCGCGCCGCACGCGCACCACAATTTGCCCCTGCTGGGTAAATTTCACCGCGTTGCCGATCAGATTCCACAGGATCTGCCGCAGGCGGGTGCCGTCGGTCACGATCTGCTGCGGCAGCGGCGTCTGCGGCTCCATGACGAACTGCAGCCCTTTCGGCTGCGCCAGCAGGCCCGAGAGGTTCTCCAAATCCGCCAGGAAACCGGTGAAGTCCACCGGCTGGTTGTCGAGCTGCACCTTGCGCCGCTCGAGCTTGTCCATTTCGATAATGTCGTTGAAGATATTGCCGAGGGTGATGGCGCTGACGTGGATGGTCTTCAGGTATTTCAGCTGCTCGTCGTTCAGCTCGGTATCGAGCAGAATGCGGCTCAGGCCGACGATGCCGTTAAGCGGCGTACGCAGCTCGTGGCTGATGGTGGAGATAAAGGTGGTCTTCTCCCTGCTGGCGTTCTCCAGCGCGTCCTGATAGCGCTTACGCTCGGTAATATCGCGGCCAAAGCCCATCAGCCCGTGGCGTTTGCCCACCCGGTCGTAAAACGGCACCTTGCGCAGCTCGAAACAGGCCTTGCGGCCATCGGGATACACCAGCCACTGTTCGTAGGTCAGCGAGACGTTGTGGCGGAACACCTTCTCGTCGGTTTCGATCACCTTTTCGGCGATCTCCTGGCCGTAGACGTCGAACGGCGTCAGGCCGATCAATTGCTTCTCGCTCTTGCCGGTCAACAGCTCCATCGCGCGGTTGCAGCCGGAAAACTCTTTGTCTTCGTTGCGGTAGTAGACCAGATCCGGCGAGGCATCGAGGAAGGAACGCAGCAGCGCCGATTGCTGGCCCAGCTCAATCTGCGCCTGCTCGCGCTGCTCCATCTCTTCCGTCAGCTTTTCCATCACCTGCAGGCGCTCTTCTTCCGCTTTGATACGGTCGGCGATCTCCTGATTCAGCTGGCTGATATTGTCTTTGAGCTGCTGATTGAGCTCCAGATCGCGGTGGCGCATCTCTTCCAGCTTGTCCACCAGCCGCGCCAGCCGTTGGCGCGACTCTTCCAACTGTTCCACCACCACCGAGAGAAAATAGACCGCCCACGGGGTGATCAACAGGCCGAAGAAGATCGAACGCACCACGTCGATGCTTTCCACTTCGCCGCGCAGCAGCATGGTCACCGCCATCTGTACCACCATCGCCAGCACCACCAGCGCCGAGGCCAGCAGCAGCGAGAAGCGCACCAACCCCAGTTTCACCATTAAATCAACGTAGTACTGGGCCAACACCCGGATTTGCTTCATAGCGGCTCCCATCAGACACAATCTTTTGAATCATACCGTAAAACAGCGGTGAGATAAGGCGGCAAACGCCGAAGTGTGGCAAAGATTGCACTTCAGAGCGGCATGCCAGGGCGGTAGCGCCACTTTTCATCCAGCGCGCTGCCCTGCCCGCCGTGCCGTTGCAGATAAGCGCCGACCGCCTGCATGCCGCTCCAGCGGTTTTCGCACCACAGCGGCGCCAGCAGCGTCGGCCGGCGGGCGCTGGCGGAAAGGCGGTGGTACACCACCTCGCCCGGCGTATGGCGGATCATCTCCCCGACGCTGGCGGCGTAATCCTCCAGCGCCAGTTCGGGCAACCGCCCGGCCTGCCACGCCCGCGCCAGGGTGCTGCCGGTGACGACGTGCAGCGGGTGCAGCTTGATGCCATCCACGCCGGTCTGCGTCACCTGCTGCAGCGTGAGCAGATGATCGCGCTGGGTTTCTCCCGGCAGCCCGACGATCAGATGGCAGCACACCTTCAGCCCGCGCTGCCGAGCCAGCCGCGCAGTCTGCTGATAACAGCGAAAATCATGGCCGCGGTTGATGCGCTTCAGTGTTTTATCGTGCGCCGTCTGCAGCCCCAGCTCCAGCCACACCTCATAGCCTTGCTCGCGGTAGCCCGTCAGCAGATCCAGCGCGGCGGCCGGCACACAGTCCGGCCGGGTGCCGACGCACAGGCCGACCATGGCGCTCTGCGCCAACGCCTGCCGATACATCGCCTCCAGCCGTTCAACCTCCGCATAGGTGCTGGTATAGGCCTGGAAATAGGCCAGATAGCGCCGCGCCCGATCGACCCGCGCGGCCTGCTGCGCCAGCTGTTCGGCGATGCTCTGCCGCTGCATCGCCTCATCGGCGAACGAGGCGACGTTGCAGAACGTACAGCCGCCGCGCCCCAACGTGCCGTCGCGGTTAGGGCAGCCGAATCCGCCGTGCAGCGTGAGTTTATGGATCTTTTCGCCATAGCGGCGCTGGAGATCCGCGCCAAACATATTGACTAATTGCGGCAACTGCATAATCTTGGTGGTTCTCTGTGTTCAAAGCCGCGATGCTAATAAGAAACGGCTTTTCCCGCGATGACAGAGATCAACGCTTTCCCCGCAAGGCGCCACCAGGCATAACTATTCATCATAAATGCAAATCAATTCACTATAATTCTGATGAATTATTCTAATCGTCACGCAACCGTTAACGGCAATATGACAACACGGTGAAAAATAGTCATAAACATCAGCAAAGCAATATCTTATAGAATAAAACTCTGGCATTACCCCTCGCACTAGCATGGTGCAGAGATTAAGGGGTTGCACTATAGTGAGACAGCTCACACTTCTGAGTGGATCGGCGTTGCCCCATGATAGTGCAAAAATGCATTAAAACACTTATTTTTCAAATAAATAAACATCATCAATTCGATAAGAATCTATCTTAAGCCCACATTTGACCTGCGAATTCTTTCTCGCTAAGTTGGAAGTCCGCTGGAAGCTTTCTGGACGGGCAAACGTCTCGTCATATTTATGCAGTAATTGAAGACTCCCTCTTAAAACAAGTCCTATACCACTTGTGAGACCGTCACGAGAGGCCATTGATGGAGGGCGGAAAAGCAGATTGGCGGGGTTAACTTGCTGATTGGACTTCTGCCTGAAATTGGGAAGCCCCCTCGCAGTAGGTTGTGAGAGTCACGCAGAGCCTGGGGAGGTTCACGATATGTTGTACGATAAATCCCAAGAGAGGGACAACTGTGGTTTCGGCCTGATCGCCCACATAGAAGGCGAACCTAGCCACAAGGTGGTGCGCACCGCCATTCACGCGCTGGCCCGCATGCAGCACCGCGGCGCGATCCTCGCCGACGGCAAGACCGGCGACGGCTGCGGCCTGTTGCTGCAAAAACCCGATCGCTTCTTCCGCATGGTGGCGGAAGAGCGCGGCTGGCGTTTGGCCAAAAACTACGCCGTCGGCATGATGTTCCTCAGCCAGAATGAAGAGGAAGCGCGCCTCAGCCGCCGCATCGTGGAAGAAGAGCTGCAAAACGAAACGCTGTCGATCGTCGGCTGGCGTGAAGTGCCGACCAACCCGGACGTGCTGGGTGAAATCGCCCTCTCCTCCCTGCCGCGCATCGAGCAAATCTTCGTTAACGCCCCGGCCGGCTGGCGCCCGCGCGATATGGAACGCCGCCTGTTCGTGGCGCGCCGCCGCATCGAGAAACGCGTGCAGGACAACAGTTTCTACGTCTGCAGCTTCTCCAACCTGGTGACGATCTATAAAGGCCTGTGCATGCCTGCGGATCTGCCGCGCTTCTATCTCGATCTGGCGGACCTGCGCCTGGAATCGGCCATTTGCCTGTTCCACCAGCGCTTCTCCACCAACACCGTGCCGCGCTGGCCGCTGGCTCAGCCGTTCCGCTACCTGGCGCACAACGGCGAAATCAACACCATCACCGGCAACCGCCAGTGGGCGCGTGCCCGTACCTACAAATTCCAAACGCCGCTGATCCCGGATCTGCAGGCCGCCGCGCCGTTCGTCAACGAAACCGGCTCCGACTCCAGCTCGCTGGACAACATGCTGGAGCTGCTGCTGGCGGGCGGGATGGATCTCATCCGCGCCATGCGCTTGCTGGTGCCGCCGGCCTGGCAGAACAACCCGGACATGGACGGCGATCTGCGCGCCTTCTTCGACTTCAACTCGATGCACATGGAGCCGTGGGACGGCCCGGCCGGCATCGTGATGTCCGACGGCCGCTACGCCGCCTGTAACCTCGATCGCAACGGCCTGCGGCCGGCGCGCTATGTGATCACCAAAGACAAGCTGATCACCTGCGCCTCCGAAGTCGGCATCTGGGATTACCAGCCGGATGAAGTGGTGGAAAAAGGCCGCGTCGGCCCCGGCGAGCTGATGGTGATCGACACCCGCAGCGGCCGCATCCTGCACTCGGCGGAAACCGACAACGATCTGAAAAGCCGCCATCCGTATAAAGAGTGGATGGAGAAAAACGTCAAACGCCTGGTGCCGTTCGAAGATCTGCCGGACGATCAGGTCGGCAGCCGCGAGCTCGACGACGCGCAGCTCGAAACCTACCAGAAACAGTTCGGCTACAGCAGTGAAGAGCTGGATCAGGTGATCCGCGTGCTGGGCGAAATTGGCCAGGAAGCCACCGGCTCGATGGGCGACGATACCCCGTTCGCCGTGCTTTCCAGCCGGCCGCGAATCGTTTACGACTACTTCCGCCAGCAGTTCGCGCAGGTCACCAACCCGCCGATCGATCCGCTGCGCGAAGCGCACGTCATGTCGCTGGCCACCAGCATCGGCCGTGAAATGAACGTGTTCTGCGAAGCCGAAGGCCAGGCGCACCGCCTGAGCTTCAAATCGCCGATCCTGCTGTACTCCGATTTCAAACAGCTCACCACGCTGGAAGGCGAATACTATCGCGCCGAGACGCTCGATCTGACCTTCGACCCGCAACAGCAGGATCTGGAGCAGACCATTCGCGCCCTGTGCGACGAAGCGGAACGCAAGGTGCGCGAAGGCGCGGTGCTGTTGGTGCTGTCCGACCGCGCCATCGCGCCCGGCCGCCTGCCGGTACCGGCCCCGATGGCCGTTGGCGCCGTGCAAACCCGGTTGGTGGAGAAAAGCCTGCGCTGCGACGCCAACCTGATCGTTGAAACCGCCAGCGCCCGCGATCCACACCACTTCGCCGTGCTGCTCGGCTTCGGCGCGACCGCCATCTACCCGTATCTGGCCTATGAAACCCTGGCCAAGCTGGTGGACAGCCAGGCGATCGACAAGAAATACCGCGACGTGATGCTGAACTACCGCAACGGCATCAACAAAGGCCTGTACAAGATCATGTCCAAAATGGGCATCTCGACCATCGCCTCTTACCGCTGTTCCAAGCTGTTCGAAGCGGTCGGCCTGCACCGCGATCTGGCGGATCTGTGCTTCCAGGGCGTGGTCAGCCGCATCGGCGGCGCCAGCTTCAGCGACTTCCAGCAGGATCTGCAGAACCTCTCCAAGCGCGCCTGGCTGAAACGCAAACCGCTGGAGCAAGGCGGCCTGCTGAAGTTCGTGCACGGCGGCGAATACCATGCTTACAACCCGGACGTGGTGAACTCGCTGCAAAAAGCGGTGCACAGCGGCGAGTACAGCGACTACCAGGCCTACGCCAAGCTGGTGAACGAGCGGCCGGTCGCCATGCTGCGCGATCTGCTGGCCATCACGCCGAAAGGCGAACCGATCCCGGTCGATCAGGTTGAACCGGCGGAATCGCTGTTCAAACGCTTCGACACGGCAGCGATGTCGATCGGCGCGTTGAGCCCGGAAGCGCACGAGTCGCTGGCGATCGCCATGAACGGCCTCGGCGGCTTCTCCAACTCCGGCGAAGGCGGCGAAGATCCGGCGCGCTACCGCACCAACAAGGTGTCGCGCATCAAACAGGTGGCCTCCGGCCGCTTCGGCGTAACGCCAGCGTACCTGGTGAACGCCGACGTGATCCAGATTAAGGTGGCCCAAGGCGCCAAGCCGGGCGAAGGCGGCCAGCTGCCGGGCGACAAAGTCACCCCGTATATCGCCAGACTGCGTTACTCGGTGCCGGGCGTGACGTTGATCTCCCCGCCGCCGCACCACGACATCTACTCGATCGAAGATCTGGCGCAGCTGATCTTCGATCTGAAGCAGGTCAACCCGAAGGCGGTGATCTCGGTGAAACTGGTGTCCGAGCCGGGCGTTGGCACCATCGCCACCGGCGTGGCGAAAGCCTATGCCGATCTGATCACCATCGCCGGTTACGACGGCGGCACCGGCGCCAGCCCGCTGTCCTCGGTGAAATATGCCGGCTGCCCATGGGAACTGGGCCTGGTGGAAACCCAGCAGGCGCTGGTGGCCAACGGCCTGCGCCACAAGATCCGCCTGCAGGTGGACGGCGGCCTGAAAACCGGCGTGGACATCGTCAAAGCGGCGATCCTGGGCGCGGAAAGCTTCGGCTTCGGCACCGGGCCGATGGTGGCGCTGGGCTGCAAATACCTGCGCATCTGCCACCTCAACAACTGCGCGACCGGCGTTGCGACTCAGGACGACAAGCTGCGCCGCGATCACTACCACGGCCTGCCGGAACGCGTGACGAATTACTTCCAGTTTATCGCGCGTGAGACCCGCGAGATCATGGCCCAGCTGGGCGTGAGCCAGCTGGTGGATCTGATCGGCCGCACCGAGTTCCTGACCGAGCTGGACGGCATTTCCGCCAAGCAGAACAAGCTGGATCTGTCGCCGTTGCTGACAACCGCCACGCCGCATCCGGGCAAAGCGGTGTACTGTACCGAAAGCAGCAACCCGGCGTTCGACAAGGGTCTGCTGAACAAAGAGTTGCTCGCGCAGGCGCAGCCGTACATCGAAGCGAAGCAGGGTAAAACCTTCTACTTCGACATTCGCAACACCGACCGCTCCGTGGGCGCCATGCTGTCCGGCGCGATCGCCAACGTACACGGCGATCAGGGGATGGCAGGCGATCCGATCAAGGCGCACTTCTCCGGCACCGCCGGGCAGAGCTTCGGCGTCTGGAACGCCGGCGGCGTCGAGCTGACCCTGACCGGCGACGCCAACGACTATGTCGGCAAAGGCATGGCCGGCGGCAGCATCGCGGTGCGCCCGCCGATCGGTTCCGCCTTCCGCAGCCATGAAGCCAGCATCGTCGGCAACACCTGCCTGTACGGCGCCACCGGTGGCAAGCTGTTCGCCGCCGGCCGCGCGGGCGAACGTTTCGCGGTGCGCAACTCCGGCGCCATCACCGTGGTGGAAGGCATCGGCGACAACGGCTGCGAATACATGACCGGCGGCATCGTCTGCGTGCTGGGTAAAACCGGCATCAACTTCGGCGCCGGCATGACCGGCGGCTTCGCCTACGTGCTGGACGAAGACGGCGAGTTCCGCAAGCGCGTGAACCCGGAGCTGGTGGAAGTGCTGGATGTCGATCAGCTGGCGATCCATGAGGAGCACCTGCGCGGCCTGATCACCGAACACGTGCAGGCGACCGGCTCTTCCCGCGCGGAAGAGATCCTGGCCAACTGGCCGGAGTGGGCGCCGAAGTTCGCCCTGGTCAAACCGAAGTCCAGCGATGTCAAAGCGCTGTTGGGTCACCGTAGCCGTTCCGCAGCCGAGCTGCGGGTGCAGGCGCAGTAAGAGGTAGGTCATTAATGAGCCAGAACGTTTATCAATTTATCGACCTGCAGCGTGTTGATCCGCCAAAGAAACCGCTGAAGATCCGCAAAATCGAGTTCGTCGAGATCTACGAACCGTTTTCGGAAACCCAGGCCAAGGCCCAGGCGGACCGCTGTCTGTCCTGCGGCAACCCGTACTGCGAGTGGAAGTGCCCGGTGCACAACTACATCCCGAACTGGCTGAAACTGGCCAACGAAGGCCGCATCATGGAAGCGGCGGACCTGGCGCATCAGACCAACAGCCTGCCGGAAGTGTGCGGCCGCGTATGCCCGCAGGATCGCCTGTGCGAAGGCTCCTGCACCCTGAACGACGAGTTCGGTGCGGTCACCATCGGCAATATCGAGCGCTACATCAGCGATAAGGCCATCGAAATGGGCTGGAAGCCGGACATGTCGCACGTGCAGCCGACCGGCAAGCGCGTGGCGATCGTCGGTGCCGGCCCCGCCGGGCTGGCCTGCGCCGACGTGCTGACCCGCAATGGCGTCAAGGCGGTCGTATACGATCGTCATCCGGAGATCGGCGGCCTGCTGACCTTCGGCATCCCGGCTTTCAAGCTGGAAAAGGAAGTGATGGTCAAACGCCGCGGCATCTTCAGCGAGATGGGCATCGAGTTCCAGTTGAACACCGAAGTGGGTAAAGACGTCAGCATGGAGACCTTGCTGAGCGAGTACGATGCGGTGTTCCTCGGCGTCGGCACCTATCAGTCGATGCGCGGCGGCCTGGAGAATGAGGAGGCGCAGGGCGTGTACGACGCGCTGCCGTTCCTGATCGCCAACACCAAGCAGCTGATGGGGTATGAAACCGAGCAGCACGAGCCTTACGTCAGCATGGAAGGCAAACGGGTGGTGGTGCTGGGCGGCGGCGATACCGCCATGGACTGCGTGCGTACCTCGGTGCGTCAGGGCGCAACGCAGGTCATCTGCGCCTACCGCCGCGACGAAGCCAACATGCCGGGCTCCAAGCGCGAAGTGAAGAACGCCCGGGAAGAAGGGGTGGACTTCCAGTTCAACCTGCAGCCGCTGAGCATCGAACTGAACAGCGCCGGCCGCGTGGCCGGGGTGAAAATGGTGCGCACTCAGCTGGGCGCGCCGGATGCCAACGGCCGTCAGACGGCAGAGCAGGTGCCAGGTTCCGAACACGTGATCGACGCGGACGCGGTGGTGATGGCGTTCGGCTTCCGCCCGCACCGCATGGACTGGCTGGCGGCGCACGACGTGCAGCTGGATAAACAGGGCCGCATCCTGGCGCCGGAAGGCAGCGACAACGCGTTCCAGACCAGCAACCCGAAAATCTTCGCCGGTGGTGACGCAGTGCGCGGATCTGACCTGGTAGTGACGGCGATCGCCGAAGGCCGCAAAGCGGCAGACGGCATCATGAACTACCTCGAAGTGTAAACCTTCCGTACCATCAGAGGCCCGGCATATTGCCGGGCCTCTGTTTTTAGCCTGCCACGCTTTGTAACAACCTCCCCGCTCCTCACCGCCTCAACGCGCTATAGTATTGAGTTAGCACCATTGCGGGGCGCGGCTGCGCCTGACACCGAGATAAGGATAGCGAACATGAAATGCTCCATTTCCCTGTTGGCCGGCGCGCTGCTGGCCGTCAGTTTCAGCGCTTCAGCCATGGCGCTGGATTCGCAGGAGGTTGGTTACAATATCGAAGCGCGCGGCGCACGGCCGGTCGTGGCGCAGTTGGGCAAGGCCGGGCAGTTCGGCGCCGTGGAAAACAGCATCCGGCTGGGGGACGACAGCTGGATTGCCCTGGCGCCCAAGTTGGCCGGCGGCGGCAATGCCGGCTTTACCGCCGGCATCAAATCGGCCCTCTCCGCAGCCCTGATCTACAATCCGGCGGCGGTGTTGCAGGCGCTCAACAAAGGCAACGATCTGCCGCTCAATGACATTTGCACCGCACCGCCGGAAGTGCAAGGCGACACCGCCATCAGCAGTTTCCGTGAGCGCGCAACCCACGCCCTATCTACCGTGCGCGTAGGCGATCTCAGCGCGCCGCGCGACGCCTGCATTGCCGCGTTGAAAGGCTGACCCGCGTCTGCCGGGCAAAAAAAAGCACCCCCATGGGGTGCTTTTTCGTTTGTTCTCACGGGGTTATTTCACCACGCGCAGCGCCGGGCGGCCACCGCGCGGCGGCTGCGGCGGTTCGTCATCCGGGCCGTTGTCTTCCGCGGTATCCGGGCGATCGCCGTCGATGACCGACATCAGGGTTTCCGAAGGGATCGTCTCATTGTCCAGACCTTCGAACACGCCTTCGCTCTCGTCGTAGGCGGCTTCCGGTTCGAACATCGTGCCGGCGCCGTTTTCACGCGCATAGATCGCCAGCACGGCGGCCATCGGCACCGAAACCTGACGCGGCACGCCGCCGAAGCGCGCGTTGAACTGCACGTCTTCGTTACCCAACGCCAGGTTGCCTACCGCGCGCGGCGCGATATTCAGCACGATCTGGCCGTCACGCGCGAACTCCATCGGCACCTGCACGTCCGGGCGAGTCACGTCGACCACCAGGTGAGGCGTCAGTTGGTTATCCAGCAGCCAGTCGTAGAACGCCCGCAGCAGATACGGGCGACGCGGCGTCATCTGAGACATGTCCATCGCGCTTAGCCCCGGGTCTGCAGGCGCATTTCACGCTCGGCTTCGGTCAGGGAAGCCAGGAAGGCGTCGCGTTCGAAGACGCGGGTCATGTAGCCTTTCAGCTCTTTGGAACCGGCACCGCTCAATTCGATGCCCAGCTGCGGCAGACGCCACAACAACGGCGCCAGGTAGCAATCCACCAGGCTGAACTCTTCGCTCATGAAATACGGCGCCTGACCGAAGATAGGCGCGATCGCCAGCAACTCTTCGCGCAGTTGGCGACGGGCGGATTCCGCTTCCTGGCCGCTGCTCTTCTCGATCTTGTCCATCAGCGAGTACCAGTTCTTCTCGATGCGCAGCATCATCAGACGGCTCTCACCACGAGCAACCGGGTAAACCGGCATCAGCGGCGGGTGCGGGAAACGCTCATCCAGATATTCCATGATGATGCGGGATTCATACAGGGTCAGTTCGCGATCGACCAGCGTAGGCACCGTCTGGTAAGGGTTGAGGTCAATCAGATCTTGCGGCAGGTTATCCATTTCGACCTGCTCGATCTCGACGCTGACACCTTTCTCCGCCAGTACGATACGTACTTGATGGCTAAAAATGTCGGTCGGGCCAGAGAACAGCGTCATTACCGAACGTTTGTTGGCAGCGACAGCCATGAAAACCTCCAAGTTATCTAGAAAATACTGCGAATAGCCAACTGACAGGCTGCTATCCTGAATAATCTTGCCGCAGGCCGGCAGCACGCAGCGCGACCCGAGCCCATAAAAAACCGGCCCAGGAGGTCAACTGCACGGCGAACAGGCGCAAAAGTGGATGATAGTTTACCAGATTCTGCTTGTTTTGTGGGGGCGGTGCGGCGAATTCATGTTGAATTGTCTGATATGCCACAGATTTTAGTCGGGGACGGCGGATTTCAGGCGTAAAAAAACCCGGTGAAGCACCGGGTTTTTTGCGTAAATCGCACTGCCGAAGCAGCGAAAATTAACGCTTGGAGAACTGCGGACGACGACGTGCTTTACGCAGACCGACTTTCTTACGTTCAACCTGACGAGCGTCACGGGTGACGAAGCCAGCTTTACGCAGTTCAGAACGCAGAGTCTCATCGTATTCCATCAGTGCACGGGTGATACCGTGACGGATAGCGCCAGCTTGACCGGAGATACCACCACCTTTAACGGTGATGTACAGGTCCAGTTTGCCAACCATGTCGACCAGTTCCAGCGGCTGACGAACTACCATGCGGGCAGTTTCGCGACCGAAGTACTGTTCCAGGCTGCGCTGGTTGATAACGATGTTACCGTTGCCCGGCTTGATGAAGACGCGAGCGGCGGAGCTTTTGCGGCGACCAGTGCCGTAGTATTGATTTTCAGCCATTGCCATTAATCCCGATTAAATGTCCAGAACTTGCGGTTGCTGTGCCGCGTGATTGTGCTCGGTGCCCGCGTAAACTTTCAGTTTACGGAACATAGCACGACCCAGCGGGCCCTTTGGCAGCATGCCTTTAACCGCGATTTCAATCACGCGCTCAGGACGGCGGGCAATCATCTCTTCAAAGGTCGCTTGCTTGATACCACCGATGTGGCCGGTGTGGTGGTAGTACACTTTGTCTGTACGCTTGTTGCCGGTTACAGCAACTTTGTCAGCGTTCAGAACGATGATGTAATCACCGGTATCCACGTGCGGGGTGTATTCCGCTTTATGCTTGCCGCGCAGGCGACGAGCCAGTTCAGTAGCGAGACGGCCTAAAGTTTTACCATCTGCATCAACAACGTACCAGTCGCGTTTTACGGTTTCTGGTTTAGCTGTAAAAGTTTTCATTAGAAAGCTTACCCAATAATTAGTTACACGTTGGTGAACACCCAAACGCTCGAAAACAGTTGAGGCTCACACGACCATACAAGTCCAGCAAACCTACCCCTTCGAATAGCCATTGCCGGCACTATAAAGTTTTTGGGAAAAAAAACTTTGTTGTAACGTGGGGTCGCAAGATTATAGAGAAGTCGCTCACAAAGATCGAACGGTTTTTGAATGGAAAATAAATTTATCGCCGGCGGCGGACAACCGGCGATAGGCCCGGCGGGCTCAGGGCAGATGCGGCAGCTTGAGGTACTCTTCGCTCTGCATTTCCTGCAGGCGCGACAGGCAGCGCTGGAATTCAAATTTCAGCTGCACCCCCTGATAGATCTCGAACATCGACGCTTCGGCGCCGATCACCAGCTTGATGTGACGCTCGTAAAATTCATCCACCAGCGCCAGGAAACGGCGCGCGGTATTCTCTTTCAGCGGCCCCATCACCTGCACATTATACAGGATCACGCTGTGATACAGCCGCGACAGCGCGATGTAGTCCAGCTGGCTGCGCGCCTCTTCGCACAGCGTGTGGAAATCCACCGCCAGCACGCCGTCCACCGAACGGATCGCCTGCAGCGGCCGATGGTTGATCTGCAGCACCGGCGCGTCCTCCCCCGCCTTGCCCGCCAGCTTGACGAACATCCGATCCAGCGCCTCACACGTCTGGTCGTTTAGCGGTGTCAGGTAGAGGTGCGCCTGGGTCAGGGTGCGCAGACGATAGTCGATGCCGGCGTCGACGTTCATTACGTCGCAGTACTCGTTGATCAGATCGATGGCCGGCAGGAAACGCGCCCGCTGCAGACCGTTGCGGTACAGATCGTCCGGCGGGATGTTCGAGGTGGCCACCAGCGTGATGCCGCGCGCGAACAACGCCTGCAGCAGCGTGGCCAGCAGCATGGCGTCGGTGATGTCGGAGACGAAGAATTCGTCGAAGCACAATACGTCGGTCTCGGCCTTAAAGCCGTCGGCGACGATTTCCAGCGGGTTTTCCCGCCCCTGCAACTCGGTCAGCTCTTCATGCACCCGCAGCATGAAGCGGTGGAAGTGCAGGCGCATTTTGCGATCGCCCGGCAGGCTGTGGAAGAACATATCCATCAACCAGGTTTTGCCGCGCCCGACGCCGCCCCACATGTACAGCCCCTGCACCGGGCGCTGCGGCGCCGTGTCGCCGCCCTTGCCCAGCAAGCGGCTGAGCTTGCCGCGCAGCCCGCCGGCCGGCGCACTCGCCGCCGGCTTTTGCCGCAGAGCCTGATAAATGCGATCCAGTTGAGTGACGGCCCGGCGTTGAACCTCATCGGCCTGATATTCCCCCGCATCCAGCGCCTGCTGGTAGCGAGATAACGGTGATAGTGCCTGCATCTGTTCGATGTTCCCTAAGAACGCTTAGAAATTATTTAGCCAACGTTGGCGGCAAGTTGATGCCGATTCGCACCGTTATCGCCACAAATGCCCGCTGCGGGCGCCGCTGAAAACCCTGTAAAAATTAGGTGGAAGCGCATCAGGATTCCACTCGGACAAGGTTAACGGTTATAGTGGATATTATTAAGTGAAAAATCCCTGCGGAACAACGAAGTCAAAATAGGAGTCATCATGACCTGGGAGTATGCGCTGATTGGTTTGGTCGTCGGTATCGTGATTGGTGCGGTGGCGATGCGTTTTGGCAACCGTAAATTGCGTCAACAACAAGTCTTGCAGAATGAGCTGGACAAGAGCAAAACCGAGCTGGAAGAGTACCGTCAGGAGCTGGTCGGCCACTTCGCCCGCAGCGCCGAGCTGCTGGATAACATGGCGCGCGATTATCGCCAGCTGTATCAGCACATGGCGAAAAGCTCCAACAACCTGCTGCCGGATCTGCCGATGCAGGAGAACCCGTTCCGCTATCGCCTGACCGAAGCGGAAGCGGACAACGATCAGGCGCCGGTGGAAATGCCGCGCGACTATTCGGAAGGGGCCTCCGGCCTGCTGCGCGGTCAAAGCGCACGCCGCGACTGATATTCCTTCTTCGCCCGCGGGGCCTCCCGCGGGTTTAATCCCGTTTGTGCCATATTGACCTTCCCTCGCATTACCTTTACTGAACTTTGCACGCAAATTCACGGTCTTACCCTTCACTATGACAAGGCGATTGCCTTATCATCAAATTTTCATCGGCAGGTATTGAGAGAGTTATCATCAATGAAGAAAAAGTCGTTAATTCTTAGTGCATTGGCAATGAGCCTCGGTCTGGCGCTCAGCGCCGCACCGGCGGCCAACGCGGCCCTGCCCGTCGCCGTGCAGGGGCAGCCGCTGCCGAGCCTGGCGCCGATGCTGGAAAAAGTCTTGCCCGCCGTCGTGAGCGTGCATGTCGCCGGCACCCAGGTGCAGCGTCAACAGTTGCCGGAAGAGTTCAGACGCTTCTTCGGCCCCAACTTCCCCGGCCAACAGCAGAGCTCCCGCCCGTTTGAAGGGCTGGGTTCCGGCGTGATCATCGACGCCGCCAAGGGCTACGTGCTGACCAACAACCACGTCATCAACAACGCCGATAAAATCCGCGTGCAGTTGAACGACGGCCGTGAGCTGGACGCCAAGCTGGTCGGGCGCGATGAACAGTCCGACATCGCCCTGCTGCAGCTCAGCGATACCAAAAACCTGACCGCCATCAAGATGGCCGATTCCGACCAGCTGCGCGTCGGCGACTTCGCCGTGGCGGTCGGCAACCCGTTCGGCCTGGGCCAAACCGCCACCTCCGGCATCATCTCAGCGCTGGGCCGCACCGGCCTGAATCTGGAAGGGCTGGAAAACTTCATTCAGACCGACGCCTCCATCAACCGCGGCAACTCCGGGGGCGCGCTGGTTAACCTGAACGGCGAACTGATCGGCATCAATACCGCCATTCTGGCGCCGAGCGGCGGCAACGTCGGCATCGGCTTCGCCATTCCGAGCAATATGGCGCAGAACCTGAGCCAGCAGCTGATCGAATTCGGTGAAGTGAAACGCGGCCTGCTTGGCATCAAGGGCAGTGAAATGACCCCGGACATGGCCAAAGCCTTCAACACCGACGCGCAGCGCGGCGCCTTCGTCAGCGAAGTGTTGCCGAAATCCGCCGCCGCCAAGGCCGGCATCAAAGCCGGGGATATTCTGGTTTCCGTCGACGGCAAACCGGTGAACAGCTTTGCCGAACTGCGCGCCAAGGTCGGCACCACCGCACCGGGCAAAACGCTCAAGGTAGGCCTGCTGCGCGACGGTAAACCGCAGGAAGTCTCGGTCACGCTGGACAACAGCGAGAGCGCCTCGACCAATGCCGAAACGCTGTCGCCGGCGCTGCAGGGGGTATCCCTCAGCAACGGTGCGCTGCCGAGCGGCGACAAGGGCGTGAAGGTGGAGAACGTGGATAAAGGCTCGACGGCGGCGCAAATCGGCCTGCAAAAAGGCGACGTGATCATCGGCGTCAACCGCCAGCGCGTGGACAGTATCACCGCGCTGCGCAAGGTGCTGGAAGCCAAGCCGCCGGTGATGGCACTCAATATCGTGCGCGGTAACGAAACCATTTATCTGCTGCTGCGTTAATTTGTGCAAAAACCGGGCTCGGTGACATACTGCGCCCGGTTAACTCATGCTATCCTCCGAACATCGTTCACCACACCACGAAAACTCCATGTTTGCTAAGCTCTTGCGTTCTGTCGTTATCGGTCTCATCGTTGCCGGCCTGCTGTTGGCCGCCCTGCCCATGCTGCGCTCTTCCAACGGCCTGTTTGCAGAGAAAACCGAGAATACCAGCGACGAAACGCCGGTGAGCTACAACAAGGCGGTGCGCCGCGCCGCCCCTGCCGTGGTGAACATCTACAACCGTAACCTGAACGGCGCCGCCAACGTGCTGTCGCTCGGTTCCGGCGTGATCATGAACGAACGCGGCTATATCATCACCAACCGCCACGTGATCAAAGACGCTCAGCAGATCACCGTGGTGTTGCAGGATGGCCGCCGCTATGAAGCGCTGCTGGTCGGCTCCGACGGCCTGACCGACCTGGCGGTGCTGAAGATCGATCCCGGCAACCTGCCGGTGATCCCGACCAATAAAAATCGCGTTGCCCACGTCGGCGACGTGGTGCTGGCGATCGGCAACCCCTATAACCTGGGGCAAACCGTGACTCAGGGCATCCTCAGCGCTACCGGGCGCATCAGTATGAGCACCACCGGCCGGCAGACGTTTCTGCAGACCGACGCCTCAATCAACCGCGGCAACTCCGGCGGCGCGCTGGTCAACTCGCTGGGTGAGCTGATCGGTATCAACACCCTGACCTATGATAAAATCACCGACGGCGAAACGCCGGAAGGACTGGGCTTTGCGATCCCGATCGAACTGGCTACCAAGATCATGGACAAGCTGATCCGCGACGGCCGCGTTATCCGCGGCTATTTCGGCATTCAGGGCAAGGAGATCATTCCGCTGCGCCCCTCCAATTCCGGCATCGATCGCCTGCAGGGCATCATAGTGACCGAAATTACGCCGAACGGCCCGGCGAGCAACGCCGGCTTCCAGATCAACGACATCATCATCAACGTGGATAACAAACCGGCGGTATCCGTGCTGGAAACCATGGATCAGGTGGCGGAGATCAGACCGGGCACCGAGATACCGGTTATCGTGCTGCGCGACGGCAAACGCATTACGTTGAAAATGACGGTGGGTGAATTCCCGGAAGACAGCAATTAAAAAAGGGCCGGCATTGATAGCCGGCCCTTTGCTATTCATCCTACCGACGCAGCCGCGCCGGCGCTAATGACTTACTCGCCTTTCACGCGCTCGATGTTCGCACCCAGCGCGCGCAGCTTGTCTTCAATACGCTCATAGCCGCGATCGATGTGATAGATGCGATCGACAACGGTCACACCGTCGGCGATGCAGCCGGCGATCACCAGGCTGGCGGAAGCGCGCAGATCGGTCGCCATCACCTGAGCGCCGGACAGCTGTTCAACGCCATGGCAGATCACGGTGTTGCTCTCGATCTCCGCGTGTGCGCCCATGCGGATCAGTTCCGGCACGTGCATGAAGCGGTTTTCGAAGATGGTCTCGGTGATGACGCCAGTGCCTTCCGCCACCAGGTTCAGCAGGCTGAACTGAGCCTGCATGTCGGTCGGGAAGCCCGGGTGCGGCGCGGTGCGCACGGTGACCGCTTTCGGGCGCTTGCCGTGCATGTCCAGGCTGATCCAGTCTTCGCCCACTTCGATATCGGCACCGGCTTCGCGCAGCTTGGCCAGCACCGCATCCAGCGTGTCCGGACGGGTGTTGCGGCACATCACTTTGCCGCCGGAAACCGCGGCGGCGATCAGGAAGGTGCCGGTCTCGATGCGGTCAGGCAGCACGCGGTACACGCCGCCGCCCAGACGCTCGACGCCCTCGATGGTGATCTTGTCGCTGCCTGCGCCGCTGATCTTCGCGCCCAGCGTGTTGAGGAAGTTGGCGGTATCGACAATTTCCGGCTCACGCGCGGCGTTTTCGATAACGGTGGTGCCGGTCGCCAGGGTCGCGGCGCTCATGATGGTCACGGTCGCGCCCACGCTCACCTTGTCCATGACGATGTGCGCGCCCTTCAGGCGGCCCTCGACGGACGCCTTGACGTAGCCTTCTTCCAGCTTGATCTCGGCACCCAACTGCTCCAGGCCGGTGATGTGCAGATCGACCGGACGCGCGCCAATCGCGCAGCCGCCCGGCAGGGAAACCTGACCGCGGCCGAAACGCGCCACCAGCGGCCCCAGCGCCCAAATGGAAGCGCGCATGGTTTTCACCAGATCGTAAGGGGCGCAAAACTCGTTCACGCCGCTGGCGTCCACGAAGACCGAACCGTTGCGCTCAATCTTGGTACCCAACTGGTTGAGTAGTTTAATGGTGGTGTCGATGTCCTTCAGCTTAGGGACATTCTGCAGCTCGACCGGCTCTTCCGCCAACAGGGCGGCGAACAGGATCGGCAGGGCGGCGTTTTTGGCCCCGGAAATAGACACTTCACCGCTCAGGCGGGTCCGACCCTGCACACGAAATTTATCCATCTGACTACTCTCTGTTATCTAATCTGAAGCTGCCCGCCCGGCAGGGCAAACAGCCTTAAAATCCGTTGAGTTTGCGGTCTCGCTGCCACTCTTCAGGGGTGTACGCCTTAATAGACAAGGCATGAATGCGGTTGTCCGCAATGTATTCCATCAGCGGTGCGTAAACCGTCTGCTGTTTTTTGACGCGGCTCATGCCGGCGAACAGTTCACCGACCACGATCGCCTGAAAATGGCTACCGTCGCCCGTCACATGTACTTCATCCAGTGCCAATGCCTGCATCAGCACGTCTTTAATCTCGTTGGTTTCCATAGTATCCAGTTCTGCCGCTAAAGGATCATAAACAGCCTAGTATCTTAGTGGAATACGATGTTTTCTTAAACTAAAGAAAAAGCCCCTGCATAACAGGGGCTTTGTATCGTTTTACCACGCAAGAGCGGCCTAAAACGCCGCTAACCGGCGGTATCGACAGGCATTATCGCCTGCAGGTTGTAGAGCGCGATCAGCGTTTTCAGGCGCTCGGTAGCGCCGAAAATTTTCAGCGCTACGCCGCGTTGGCGCTGCTCTTCCTGCAGATGCAGCAACAGCGCCAGCCCGGCGGAGTCCACGCGCTGCAGTTGCGCCACGTCGATCGCGGTTTTATCCGCCATCAGCGCGGCGCGCTGCCGCCACAGCGGCTGCAGCGTTTCCCGGTCCAGTTCACCGCGCAGGATCAGCGTCTGCCGCTCTGATTCGAAGCTGAGCGCTGCCGACATCAGTTTTTCTTGTCCAGCGTGATAGGCTGCGCGGCGGCGGCCTGCAGCTGCTTGGTCAGGCCGTCGATGCCCTGAGTACGCAGCGTAGACGCCCACTCATTTTGCTTGGTGGTGATCATGCTGACGCCTTCGGCGATCATGTCATACGCCTGCCAGTAGCCGGTTTTGCTGTTCTTGCGCCATTGGAAATCCAGACGCACCGGCGGGCGGCCGCCGTTGTCGATGATGGTGACGCGAATAGCCACGATGTCGGCATTGCCCAGCGGCTGTTCAGGCGCGATCTGGTAAGTCTGGCCGTGATACATCGCCAGCGCCTGGCCGTAAGCCTGCTCCAGGTAAGCCTGGAAGGCGGTGAAGTAAGCTTCGCGCTGCGCAGGCGTTGCCTCTTTGTAGTAACGCCCCAGCACCAGCGCGCCGGCGTATTTCACCTGCACGAACGGCATCAGTTCCTGATGCACGATGGCACGCAGGTAGTTCGGGTCCTGCTTGATCTTCGGCTGTTCGTTCTTCAAACGGCTGAAAGTCTTCTGCGCCGCTTCTTGCATCATGCTGTAGGGATTGGTTTGGTCGGCTGCGCTCGCCAGCGGTGCAACCACCAGCAGAGCCACCATCAGTAAACGTTTAAACATGCAGGTATCCTCTCTTAATGATTTGGAACAGCGGGTTGCGGTGCGGCGCCGGCAGCCGGCTCAGCGGCCGCGTCTCCCGATTTGGCGCTGTCCTGACCGCCGCTTTTATACAGGAACTGGCCGATCAGGTCTTCCAGAACCATGGCTGATTTGGTGTCCTGAATGGTGCCGCCATCTTTCAGGATGGTGGTGCCCATATCAGGATCTTCAAAGCCCACGTTAAGCGCCAGATATTGCTCGCCCAGCAGGCCGGAGGTGCGGATCGCCAGCGAGCTGGTATCCGGGATTTGGTCGTACTTTTTCTGGATATCCAGCGCCACGCGCGGCGTGTAGGTTTTCGAATCGAGTTCGATGTCCGCCACGCGGCCGATCACCACGCCGCCAATTTTCACCGGCGAACGCGGTTTCAGGCCGCCGATGTTGTCGAACGTCGCGTAAATGCGGTAGGTCGGCTCGCTGCCGATCGATTTAAGGTTCGCCACCTGCAGGCAGATAAACACGATGGCGCACAGCGCGATCAGCATAAATGCCCCAACCCAGATTTCACTCTTCTTCGTTTGCATCGAATCAATTCCCAAACATCAGTGCGGTCAGCACGAAATCCAATCCCAACACCGCCAGTGACGAATGCACCACGGTACGCGTCGTCGCCCGGCTAATCCCTTCAGAGGTAGGCACGGCGTCGTACCCATTGAAAATGGCAATCCAGGTTACGGTAATGGCGAATACCACGCTTTTGATCAGGCAGTTGAGCAGATCTTTTTTCCACTCCACGGCGCCCTGCATCGCCGACCAGAAGAAGCCGCTGTCGATGCCCTTCCAATCCACGCCGACCACCGAACCGCCCCAAATGCCGATCGCCACGAAGATGATGGTCAGTAGCGGCATGCTGATAAGTCCGGCCCAGAAGCGCGGTGCCACGATGCGCCGCAGCGGATCGACCGCCATCATTTCCAGGCTGGAGATCTGCTCCGTCGCCTTCATCAGGCCGATTTCCGCCGTGAGCGCGGAACCGGCGCGGCCGGCAAACAGCAGCGCCGTGACCACCGGCCCCAGCTCGCGCAGCAGCGACAGCGCCACCATCATGCCAAGGCTGGCCTCGGCGCTGTAGGTGGTGAGCACGATATAGCCCTGCAGGCCCAGCACCATGCCGATAAACAGCCCGGAGACCATGATGATCAGCAGCGACTGCACGCCGACGCTGTAAAGCTGTTTCAACAATAGCGGCCACTGCTTGCCGGGTTCCGGCCGGCCAATCAACGCGTTGAACAGCATCAACCCGGCGCGGCCGAAGCTGGCGCTGGTGTTGATGCCACTGCGCCCCAACGACGCTAACGCTCTTAATAACATGAGCTTATTTACTCCCTAAGCCTAGCAGTTCGGTCTGATAATCCCCGGCCGGATAGCGGAACGGCACCGGCCCATCCGCTATACCATCCAGGAACTGGCGCACGCGCGCATCAGGATTGTTCTGCAATTGCTGCGTGGTGCCTTCGGCGATCACCCGGTTGTCGGCCACGATGTAGGCGTAGTCGGCGATGCTCAGCACCTCCGGCACGTCGTGCGACACCACGATGCAGGTAATGCCCAGCGCATGGTTCAGCTCATCGATCAGCTTGACCAGCACCCCCATGGTGATCGGATCCTGGCCAACGAAGGGTTCGTCGAACATGATCATCTCAGGGTCCAGCGCGATCGCGCGCGCCAACGCCGCCCGGCGCGCCATGCCGCCGGAAAGCTCATTGGGCATCAGCTGGGCCGCGCCGCGCAGCCCCACCGCTTCCAGCTTCATCAGCACCGTGCTGCGCAACAAAGGCTCCGGCAGGTTGCTGTGCTCGCGCAGCGGGTAGGCCACGTTTTCGAATACGGTCAAATCGGTAAACAGCGCGCCCGACTGGAACAGCATGCTCATCTTTTTGCGCGCGTCGTATAACTGACGGCGGGACAACGCGGGAATGTTGTCGCCGTCGAACCAAATCTCCCCGCTGTCCGGCGCCAGCTGGCCGCCGATCAGGCGCAGCAGCGTGGTTTTGCCGATGCCTGATGGCCCCATGATCGCCGTGACCTTACCGCGGGGCACCGTCAGGTTGATGTCTTCAAATATCCGTCGGTCGCCGCGCGAGAAGCTCATGCCGCGCACTTCGACCAAATTATCTGCCTTTTGGAGCATGTTAATGGACCCTTTACGACTCATCTTTTGCTGAATCTACCCGTGATGTTAAAGCAATGGGCGCAATCCGTCTCATCTTTACAAAAACTTACTGCCATTTCGCAACCAATGGTGCCATTGGTTTTACTTTTCCGCGCCACCCGGTCAAAATTGGCGCCATAACGAAAAAAAACGAAACTGTTCAACTATTAGCCGGGGAAAACCGTTGCTGCGGCTTAAACGCGCGCAACGGAGGGCAAGCAATACCGCCGCATTGACGGCTTTAACCAACGAACCGGGATAATACCCGACAAAGGACCCTGCATGTTTCTCGCGATAGCATTATTAATCGTTGGTTTATTTCTACTGGTGTACGGTGCAGACCGCTTAGTTTATGGTGCTGCCGTGATTTCCCGCTCGCTCGGCGTACCGCCGCTGATCATCGGCATGACCATCGTCGGCATCGGCACCTCGCTGCCGGAGCTGATCGTGTCTACCACCGCCGCGCTGAACGGGCAGATAGATATGGCCGTTGGCAACGTATTAGGTTCCAACATCACCAACATTTTATTGATTCTGGGCGTGGCGGCGCTGATTCACCCGCTGGCCGCGCGCTCTGAGATACTGCGGCGCGAACTGCCGCTGATGTTAGCGGTCACAGTATTATGCGGTTTCGTGTTGATGGACGGCACCCTGAGCAGGCTGGACGGCGTGCTGCTGCTGGCCGCCGCCGCCGGCTTCATCCTGCTGATGCTGAAAATCGCCCGGCTGGCGCAGCGCGAGGGCAGCGACAGCCTGACCATGGAGCAGATCGCCGAGCTGCCGCAGGACAGCAGCAATACCGTGGCGGTGCTGTGGCTGGTGCTGGCGTTTATCATTCTGCCGCTCTCTTCCAGAATGGTGGTCGATAACGCGACGGTGATCGCACACTATTTCGGTCTGAGCGAACTGGTGGTCGGTTTGACCATTATCGCCATCGGCACCAGCCTGCCCGAACTGGCCACCTCCATCGCCGGGGCGCTCAAGGGCGAGGATGATATGGCGATTGGCAATATCATCGGCTCCAATATTTTCAACACGGTGATCGTGCTGGGCGTACCCGCCCTGCTGTCGCCGGGCAGCGTTGACACCGCCGCCTTCCATCGCGATTACTGGGTGATGCTGGCGGCCAGCGTGCTGCTGAGCGTGCTGTGCATCGGCCGCAAACATCGCATCGGCCACCTGGCGGGCGCGCTGTTATTATGCGGCTTTATTGCGTATCTTGCGGTGCTGTTCTTTAACCCTTTCAGTACTTTCGGCTAAACCGACGGGAATGAGTATGTCGAACATTGAGTTGCAACCGGGCTTCGATTTTCAACAGGCCGGCAAAGAAGTGCTTCAGATAGAGCGTGAAGGGCTGGCTCAGCTCGACAGCTACATCAACGCAGACTTCACCCGCGCCTGCGAAACCATCGCCGCCTGCGGCGGCAAAGTGGTGGTGATGGGCATGGGCAAATCCGGCCACATCGGCTGCAAGATCGCCGCGACCTTCGCCAGCACCGGCACGCCCTCATTCTTCGTTCATCCGGCGGAGGCCAGCCATGGCGATTTAGGCATGGTCACCCCGCAGGACATCGTGCTCGCCATCTCCAACTCCGGCGAGTCCAGCGAGATCCTGGCGCTGATCCCGGTGTTGAAACGCCAACAGATCACCCTCATCTGTATGACTAACAATCCGGAAAGCTCGATGGGTAAAGCGGCGGATATCCACCTGTGCATCAAGGTGCCGCAGGAAGCCTGCCCGCTGGGGCTGGCGCCGACCACCAGCACCACCGCCACGCTGGTGATGGGCGATGCGCTGGCCGTCGCGCTGCTGAAAGCGCGCGGTTTCACGCCGGAAGATTTCGCGCTGTCGCATCCGGGCGGCGCACTCGGCCGCAAACTGCTGCTGCGGGTTAGCGATATCATGCACAGCGGCGATGAAATTCCCCACGTCAGCGCCGACGCCTCGTTGCGCGACGCGTTGCTGGAAATCACCCGCAAAAATCTGGGCCTGACGGTGATCTGCGACGATCTGATGAAAATCGCCGGCATCTTTACCGATGGCGACCTGCGCCGGGTGTTCGACATGGGCATCAACCTGCACGAGGCGAAGATTGCCGATGTCATGACGCCGGGCGGCGTGCGGGTGCGCCCCAACATCCTGGCGGTCGATGCATTGAACCTGATGCAACAACGCCACATCACCGCGCTGCTGGTTGCCGATGGCGACCAGTTGCTGGGTGTGGTACATATGCATGACATGCTGCGCGCCGGCGTCGTTTAATTAAGGAATAGAACGGAATGGGTATGGTAGAAACCTGCTACGGGCCGGTAGAACAAGAGGTTATGGCGCGTGCCGGGAACATCCGCCTGTTGATTTGCGACGTTGACGGCGTGCTGTCGGACGGCCTGATCTTCATGGGCAACAACGGTGAAGAACTGAAGGCGTTCAACGTGCGCGACGGCTACGGCATCCGCTGCTTGAAAACCTCAGACATCGAGGTGGCGATCATTACCGGGCGCTCCGCCAGGCTGCTGGAGGACCGCGCGCAGACGCTCGGCATCACCCATCTGTATCAGGGGCAGTCCGATAAGCTTTTGGCCTTCCGCGAACTGTTGGATAAACTGTCGTTAACGGCGGATCAGGTCGCCTATATCGGCGATGACCTGATCGACTGGCCGGTGATGGCGCAGGTCGGCCTGGCGGTCGCGGTGGCGGACGCCCATCCGCTGCTGGCGCCGCGCGCCCACTACGTCACCCGCATTGCCGGCGGCCGCGGCGCGGTGCGCGAACTGTGCGACATCATTCTTTTGGCTCAAAATAAGCTGGAGGACGCCAAAGGGCTGTCGATATGAGTAAAACCAAACTGTGGATCACCATCCTGTTGACGGTGATCGTTCTGGCGCTGATCGGCTGGAACATGACGGACTTCAGCGACGACACGGCCCCAGGCCCGGTCAACGATCAGGATCCGACCTACCAGAGCCAGCACACGGTCACCGTGGTGTACAACCCGGCCGGCAAGCTGAATTACAAACTGGTGGCGGAAGACGCGAAATATTACACCGCCGGCGAGCTGAGCTGGTTCACCCAGCCGGTGATGACGCTGTTCGATGAGAATGCGGTGGCCACCTGGTCAGTTCGCGCCGATCGCGCCAAACTGACTAAAGACCGAATGCTGTATCTGTATGGTCACGTCGAGGTGAACAGCCTGACCACCACCTCGCAGCTGGAAAAAATTAAGACGGACAACGCTCAGGTAAACCTGGTCACCCAGGACGTCACCTCCGATGACGAAGTCACGCTTTACGGGACCAATTTTACCTCTAACGGCATGAAAATGCGTGGGAACCTGCGGACCAAAACCGCTGAGCTGATTGATAAGGTTAAGACCAACTATGAAATTCAGAACCAAAAACCAACTCCGTAACCTGTTGCTCGGCAGCTTAGTTTTGGCCGCCAGCGCCCCCGCTCTGGCGCTGAAATCCGACTCCAGCCAGCCGGTCAGCATCGACTCGCTCAAGCAGTCGTTGGACATGCAAAGCAACGTCAGCACCTTCACCGACAACGTGGTGATCAAACAGGGCACCATCGATATTCGCGCCGACAAGGTGGTGGTCACCCGCCCGGGCGGAGATCAGAATAAGACCTATATTGAAGCGTTCGGCAACCCGGTAACCTTCTACCAGATGCAGGACAGCGGCAAGCCGGTCAAAGGCCACGCGCAGAAAGTGCGTTACGACGTGGCGACCCAGTTGGTGACCCTGACGGGCAACGCCTATCTGGAGCAGCTCGACAGCAACGTGAAAGGCGATCGCATCACCTATCTGGTGCAACAGCAGCAAATGCAGGCGTTTAGCGATAAAGGCAAACGCGTGACAACGGTTCTGGTACCGTCGCAGTTGCAAGACAAAAACGAGCAAAAAAAGAGTAACTAATCACTTATGGCAACACTCATCGCAGAAAACCTGGCGAAAGCCTACAAGGGCCGTAAAGTTGTCGAAGACGTCAGCCTGAAAGTGAAATCCGGCGAGATCGTCGGCCTGCTCGGCCCGAACGGTGCAGGTAAAACCACCACCTTCTACATGGTGGTCGGCATCGTGCCGCGCGACGCCGGGCGCATCGTGATCGACGAAGAAGACATCAGCCTGCTGCCGCTGCACGCCCGCGCGCGCCGCGGTATTGGCTATCTGCCGCAGGAAGCCTCGATCTTCCGCCGCCTGAGCGTGTACGACAACCTGATGGCGGTGCTGGAGATTCGCCCCGACCTCACCAGCGAACAGCGCGAAGACCGCGCCAAGGAGCTGATGGAAGAGTTCCATATCTCCCATCTGCGCGACAGCCTTGGCCAGGCGTTGTCCGGCGGTGAACGCCGCCGCGTCGAAATCGCCCGCGCGCTGGCGGCCAACCCGAAATTCATTCTGCTGGACGAACCCTTCGCCGGGGTGGATCCGATTTCCGTTATCGACATCAAAAAAATCATCGAGCACCTGCGTGACAGCGGCCTGGGCGTGCTGATCACCGACCACAACGTGCGCGAGACGCTGGACGTATGTGAACGCGCCTACATCGTCAGCCAGGGCAAACTGATTGCCCACGGCACGCCGGATGCTATTCTGGCCGACGAGCAGGTTAAACGCGTTTATCTGGGCGAAGAGTTCCGCCTCTAAGCGCCGGCGCGCCCTGCGGGGCGACACCGTTAACGGAAGTAGACAGAAAACTATGAAGCAAGGTTTGCAACTCAGGCTCAGTCAACAGCTGGCCATGACTCCTCAGCTCCAGCAGGCGATCCGCCTGCTGCAGTTGTCCACGCTTGAGCTTCAGCAAGAGATCCAGCTGGCGCTGGAGAGCAATCCGCTGCTTGAACAGACCGATCTGCACGACGAAATCGACGCCAAAGAAACCCAGGAGACCGAGGGGCTCGATACCCGCGAGGCGCTGGAACAGAAAGACATGCCGGAAGAGCTGCCGCTGGACGCCACCTGGGATGAGATCTACACCGCCGGCACGCCGTCCGGCACCGGCACCGACTACAGCGACGACGAGCTGCCGGTCTATCAGGGCGAGACCACCCAAACGCTGCAGGATTACCTGATGTGGCAGGTGGATCTGACGCCGTTTTCCGATACCGACGCCGCCATCGCCACCTCCATCGTCGACGCGGTGGACGACACCGGCTATCTCACCGTGCCGCTGGAAGACATTCTGGAAAGCCTGGGTGACGAAAACGTGACCCTCGAGGAAGTCGAGGCGGTGTTGAAGCGCGTGCAGCGTTTCGATCCGATCGGCGTCGCCGCGCGCGATCTGCGCGATTGCCTGCTGGTGCAGCTCTCCCAATACGCCAAAGACACCCCTTACCTGGCCGAAGCGCGGCTGATCATCAGCGACCATCTGGATCTGCTGGCCAACCATGACTTTCGCAGCCTGATGCGATCAACCCGGCTAAAAGAAGATACACTGAAAGAAGCGATGCTGCTGATTCAGTCGCTCGATCCGCGCCCGGGGCAGTCGATCAATACCGGCGAATCGGAATACGTGATTCCGGACGTGCTGGTGCGCAAGACGCAGAACAAATGGACGGTCGAGCTCAACGGCGACAGCGTGCCGCGTTTGAAGATCAATCAGCAATACGCCGCGCTGGGCAACAGCGCCCGCAGCGAAGCCGACGGCCAGTTCATCCGCAGCAACCTGCAGGAAGCCAAGTGGCTGATTAAAAGCCTGGAGAGCCGCAATGAGACGCTGCTGAAAGTCACCCGCTGCATCGTCGATCAACAGCAGGCGTTCTTCGAGCAAGGCGAAGAGTTTATGAAACCCATGGTGCTGGCGGATATCGCCCAGGCCGTGGAGATGCATGAATCGACGATCTCGCGCGTCACCACGCAGAAGTTTCTGCACAGCCCGCGCGGCATTTTCGAATTGAAATATTTCTTCTCCAGCCACGTGAATACCGACAGCGGCGGCGAAGCCTCCTCGACGGCGATCCGCGCGTTGGTGAAGAAATTGATTGCGGCGGAAAACCCCGCCAAACCACTCAGCGACAGCAAGCTGGCCACCCTGCTCGCCGATCAGGGGATCATCGTGGCGCGGCGCACCGTCGCCAAGTACCGAGAGTCTTTGTCCATCCCGCCGTCGAACCAGCGTAAACAGTTGGTTTGACCTCTATTGAGAAGGAAGACACTATGCAGCTCAACATTACCGGACACCACATCGAAATCACCGATCCGTTGCGCGAGTTCGTGAACAACAAGTTCGCCAAACTCGAACAGTACTTTGATCGCATCAATCAGGTGTATGTTGTATTAAGTGTGGAAAAAGTGCAGCAAATTGCGGAAGCAACGGTGCACGTGAATGGAGGCGAGTTGCACGCCACCTCGGAAGACGAGAATATGTATGCCGCAATTGATACGCTGATCGACAAATTGGCACGTCAATTGAACAAACATAAAGACAAATTGAAGCAACACTGACACCCTAACCCATTCCATGAGGCGGCATCCGTCGCCGCCTCACCCTTCGGCGCGTGACCCGCATGGGTGACGCGCCGAACGGTAATCAGGGTTAAAACCGACGAAAAACCGCCTTGCCGGGTTCGCCCGGCGGCGCGGTTTTAAGTGAAGATGAGATGAACAACGAATATATGCAATTAAGCTCGGTGTTAAACATCGAGTGCACCAAAAGCTCGGTACACTGCACCAGCAAGAAGCGGGCTTTGGAAATTATCAGCGAACTGGCCGCCAAACAGCTCAATCTGCCTTCGCAGGTGGTGTTTGACGCGGTTCTCACCCGGGAGCGCATGGGCAGCACCGGTATCGGCAACGGTATCGCCATTCCCCACGGCAAACTGGAAGAGGACACACTGCGGGCCGTTGGCGTGTTTATCCGTCTCGACCAACCCATCGCTTTCGACGCTATCGACAACCAGCCGGTCGACCTGCTGTTCGCGCTGCTGGTGCCTGCCGATCAGTGCAAAACCCATTTGCATACGCTGTCGCTGGTCGCCAAACGCCTGGCCGACAAAACCGTATGCCGCCGCCTGCGCGCCGCGCAGAGCGACGAAGAACTTTACCAAATCATCACCGAGTGATGCCCGGCCGGCGTGACTTCCAGCCCGGATAACGATACTGTTTTACGATGATGGATCCGGCTGCGGCCGGAATAACAAAGTTTAACGGTGGCGATGAACGCCGCCGCGATGCCAGGGGAGTTGCCACATGGTGCTGATGATTGTCAGCGGCCGTTCCGGTTCCGGAAAATCCGTCGCCTTGCGGGCGCTGGAAGACATGGGTTTTTACTGCGTTGACAACCTGCCGGTGGTGCTGCTGCCGCAGCTCGCCAATACGCTGGCGGAACGCAATATCTCCGCAGCGGTCAGCATCGACGTGCGCAACATGCCTGAATCACCGGAAGTGTTCGAATACGCGATGACTCAGCTGCCGGACAGCTTCTCGCCGCAGTTGCTGTTCCTCGACGCCGATCGCAACACGCTGATCCGCCGCTACAGCGACACCCGCCGCCTGCACCCGCTCTCCAGCAAAAACCTGTCGCTGGAAAGCGCCATCGACGAAGAGAGCGATCTGCTCGAACCGCTGCGCTCGCGGGCGGACCTGATTATCGACACCTCGGAAATGTCGGTACATGAGCTGGCCGAAATGCTGCGCACCCGCCTGCTGGGCAAGCGCGAGCGCGAACTGACCATGGTGTTCGAATCCTTCGGCTTCAAACACGGCATCCCGATCGACGCCGACTACGTGTTCGACGTGCGCTTCCTGCCGAACCCGCACTGGGATCCGAAGCTGCGGCCGATGACCGGCCTGGACAAACCGGTGGCGTCGTTCCTCGATCGCCATACCGAAGTGCACAACTTCATCTACCAGACCCGCAGCTATCTGGAACAGTGGCTGCCGATGCTGGAAACCAACAACCGCAGCTACCTGACGGTCGCCATCGGCTGTACCGGCGGCAAGCACCGTTCGGTGTACGTGGCGGAACAGCTGGCCGATTACTTCCGCTCGCGCGGCAAGAACGTGCAGTCGCGCCACCGCACGCTGGAAAAGCGCAAACAATGACGGTCAAACAGACGGTTGAAATCAAAAACAAGCTGGGCATGCACGCGCGCCCGGCGATGAAACTGTTCGAACTGGTGCAAAGCTTCGACGCCGAAGTGATGCTGCGCAACGAAAGCGGCACCGAAGCCGAAGCCAGCAGCGTCATCGCGCTGCTGATGCTGGACTCCGCCCAGGGCCGGCATATCGAAGTCGAAGCGACCGGCCCCGACGAAGTCAACGCGCTGGCGGCGGTGGTCGAGCTGTTCAACTCCGGGTTTGATGAAGATTAGTCGCTGAGACTCTCCCCATGCGTCGCCTCGGCGCATGTGTTGCCTCCCCCCCCTCCCATAACGTAGCCCTCCCGTTTCTCACTTTGCGAATCCGCTTCCAGAATCAGCCGTAACCGCCTGTAAATTCAAGTCATGGATTTACCCCCACCACGATAATCGCAATAGTGTGTAACGCAAAAACAGACAACAGGCGGGTGTTTCCCCACGCTTTGCTTACGGGACAACGAAAAGTTTACAATTTGTGAACTTCACCGGCAGTCGCTATAATGTTCACCGGGTAGGAATCGAAGGAACGATGCATATCATTTCCAGGGAACCGTTCAATAACGCAACGAAGCAATATCCCAATGAAGCCACTGCTCTCGAGGCCATTTATAAAGCGTTGCGACGGGGCGAGTTCCGCACGCCGGACGAGTTAAAAGCGCTTTTTCCTTCGCTCGATCGTATGAAATACAAAGAGAAATGGTGGGTCATTGACGTCGGCGGCAACCACCTGCGGATCTTGTTCTTTGCCAGCTTCGAGACACAGAAAGTCTTCATAAAGCATATCGTTAGCCACGCCGAATACGACAAGCTGATGCAGCACTATCGAAGGAGTTCATCATGATTACAGATGCCATTAAGGCGGCCGATGCGCTACTGCGCGCCGTGCCCTTGTTGCAGGGCAGCCGCGCTCAGCAAGACTACCGGGAAGCGCTTGAATTGGTGGAATACCTGCTGGAAAACGACGAACACCATCCGCTGATTGACATGCTGGCAAAAAAGATCGCCGAATATGAAGACAACAGCGCCGAATTTACCGCATTCAACCAGCGTATCACCCAGTTACCACAGGGGGTAGCCGCGCTTCGCGTCCTTATGGAACAGCACCAACTCAGCCAAAGTGATTTTGAACATGAGATCGGTAAAAAGTCGTTGGTTAACCAAATCCTGAACGGTAAAAGATCGCTGACCATTCCGCACATTATGGCGCTGGCCAAGCGTTTCAATCTGCCCCCGGCCCTGTTCCTGCCGGAAGCGGATTAGCCCTCAACTCCGGCTCAGGCAGTCCAGCGCCACCGCTTTGAAGCTGTCGAAGCTGTCGCTGCCCAGCAGGCGGCTCATTGAACGTTCACGCACGAAGGTGACGAACAGCTCGTAGATCGCCATCGCCTCTTCATAATCACTCTTGCTGATCGCCAGCAGGAAAATCACGTGCGCAACCTCACCTTCCCCCCAGACGACGCCCTGCGGCGCCAGCAGCGTCACCACCACGGTCTTCTTCGCCAGCAGCCCCAGCGAGTGCGGCAGCGCGATGCCCTCGCCCAGCAGCGTGGAAACGATCGCCTCGCGTTCGACCACCGACGGATAAAAATCCGCGCCGACGTACCCTTCTCGCTCCAGTTGGCCGCACACCCGGCTGAACAGCTCCGCCTGCGTCAGCGGCTCGTTGAGCACCATAAAATGTTCGGCGTCGAAGAACTTCTCCAGCATGTACGGCCGGGTGCGATCCACCAGCACCAGCTTGCCCAGTTGCTCCAGCTGATAATCGGTCGGGAACGGCGACATCACCACCACCGGCTTGTTCTTCTCGCCGATGCGGGCGTTGGAAATCACGAAGTCTTCGTCGATGTGCGCGAGCATCTCGTAATCGCGCAGCGAAACGATGCGCGTCATCACCAGCTGCGGATACTTGCGCGCAATCTGCGCCTGGATCATGCGCACCGTCGAGTTGCCGGTGTCGCACACCAGCATCACCTGCGGGTGGCGTTCATAACCGATGTTGTAATGCCGCTCCAGCCCCACGCCGATGTGCAACACCAGATAGCCGATTTCGTTCTCGCTCAGCGTATAAGGCGTGTACTTGCCCCAGCTGGAGACCGCCGCCAGCGTCACGTCGTAAGCCATCGGATAGTGCTGCTTGATGTTGGCCAGCAGCGGATTGGGGATGTTGATCTGGTATTTCACCCGCGTAATCATGGTCTTGATATGGGTGAGCAGATCGGCCCGCAGCTGCTCGTCGCCCTGCAGGTTGTAGTTATAGTGTGCGTTGATGTAGGACAGGATGTAGTCCACCAGCGCCTCTTCATCGTCGGCGTTGATCTCGGTCGGCTGCACGTCCTGCACGCGCCGTGCGGCGATGTTGACCCGCAGATAGGCCTCTTCGGCCATCGAGATCTCTTTGCCGGAGGCCGCGCGCAGCTCCGCCGCCAGACGGGTCGACACCTGACGCACCGCCTCGTCGCCGTCCTCCACCTCGAAGTCCGGCAGCGGATAACCGTCGTTGATGCGCCGCAGCGCCACCGCACAGTAGAAGATCAGGTACTGCTCGCCCTCGTCGGTCAGGCGAATGGCGTATTGCGACAACAGCGGGTGCAACAATCCGGCGAACGCCGCCACCTGCGGCTGCAACAGGATCTCGTTGTTGAGCAACGGGTTCTCGGCGTCGGCCAACTGCAGCTGGAACAGCAGATCGGTCAGGCAGGCGCGGATCGCCATCTCCGCGCCGAACAGCTTCATGCCGTAGCGCGGCTTGGTTTCGATCGTCAATTGATAGTGCGCCAGACGCTCTCTCACCTCAGCCATGTCGTTTTGCAGCGTGCCGCGGCTGACGAACCACTCGTCGGCCAGATCTTCCAGTTTGAGGGAGAAGGCTGAGGTCAAAAAACGCACCAGCAGATAATGCACCCGCTCCTGCGCGCTGCGCGGGGTGGCCTGTTTGCGGCGCTCCTGATGCTGCAGGGCGCTGAATAGCGCGGCGTTATCGACCTGCAAACGATAGCCGGCCCCGCGGCTATGCACGAAGCGCGCACCGTATTTGTCCAGGATCTCGTTCAGCGCGGTGATATCCGCCCGCACCGTGCGGGTGGACACGGCGAAACGCTTCGCCAGCTCATCCTGCGGCAAAGTCTCGGTTTGCAAAGCATCGAACAAGTAAGCCAAACGCGGGTAAGGAAATCGCACCATTCTGTGTCCGTCAATCAGGCGGCCCACCCGGCGAACCGGGCGGGCCACGGGTTACTTCGCCGGCGGCAGGAACGCCATTTGCGAGGGGCTGCCGATCGGCAGATAGCCGCCCACAAAGCTGAGTTTGCCGTCCGTCGGGTTGACGCTGAAACGAGTGACGTTATCGCTGCGCTGGTTCAGCGCATACAGATAGCGGCCATCCGGGCTCAGCGCCAGCGAACGCGGATAATCGCCGCGGGTCCAGGTTTCCGCCACCGGTTTCAACTCGCCGCCGGCGCCCACGCTGAACTGGGCAATGCTGTTATGCAGCCGGTTGGCGACGTACAGCGTGTCGCCGTTCTTGCTGAGCGCCAGCCCCGAAGCGAAGCTGGTGCCCTGATAGTCGGCGGGCAGCGCGGAAACCGCATGCAGTTGTTTCAGAGTACCTTTTTGGCGATCAAAACGGTAGCTGGTCAACGTCGAGGCCTCTTCGTTCACCAGCAGCACGGTGTCGCCGTCCGGGTGGAACACAAAGTGGCGCGGGCCGGCGCCGGCGGAAGAGGCGGCGATCCACGGCGGATCGTTCGGCGTCAGCCGGCCGCTCGCGGCGTCAAAGCGCCATTGGTAGATGCGATCCAACCCCAGATCGGTGGAGAACACGAACTTGCCGCTCGGATCGCTGGCGATCATATGGGCATGCGGGCCATTGTGATCGCTGATGGCGAAGCTGCCGTTCACCGCCGCCGCCGGTTTGGCCGCGCCCGCCGGGCCCTGCTGTTGCTGCACCGAGCTGGCGGCGCCCAGGCTGCCGTCCGCTTCAATCGGGAAAGCCGCCACGCTGCCGCTGACATAGTTCGCCACCAGCAGATGGCGGCCGTCCGGCGTCGAGGAGAGATACACCGGCCCTGCCCCCTGCGAATCTACCTGGTTGAGCTGCGTCAGTGCGCCATCGGCCGGATTGACCCGGTAAGCGGTGATGCCACCGTGTTTGCCGCCGTTGAAGTCGGCCACTTCACTGGCGACATACAGCGTCTTGCCGTCAACGCTCAGCGTCAGCTGCGCCGGATTCGGCACTTTGCTGACCAGCGTGGCGTGGCTCAACGCGCCGCTGGCCGGATCGACCTGCACCCGGTAAACGCCTTCGCCGTTGGGATTGTAGGTGCCGATATAGGCGAAATGAGATGACGTGGAGTTCATTGCATCCTCAGCATGCAGCGCCGGGCCGGTCACGGCCAGCAGCGCCAGGAACAACGCGGTGCGTCGGGTTGGAACCTGCCAGTTTCGCATAGTAATCCTCAGTATAGGTAAGGCGCGGCATGCCGCGCCACGGGAAAACCTTCGCCTCCCAGCGTTTACCTCATCCCATTACGCGTTCAACCCACCAGCTTTTTGGTCATCGCCAGCAGGGTTTTCACGTCCTGCGGACGCGTGTCGCCGCTGGCGGCGTCGATGATCGAGCTGTAGATATGCGGGATCACGCGTTTCACGCCGGCCGCCAGGGCGATCTCAACGATCGGCTCGTAGTTTTCCAGATCGATGCCGCCGGTCGGCTCCAACATGAAGTCATGCTCGGCGCAGGCCTTGGCGACGTATTGGTATTCGTCCTTGCACTTCAGGCCGCCCATCGGGAAATACTTGATGGAACTGCCGCCCATGTCCTTCAGCAAAGCGATGGCGGTTTCCACCGGCACGATGCCGTCCGGCGCCGCGGCGCTCAATGGGCCGGTAGAGATCTTCACCCAGCCGACGCGGCCGGTCGGCGACACCAGGCCGTTGACCACGCTGTCGTTCTGGCCCAGCAGCGCGCGGCTGGCGCCGACGCCGGTAAACACCTGGTTAACGTGCTGCGGCTGCACCTGCTGAGCGATCAGGCTGACCATCGCCGACTGCTTCGGATCGCCGGCGCCCAGGCCGACCGACAGCGCGTTTTCAATCAGGCGCGCATAGCGCAGCATGTCGGTCACCGCGCTGTCGACGTCCGGGTAGTTCTTGGAAAGCACGCCCACCAGCACATGGCCTTCCGCCGCCGCGTAAATGTCCTGCGCGTTGGCTTTGGAGCCGGCCAGCACGTTCAGGCAGACGCGGTCGCGATAGTAGTTAGGCTGCAGCTTCATGCTTGTTTCTCCGTAAACAGGTTCTTGATACAGCTAAAGACGGTCATCAGCTGTTGCTCGTCGACGCTGCGCACGTCGACCTCAATCTTGCCCTCGTTGGCCTTGTAGCCGCGGAAGTAGATGGCGATGTCGCCGGTTTTCAGCGCCTGAACGATGTCATAGGTCGACCGCCCCAGCACCGCCTCATCAAAGGTGATCTCGGCGCGGGCGATATCGCGGCCGGCGCTGTCCCAGACGGTTTTGGCGCTGACGCCGGTCAGGGTGTTGAGGCTGTTGAGGAACGGCGTCATCCGCGCCACCATCTGTTGCCCGGTGGTTTTCTCAAGCGTCAGATAGCTTTCAATTGCCTGCGTCAGGCCGAGGATGCCCTCTTTGCCGACCTTCATCGCCCGGCCGATGCCGCCGGACTGCAGCTTCACCCACTCGACGTACTGTTTCTTGCCAATAACCAAGCCGCTGGTCGGCCCCTCGATGGCTTTGGCGCCGCTGTAGATCACCAGATCGGCCCCCATCTGGTAGTAACACATCAGATCTTCTTCCGCCGCGGCGTCGACGATCAGCGGCAGGTTATGTTTACGCGCCACCACCGCCGCCTGTTCGACGGACAGAATGCTTTTCTGCACGCAGTGGTGCGATTTGACGTACAGGATCGCCGCCGTCTGCGGCGTGATGCAGGCTTCAATCTGCTCCGGCGAACATTCATTGGCGTAGCCCGCCTCCACCACCTTGCCGCCGCCCAGCGCCACCATGGTGTCCACCGGCGCGCCGAAGTTGACGTTGTGGCCGCGCGGCAGCACGATCTCGCGCGGCACGGCGATCGGCGCCGAGTGCAGGTTCACCAGCAGATTGGCGTTATCTTTAACGATCACCGCCGCCACTGACTGGGCGATCCCCGCCGAGGCGCAGGAAACGATCACCGCGTCCTCCACATTGAGCAGATCGGCGATGTAGGCGCCGGTCTTGTTGACCAGATCCTTGATTTCGAAATAGTGGTTCAGGCCGTAATCAACGGCGTCGATCACGTCCTGGCGCGGCGTGGAAACGCCGAGAATGGTCATGCGGCCGGAGGTGTTGATCACCTGCTTCAAACCGTATTTTTCATAAATCGAAGACATGGCTTGCCTCCCCTTGTTCGGTTAATAGGATTTCCCCGGCCACCACCGCAGCCAGCGGCACCAACAGCCGTTCGCCCTCGGCGGTTTGCCCTTCGGCGTCGGCGAACACCTGCGGTTCGCGGCGCAGTTCAAACAGTGTGAAATCGGCGTCATAGCCCGGCTCCAGCCGCCCTTTGCCGCTGAGCTGCAGCGCCGACGCGGCGTTCTCCGTCACGCAGGCGATCACCTGCGGCAGCGTCAGGCCGACGCTGAAGAATTTGGACATCACCGTCGCCAGGCTATGCACCGGCCCGTTCATGCGGTTGCGGCAGTAAATATCGGAGCTGATGGTGTGCGGCAAAATGCCCAGTTTGATCGCCTGGCACGCCACCTCGAAGCTGAAGCTGGCGGTGCCGTGCCCCACGTCGAGCAACACGCCGCGCCGCAGCGCGCGCTGGATAGACTCGCGCAATGTGCCCGCCGGCGTCAGAATGCGGTTCGGTTTGCCGTTGTAGCAGTGGGTGATGATGTCGCCGCGGGTCAGCAGATCGGCGATGTCGTCCAGATCCGGCGGGTTGTTGCCGATATGCACCATCAGCGGCAGCTGGCGGTTTTCCTGCTGGATCTCTTTGGCCAACACCAGCGGCCGGGTACCGTTTTTCCCCACCACGCTGCTGCTCATGCGCGCCTTGATGCCGATGATGAAACCGGGGTGATTGGCGATGGCCTGGCCGGCCTCGCGCTTGTCGATGTCCGTCAACTCCGCCAGCTCGTTCTGCCGCAGCAGGCCGATGCGCGAGATGTTGAGGAAGGCGAAAACGTTTGTTTTGGCGCTGCGCGTCAGCTGATAAAAGGCGTCGATATCGTCGGCGCCGGTGCTGCCGGCGTCGACCACGCTGGTGACGCCGCTGGCGACGCCGACCCGATCCGGCTCGTCATGGTAAATCGGCGATTCGGGATAGCAGTGCACGTGCGCGTCGATCCAACCGGCGCTCAAGCGGCAGTTGCCCGCCAGATCCAGCTGGCGAACGGCGCTGACGTCCGCCGCCAGCCGCCCCACCGAGGCTATTTTGCCGTCCTTTACCGCCAGATCGATCAGCGTATCGTCCGCCAGTCTGGCGCCTCTGATTACTAAGTCATACATACCGCATTGCTCCTGTTAGCCCGGGCGCCGCCTCAGCCTCGGGCGGCGCCTGGCGCAGGCCTCTTAAGAAATGGCTACCGGGAAGATCGCCCCCAGGATCATCGCGCCGAGGATCGCTCCGCCGGTGATCGGTTTACCCCAGATATAGAACAGCAGCGCGCCGAGCAGCGAACCGATGCCGATCGGGATCGAAGCGGTCATCGCCGACAGGATGATCAACGGCCCGAGGAAACGGCCCGACGAGTTGCCCGCGCCCATCATCACGTCCGCGCCGTAGGTGGAGTTGCTCTGATTGATGGTGAATTTGCGCGCCAGGATGATCACGTAACCGATCGCCAGGCCGATGATCAGACCGGTGGCCAGCGACGCGGCGAAGTTGGCGACCGGGAACACGATGCCGGCCCCCAGCAGCAGCGCCGGTACGCCCAGCCCGACGCCGGTCTGGATCGCGCCGCCGATGTCGAGGATGCCCACCAGCGAGCCTTCGATGATGCGCGCGAACAGGAAGCTGGCGCCGAACGCCGCCACCGCGCCGTACACGCCGGTATCCATCCCCGCCCGCAGCATGGAGACGAAGGCCACTTCGTTAAAGGCGCCGATGCCGTACAGGTAGTACATGTGCGTCCCGGCGAACACGCCGGAGGACAGCAGGCCAACAAAAATCGGGAATGACCAGTCGGCGTACCAGAAGCCTTTTTGGGTTTGCTCTTCCATCATCCCGCTCCTTATTTACCGCTCAGGGTGTTGTGAATGGCGTCCAGCCAGCCCGGCACGCCGAGGCTGAAGGACTCGAGAACTTTCATGTCGAAGCCGCGGAAGAAGCCGCTCAGCACGAACAGCAGCACGATCACCGCCATCATGATCTTGGTGATCTTGTTCCAGCCGCTCTCTTCCACGCCCTTGCCGATCAGAATGCCCAGCACCAGGCCCGGTACGGCGTTGCCCATGATCAGCTGCGCCAGGCCGCCGAAGATGGTGCCCCAGAAGCCGGAACGGCGCCCGGCGTCGATCGCCGCCAGCCAGAAGATCACCGGCATCACGGTGTTCACCAGCAGGTTGGCCGCCGGCACCAGCACCTTGATCGCGGTAACCTGCAGCGCGGCAGGCACGGCGGAAGCGGTGGTATTGAGGAAGGCCACCACCAGCATGCCGATGATGCCGCAGGCGATAGCCATTTTTTTCGGATCGTGCAGCGTTTGCGCCAGATTGCGATTCTTGACCATCAGGGCCGCCGCACCCCAGTGCGGGATGATGCGGTGATCGACGTCCTGCGTGAAGGAGCCCGCCGCCACGGAAGACGCCCAGGCGTTGAAGAAGAAGCCCAGACCGAATGAGAAGTGGGAAGCCGGATCGCCCTCGCAGGAGTTCAGCTCGCCCAGGGTGCGAAACGCTCCCATGCCCTGTGTTGTCGGCGCGTGGAACATGCGTGCGGCGCCGGCCCCTACGCCGACCCCCACCAGCCCACCGATAATAATCGATTTAAATAAGATGATTAAAAACATCAGTATACCCTTTCATTTATGCTAACGTTTTTATTTCGTGACGAAGACAACCTTCTCGGTATTGATAATGGTTACGTTCACGGTTATTTCCAGAGAAACGGCATAGCTCTTTCTTTCACGCGGCAAAAAGAAGAAAAGAAATTTCTCTTTAGTTATTTTCTCTTCCGCCTTCACTACGCTGACGTCCTGCGGCTCGATGCGCAGCAGAATATTGTTGGTGGACTTTAATACCGCGCCCTGCACATTAGCCAAGGCGGAAGCAAAAGCTTTCGCTTTGCTGTCGCCTTTACCCTCCACCTTTACCGATGTGATATATTGCTCTTTCATTATGGGTTGCCATGTTTTTTGACGTAGGCTTCCACCAGTTTCTGGCCCAGCTCTTCTTTATCCATAAAGCCGAAACCCAGCACGTTGCAGCCTTCGTTAATTGCCGTCACGCCCTCTTCCACCGAACGCATGCCGTATTTGGCTTTGTAGCCGTATTTGGTTTGCGCGGTAATCGCGCCGGCGCCGCCGCTGCCGCAAAAAGAAATGCCCAGCTGCGCGTTTTCCGCTTTCATGACGTCGCCCAGCTTCATATCCGCCGCCACGCCGGGGATAACCACCGCTTTTCCGCCTGCGTTTTCAACGCCCTGGCCGACTTTTTGCCCTTTGCCCAAACGATCGCCGATCACTACGGTAATTTGACCCATGGTATATTCTCCTGATTGAAATCGATGCGTTAACCGCTATGCGTTATTATCTTTCGCCACTTCGAAGTGCACGGACAGCAAATAGGCCTCTTCGATAGGCAATGTGCCAAACTGATCCACCACGCGCTCCGCCATTTGCATGGACTCGGCGGAAATTTCGTCGAACAATGATTTATCCACCTCCGGCAACGGCTCGCCGGTTATTGAGCGCAGCACCATGGCGCGAATATGCGATTCCAGCATCTGTTGCTGCACCGCATTGGTATAAATATTCTCAGCATTCAGCATCGCGGTAATATCCGCCAGCACCCGAGCGGTGATCTCACCGGCTTCGCTGATATCGGATTGTTCAATTTCTTTTAATGAAGCAGATCCATCATTCACTTTTCAGTACCCCTAGATCCCACATTAATCAGTAAGCCGTAAAGCGCATCACCTGAATAACCCGCTTTCTGTGATGTCTTTACCCTACCCCCGGCAAGATTTTCTGTGGAGACCGGTTTTTTCCAGTTCGAAGTGGAAATCGAATGACGCGCGGAGATCCATTTCGCAAAACGGCGCTGCGGCGAAAAAGTGAATGAGATAACAAATACATAACCCGGCTAACGGTTTTTTTTGTCTCGATTGACGATAAAAGCCTTCGTGATCGGGATCTCTTTCTTTTCTCGCCCCAACCGCCTACTATCAATGGGACAAATCGACATTACCCACACCCCCGCTCCTCTGGCGCGGGGGTGTTGCTTTGTGTTGTTTTTCCGAATTTATGGGCGCACAGACTGGCGCCCTTTGATTTGACTGGAGAGTGGAATGACCAAACCCATCATTACTATTAATGAGCTGGATGCGGAACGCCTGGATGCGCTATTGGAACAACCGGCCTTTGCCAACACCGACGTCGCCGCCGCGCTGAACGACGAGTTGGATCGCGCGGAAATCCTGCCGCCGGAGAAAATGCCGGCCAACGTGGTGACCATGAACAGCCGCGTGCGTTTTCGCGATCTGCACACTGATGAAGAGCATGTGCGCACGCTGGTCTACCCGGCTTCGCTGAAAGACAGCCACGATCAGCTGTCGGTGATGGCGCCGCTGGGCGCAGCGCTGCTCGGCATGCACGTCGGCAAGCAGATCTCCTGGCAATTGCCGAACGGTGAAGAAGCGCGGATTGAAGTGCTGGAATTGCTGTATCAGCCGGAAGCGGCGGGCGAATACCACCGTTAAGCGGTTTTCAGGGCGGCATCCGGCCGCCCTTTCTGTCTCAGAAGCAGATAGCGATCAGCACGGCGATCAGCAGCAGCACGTAGATTTTGGCATGCAGCGCATCGCTCACCTTCGGCAAACAACGCCTGGCAAACACGATCCCCGCAATCCCCGCCGCCACCAGCAGCCCCAGAATGTTCAGATTGACGTAACCCAGATACTGCGGCCCGCTCATCTCGCGCCACCCCAACACGATATACATCAGCGCCCCGATCACCGCCACCGGGATCGACAGCGGGTTGGCGGCGCTGACGCAATATTTCATGTCGTAACCATGGCGACGCAGCAGCGGCACGGTCATCACGCTGCCGCCCACCCCCAGCAGCGTGGCGATGCCGCCGATCAACGGCCCGCCGCCCCACAACGTGGCGGGAGACAGTTCGGCGCGCGCCGGTTTGATCAGGAAGCCCCGGCGGAACAGACAGTCGGCGATGGTCACCGCCATATAGACCACAAACAGCCAGCGGATCACGCCGTCCGCCAGCAGCGAGGAGGCGAACGCGCCCAGCGCCGCGCCGATGCCGATGAAAAAGATCAGCGGTACGATGGTTTCTCGCAGCAGGTTGCCGCTGCGCCAGTTGGTCAGGGTGGCATAACTCGCGTTGAGGATCATCACCGCTGTCGAGGTCGCTACAGCAATATGCATCGCCTGGCCGGGCTGCTCGCCCGAGGCGGAGATCAGGTGATAGACAAAAGGCACCACCACAAAGCCGCCGCCGAAGCCGAACAGAATGGTGGTGATGCCGGTCAGAAAACCGGCACCCAGTACAATCAACGTTTCAATCATGGCCGTGCGCCCGCACGAAGTCGTCGAACCCGGCGCAGAACTGTCCCGCCAGCGGATGGAAACGATCGCCGACGAACAGCCCCAGATACTGATCGCGCACGGCGTCGTGATCCACCAGCTCAATGCCCGCCTGTTCCGCCCGCGCCAGCGTCTGTGCGTCCGGGAAGCCCCAATAGCGCGAATCACCCTGCTTTTCCGCCGCTATCGCTTCGCGCCGTTCCGCCCGCATGAGCTGGCGCGCCAGGAAGGTGCCGCTTTGCACGCCCAGCAACATCATGTTTTCCAGGAACGACAGATCGTGACGCAACTCGGCGGGCAGACGGGCGAGCACCGGGCCGGCGTCCCAGTGCTCATCCATTTCATGCAGCGTCACCGCACAGCTCTTGTCACCGTTCATCATTGCGCGGAATAGCGTCATCACCCCGCGATAGCGCGGCAAGTCGCCGGGGTGCAGGTTCCACAGCAGCTTGCCGCGTCGGCTGAAGGCGCGCACATAGTCGGCGGAGAATTTCTGATAGCAGCGCAGGGAGATCACCGCGTCCATATGCTCCAGGCTGCTGATAAACGTGGCGTCATTGATGTCGAGAACGCGATGCGCTTTGACCCCGGCGGCGGCCAGGAACAGGGCCGGCGGTTGATAGGCACCCTCACAGGCGGCGGCGTTGCGGCCAACGAACGGGAACACAAAATCGTTCAGCACCTCGCGCTCGTACAGCCCCAGGCGGCGAACCGCCGGCTCCTGGGTGCGGCCGCCGCTTTTCGCCAGGGGGAAATACACCGTAAAAGCACACTCGCCTTTCAGGGCGGCGATCAGATCCTGACACACCAGCCAGGAGAAAATGTCGTTGCCGACAAAGAGCGCTACGTTTTTCATACTTCAGCCTTCTTTGCGTTGAAAATAGGGTTGTTGAACACGATTTTGCTGATATCCCGCGTGATGGATTCCATCGCCGAGGTATAAAAAAGATCGCCCTTGGCGGGCGCGCCGAGCGAGTAGAGATGCTGCTCACGGCCGCGTCGGTCGGCGATTTTCAGCGTATGCGGGTTGCACTTCACGCCGCCGAACAGGTTCTCTTGCACCAGCCCGTCTTGCAGCAGCTGCTGGCTCAGGCGGTTGGGCGGCAGTTGATAGGAAGGCGTGGTGCAGTTGAACAGATACTGCGCGCGCACCCGCGTCTCATGGCAACGAAGGATAAACCCGTCCGTTGCCTTGCTGATATCCACCAGGCCGCCGCAGGCGCGCAGGCGTTGGCTCTCCAGCGCCGCCACGATCTTGTTGGCATTCTTGATCGGCATGGCGTGCCGATTGCGCATCCAGGAGGAGTTGTAAAAGCGCATGAAGACCTGCCGGTTGTTGGCATCCATCTTGACCCAGGCGGCGCACACCGCCGGGTGGATCGCCGCCAGATAGCTGCAGATATGCTCCCTGGCAAAGCGCGCGCGATCGAGGCTGTCCGCCAGATCGCGGTAGCAATCGCGCCTTTCCCCCAGCGCCGAGAGCACCGTCAGCCGCTCCGGCCCCGGATAGTGGCGCGCCAGCGCGGCGTTGATCGCATGCACCAGCTGATGCGCGTCAATAAAATCGCGGCCGGCGACAAAGCGCCGCAGCGCCTCAACAAACGCCTCCGGCGGCGGACGCATCAGCGCCGGCTGCACGCTGGGGAACAGGCCCGAGCGCGACAGGGCGCAGATGTCGGTCGCTCCCAGCCGCTCCATCAGTTCAATGATGGCGTCAATCGCCGTCAGGCTGCAGCCGATCACGCCGATGCTCGAATAAGGGTTGATCGGCGGCAGATCCTGATGAGCCTGATAAGCGATCACCCCATCCACTGGGTAAAGGCATTCCGGCGGGTTGTGCCCCGAACACAGCACCAGCGCGTTCATCTGCTCGGCGCCGCCGCAGGCGGTGGTCAGCCGGTAGCCGGCTTCGTGCGGCGCGATGGCATTCACTTCGGCGGTCACGAAATTCAGCGCTACGTTACTGTCCGCCGCCATATATATCGTCATGTCGCGAATAAAATCGAGATATTCCCGATACAGCCAGCGCGGCGGATAACGATCCTGACAAAACTGCGGGAAATGCATGGCGATCCAATCAACGAAGTGCGCTTCGTCGAAAATATCCGCCGACATATTTTCCGGCGTCATATTTAATATATGGCTGTCAAAATCGCTGCTGTATGCCATACCGCCTTTAAATCCCTGCTTGTCGAAAACCGTCAGGGAAAGCGGCCTTTTGCAATGATTAACCGACTTATTTTTTATAAAGTTATAGGCAAAAGAGATGCCGGCGGCCCCGCCGCCAATCACACCGAACTTATACATGAAATATCACCTTATAGTCATTGAACTGCGCTAAGAACTATTGCTTCAGGTGTTGGAATAAAATGACGCTTTATTCCTTATTAACTTCTTGTATTGCGAGAACGAGAACCTTCGTCCCACCCTGGTGTGAAGACTTGTACGGGTTTCATGGCCGATAAAATAACGGCGCCCCGAACAAGCGTTATTTTTCTGCCCCGATAGTAGGGCGACCGTCTCTGGCTTGCTTTATATGAAAGGCCAACTATCATTGCGTTTCGGCCAATTTGCCCGCCAAAGGGAACACATGCGCAACGTCCGCATTGATGACATCGACCACGTAACGCGCGCGGTGATCGCCATCGGCACCGATTATCCGCCGGGACACCTGCTGCCGATGCACAGCCACCGGCGCGCGCAGTTGCTGTACGGCGCCACCGGCGTCATGCACGTTTTCACGCAGCAAGGCAATTGGGTCGTCCCGCCGCAGCACGCGGTATGGCTGCCGCCGCAGATGCCGCACGCGGTGAGGATGGTCGGCGTCACCACCCGCAGCCTGTACCTCGAACCCGGCGCGTTGCCCGCCGAACGGCCGCAGGTATGCCAGGTGGTCAGCGTCACGCCGCTGATGCGCCAGCTGTTGATGGCGGCGGTGGATATGCCGCTGGAGTATGAACAAGAGGGGCGCGACGGAGCGCTGGCAACACTGCTGCTGCATGAGCTGGCCAGGCTGCAGCCCTTGCCGTTGCACATCCCGCTACCCGCCGATCCTCGGTTAGGCGAGCTGTGCCGCGCCTTTTTGCAGCACCCCGACGCCCACGACTCCGCGCAGCGGTGGGCGCCTCGTCTGTACATGAGCATTCGCACCTTCAGCCGCTTCTTTCGCGCGCAGACCGGCCTGCCGTTTTCGCAATGGCGCCAGCGCGCCTGCGTGGTACTGGCGTTGGCGCTGCTGGCCGAAGGACGCAGCGTAACGCAGGTGGCGATGGAAATGGGATATGACAGCAGCGCGGCGTTTTCAACCATGTTTCGCCGCGTGCTCGGGCAGGCGCCCTCCTCCTATTTGACGGAAGACGGGCGCGACGGTTGACGGATTAGCGGAATTTCTTGTGGTTGGCGTCGCGGGTTTGCTTGAAGCCCTGCGCCAGCTGCTTCGCTTCGGCGACTTTGCCCTGATTGGCCAGGGCCAGCGCCTGATCGATCTGGCCGATCAGGGTATCCAACCCGCTGCGGAAATCTTTCATCTCCGGGCTGTCGGCGGCTTTGTCTTCCAGCTTCGGCGGAGTGCCCTGTTTGGCATCCTGCGCGGCGGCGCGCATGTTTTGCAGGCTCTGTGTGAGGGTAGCGGCGGAGTCGGTATTCAGCACCGTTTTATAGTTTTCCGCCAGGGTGTCCATATCGTCGCCCAGATCGGCAGCGACCGCCAGCGAACTGGCTGCCAGCAGCGTCAACGCCGCCAGCGCTTTCAGGGTATTCTGCATGTTTGCTCACCTTCCAGTTATTGTTTTAATTAACCCACCGTTACCATAGGCAAGGCCGGGCAAAACCGAAACCGGAGATTTGTAAGCAAGGTTGAGACGGGATAACGCGCGACCGGCGGGCACCGGCCGCGCAGAGGATCATTGACCGGCGATCTTCATTTCCGGCAGCAGCACCGAACCGCACTGGATATTGCTGCGGGTTTCGATATCGCTGCCGACGCTGACGATGTTGCGCAGCATGTCTTTCAGGTTGCCGGCAATGGTGATCTCGCTGACCGGGTACTGGATCTCACCATTTTCCACCCAGAAACCGGCGGCGCCGCGCGAGTAATCGCCGGTGACGCCGCTGACGCCCTGGCCCATCAACTCGGTGACCACCAGGCCGGTGCCAAGCTGTTTCAACATGCCGGCGAAGTCAGCGCCCTGCCCGGCAATGCGCCAGTTATGGATGCCGCCGGCATGGCCGGTGCTGTGCAGGCCCAGCTTGCGCGCCGAGTAGCTGGTCATCAACCAGGTCTGCAGCACGCCGTCCTTGATGATATCGCGCCGCTGGGTGCGCACGCCCTCGCTGTCGAACGGCGTCGACGCCAGCCCTTTCAGCAGGTGCGGATGCTCCTCGACGGTCAGCCACGCCGGCAGGATCTGCTTGCCGAGCGAGTCCAACAGGAAAGTAGATTTGCGATAAACGCTGCTGCCGCTGATGGCGCCTACCAGATGGCCGAACAATCCGGTGGCCACCTCGGAGGCGAACAGCACCGGCGCCTTCATGGTCGACAGTTTGCGCGGCGCGAGACGCGCCAGCGTGCGGCGGGCGCACTCCTGCCCCACCCACTCGGGGCTGTGCAGATCGCCCATCGCCCGGCCGATGGTGTAAGCGTAATCCCGCTCCATGTCGCCGTCCTGTTCTGCGATGACGCAGCTGGACAGCGAGTGACGGCTGGAACAGTAGCTTTGCAGCATGCCGTGGCTGTTGCCGAACACCTTGATGCCGTAGTGGCTGTTGAAGCTGCCGCCTTCAGTGTTGGTAATGCGTTTGTCCGCCGCCAGCGAAGCCTGCTCGGCGCGCGCCGCCAGCTCGATGCCGCGCTCGGCGTCCAGCTCGGTCGGGTGGAACAGATCGAGATCCGGCGCCTCGAACGCCAGCAGATCTTTCTCCGCCGGGCCGGCGCAGGGATCCTCAGAGGTATAGCGCGCGATGTCCAGCGCCGCCTGTACGGTGCGAGCGATGGCGTCCGGGCTGAGATCGGTGGAAGAGGCGCTGCCTTTGCGCTGGCGGTGATACACGGTAATGCCCAGCGCGCCATCGCTGTTGAACTCGACGTTTTCCACTTCGCCGAAGCGGGTGCTGACGCTGATGCCGGTCGATTTGGTGACCGCGACTTCCGCCGCGTCGGAACCGGCGCGGGCCAGCTCCAGCGCCTGAGAAACGGCCTGTTCCAGCGCCTTGCGCTGTTCTGCAACTTGAGTGACTACTTTCATCAATCTGCCATAATTAATCAGAAAATCGTTGAGAAAAGTGCCGGAGCGGCGTAGTTGTGCACGCGGAGCGGCGCGCAAAAATCCTGAGATCTCTGCCGTTGAGTCTAACAGGAACCGCGTTGAATTTCGCATAAAGCCGGCAACCTGTTAGGATTAGCCTCTTTTTAACGGAGCCTACCATGAACAAACAGCCTGAAGACTGGCTCGACGATGTCCCGGAGAATGAAAACGAGGACGATGACGAGATTATCTGGGTCAGTAAAAGTGAGATTAAACGTGATGCCGAAGCGCTGAAAGACCTGGGGGCCGAAATGGTCGATCTGGGCAAAAACGCGCTGGATCGCATTCCGTTGGATGAAGATTTGCGTGCCGCCATCGAACTGGCGCAGAAGATCAAAAAAGAGGGCCGTCGCCGTCAGCTGCAGCTGATCGGTAAAATGCTGCGCGCCCGCGATATCGAGCCGATCCAGACCGCGCTCGACAAGCTGAAAAACCGCCACAACCAGCAGGTTTCGCTATTCCACAAGCTGGAAGCGCTGCGCGACCGTCTGGTCGAAGAAGGCGATGACGTCATTCCGTCGATCCTGGATCTGTACCCGGCCGCCGATCGCCAACAGCTGCGTTCACTGGTGCGCAACGCGCAGAAAGAGAAGGCCGCCAACAAGCCGCCTAAGGCTTACCGCCAGATCTTCCAATACCTGCGCGAGCTGGCCGAAGCGGCCGACTAAGCGCCGCCGCCATCCCGGGATGAACCCGTTTCATCCCCGGTGATGTGCCGGTTCGCCGCTGCTTTCGCGGATATTGAAGCGCAGGCTGCCTTCCAGCTCTTCTTCCGCCTCTTCAAACAGCAGAATGATCGCGCCGAAACGACGCTTGCTGCGGGCATTCAGGTGAGTGAACTCGATTTCCACCGGCAGACCGATATCGCCGGTCACTACGTCCCACAGCGCGTCGAGGTTGGCGCCGAATCCCTCGTCCAGCGCAAACTTGTGCGCAAAATCGCGGTAGAAGGTCGGCACATCCTGGATCTGTTCAAAATCAAACTCTACTTTTGCCATCAAACTCACTCCACACGAATGAAGTTTTTGTAATGGTCGCGCGTGACGAAGATCAGACCGTCGCTCGAATACAGCAGGCGATCGGCGCCGCGCCGGCCACACTGGTAATTGATGTCCGCTTCGCGCCAGACCCGGCCGCCGGCGCTCGGCAGTTGCCCTTCACGGTTAGAGAATCGATCGCCGCCAATCGCCTTGCCCGGCAATACCGCACAGAGGTTGCCTGAACGCGGGTCCCAGCCCTGCTCGCGCGCCTGCTTCTTGGTGACGTAATAGCCCGGAAGCCGCTGATGCTGCTGCAGGTAGCTCACCACCGTTTGCTGCTGCGTGAGCCGATCGATGCTCTGCTGTTGCCCCGCCGGCGCTTGCACCACCGTCGCATTGCCGCCGATCGCACGGTGCTCGTTGCCGCGCAGCGCGCTGAAGACGGCGATGACCACGGCGATGACAATCGCCAACAGAATCCGCTTGTTCATGACATTCCCTGAAATTATGCCACCGAAGGCGCCGCAGCTCCCCCAGGCTAGTTAGGTATATAGCCGACCAGGATGAAACTAAGATGACCGGCACGTCACGTTTTCGCGGCGGTAAGCGTTTCATCCACTCATGACAATGATGCCACTTTCCAGTCGTTCTGGCACTCGGAGTCTCTCTGAAAACGGGCCGCCTCACATGAGACGGCTCGCCATGCCAGGCGCTGCTTTCAGTATAGTCAGGGAAGGCGCCGCACAACGCGGCGCAACAGGAGGGAACGCATCAATCGATCAAGGCGTGACGATAGCGATGCAGCATGTCGGCCAGGCGTTTCACCGGCCCAGTGACGCTGAGCGGTGCCTGATTGTCCACCAGCTTCTGCTGGTACTCGTTCATTTCACCCAGCAAGCGATCGTAGTAATAGGCGCGCTTGACGTCGTTCTTGGCGGAGACCACCCGATCGGCGGTGCTGCGGATCTGGCGGTGGAAGGCCGACAGCTCTTCGCTGACCGGAATCTCCGCCCGCTGCATGCGCTGGTGGGCAATGATCAGGTTCAACGCCAGACGATACTTGGCGATGTCGTTCGGGAACATCATCAGCAGCTGGTTAAGCTGCTGATACAGCGCCGGCAGGTGGTTTTGCCGACGACGCGCCGCCTTGGTGGTCAGCGCCGACACCGCGCTGCTGACGAACTGGTTGAGCAACGTGCGGCCGGTGCGTTCACGCGAATTGTCGCGGATCAACAGCAGCACCATCAGGCCAACGCAGCTGCCGAGGAACTGGCCCAGCGCCCCGTCGAGAAACTGGGTCACGTTGAACTCCATCGGGTTGCTCAGCACCAGAATGTTGATGGTCCCGGCCAGCAGCCCCAGCGAACCGAGCCGCCGCTTCTGCACCTCGATGCCGATGAAAAACGCCAGCAGGCCGAGGCTAAGACACAGCAGCAAAATGCTCTGCTGCGTCGCCGGCAGGATCACCATGAAGAACAGAGAGCCGACCGGGATCGCCGCCAGCATGCCCAGCACGAAATCCATCGCCACCATGCGCGGTGCCGGGGTGCGCATCGCCAGCGAGGTGATGACCGCGATGATCACCATAAAACCGCTGCCGGACGTCCAGCCGGTCCACAGCCACAGCAGGCTGCCGAAGGCCGTCGCCACAAAGGTGCGCAGGCCGTTGATCATCGCGTGATGCCCTTCCGCCGAAGTCGGCTTGACCACGGTTTCGTTGCTCAACACCCCCTCTTCCACCGCGCTGATACTGCAGTTGGCGTGCACGCCTTTCGACAGCAGCAGGTAGCGCGTCGCCGCGCCGACCCAGCCGGTGAGGGTCGGCAGCGTTTCCTCGGAACGATGGGTGGTCAACACCTGGCGCAGCAGCTTCATGCGCTTGTGGATCTCCTGCGGGGTTTCCGCCGGGACCATCAGCTGCTCACGCAGGCTGTCTTTCAGCGCGTCCGGGTGATTCAACAAGATCAGATAGGTTTCGCAGGCCTGGGTGATCAGCGTCAGCGACAGCGTATGCAGCGCTTTTACCCGGCGGTTGACCTTCTGCCAGCGCGAGGACTCCATCATCAGGTTGTTGCGCATGCCGTCCAGCGCCGTGGTGCTCTTCACCAGATTGCTCCAGGCGCGGTCGATATCCTCTTTGTCGGCATTGCTGATGCACATCTGCATCAGGCGGTATTGCGCCACCAGCAGTTGATCCACCGCCCGATCGATGTCCTGTTTGATCGAACGCGGCGAGAACAGCAGATCCGCCAACACGGCGCTGACGATCCCCAGCACGATCTCGCTGCAACGCTCGATGGCGAACTGCGGCGCTTCCAGCAGATGAGACTCGCTGGTGGCGACCGTCACGATGATGATCAGCGCGGTATACCCGGCCAGCCCCCAGGCATAGGAGTTCTCCACCTTGATAAGCGAAGAGAGCCAGGTGCAGAAACCGGCCCAGATGCAGCACAGCAACAGCATCACCACCGGCGCACGGGCGGTGGTGATGATAATGATCAGGCCGACGAAGCAACCGATAAAGGTGCCGATAATGCGCAGCCAGCCGCGGTGGCGGATGGCGCCGGAGAAGGGTTCGCCGCCGGCGGCAAAGGCCGGGCCGGCGGCGACGATGGCGGCGGTCATCGCCGACCAGCGCGGGGTTTCCAGATTGAGATGGAAGCCGACGAACAGCGCAAACACAATCGCGAAGCTGAGTTTGAAGGCGAATCTCAGCCGGATAAAGGTTGGGCTGCTCATTAGCCGAACTCACGCAGCCGGTGCATCAGGCGCACAAAAGGCGAGCCGCTGTCGGCATTGCGATCGTTCTTGCCGACGATCACCACGGTGGCGGTGGTGCCGGCCGGGTACGGATGCTGTTGATCCTTGGCGTCCAGCAGGATCTTCACCGGCACGCGCTGCGCCAGGCGCACCCACTCCAGGTTGCTGTCGATCGAGGCCAACCCTTTGTTGTTCACCGTGCTGCTGCTGTTGTTCACCGCCGCCGCCACGCTGTCGACGGTGCCGTGCATGATGCGGTTGCTGCCGAGCGGGGTGATCTCCGCGCGGTCGCCCTTATTCAGGCCATTCAGCTTGGTTTCTTCCAGGTACGCCAGGATGTAGAAGGAATCTTTCTTCACCAGCGCCACCGCCACCGAGCCGCGGGTGATGTATTCGCCGGCATGGACGTTGAGGTTGGTGATCCAGCCATCGGCCGGCGCCCGCACCGTGGTGCGCTCCAGATCCAGCTGCGCCAGCTCGCGCGCCGCAATGGCCTTCGCCAACTGGTGCTGCACGGTCTGCAGTGAGTTGTTCGACTGGTCAATCTCTTCCTGCGACATCGCCTGCACGCCCAGCTTCACGCGGCGGCCGGCCTCGCGCCGTTTTTCCGCCGCCAGCGTCTGATAGTAGGCGACGTCGGCGCCGGCTTCCGCCAGCGCCTGCTCATAACGCGGCCGATCGACCACGAACAGCACCTGGCCTTTCTTCACCAGTTGGTTATCCACCACCGGCACGTCGGTCAGCAGGCCGCTGACGTCCGGGGCGATCGCCACCACATCGGCGGTAAACTTGGCATCACGCGTCCACGGCGACTCGGTGTAGAACACCCATGCCTTGAATATCGCGGCGATGCCCAACAGCACAAGAATCAAAGTGATCGCGATTCGGGTTATTTTTATCGAAAAATTTTTCACAGCGACCTCAAACAAAAAGACATGAAATCAGATAAAACAAGCAGCAATACAGCGCGGTGTTAAACAGCGCCGGATGCCAGACAAAATCGTAAATCCCCGTCGGCTGCAGCAGGCGGCGCAAGAGAAAAAACAGCGCCAGCGACACCAGCAGCTCGAAAAACACCGGCGGAAACGACAGCCCGAAGATGACCATAACCGGAAGCAAACTCATCACTTTTTCCTTATTGTTCACTACGCCGGGGAAAGACACATCTCGCCATTCACATTCTCTTTACATTTTAGCGTGCGCGCGCCACAAATCTTGACCGGACAGCTTGTCCAGGTCACGAACCCGAAAAAAGGTTAAACTTGGGGGCAGACATCCACGACAGGGATTGCGAGGGTGCCGGAGGAGCGGCAGGATTGCGTTGCCGATCGCTCTCGCACGTTGGTAAGGTCTATTCACCCGACCACGTTATATTAGCCTGCTTACTATCAAGGCATCAACAATCTGTGATCTAAATCACTTTTAAGCCAGAGTGAATAATGGAAAGATTAAAACGGATGTCGGTATTCGCCAAAGTGGTTGAGTTCGGGTCGTTTACCGCGGCCGCACGCCAACTCGACATGAGCGTTTCATCGATCAGTCAGACCGTCTCGAAACTGGAAAATGAACTGCAGGTCAAGCTGTTGAACCGCAGCACGCGCAGCATCGGCCTGACCGAGGCCGGCAAGATTTACTATCAGGGCTGCCGACGCATGCTGCAGGAAGTCAGCGAAGTGCATGAGCAGCTGTACGCGTTTAACAATACGCCCGCCGGCACGCTGCGCATCGGCAGCTCGTCCACCATGGCGCAAAACGTGCTGGCGAACATGACCGCCGAGATGATGAAAGAGTATCCGGGCCTGACGGTCAACCTGGTGACCGGCATACCGGCGCCGGATCTGATCACCGACGGACTGGATCTGGTGATCCGCACCGGGGCGCTGCAGGACTCCAGCCTGTTCTCCCGCCGCCTGGGGCAGATGCCGATGGTGGTGTGCGCCGCCAAAAGCTACCTGATCCAGCACGGTACGCCGCAGAAGCCGAGCGACATGGTCAACTTTTCCTGGCTGGAGTACAGCGTGCGGCCCGACAGCGAATTCGAACTGATGTCGCCGGAAGGCATCACCACGCGCATTTCCCCGCAGGGGCGCTTCGTCACCAACGACTCCTCCACCATGATCCGTTGGCTGAAAAATGGCGCCGGCATCGCCTACGCCCCGCTGATGTGGGTGATCGAAGAGATCAAACGCGGCGAGATCGAGATCCTGTTCAAAAGCTACCATTCGGATCCACGGCCGATCTACGCGCTCTATACCGAGAAAGACAAACTGCCGCTGAAGGTGCAGGTGTGCATCAACTATTTAACCGACTATTTCGAACGCGTAGCGGCGGTCTATCAGGGCTATCGCTGAGTGGCGCTCAAATAGCGGCGCGCCAGCGCGGCCAGCAGCGTCAGCGCCACCATGCCGAAGCCCCACAGCAGCCAGACGGCGTAGCCCGCCCAGGTCAGCAGCACAGGAAAATAGCTCGCCAGCCCGCTGCCCAGCTGTTTCAGCCATGGCAGCCAGGCGTCCAGCGCCGCCTGCGGCACCAGGCTCAGCGCACCGTTCACCGGCAACGATGCCTTCCCGGCTGCCTCCGCCAACGCCGGCAGCCAGGTCAGCAGGCCGGATACGCCCCAGGCCAGCAACGTCCACAGCGCCATGGCGCCCAGCAGCAGCGCGAGTGTCCAACCGCCCCGGTTCACGGCACACCGCCGCCGCACTGCGGACAAAAGCGGCTGCCCGGCGGCAACGGCGCGGCGCACTGGCCGCAGGTGGCGCTTAGCGCGGCAAACGGCTGACCGCAGCGGTGGCAATAACGGGCGCCCGATTTATTCACTGCCCGGCATTCCGGGCACTGCGGCCCCGGCTCGCCATGCTGGTTATAGCGGTTGCCATGATGCCCGCCGCCGTGGCCCGCGCGCTGATGACCGCCTTGCCCCAACAACCGTTTCAGTAAGCTCATCCCGCCTCTCCTCTGTGCATTGACGCTGAACCTCACTGTAAACCCTGGAGTAAACTCCAGGGTAAAGCCCGGCGAGCAGGATTTACGTTTCATTACATCGTAAAAGTGGCAAGGCTTTGATGCCGTTAACAAAAGCACCATCGGCATTATCCCACGCCGTCGCGCTGCGTTATGCTGCGGAAACCTCTCCCTGCATCAGGAATAACCATGAAAAAAATCATACTGGACTGTGACCCGGGGCATGACGACGCCATCGCTCTGTTGCTGGCCTGGGGCAATCCGCAGATCGACCTGCTGGCGGTCACCACCGTGGTGGGTAACCAGACGCTGGACAAAGTGACGCGCAACGCCCTGGCGGTGGCCCGTATCGCCAATATCACCGGCGTCCCCTTCGCCGCCGGCTGCCCGCGTCCGCTGGTGCGCAATATCGAAGTGGCGCCCGACATTCACGGCGACTCAGGCCTCGATGGCCCGGTGCTGCCGGAACCCCACCTGCAGTTGGACTCACGCCACGCGGTAGACCTGATCATCGAGACCGTGATGGCCCACCCACCGGGCAGCGTGACGCTGGTGCCGACCGGCGGCCTGACCAATATCGCCATGGCGGTGCGTAAAGAGCCGCGCATTGCCGAACGGGTCAAGGAAGTGGTGCTGATGGGCGGCGGCTATCATGTGGGCAACTGGAGCGCGGTGGCGGAGTTCAATATCAAAATCGATCCCGAGGCGGCGCACATCGTGTTCAACGAAAAATGGCCGCTGACCATGGTCGGGCTGGATCTCACCCACCAGGCGCTGGCCACGCCGGCAGTCTGCGAACGCATCGCCGCCCTCGGCACCCGGCCGGCCGCCTTCGTCAACGAGCTGCTGGCATTCTTTGGCCGTATGTACCAACAGGCGCAAGGCTTCAGCGCCCCGCCGGTGCACGATCCTTGCGCGGTGGCCTATGTGATCGACCCGAGCGTCATGACGGTGCGCAAAGCGCCGGTAAATATAGAACTGACCGGCACCCTCACCTTAGGCATGACGGTCGCGGACTTCCGCGCGCCGCCGCCGCCGGATTGCCACACCCAGGTAGCGGTCAAACTGGATCAGGATAAATTCTGGGATCTGGTGGTGGATGCGCTGGAGCGGATCGGCGACGTGGAGTAAGCGCACAAGAGACGAGATTAACGCGCTTGGGCAGGCGCGTTAGTCCGTATTCTGCCGCGGCAACGGGAGGCTCAAGCCATAACCTCTTTTATTTCCAATGCAGCAGAACAATCCTAACCATAAATAATTTTATAAAAACCAAAAAAAACAGATAAAGACAAGAAGAATCTCAATAAAAATACAAATATGAAAATCACTTTTAATTTAAAAATCAGCAATGAAAAATGATGAAATAAACCTCCGCCGCCACACCGCCGCTGACGAAACAAATTAAACAAGAAGACACCTATTTTATTCTTCACATTGACTGCCGACATAGGCCATCGCCGAGATACCCCACGATATTCATACACGCAAAAATAACACTCAATCAACTGATTTTAATAAACAAAAATAAAATTCGATTAAAAATTGACTGAATCACAATAGATTTGAGAAAATAGCGCATCTGTTTTTGCAAACAACAAAAATGCCTTTTGCGGGTGAAAAATACGGCTTAACCTTTCTTTAGGCATACAGCCTCGCGCATTCTCAGGGCAAACATTATTTATCGCTTCACCATAAAGACGATTTAAATTTCCCGTGAGACATTTCGAATTGAACATTACACGCATTTCAACATCAGGATAAAGGATAGGGAATAATCAAAACATGCATTTCATAAACGCTATCAGGCCATGGCAGGTTAACCATGGCCGATAAATCTCCCGCTAACGCAGCGACCATCGCCGTGCTGCCCCTGCTGCTGATCTGGATGGCGGCGATCCTGCCGGTTTATTACCCCAACATGGGCGGCGACGGTCTGGCGCTGCCGCAAAACATTCTGGCCTGGGCTGTCATGGCACTCACCACGCTGATAGTGACGTTCACCATTTGCCTTGGCCGTACCCGTCTTTCGCTGACCCCCACCGCACGCCTGTTGCTGCTCGGCATCGCCGTGCTGGCGCTGCCGCTGTTGTATACCCGCCCCGAATGGCGCGAAGACGCCCTGTGGCGTTGCGCCGGTCTGCTCGGCGGCTGGCTGTTCTATGTCGCCTGCCTGCAGCTGCGCCTCAACGCCCGGCAGCGCGAGCTGCTGTTGTACGGTCTGCTGTTTGCCGTCAGCATTCAGGCGTTGCTGGCGGCGCTGCAACTGTTCGCTCCCGGTTGGGCCTGGGTTGCACCAGACGGAGGAAGGGTCTACGCCGTATTCCAGCAGCCGAATGTCTTGGGCAGCTTCATCGCCACCGGACTGGCGTTGGCGCAGTGGGCGCTGTTTTTACCCGCTTTTTCGTCCGCGCGCAGCGAGCGCCAACGGCAGGTGCTGCTGTTCACGCTGTTGACCGCCTTCGTCACCGTGCTGGTGTTGGTTCAGTCCCGCGCCGGCTGGCTGGGAGGCGCCGTAGCGGCCTCGCTGCTGTTGTGGCGGCTCTGCCGTCGGCGACCGCGTACCGCCCGCCTTGCCTGCTGCGCCCTGGCGCTGGGGCTGACGCTGGGTGTGACGATACAGCTCACCGGTTTCGGTCTGGGCGAACAAACGGGCTTTCTCGATCGCTCTCCCTCCAACGGCACGCGCCTGACCATGCTGCAAGACACCGTCGCCATGATTTTCGCCAAACCGCTGCTGGGCTGGGGTTACGGCGGCTTTGAATACAGCTTCGCGCACTTCCGTCTGCAGACAATGCCCTGGCGAGAAGTGCTGGAAGTCGCCGGGCATCCGCACAATGAAATCCTGCTGTGGTGGGTTGAGGGCGGCCTGCCGGCGCTGGCAGGTATCGCTATCGTCATCGTCGCCGGCGCACGGCTGCTGAAACGCGCCTGGCAACGGGATCGCGAAGCGCCGGCCGGTGTGCGCGTCGGGCTGTTTCTGGTGCTGCTGCCAATGTTGATACACACCCAACTGGAATATCCTTTCTATCTGTCTGCGCCGCATTGGCTGGCGTTTCTGCTGCTGCTGGCGCTGCTGGACGGCCAAACCGGCGAGCCCCGCCCGCAGCCGTTCGCCAAAGCCCTGAGTCTGCCGGTGGCGATGACAATGGTCGGCGTGTTGGTGATGGCGTTCTTCGCCTGGCAAGGGCGCATGGCGCTCACCCAATCGGAGCGCACCCTGCTGACCACCATCGACAGCATCGAGCAGATGCCGCCGCCGGCCGCCTGGATCTACCAGGAACGCAAAACGTTCGACGAGCAATCTCACGCGCTGCTGGTCTATAACCAAACGCGTGATGATGCCCTGTTGACCAGCTATCGGCAGTGGGCCAATGACTATCTGGAACGCCGCATCGACGCCAACGTTTATGCCACGCTGATCATGATCTTGCGCTATCAGGGAGCCCAGGCGGAAGCCGACGCTCGCCTGCGGGAAGCCGCTTTCCTGTTTGCGCAGGATGCGCGGTTTAGGTAGGGCAACAAGGTGAGAGCGATGCCTCGTCGCTCTCACATGCGTCATTTATGTAGCAAAATCAACGCGGCAATATCGCGCACTCTTTATCCAGCAGCGACTCTACCGACGCGCGATTGCCGACGTCCCAGCCGCGCTTCGAGGCCAGCAAGATAAACGCTTGCCGGCCGGCAAACGTGGTCGGGACGACGGCCACGCCATATTCCGCCAGCTGCGACGGCGACAAATGGAAATAATCCGCCAAATCCTTAATCGGGTAGATGCCCATCACGGCTGGCTGCATCACGCGGCGGGCATAGTAGGTGTGGCGCAACAGCTTATCCGGCAAAGGCCGCCATTGTTCCTGTATGTAGGGGCGCTCCGCCTGCAATTGACGCCGCACATCTTCGCGCAGGCAGGTCAGGTGAATATGCAATTGGTTCTGACTGCGGCCGTAAGCGGAGTTGATTGCCATGCCCAACATATCATCCGGCACCGGCCCGCCATACTCGGCGGCCAGCCGGTAACGCATCAGCCACGCATAGCCAAAATAGTCCGTCCGTTCTCCAACCAGCAGCTGCGGGCTTTCAATGCCGGAGAGCGGCGCCGTCGGCACCAGGATAAAGTGATAAGGGTAACGCGGGTTCTGCAGCACGCTAAAGCCCTGCGCTTTCCCCTGCGGCATATAAATCTGCTCGCACGGGGCCGGATTGCGTTTTTGCTGATAGTTGGCCATGCAGAGTTTATCGACCACGCCCCACAGCGCATCGGAACGGGCGCAGCCCGTCAGGGACAGAACGCCCAGCACCAGCAGCCAACGCCGAGCGGATAATGCCAGGCGCGTCATTCTTGTCGTGCTCTGTTTTTTCGCCACGTCAATTTCATTCCATTATGTCGTGCAGGCTACGGCGTCCTGCCGCGCTTAGCGTTACGAATGCGAGAAAGGCCGCGAAATGGAGAATGGTTGAGGGGCCAACGCATGGCCCCTTGAAGAAAGATTACGCCGTGCCGCCGACGGTCAACGTATCCAGTTTCAGCGTCGGTTGGCCAACGCCTACCGGCACGCTCTGGCCTTCCTTGCCGCACACGCCCACGCCTTTATCGAGCGCCAGATCGTTGCCGACCATCGAGATCTGCTGCATCGCCTCGATGCCGGAGCCGATCAGCGTCGCCCCTTTCACCGGTTTGGTGATGCGGCCCTTTTCGATCAGGTAGGCTTCGGTGGTGGAGAACACGAACTTGCCGGAGGTGATGTCCACCTGACCGCCGCCAAAGTTCGGCGCGTACAGACCGTACTCGACGCTGGCGATGATCTCTTCCGGCGTCGATTGGCCCGCCAGCATGTAGGTGTTGGTCATGCGCGGCATCGGCAGATGCGCGTAGGACTCGCGGCGGCCGTTGCCGGTCGGGGCGACGCCCATCAGCCGCGCGTTGAGCTTGTCCTGCATGTAGCCTCTCAATACGCCGTTTTCAATCAGCACGTTGTACTGGCCCGGCACGCCTTCGTCGTCGATCGCCAGCGAGCCGCGGCGCCCTTGCAGGGTGCCGTCGTCCACCACGGTGCACAGTTCGGACGCCACCAGCTCGCCCATATGGCCGCTGAACACCGAGGTGCCGCGCCGGTTGAAGTCGCCTTCCAGGCCGTGGCCCACCGCTTCGTGCAGCAGCACGCCCGGCCAGCCGGCGCCCAGCACGACCGGCATATTGCCGGCCGGCGCCGCCACCGCGCCAAGATTGACCAGCGCCATGCGCACCGCTTCTTTGGCGTAAGCGTCGGCGCGCACGTCGCCGTCGACGGTTTCCAGGAAGTAATCGTAACCGAAACGGCCGCCGCCGCCGCTGGAGCCGCGCTCACGCTTGCCGTCCTGCTCCACCAGCACGCTGACGGAGAAGCGCACCAGCGGGCGAACGTCCGCCGCCAGCGTACCGTCGGTGGCGGCCACCAACACCTGCTCGTAAACGCCGGTGATGCTGGCGTTCACTTCCTGCACCCGCGCATCGGCGGCGCGCGCTACCTTGTCGACGCGGTGCAACAGGGCGATTTTCTCTTCGCGCGGCAGGCTTTGCAGCGGATCGAGCAGCGGATACAGCGCCCGGTAACCGATTTCGCCCAGGGTATGCGCCCGCCCGTCGCCCTGCTCGCGCACGATGCTGCGCGCCGCCTGGGCGCTCTGCTGCAGCGCATTCAGGGTGATCTGATCGGCATAGGCGAAGCCGGTCTTCTCACCGCTGACGGCGCGCACGCCGACGCCCTGGTCGATATTGTAAGAGCCATCCTTGATGATGCCGTCCTCGATCACCCAGGCTTCGTGATAGCTGGACTGGAAATAGAGATCGGCGTAGTCGATACGGCGTTCTGCCAGTTGACCCAGTACCCTGTACAGGTCTTGATGACTCAGCTTGTTGGTAGCGAGTAACTGCTCACTGACAAACGTCAGGCTCATAATGGTTTCACTCTTGATTGGAGGATAGCTTGTCAGACGGCGCCGTCAGCGACGTCTGGAATCGGTTGTGCTGCAGCACCGGCATCTGCGCACGAATATTTTTCAGGCTTGCGGTGTCCACGCGCACCTTCAGCGCCGCCACGGCGTCCGCGTTCTCGGCCAGCACCTTGCCCCAGCCGTCAACAGCCAGCGTGTGGCCCCAGGTGCGACGAGTCGGTCCGTGGCGCCCCACCTGCGCCGGCGCCAGGATCATGCACTGGTTTTCGATCGCCCGGGCGCGCAGCAGGATTTCCCAATGCGCCTCGCCGGTGACCCGGGTAAACGCCGCCGGCACCGAAATCAGTTCGGCGCCCTGCGCCCGCAGCGCCTGGAACAGCGCGGGGAAGCGCAGATCGTAGCATATGGTCATGCCCAAACGCCCGACCGGCGTATCCACCACCGTCAGGTGCTGCCCGTGCTGGTAGGTATCCGACTCGCGGTAGTGGCCGTGCGCATCGTTGATATCCACATCGAACATGTGCAGTTTGTCATAGCGGGCGCGGATTTCGCCCTGCTCGTCGAACAACAGGCTGCTGGTGGTGATAAGTTCCGGGTTTTCGCGGCTGATCAAGGGCATCGAGCCCACCAGCAACCACACCCCATAGCGGCGCGCCAGCTCGCGCACCGCGTTCTGCAGCGGGCCATCGCCCTGTTTTTCCGCCTGTTGGCGGTAGGCCGCGGAGTTGGCGAACAGCAGCGCGTTCTCCGGCGTCATGACCAGTTTTACCCCGGCATTGAGCTGCTTGATCTGCTGTTCAATCTGGGCCAGGTTATCGCGCACCTGATCGCCACTGCACAACTGCAACAACGCAACGTTAGCATTCCTCATGACGCCTTATCCTCCTTTGCCTTACGAAGTACCTCATTGATCTTCGGCTGGTCGAGATCGCCGCCGATATGGTAGCGAATCAGCGAAATCTTGCTCCACAGCGGCCCCAGCACCTGCGAGGCGGCAAATACCGCCGCGCCGACGATCGGGTTGACGACAAACGCCGTGGCCACGCCGACGGTCGCCGAAATCGCCGGCGCCACCACCGCCTCCATATCGATGCGGCGGCGCGCCAGATCGATCTGGCCGCTCATGGCGATGTCCGCCGCCAGGCCGTCGATCAATAGATTATCAGTATGCATTATGCCATCTTTCAGCCAGGCGGTGCTGCGGATGGAATCAAAGTAGAAACCTTTGCCGAAGGTATCGCTGAAATCGAACTGCAGCTTGCGCAGCAGGGCGTCGAAGCTGACCAGCCGCAGCAGCTGGCCGGCGCGGCCGCCGCCCATGCTGTCGATCTCGCCCTTGCCCATCTTGACCTGCAGCGCGCCGCTTAACGTATTGACCTGCGGCTGCCACGGCGCGCCGTGCCAGTACAGATCGAAGTCCACGTCGTAAGGCGCCCCCTTCAGCGGGATAGTGATGCCGAAGAAGGCGGCAGTTTCGTCGATCTTGCCGCCGAGCAGCTTGCCTTTCAGCGAGCTGCGCTCTTCCTGCGCATTTTGTTTCCACAGGCCGGTGGCGCTCATACGCCCTTTACCGGTATCGACCAGGCCGTGATCCAGCGTCAGGGTATCCCCCCGATTAGTCAGATCCGCCTCGACCTTGCCGAGGTTCTGCCCCAGCACCCAGCACGACTTGCAGCGCAGCATCAGCGAAGGCCAGTCGCGGAAGGAAACTTTCTCGGTCGACGGCGACGGCGCACCCGCCGCGTTTTTCGTCTCGGCGAACTGTGGGTTGTAATACAGGTAGTTGATATCGGCGCGCCACGGCCCGCGATCGGCCACCCGCAGGCTGCCGTCCACTTCGTCGCTCTTGGCGCTCACCAGGGTACCGCCAAGCTGTTTTTCGGCCGACAGCGTCAGCTTATGCCAGGCCTGGCCGCCCAACAGCAGCTGCGGCGTAGTCAGCGCCACGGTGGTAGGGAAGCTGAAACCGCCCACCTGACCGCTGCCGCCGCCCTGTTTCAGCGCCGGCGCCAGCAGCGCCAGCCACTGCTCGCCGTCCAGCGCCGGCAGGTTCAGCGTCATCGATTTGCCGGCCGGCAGCGGCGGGGTGCCGCCACCGTTGGTTTGCCAGGCGGCGCGCGCCAGATTCACCTGTTTTTTATCGAAGTTCCATTCGCTGTTGAAGCGGTTCTGCTTGCCCGCGCTGCCGGTCAACATGAAACCGTTCAGACCACCTTTAACCTTGACGTTCACCGGCAACGCCTCGCCCGGCGCCTTGTCCAGCGGTGAGGGTAAGTGACTGCTCACTTTCTTCAGATCTGCGTCCAGGCCGATATCGTAGCTGGCCGAGCCCTGATGCGGCAACGTGATGGCCACCTGACTCTGCCAGGGCGCGCTGCCACTGAGCGCAGCGGCAGCCTCTGTCGGCAGGCCGGGGAACTTGCCCGGCTGCCAGTCGCCCTTCAGGCCGACATTGATCTTGTAATCGCGATCGCCTTCCTGCGTGGAAAAGTTGACCGCCACCGGCTGCCCGAACCAGTTGGCCGACAAGGGGTCGCTCTGCAGGTTGCCGTTGTCGAAGCGGAATTTGCCGCTGAGCTTTTGCAGTTCGCTGTCCAGCGGCTTTATCAGCAACGAATTGTTGTTCAGCGCCACTTCGCCGGTGGCTCTGACCTGCTCGCCGTCCAGGGGAATATCAAGATGTAAGCGCCCACTGACATCACCGCCAATCTGCAGCTGCTCCAGCGCCGCCCCGAGCGAATCGTGCAACGGCGTCTGCATGAAGTAGTCATGCACGTCGCTGCCCGCCCCCGCGACTTCGGCGTCGATCAGCAGCCGCTCTTTCAGGTAATCCGGGATCACCGCGCTGATATTTTTACCCGCCACCTTACCCAATCGGGTTTGCGGCGCATGCATCCACAATCCCTCGTTGGCGAAATCGAGATCGATCGCCAAATCGGTCAGCGCCGGCCAGCCCGGTTGGAACTGGAAGGTGGCGTGACGTAACGGTACGAAGACTTCAAACTGCCCTTCGTTTTTACGATACGGGAAGTGCTGCGGATCGCCGGAATAAATCAGCGTAGCGTTATCCACCTGGCCGCCCTGAATGGCGCCGCTCAGGTAGTCCACCAGATGCTTGCCCATTAACGGCTCCGGGAAATAGCGCCAGGCGTCGGCGCCGTCATACAGGCGGATGCCCGCCAGGATGTTCAGCCACGGATCGCCCTTGGCCGGCTGCTGATAACGGAAATCACCGTTGACCCACAGCGACTTCGCCTTGACGTCCAGCCCCTGACTCGCCAGCTCCCAGCCCTGATCGTTGTAACGCCAGGTCAGCGCGCCGCGCGCGCTGCTGATTTCAAGCGGGGCGCGGAACATGTCGCCGTAAGGCAGGGTGCTGTCGGTGAGCCCCAGCGTCAGGCGGCCGTTCTCCACCCCGCCGCTCAACGCCCCGGAGAAGTGGTTGACGCCGGGCAGCAGTTCCCAACGCTGCCAGCTGACATCGCGCCACAGCGCCTGGAAACGGCTCTTTTCCGGCTGCTTGAGCGGAATGTCCAGCGCCAGCGCTTCCAATTGCCCCTGCGGCTGCAGATCGTTCCAGCGCTCGAGCACGTCCGGGCTGAGGAACGAGAAGGTCGGCAGCAGCGCCGACAGGCGCTCCAGCTGAAGGTTGGTCGCGCGCACCCGCAGCTCTTCATTCTGCGCCGGCCCCATGAATTCGGTGTTTTCCGGCAGCCACAGGGCGGAAAGTGCGCCCTGCGGCCAGGCCTGGCCGTCGGTGCTCAACCGCAGCTGCGGCACGTCGAGCTGCCACCCTGTGCCCTGGCGGCGCAGCGACAGCGCCAGATTGTCCACGTCCAGCCGGTGCTGCGCGGCGCCGGTATTCCAGTTGGCCGCTCCCTGCTTGAGCAACGCATGGCCGCCGGCGATCTCGCCGTTCTGCACCTGCAGCCAGGCAGCCAGGCTGAAGTCGGCGCTTTCCAGCCCGGTGTTGGCGCGCAGCCAGCGGGTAAACCAGGGTTTCATGTCGATGTTATCGGCCTGCAGATAGACCGTGCCGGTGTCCAGCAGGCCTTGATTGTCACGCAGGTCCATGCGCAGCTGCACCACACCGTGTTGACCGTTCAGCGTCGACAGGCTGATCTGCCCCTCGGCGCGGTGGCGATCGCGGCCGTTGAGCCAGGTCAGCTGGGGAATGTCGAATTCGGCGCGCGCGCCGGCGGGCGTCAGGAATGAAATACGACTGTCGCGCAGATCGAAATGGTCGAGCTGGCGCAGCATCAGATCGCTGATTTTACCGGGTTCAAGGCCATCGCCCTGCCGATCGCCGCCCAGCGTGGCGTTCAAATCAAGCCGGAATTGATAGAAGGTCAGATCGCGGAACTGCCAGCGCCAGTGCAACAGCGACTGCCACACATCCAGCGCCAGCGTCACGCGCTCGATATGCACATCGCTTTTGGGCAGCGTAACGCTCAAGTTACGCACTTCAAGCTGCGGGCCGAAGGTTTCCCAACTGCCCTGTAGGAAATCCATCTGCACGGGCACGCCGGACAGCTTCTCCACCTGCGCCAGCAGTTGGGGACGGTAGTCGTTCAGCTTCGGCAGCATCAGGCGCAGCCCGCTGATCAGCAGCGCCACAATCACGATTAGGGTGGCGCCTGTTGCTAACAGAATCCCAGGCAGTCGCCTCACGCAGTTCTCCTTGCTCCGCTGCCTGGCAACGGGAATATCTATGCACTGACGGGCCCGGCGTGCCGGGCCCCTATCGATGTCGGGCGGGCTACATCATGACGACGTCGAACTGCTCCTGGCTGTACAACGGTTCGATCTGCACCTTCACCTGTTTGCCGACGAAAATCTCCACTTCGGCCAGCGCATGCGACTCTTCGCTCTTCAGCGCTTCGCCGACCGCCGCCGAAGCGTACACCAGGAAGCGATCGGAATCGTAAGCGTGATGCACGCGCACAATCTCGCGCAGGATCTCGTAGCACACGGTTTCCACCGTTTTTACGGTGCCGCGCCCATTGCAAGTAGGACAATCGTGACAGAGCACATGTTCAATGCTTTCACGCGTTCGTTTACGCGTCATTTCAACTAAGCCTAGCTGAGAGAAGCCGTTGATCGTGGTTTTTACCCGATCTTTACTCAACGCCTGCTCCAGCGAGTGCAGCACCCGACGGCGATGCTCTTCGTTGTTCATATCGATAAAGTCGATGATGATGATGCCGCCCAGATTGCGCAGCCGCAGCTGGCGGGCGATGGCCTGCGTCGCCTCGATGTTGGTATTGAAGATGGTTTCATCGAGGTTGCGATGGCCGACGAAGGCGCCGGTGTTGATGTCGACCGTGGTCATCGCCTCGGTCTGATCGATGATCAGATAGCCGCCGGACTTCAGCTCCACCTTGCGCTCCAGCGCACGCTGGATCTCGTTTTCCACATCGTACAGATCGAAAATCGGCTGGCTGCCGGTATAGAGCTCGAGCTTGTTGGTGATGTCCGGGATGTACTCGCCGGTGAACTCCACCAGCAGATCGTGCGTCAACCGCGAATCGACGCGGATGCGATCCAGCGCCGCGCCGGCGAAATCGCGCAAGATGCGCTGCGCCAACGCCAGCTCGCCGTACAGCTTGTATTTGGTCTGGTTGCGCTTCTTGCGCTCCATCACCTTGGTCCACAGCCGTTTGAGGAATGCGGCGTCCTGCGCCAGCTCTTCCTCGCCGATGCCTTCCGCCGCGGTGCGGATGATAAAGCCGCCCAGCTCGTCGCAGTGCGGCGCCACGATCGCCTTCAGGCGCTCGCGCTCGGCTTCGCTGTCGATGCGCTGCGACACGCCGACGTGCGCCGCACCCGGCATGAAGACCAGATAACGCGAAGGCAGCGTGATATCGGTGGTCAAACGCGCGCCCTTGGTGCCAAGCGGATCTTTCACCACCTGCACCATCAGGTCTTGCCCCTGGCGCACCAGCTCGGCGATGTCGCGCACGTGGAAGTTTTTCCGCTCGTCGCCGGCGACGCATTCGGTATGCGGCATGATGTCAGAGGCGTGCAGGAAGGCGGCCTTATCGAGGCCGATGTCGACGAACGCCGCCTGCATGCCCGGCAGGACGCGGCTGACGCGCCCTTTATAGATATTGCCGACGATGCCGCGTTTGGATTCGCGTTCGATATGGATCTCTTGCAGAATGCCGCCATCGATATAGGCGACCCGCGTTTCAGACGGTGTGATATTAACCAGTAGCTCAGCTGTCATGCCTTCTCCTCAGAGCCGGTCGATAATGGCAGCGCCCATCAACCGGTTCTTACATCACGTAATGCGACAAAATTACTGAGCAGCTCATGTGTTTCGACCAGCGGCAGACCGACCACTGCGTGATAACTCCCGGTTATCGTTCTGACGAAACAACCACCCTTTCCTTGAATTCCATAGGCGCCCGCCTTATCCATCGGTTCGCCCGTAGCAATATAGTCGCGGATATCCTGTTGTGACAGGCTGCGGAACGTCACGTCAGTCACCACCAGCTGGCAACGCACGTCGTGGCGATCGGCGATCGCCACTGCCGTCATCACCTGATGCTGCTTGCCGGACAGGGCCGCCAGCATGTCCGCCGCATGGGCTTCGTCGCGCGGCTTCTCCAGCACCCGGCCGTTGAGCACCACGATGGTGTCGGCGCCCAGCACCGGCCGATCTTCCTGCGCCAGCGCCACGCCCGCCTTGGCCTTGTCCTGCGCCAGGCGGCGCACATAGGCTTCTGCGGCTTCGCCTTCCCGGCGCTGCTCTTCGGTATGCGTCAGCAGAATGTCGAACGACACGCCCAGCAGGGTCAGCAGTTCACGTCGACGTGGGGAGCCGGAGGCCAGATAAAGCGAAGTCATTGATATACCCTTACTGTACGGCGAACTGACGGCGGATTTTGCGCATCAACAGGAATAACCACGGCCACAAAATGCCGTTTACCACACTACTCCAGAACACCTCTGGGCGGAAAGAGACGTTGATCACTAAAAACTCAGCCCAGAACACCACCACGTCCATCGACAGCGACAGCAACACGACGATAAGCGCCTGTTGCCACAGCGCCATATTGCGGAACAGTTGGAATTTGAACGCCACCAGATAGGCGATGATGCCCAGCGCCAGCGCGCGCACGCCCAGCGTGGAACCGAGGATCAGATCCATGATCAGCCCCAGCACGAAGCCGGTGCCGACGTTGACCCGATGCGGCAAAGCCATCACCCAGTAGATCAGGATCAGCACCAGCCAGGAAGGCCGGAACATGTAGATCTGCTCCGGCCACGGCATGATTTGCAGCACCAACGCCACCAGGAACGACAGCCAGATTATCCAGCGCCCGTGGCTGCGGTAGCTGTTCATTGCACCACCTCCGCCGCCGCAGGCTGAACCTGAGGCTGAGCAGACGCCGGAGCGCCGGATTGCGGCGCCGCACCGGCGGCCGGGGCCGGCAGCTGTGGCCCGACGGAACCGGCCGGCGGCAGCACCTGCGGCATCATCTGCATCAAGCGCTCATTGGCCACGCGGTGTACTTCGTCCGGCGGCAGCGGCATGTCGCCGTTGCGATCGGCGCCCCACAGCAGCAGCAGGTAGCGCAAACGCTGCAGACCGGCGGTCGGCCGCGCCTGAATCACAGTGTAAGCACGCTGGTTGTCGACTTTGACCGAGGAGACCACCGCTACCGGATACCCTTCCGGGAAGCGGCCGCCGAGGCCGGAGGTGACCAGCACGTCGCCGACGCGGATGTCGGTGTTGTTCGGCAGATGCTCCAGTTGCAGATCGTCGGCGCAGCCGCTGCCCGCAGCGATCACCCGAATATCGTTGCGCAGCACCTGGATCGGCAGCGCATGCGAGGCGTCGCAGATCAGCAGCACGCGGCTGGTGACTTTCGCCACCGCCACCACCTGACCGACCACGCCCTTGTCGCTGATCACCGGCTGGCCTTCATAGACGCCGTTGTCCGACCCTTTGTCGATCACCACCTGATCGCTATACGGATCGGAACCGGTGGAGATCACCTGGGTGACCATCTTGTGTTCGTCCTGACGCAGCGGAGAACCCAGCAGCTCGCGCAAGCGGGCGTTTTCCTGCTTGAATTGGCCAAGAAGAAGAATATCGCTGTTTTTCAGCAGCAGTTCCTGCCGCAGAGCGCGGTTTTCCAGCTCCAGCTGTTGGCGGGTGGCCAGCGTCTCTGACACGCTGTCCAAAACTTTACGCGGCCCGTTGGCCAGAAAATAGAAAGGGCTGACTGCGGTGTCCATGTAGTTGCGTATCTTCACGAACGTGCCGAGCCGGCTGTCGGCAACGATCAGGCCAATGGCCGCAATCACCGCCAAAAAAAGTCGCAGTTGCAGGGAAGGCCCCCTGCTAAAAATCGGCTTCATAAATTATGCGAGTTCCTCGACAACAGAAAGAGGAACCGTACCCGATTCTCGCTGTGCGCATTCATCCGATACGATTCCTCCTTCCAGGGGCTGACTATTCTTCGCTGAACAAATCGCCGCCGTGCATGTCGATCATTTCCAACGCCTTGCCGCCGCCGCGCGCCACGCAGGTCAGTGGATCTTCCGCCACTACGACCGGGATGCCGGTTTCTTCCATCAGCAAGCGATCGAGATTGCGCAGCAGCGCGCCGCCGCCGGTCAATACCATGCCGCGTTCGGAAATGTCGGAGGCCAATTCTGGCGGGCACTGCTCCAGCGCCACCATCACCGCGCTGACGATGCCGGTCAGCGGCTCTTGCAGGGCTTCGAGGATTTCATTGGAGTTCAGGGTAAAGCCGCGCGGTACGCCTTCGGCCAGGTTACGGCCGCGGACTTCGATTTCGCGCACTTCGTCACCCGGATAGGCAGAACCGATTTCGTGCTTGATGCGCTCGGCGGTCGCTTCGCCGATCAGCGAGCCGTAGTTGCGGCGCACATAATTGATGATGGCTTCATCGAAGCGGTCGCCGCCGATGCGCACGGAAGAGGAGTACACCACGCCGTTCAGCGAGATCACCGCCACTTCAGTGGTACCGCCACCGATATCCACCACCATTGAGCCTGTCGCTTCGGAGACCGGCAGACCTGCGCCGATCGCCGCCGCCATCGGCTCTTCAATCAGGAACACTTCGCGCGCGCCGGCCCCTTGGGCGGACTCGCGGATAGCGCGGCGTTCAACCTGGGTCGCGCCGACCGGCACACAGACCAGCACGCGCGGGCTTGGGCGCATGAAGCTGTTGCTGTGAACCTGTTTGATAAAGTGCTGCAGCATTTTTTCGGTCACGAAGAAGTCGGCGATCACGCCGTCTTTCATCGGGCGAATAGCCGCGATGTTGCCGGGGGTGCGGCCCAGCATCTGTTTGGCGTCATGACCGACGGCCGCAACGCTCTTTGGGGAGCCGGCACGATCCTGACGAATGGCAACCACCGAAGGTTCATTCAGTACGATGCCTTGCCCTTTAACATAAATCAGGGTATTGGCGGTACCCAAGTCGATGGACAAGTCGTTGGAAAACATGCCACGAAATTTCTTAAACATAACGAAAGGATAATCCTGCAAGCTGGGGGCGGAAAATAAAATCCGCCTACTTTACCAACCACACGAAGCAGCGACAAGGCGCAAAAACGTTCTACTTCGGTGAAAAATAGTCTGTATTGTTTCTGCTCGAATGCACGGAAATTGGATGAGGCCTGAATTCCCTGAACAAAGGCTCAGTTTACCACCCTGTCAACGCACGAAACGGCGTAACACAGCTCATAAAATCTAACATATTCCCTGATTGCCGCCGATGGTAAGCACCTACCAACGCCAACCAGATAAAAGCTGACAAGAGCCTATCTCAAATAGGCGTCGTTGTCGCAGGCAGATTGGAGAAAACTCCAAAATGACGAGTGACATGGCCCAGATGGATCCGGCGCTCATTCTACGTCAATTTTTGTCCGGCAATCAGCTTAAACGCGATAACGACGTGAATATTTTTTACGCCCCGCGTCGATCGGTTCCGGCGACGCGAAAAAGTCGCCCTGCCCGCCGTGGATCCCACGCTCTTTCAGCGTCTGCCACTCGTTGCGCGTGCGTACGCTGGCGGCGAACACCTGCGCGCGCGTACCCGCGCAGGCGCCGGTCAGGCTCTGCACGAACAGCTGGTTTTCGTCCCGCTTATCGATGCTCCGCACCAACCCCGGGTGGAGCTTGACGATCTCCACCTGCAGCGACTTGATATAGGACGTACTGACCACGGTTAACCCCGCTTTGGACACCGCCAGGCGGCAACCCAGCCCTGACAGCAACCTCAGCACCGGACGCAAACGGTCGATATGTTGACACACATCTGCCTCCGCAAGTTCAATCAGAATTCGCCGACGTTGACTTTTTTCGCATTGCAACAGCGTATCGCGTAGCCAGCGCTGGAAAGAGCGCTGCAAAATCGAGTCTACGCACAGTGGAAACGCCAGCGTTTCCTCGGGCCACTGCGCCAACAAGGGAATGATGCGGCTCACCTGTTGGCGATCGTAACTCTCCGCCAACCCCAGCTGCTGCACCAGCGGCATATATTCCGCCGGCAGCAATTCCTGGGTGCCGTCATAGATCCGGCTCATGATCTCGCGATGGTGCACCTCGCCTTCCACGGTCACCGCCGGTTTCTGATACAGCCGCGGGCCACCGCGCGCCAGCACCTGTTCCAGCAGCGTGCGCCACTTGACGCTGCCGCGCCCCTTTTCCGGCACCTGGCTGTCGTACACATACCACCCGTTTTCGCCCTGCAGCGTAGCGTGGCGCGTCGCCTGCTCCGCATAGTCGATCACCTGCTCGGTGGTTTGACCGCTGCGGTACGCCACGATGCCGATGTGCAGGAAGGCCTCGCGATCGATCAGCGCCGTGGAAGGCAAGGCATCGATGGCGTTGACCAGCTGTGAAGCGATGCCGTCGGCCTCCTTCAGGGTTCGATGCGGCAACAGCACGGTAAAATCGCTGTGGAAGTAGCGCGCCAGCAGCGCCGACGGGTAGCGCATCACGAAGGTAGACAGCAGGTTGACCAGCGAATACATCAGTTCTTGCACCGCCACGCTGCCGTGCGTCTCGCGCAGGGTCTCGAAATCGGGCAGCCGCACCATCATCACGATGCCGTGCGAGCCTTCATCTTCCAGCTGAGTGGTCAATTGGTTATCGAAGAACAGGCGATTATTCAGCCCGGTTTTGGCGTCCTGCGCGGCAAAGGCGCGGATCAGCGTATCGACCCGGCTGCGCTCTTCCCGCGCTTCCGCCAGATCGGCCAGCAGGCGGTCGAGCGCGCCGCTGACGTTGGCCGGCCACTCACGCACGTCGCCCTGCATGACGTTTTCACGCTCGCCGTTCAGAATGCGCCGCGCGCGGCGTTCCAGACGATCTTCGCCGTCGGCCTGTTCACGCAGCCAGCGCAGGCTGAACAGCAAAATCACCACCATGACGACGATCGACAGCGTGACGGCGGCGGTGGATTGCAGCGTACGCACGTCGCTGGCGAAGGGATCGAGGTAGGTGATGTACAGCGTGCTGCCCGGGTGCTGCAACAGGGGGCGCGAGACCTGACGATAGCCGTTCAGCGCATCCCAGTGCTCTTTTTTGACCGTCGGCAATTTATAGTCGAGCAGTTGGCTGGCCCCGGCCTCTATGCGGATCGACACGATGCCGAGCGTGCGCATGACGATGGGCAACCATTTCTCCTGCTCCTGCGGCGGCTCGCTCAGCATGGCTTGATCGAGAGTGGTAACCAGCGAATCCAAGCGGCGCTCCTGGCGATCCTGGGTAACGTAAAAGAAGCTGTATGAGCATCCCATCAGCATCAAAAACATCGCCAGCGCGACCAACAGAGTGATCAATGCAGAGAGTTTGGTGGTAAATCGCATCCCTGTGCCTTGTCCGCTATGGTTAAGTGAGTGTTCACCCTTTAGCTAAAAGGGGCCGTCCAACCCTAACAAGCCTTGCTGAAGAATTAAACCTGCAAGCGCCGTTTTTGTCCTTTATCAGGACTTGGGCCGCTTATTATGCATATAGTCAAATAAATGTGATTCAGCCATTGATAGAAAAGTGTAAACGAGAGGAAGAGTGACATGCGTGCACTGTTATTGGAACAACAAGACGACCAAACTCTGGCCCATATCAAAGATATCGACAGCGATCGGTTGCCGGAAGGCGATGTTACCGTCGACATCAACTGGTCCAGCCTGAACTACAAGGATGCGCTGGCGATCACCGGCAAAGGCAAGATCGTACGCAACTTCCCAATGGTGCCGGGCATCGATTTCGCCGGCACCGTGCGCCACAGCCGCGACGATCGCTTCAAAGAGGGGCAAAGCGTGGTGCTCACCGGCTGGGGCGTGGGCGAACACCACTGGGGCGGCCTGGCCGAGCAGGCGCGCGTCTCCGGTGAGTGGCTGGTGCCGCTGCCGAACGGGCTGGATGAGCGCAAGGCGATGATCATCGGCACCGCCGGCTTTACCGCCATGCTGTGCGTGATGGCGCTGGAGGAAGGCGGCGTGCACCCGGACGACGGCGATATCCTGGTCACCGGCGCCAGCGGCGGCGTGGGCAGCACCGCCATCGCCCTGCTGGCGGCGTTGGGTTACCGGGTGACCGCCATCAGCGGCCGCGACAGCAATACCGAGTACCTGAAAGCGCTCGGCGCCAAAGAGGTGATGTCGCGCGATGGCTATATCGACACGCCGCGTCCGCTGGAGAAACAGCTGTGGGCCGGCGCAGTGGACACCGTCGGCGACAAACTGCTGGCGCGGGTGCTGGCACAGATGAACTATAACGGCACCGTCGCCGCCTGCGGCCTGGCGGGCGGTTATCAGTTGCCGACCACCGTGATGCCGTTCATTCTGCGCAACGTGCGCCTGCAGGGCGTGGATTCAGTGCATACGCCGCTGCATCGCCGCCAAACCGCCTGGGAACGGCTGGCCGGCATTCTGCCGGACAGCTTCTATCAGCAGGCCACACACGAAATCACCCTCGAGCAGGCGCCGGCCACCGCCGCTGCGCTGCTGAACAACCAAATCACCGGCCGCACCCTGGTGAAAATCCGCTGACCTTCTCCCCTCGTCGACGGGGGGAGTTCCCGCTTCTGCGAAATTTCATATTTTCCCGCGCCCCCTCGCTTCCGGCCGGCTTTAGCGCCATGCTTATTTCATGGAGACCCGTTTGCCGCTTACAGGCGGCGGGAATCAGTCGCGGAGAACATAAGCATGAACAAACACCCGAAATTAACCGAGGCCGACGTCACGCCGGAGAGCGTGTTCCACCAGCGGCGCAAGGTGCTGCAGGCGCTCGGCATCAGCGCCGCTACGCTGGCGCTGCCTACCGGCGCGCGGGCGGACCTGCTGTCGTGGTTCAAGGGCAACGATCGCCCCAAGGCGCCGCCGGGCAAAGCGCTGGCATTCGGCAAACCGGCCGCCTGGCAGGCGCAGCTGGCGATGACGCCGGAAGACAAGGTGACCGGCTACAACAACTTCTATGAGTTCGGCCTCGACAAAGCCGATCCGGCCGCCAACGCCGGCGGGCTGAAAACCGAAGGCTGGAAAGTGCGCATCGACGGCGAAGTGGCGAAACCGATAACGCTGGATATCGACGATCTGATGAAGCGTTTCCCGCTGGAGCAGCGTATTTACCGCATGCGCTGCGTCGAGGCCTGGTCGATGGTGGTGCCGTGGATCGGTTTCGAGCTGGGCAAGCTTCTCAAGCTGGCCGAACCGAACAGCAACGCGCGTTACGTAGCCTTCCAGACGCTGTACGATCCGGAGCAGATGCCCGGCCAGAAAGATCGCTTTATCGGCGGCGGCCTGAAATATCCCTACGTCGAAGGGCTGCGGCTGGACGAGGCGATGCATCCGCTGGCGCTGTTGACCGTCGGCGTGTACGGCAAAACCCTGCCGCCGCAAAACGGCGCGCCGCTGCGACTGATCACGCCGTGGAAATACGGCTTCAAAGGCATCAAATCGATCGTGCATATCCGCTTGGTGCGCGATCAGCCGCCGACCACCTGGAACCAATCCGCGCCGAACGAGTACGGTTTTTACGCCAACGTGAATCCGCACGTCGATCATCCGCGCTGGTCGCAGGCCACCGAGCGCTTCATCGGCTCCGGCGGCATTCTCGACGTCAAACGCCAACCGACGCTGCTGTTCAACGGCTATGCCGATCAGGTGGCGTCGCTGTATCGCGGCATGGATCTGCGGGAGAATTTCTAAGTGCGCCTGACGCCTGTTCACATCAAATGGCTGAAAGCCGCCCTGCATCTGGCGGCGTTTTTGCCCTTTCTCTGGCTGGTACTGGCGGTGGATCAAGGCTGGTTCAGCGCCGATCCGTCCAAGGACATCCAGCATTTTACCGGCAGGATGACGCTGAAACTGCTGCTGGCCACGCTGATGATCGCCCCGCTGGCACGCTACGCCCGCCAGCCGCTGCTGATCCGCTGCCGCCGTCTGGTGGGGCTGTGGTGTTTTGCCTGGGGCACGCTGCACCTGATAAGCTACTCCACGCTGGAACTGGGGCTGAGCAATCTCGGCCTGCTGGGCAGCGAGCTGGTGAACCGCCCTTATCTGACGCTCGGCATCCTCACCTGGCTGATCCTGCTGGCGCTGGCGGCCACCTCGACGCTGTGGGCGATGCGCAAACTGGGCGCCAAATGGCAAACGTTGCACAACTTCGTCTATCTGGCGGCGATCCTCGCGCCCATCCACTATCTGTGGTCGGTCAAAACCTTTTCCCCCCAGCCGTTCATTTACGCGCTGCTGGCGGTGGCGCTGTTGGGCCTGCGCTACAAGAAATTCCGCGCCTGGTGGCGCTGAATCGCGCGGCGGCGCGCGTGATTGTCGTTGAAAAACGCACGCCGCCGGCGGGAACTTTTTCTGTGTTCCAGCGCTCATATTCCTGTCACGGAACCCCGAGTTGGTCGATTTGGGGTTGAATATCTTCGCTGATAAGACCAGTATTTAGCTGCGAATTGCTACGATATCGTTATAATGCCCGACCTTGTTTCTGTTCTCAGGGTGAATTTGCCCCTTAACAGGTGACAAATCGGTAACATCGGGTTATTTTCTACGATGATGGTTTTATTGCCGGAGATACCAGCACAATGGCGGATAAGTTTCACATTTTGCTTCTGAACGGCCCCAATCTCAATCTGCTGGGGACGCGTGAGCCGGAGAAGTACGGCAGCACGACGCTGACAGAGATTGTTAACGGATTGGAAAACCAGGCATCCGCATTGGATATTACCCTGAGCCATCTGCAGTCCAACGCCGAGCATCAGCTGATCGATCGCATCCATCAGGCGCGCGGCAACACCGATTTCATTCTGATAAACCCGGCGGCGTTCACGCACACCAGCGTGGCGTTGCGCGATGCGTTGCTGGCGGTGCAGATCCCGTTCATCGAGATCCACCTGTCCAACGTGCACGCCCGCGAACCTTTCCGCCATCACTCTTATCTCTCAGACGTAGCGGTAGGCGTGATTTGCGGCCTCGGCGCGGATGGCTACGCTTTCGCTTTACAGGCAGCGGTTAACCGTCTGTCGAAAACCCACTAATTGCTCCACAAAAAGAGTACGGAATCACACTCATGGATATTCGTAAAATCAAGAAACTGATCGAACTGGTTGAAGAATCAGGCATTTCTGAACTGGAAATCTCTGAAGGCGAAGAATCGGTTCGCATCAGCCGTGCCGCACCGGCGCAGGCTTATCCCGTCATGCAGCAGGCTTACGCGATGCCGGCACAGCAGCAGCCAGCCCTGGCTACCGCCGTTGCCACCGCGCCTGCGGCAGAAACCCCTGCAGCACCGGCGGCCGTGAGTGGCCACGTCGTTCGTTCCCCAATGGTAGGCACCTTCTACCGCACCCCAAGCCCGGACGCGAAAGCCTTCGTGGAAGTGGGCCAGAAAGTGAACGCCGGCGATACCCTGTGCATCGTTGAAGCCATGAAAATGATGAACCAGATCGAAGCGGACAAGTCCGGCGTCGTGAAAGCCATCCTGGTGGAAAACGGCCAGCCGGTCGAATATGACGAGCCGCTGGTCGTCATCGAATAACGAGGCGCCCCCATGCTTGATAAAATTGTTATCGCCAACCGCGGCGAGATCGCGCTTCGCATCCTGCGTGCCTGTAAAGAACTGGGCATCAAGACCGTTGCGGTTCACTCCGCGGCCGACCGCGATCTGAAACACGTGCTGCTGGCCGACGAGACCGTCTGCATCGGTCCTGCGCCATCGGTAAAAAGCTACCTGAACATCCCGGCCATCATCTCGGCGGCGGAAATCACCGGCGCGGTGGCGATCCACCCGGGCTACGGCTTCCTGTCCGAGAACGCCGACTTCGCCGAGCAGGTTGAACGCTCCGGTTTCATCTTCATCGGCCCGAAAGCCGAAACCATCCGCCTGATGGGCGACAAGGTTTCCGCGATCAACGCCATGAAAAAAGCCGGCGTGCCATGCGTGCCGGGCTCCGACGGCCCGCTGACCGACGACATGGATAAAAACCGTGCCTTCGCCAAGCGCATCGGTTATCCGGTGATCATCAAGGCCTCCGGCGGCGGCGGCGGTCGCGGCATGCGCGTGGTGCGCAGCGACAAAGACCTTGAGCAGTCCATCAACATGACGAAAGCGGAAGCCAAAGCGGCTTTCAACAACGACATGGTGTACATGGAAAAATACCTGGAGAATCCGCGTCACATCGAGATTCAGGTATTGGCCGACGGCCAGGGCAACGCCATCTATCTGGCCGAGCGCGACTGCTCCATGCAGCGCCGCCACCAGAAAGTGGTCGAAGAAGCGCCGGCGCCGGGCATCACCAGCGAAATGCGCCGCTACATCGGCGAGCGCTGCTCGAAAGCCTGCGTGGAAATCGGCTACCGCGGTGCGGGCACCTTCGAGTTCCTGTATGAAAACGGCGAGTTCTATTTCATCGAAATGAACACCCGTATTCAGGTAGAGCACCCGGTTACCGAAATGATCACCGGCGTGGATCTGATCAAAGAGCAGCTGCGCATCGCTGCCGGTCAGCCGCTGTCGATCAAACAGGAAGAAGTGAAGATCCACGGCCACGCGGTAGAATGCCGCATCAACGCCGAAGATCCGAACACCTTCCTGCCGAGCCCGGGCAAGATCACCCGCTTCCACGCGCCAGGCGGTTTCGGCGTGCGTTGGGAATCTCATATCTACGCCGGTTATACCGTACCGCCGTACTATGACTCCATGATCGGCAAACTGATCACCTTCGGCGAAAACCGTGACGTGGCGATCGCCCGCATGAAAAACGCCCTGGCTGAACTGATCATCGACGGCATCAAAACCAACGTTGAGCTGCAGCAGAAGATCATGAACGACGAAAACTTCCAGCACGGTGGCACCAACATCCACTATCTGGAGAAGAAGCTGGGTCTGCAGGAAACCTAAGGCAGCCACGCAGCATCGTCTGACGAAAGGCCGGTTAATCACCGGCCTTTTTCTTTTCTCGCGCCCGCCTGATTTTTTCGTTCAACCGCGCAAAATAGAATCAAATCTTCACAGATAACTTTCTCTTCACATTCATCCAGCCCGCCACCCACATCACCACACAAAACATAACAAGATGTTTTTAAACAAAAAACATTTAACTCATAGCTTACAAATAAATATTAGCAAGGAAAAAACTCAATCCATCGCATTTTCACACGCCATAAACTTTAACAAAATTAACGTATTAATTACAAAGCTTGACCCCGATCACATCCGCTCGGTGATAGCCCGTGCTATTGTCGCCGTCGATCGAATGCAGCGCGCTCTTTTTCTCTTTTTATTTATCCTTTTTATTGACTTAGATGAGTAATGTCTTAATGAGCCATGTAACTGAATACGACCGTAAGCCCGAGTTTTCCCTGTACCACCGTGCTGACATGGAAACCATAAAAAGCATTAAGGAAAACGGGATTGAGAAGCTTTTGGGCGAAGTGAAGAATTTCCGCGCCAATGAGGAAATAAACCGCTTTATTCCCGAACGGGCACGCCTGGCAGTAAGCTGGGTGCGTCTGGCGAAAAACGAAAAGCTGGATGTGCATGTTCATCCAATATCTTCGCTGTATATCATTTGTGAAGGGGAAGCGATCCTGCTGGGAGACGGCGTTGACCGCCGGGCCGTTCCAGGCGATGTCATCTGCATTCCGCCAGGCGCGGATCACGGCTTCATCGGCGCGGGCGACAACGGCTACTGGGGGCTGTCAATCCAGTTTGAGGAGCGCGGGCTCTATGAAGATCCCAGCAAGCCGCTGGTGACTTTCGATCAAGATCCCTACGCTTACTACCATCAGCTTAAAGCGCATAACGCCCGCTACATCGAGCGCTATCAGGACAACAAGATCTTTACCGCATTCGCCAAGGACAAAACGTTCTCCGAGGCGAAAAAATCCTTGTTCCTGGACTACCTGCAGATCCTGTCCGATCAGTTCCAAAAAATGGTGCTGCTGCGTAGCGCACTGTGTGAAGACGTTCGCTTCTCGCGTTTCTTCAGTGAACATCTGAAAGAAGAATTCGGCCATGACGAGGTGCTGCGCAACAGCCGCGACAACCTCCAGGTTCGCGAAGACGCGATCTTTGAAGCGCTGTGCATCTGGTTCAACCACCAGATGATCACGCTGGATAATCTGGAACAGGCTATCCTGGTGCACTTTGTCATCGAAGGTTCGGCTTTCGTGTTCTATAACAACATCAAACACGTGTTCGATCCGAGCAAACAGAACCATTTCGAGGATCACTCCGAATTCGATGGCGATCATCAGGAAGTGGATAAAGCGTTCTTCAAGGGGATGACCGAAGAACAATTCCAGCGTGTCAAAGCCGTACTCGATAAAGGGTGGAGTATGGTTGAGAAGCAGTATGCAAGACTGGCCGAACTGATCGAAGCATAAGCCGGGCAGGTCATCAGGAGCGGTCATGAAAATTGTTTTATTGGGATTCGGCGGTATTGGGCAAGAGACGCTAAACGCGCTGTTAAGTACGACCGAGCAACGTGGCAGCGTCAATGAAGTCGTGATCATCTGCCGAAATACCGAAAAGTATTCAGCCGTTTGCGAAGATATTCTTGATGGCCTGCTGGCGGAAGCGCTCTTCTCACGCCATAACCGAACGTCTTTACCCAAGATTGTTGTGACGGATGACTACCGCCACATCGACGGGGCTGACGTGATCCTCTGTTGCTATGGCGTGCCTTCAACCTTTCCGATGCATGACCGCCAGGCGTTGCTGGACGATCACGTACGGCTCAGCGAGGCCATTTTTAGCCGAGCCAAACCCTTCATTGCTCCCGGCTGTCACATCATCAATGCGGTCAATCCGGTGGATAGCATCAGCTATTACATCGATAAAATCCTGCTCGACTCTCGCTGCCGGGTGATAGGCATCGGCGCCGCGCACAACACCGCCAGGCTGCTGAAAAGCATCTGCCGCATTTCCGGGATCGACATGCAGCGCATCGACGCGCGTAGCCTGACAGTCTGCGGCGAGCACGGCGCCGGGTTGGTGCCCTTGCTCAGCCAGGTAACAACCGACGAGGGACCGCTGAACCAGCTACTTTCGGCGCAGGCGCTGGCGCAAATCGTCACCGATACCCGCAATCAAGGGTTGGACATATTTCACAAAATGCGGCGCCCTCCTAAATATGGCCCGGCCGCCTCCATTCTTATCTTGCTTGAGCGCATCATCCAACGGGACGAAACCCCCTGCTGCGGTTCGGTCTGGCTGCCGGAACTGGGCGTGTTCATGTCCTGGCCGCTGGCTCTGCGCGACGGCGTCTTTACGCCGCTGTCGCTGATGCCCAATCAGGATGAGCAACAACAAATCCACCAGGCGGCGCTCAAGTTAAAAAACATCATCCAAGGTTTTAGCTGATGACGACCGATCAAACCAGACAGATTTTCCGCGATCTCTACATGCCGTTACGCCCTGAGTATCGTTTTCTTTCGCCACTGTACGGGGTGCTGTGGTGCAACAACGAACTCGCGGAAAAGTATTACCGTTTTCTTGGCGCCGAACACCCGATCGGCCAGGTGGCGCGCGCGTTGTTCTACCGTACTGACCTGGTCGAGTTTGACGTAAGCAAAGAGGTGAAGAATCCGTTCACCTGGTTTTCCCCCTCTACCCTTGCACGGCTGGTGGCTTTCATGTGCAGCCCGCGTTTCACCGACAATGATATCTCCTCGTTATATCAGCATGTACGAGATGAAACGGACTTTCACGCTGCCATTGAGCAGCAACATCGGCTTTCTGTGCAAATACGCCGGCTTTGCGACAGCGTACTGCAACAGTTCGAGGACACAAAAGCGCAGATCGCAGCCGCAGAACGCGAAGCGCTCTCCCTAGGCGCCCATTTGAAAGCGCAAGAAAAAGCGCTGAATCAGATCCTGCAACAGGCGGAAAACGCCGTTAAAGCGCAGCAGGTGCCGATCCAACAATGTCGAGCCGCGATCGCCGCGCTCAAAGCCGGCAAAAAAACGCTGGGCAAAAGCGCTGCTGAGAATAAAGAGGCGCAGCTGCTGGCGCTCAATGCCGAAATCACCGAGCTGGAAGCACGCCTGAATGCGGCGCAGCAAGAAGCCATGCATCAAGCCGGCCTGTTCCCCGCCTGGCAAAACGCGCAGGCCACCGTCGAACATGCCCGCCAGCAAAAAGATGAAGCCACCTTGCGCGCCAGCATGCTGGCGGAAAATTTTACCGAAAGCACCGTCGCACGGCTGCAAACCGAGGGATTCAGCGCTGACTTCATTGCATTGCATCTGCCTTTCAACAAGTATCACCGCTATCTGCCGCGACGTGTGCAGGATTACGTCGGTATCCACTGTGCCGATCGCGACAGCTTGCTGGCCGAGTTGCACAATTTATGTCGTTTACTGATCGCGGCCAGCCGCACCGCCGAGCACGACAGGGAGGTGTTTCATTTGCTCAACGCGGCGCTGTGGCTGAAATGCAAGGGTAACTTCGGCAAATTGACCGCCTACATGCAGCAACTGCGGGAACTGAGCGGGGAGCTGTTCGGCGAAACGGCGACGGGCGAGACGCACTTCCCCGATCGCTGCCATGACTATTACGATCGCGAAGTGTACGGCCGCTATTTTCCGCCGCTGTGCATCACCAAAACCTGCCGCCCCGCGCCGGATTCTGACGTCTCGTTCTCAGATTGCGGGGAGAGTTCGCTGCGCAACTTCATCAATGTCCTGGTGAAAAACCAAGCAAGCGCGCAGCTTGACGCCGGAATACTCAAACGCAGCGGTCTGGCTGTCGATCCGCGCGTCATCGCGTTCTATGAAAAAAACCCTCGTTTGGAAACGATCAGAAGCCAGGAAGTACATAACCAGTGGGCTGAAATTGCCTCATCACTCAATGCGCGCGACAACCGAATCAAATACCTGACGCCAGGTAAAGACGCCTATTGCGAGTTGGCCGCCGGCGGCAACAACATGCAGCATATGCTGCAAGCGCTATTGGGCGAAGCTGATATCACCACCATTTGCCGCCGAATCGCCTCCTCTTCCGGCATCGATATTCGTTGCGATCTCAGCGACTTCCACCCGGAACGGCACGATCTGGAAGACTTCACCAACGTTGTTCGCCTTGAATTCGACGGCAAATATGTCTTTCACTGGTATTTCCTCAAACAGCATTTCCGCTGCGCTTCGGCAGATCTGTTCAACGAAGAGGAAAATTATGTACGCCAGGCACTCGCCATGCTGAATGACGAGATGAAACAGGGCCGTCTGAATCGCGACCAGTTCCGCGCACTGCTCAGTTTCCATCTGAAAGAGAAGCCCGTGGCGCAAGTCAAAATGATATTCGACAGCCTTGGCGCTACCCTCGTCGGAGATGAAATGACGTTCTTGATGTTGGGTAAATTGAACTCCGTCGATTCCATGTTCGAATACTGCATGAACGTTCTGGCGATTTCAACGCTGGCGCATAGCGCGCCAGTCTCGGCGACTGTCGCCGCGATTATTCAAGGCATCAGCCCGCATCCGGTTATCTTCGATCAGCGGAAAAATCTCATCGCGAGGATTAGAGAAACCGGAGTGACGCCGTTACTCACTCTGGCTAACCGATGGGAAAAGGAAAGTTTGGAAAAGGTGTAATACACTCGGTTCAACAGACGACGAGCAACATTTAAGGAGAAACCGCCTTGAGGTCAACATTCATCCCTTATTTCCCAAAAGAAATATGGGTTATCTTTATCGGGACGTTTTTGACGCGCGCCTGCTTTTTCATGATTTGGCCATTCATTACCATTCTCATGAGAAATAACTACGCGATGACGCCGGTGGAAATCGGCGTCATGATGAGCGTATCACTTATCGTGTCTATTTCTTTCGGCTATCTCTTCGGTGGCGCATCAGACAAATATGGCCGTCGCACGTTGATTATTCTTGGTGCAATCGCCGCTATCATTTCATTTAGCGTACTTGCGTTGGCCAACTCACCGGCGTGGTATTTTGTCGGTATTTTACTCAATGGCATTTCGCGCTCATTGATCGAACCCGCCAGCAAAGCGGTGATCGGCGATATTCTCCATGACAGGCAAGAGCGGGAACGCGCCTTGAACATCCGCTACTTCCTGATGAACGTGGGCGCAGCCGTAGGCCCATTAGTGGGTGTCGCTCTCGGGCTGACGGCGCAGAAGGCCACCTTCTTCGTCACCGCATTGTCGTTCCTTTGCTATTTGCTGCTGGTGCTCGCGGTATTCAAAGCGGGGCACGGTAAAGAAACGCGCAACGCCACCTTCTCGTTCATTGGCTCTTTGCGGATTATCTGGAACGATCAGGCGTTCAAGGTGTTGGTAGTCGCCAACATTTTGGTGATGCTGGTCTACGGGCAGATCGACGTGACGCTGCCGCAATACCTCATGATCAGCCAGGTGTACAACCCCGAATACCTGCTCAGCGTGCTGATATTCATCAATGCAGCCACGGTGATAACGCTGCAGTATTTCACCGAGCGCTTTACCCGCCGCATGTCATTGGCACTGAAAACCAGCCTGGGCGTGTTCTTTCTCGCGCTTTCACAAATTGTCTTTCTGCTGGTTTCCAGTGAAAGCTGGCTGCTGTGGTTGGTCGCCATGTTCCTGCTCAGCCTCGGCGAAGTCATCCTGTTCCCTACGCTCAATATACAAATTGATCGTATGGCGCCGGCTAACCTAAAAGGGGCTTACTTCGGTGCCGCCACGTTTTACGAATTTGGCCTGGCGCTCGCTCCTTTTGTCGGCGGTTTGCTGTTAAAACAAGGTGGCGGTGGCGCCCTGTATGCCGTGATGTTCTTTTTATGCATCGGCGTCATCGTTCTTTATACTATTTCGGAAAGAATATCTGAGAAAAGAACGATAACCGCGTGACATTGTTAACCCGCTAATTAACGCCGCCCTTGTTTAAACGTATTAACGGGGCGGCTTTATCGTGATATTAATCACAGTAAATAAATAGCGAAGGATATGCGGGTCATTATTTAATCGAACGATTTATTTAATGCCAAAAAATAAAAGAAATCTATTTACATGAATGATTAGGAGATGTTATAAATTTGTTTATTGCAGGCGTGTAGCTCAGTGGTAGAGCGCTGTGTCATACTTCACAGAGGTCACCTGGTTCGATTCCGGTTGCGCCAACCAATATAAAACCCATTCCTTTTCCCATTCTCTTTAATTATTTTATCATCGAAATAAACCGGCAAAAATTTATATATTTACCCCCCTCTTTTCTTTCCATCGCCCCGTTGCGTTCACCGGAAAGGTGAATAATTTATTAGCCAAACGCCGCACATTCCGTACAATCCTGTTCCTTCATCTGTTCTTGTCACAAGCCATCATCGTAAACCTATGGGGGACACTGATGGACAAACGCTTTATTCAGGCGCACCGCGAAGCGCGCTGGGCGCTGGGGCTGACGCTGCTCTACCTGCTGGCCTGGGGGCTGGCGGCCTACCTGCCGGACAGCGCCATCGGCGTCACCGGCCTGCCGCACTGGTTCGAAATGGCCTGCCTGCTGGTGCCGCTGCTGTTCATCGGCCTGTGCTGGCTGATGGTGCGCACGGTGTTCCGCGACATTTCGCTGGAGGACCGCGATGCAAACTGAAGTGATCCTGCCGCTGGTCGCCTACCTGTTGCTGGTGTTCGGCCTGTCGGTGTACGCCTATCGGCGCCGCCAGAACGGAAACTTCCTCAGCGAATATTTCCTCGGCAACCGCTCGATGGGCGGCTTTGTGCTGGCGATGACCCTGACCGCCACCTACATCAGCGCCAGTTCGTTTATCGGCGGGCCGGGCGCCGCCTACAAATACGGCCTGGGCTGGGTGCTGCTGGCGATGATCCAACTGCCGGCGGTGTGGCTGTCGCTCGGCGTGCTGGGCAAGAAATTCGCCATCCTGGCGCGGCGCTACAACGCCATTACTCTCAATGACATGCTGTATGGCCGCTACCAAAGCCGCCTGCTGGTGTGGCTGGCCAGCCTCAGCCTGCTGGTGGCGTTCCTCGGCGCCATGACGGTGCAGTTCATCGGCGGCGCACGCCTGCTGGAGACCGCCGCCGGCATTCCTTACGACACCGGCCTGTTGATCTTCGGCATCAGCATCGCGCTGTACACCGCCTTCGGCGGCTTCCGCGCCAGCGTGCTGAACGACGCCATGCAGGGGCTGGTGATGCTGCTCGGCACCGTGCTGCTGCTGGTGGCAGTGATCCATGCCGCCGGCGGACTGGACAGCGCAGTGAGCAAACTGCAGCAGATCGATCCTGCGCTGGTGTCGCCGCAGGGCGGCGATCAGATCCTCAGCCTGCCGTTTATGGCGTCATTCTGGATCCTGGTGTGCTTCGGGGTGATCGGCCTGCCGCACACCGCCGTGCGCTGCATCTCCTACAAGGACAGCAAGGCGGTGCATCGCGGCATTCTGCTCGGCACCGTGGTGGTGGCGGTGCTGATGTTCGGCATGCACCTGGCCGGCGCGCTCGGCCGCGCGGTGTTGCCGGATCTCAAGATCCCCGACCAGGTGATCCCGACGCTGATGATCACCGTTCTGCCGCCGTACGCCGCCGGGATCTTTTTGGCGGCGCCGATGGCGGCGATCATGTCGACCATCAACGCCCAACTGCTGCAATCCTCCGCCACCATCATCAAGGATCTCTACCTGGGCGTGCGGCCGCAGCAGATCCACAACGAGCGATTGATCAAGCGCTTCTCCAGCCTGACCACGCTGATCCTCGGCCTGCTGGTGCTGCTGGCGGCCTGGCGCCCGCCTGAGATGATCATCTGGCTCAACCTGCTGGCTTTCGGCGGGCTGGAGGCGGTCTTCCTGTGGCCGCTGGTGCTGGGCCTGTATTGGGAACGCGCCAATGCACAGGGAGCGCTTAGCTCAATGGTGTCGGGTGCGGTATGCTATACGCTATTGGCCAGCTTTAACCTGCAACCGGCAGGGCTGCACCCTATCGTGCCTTCGCTGTTGCTCAGCCTGTTGGCGTTTTATCTCGGTAACGTCGTCGGCGAAAAGCGCCGGGCGGCGTCATCATTACCCTCTTGAAGAGAATTGCTATGCCTTGGATCCAACTCAAACTGAACACCACCGGCAGCCAGGCGGAAGACCTGAGCGACGCGCTGGTGGAAAGCGGCGCCGTGTCGGTGACCTTCCAGGACACCCACGACAACCCGGTGTTCGAGCCGCTGCCGGGTGAAACCCTGCTGTGGGGCGATACCGATGTGATCGGCCTGTACGACGCGGAAACCGATATGACCGAGGTGGTGGCGATGCTGGAACAGCACCCGCTGCTGGGCGCCGGATTCCGCCACAAGATAGAGCAGCTGGAAGACAAGGACTGGGAGCGCGAATGGATGGACAACTTCCACCCGATGCGCTTCGGCGAGCGCTTGTGGATCTGCCCGAGCTGGCGCGACGTGCCGGATCCCGACGCGGTCAACGTGATGCTCGATCCGGGCCTGGCGTTCGGCACCGGCACCCACCCGACCACCGCGCTGTGTCTGCAGTGGCTGGACGGCCTCGATCTGGCCGGCAAAACCGTCATCGATTTCGGCTGCGGTTCCGGCATCCTGGCGATCGCCGCGCTGAAGCTGGGTGCGGCGCGCGCTATCGGCATCGACATCGATCCCCAGGCCATTCAGGCCAGCCGCGACAACGCGCAGCGTAACGGCGTCTCAGAGCGTCTGGAGCTGTATCTGCCGAAAGACCAGCCGGCGGACCTGCTGGCGGACGTGGTGGTCGCCAACATCCTCGCCGGCCCGCTGCGCGAACTGGCGCCGCTGATCGGTTGCCTGCCGAAGGCCGGCGGTCATTTGGGGCTGTCCGGCGTGCTGGCCAGCCAGGCGAGCAGCGTTGCACAAGCCTACGAAGAAAAGTTCACGCTCGATCCGGTCGCCGAGCGTGAAGAGTGGTGCCGCATCACCGGCCGCCGTAAGTAAGCGTCACGGTATATTGCTCCCTCATCCACCGGCCCCGCGCCGGTGGATTTTTTTTGTCCGGCGATCGCCTCACGGGCAAGACAAAATTTTATGCAATTTTTTGCCTTTCAACGATGGATCGCCCTGACAATGCGCCTTCCAGGCAGGTTATCCCGGCAAAAATAGCGGGCGAATGCAGATAATATCCTGCGCAAAGGCGAATATTTTACCGCACACAAAATAAGCACTTTTCGTCAACTCATTGTAAAATATATACAATATTTTTATGAATCACTGCGCAGCGCATTTTTTGCCCTAATAGCGAGCCGATTGGTTAAAGTTTGGCCTTTCATCTCGGCGCAAAAATGCGTAATATACGCGCCCTTGCGGACACAGTATGGTCACTCTTTGTCTATGCGCATTGGACACCACCAGCTTACTAATTGCCTGATTGCGGCCCCGATGGCCGGTATTACAGATCGCCCGTTCAGAACCCTCTGTCATGCAATGGGTGCTGGGATGGCTGTATCCGAAATGCTCTCCTCCAACCCGGAGGTGTGGCGGACGGATAAGTCGCGTCTGCGTATGGTGCATAGCGATGAACCAGGGATCCGCTCCGTGCAGATTGCCGGATGCGATCCTGATGATATGGCCGCCGCCGCGCGTATCAACGTGGCCAGCGGCGCGCAGATCATCGACATCAATATGGGATGCCCGGCCAAAAAAGTGAACCGGAAGCTTGCCGGGTCCGCCTTGTTGCAGTACCCGGATCTGGTAAAACGGATCCTCCACGCGGTGGTTGACGCGGTGGATGTGCCGGTAACGCTGAAGATTCGCACCGGCTGGGCGCCAGAGCACCGTAACTGTGTAGAGATTGCCCAACTGGCCGAAGACTGTGGTATTCAGGCCCTGACGATTCACGGCCGAACCCGCGCCTGTCTGTTTAACGGCGACGCGGAATACGACAGCATTCGGGCAGTTAAGCAGAGTGTTTCCATTCCGATTATCGCGAATGGGGATATTACTGACCCGCATAAAGCCAGAGCAGTGCTCGACTACACCGGGGCCGATGCCCTGATGATAGGCCGCGCTGCTCAGGGGAGACCCTGGATCTTCCGGGAAATCCAGCATTATCTGGACACTGGGGAGTTGCTGCCGCCGCTGCCGCTTGGCGAGGTGAAGCGCTTGTTGATTGGGCACATTCGGGAATTGCACGGCTTCTATGGCCAAGGCAAGGGATTCCGGATTGCTCGTAAGCACGTGTCCTGGTATCTCCAGGAACACGCTCCGAATGACCAGTTTCGGCGCACATTCAACGCCATAGAGGATGCCAGCGAACAGCTGGAGGCGTTGGAGGCATATTTCGAAAATCTTAGCGTAAAAAAAGAGCTGACAGAACTATGTTCGAACAACGCGTAAATTCTGACGTACTGACCGTTTCTACCGTTAACTCACAAGATCAGGTGACTCAAAAGCCTCTGCGTGACTCGGTTAAACAAGCACTGAAGAACTATTTTGCTCAACTGAACGGTCAAGACGTAAATGACCTGTATGAGCTGGTACTGGCTGAAGTTGAACAGCCACTGTTGGACATGGTGATGCAATACACCCGTGGCAACCAGACCCGCGCAGCCCTGATGATGGGCATCAACCGCGGCACGCTGCGCAAGAAGCTGAAAAAATACGGCATGAACTGATACTAGTCAGTTAACGTGTTGAAAAGGCGCTTTATCTCATTTGATAAGCGCCTTTTTCTTTTTCTGACTTGTGCCTACATTGGCAAGGATTTGCGCGGAATGCGCTTATCGATATATCCGGCAAAGAAATAGCAAATACCCGCCACGCCCGCGATCATCACGTAGCGCTTCCACCCGTCCAAATCCACGCCCAGGCTATCCAGCCCGCTCAACACCACAAACACCAGCAGGCCCAAGATAACCGATGCTCTGCCTGTCCAGGCTGGTGGGGGTGTCAATAACCGCCTTATCCAGTGGGATTTCATAGCGCTTCCTTCTTGCTTACGATTGAGTCGCCAATCGATGAAGAATACTCTCACGTTTTAATCGGGGCGACAAAGCGGGGCATCGGCTCTGGATTGCAGGCAATAAAAAAGGCCGCTGCGCGGCCCTTGGGGTAAAGCGGAGACCTTACTCGGTCACTTTGTTCTTGAGGCTTTCCGCCCCTTGCTTGGTCTTGTCCCAAGCCTTCTCCGATCCCTGTTTGGTGGAGTGCCAGGCCTTTTGCGAACCTTCGCTCACTTTGCTGCCGACGCTGTCGCTCTTGCCTTCGGCGGCATGCTTGGCTTTCAGCTTCAGCTCTTCACCCTTGTCCTGAGACTGGTGCAGCTTTTCTTTGGCGGTATCCGCCCCTTTGTGCGCCTCGGCGACAACTTCGTTGCTGGCGTGAGCGGCGGTGTCGGTCGCGGTTTCAGCAGCGAACACCGGGGAAGCGAGCAGCAGTGCAGACAAGGCAATGATTGATTTTTTCATAAGTCCCTCTTTTCTCAGATACGTGCCATTCGTCATGAAACAAGATGGCATGAAACACCCCTTGAACGATTTAAGAATAGGACTAAAACCAAAAAAATCGATATAAAATTTCATTACAAATCATTTTATTGATTTTTTATGCCAACAAGCAGCACACGCAGGGAAAGCGCACGAAAAAGTTAAATTTTTCCTGTCATAAAACTATAATTTGTACGAATTTTTAACAAGCACCAACAGGGATGGATTCTATGGTTGCCGCGATCATTATCGGCATTTTTATCATCAGCTTCCTCTACGCACACTCCCGCGGCAAAGAGAAACAAAAGCTTACCCGTCAGCTGTTCGATCACTCCACGTTTATGGGGCCGATCAACATGTTTATGACCGGTTTCTCGCGTTTGCCCGCCAAACAGCCCTATTTCGACGAAAAAGGCTTCCCGGAGCTGCAAACGCTGACCGACAACTGGCAGGTGATCCGCGAGGAAGCCGTGCGTTTGCAGGATCACATCAAAAAGGCGCAGTCGCATAACGACGCCGGCTTCAACACCTTCTTCAAACGCGGCTGGAAACGTTTCTATCTGAAATGGTACAGCGACAGTCACCCTTCGGCGCAAACGCTGTGCCCGAAAACCGTCGAGCTGCTCAACCGCATCCCATCGGTCAAGGCGGCGATGTTCGCCGAGCTGCCGCCCGGCAGCCATTTGGGTAAACACCGCGATCCTTACGCCGGCTCGGTGCGCTACCACCTGGGGCTGATGACGCCTAACGACGATCGCTGCTTCATCGAGGTGGACGGCGAGCAGCACAGCTGGCGCGACGGCCAGGCGGTGATCTTCGACGAAACCTACGTGCACTGGGCGCAAAACGCCACCGACCAGACGCGCATCATTCTGTTTTGCGACGTCGAGCGGCCAATGAAATGGCGCTGGGCGCAGGCGGTCAACCACTGGGTCGGCGCTACGCTGATGTCGGCGGCCAGTTCGCCGAACGACGATCAGGACCGCACCGGCGGCATCAACCGCATCTTCAAATACGTCAACGCGGTGCGCGACGCCGGCCAGCGCCTGAAGGCGCGTAATCGCCGCGGTTACTACCTGCTGAAATGGCTGGTGATCGCCGCCATTTTCGCCGCCATCATCCTCCCCAGCCTGTAAACCGTCGCCAATCGTCAATCCAGAGGCAATGCGAATGAGAATATTCGCATGCCTCTCTTCCTCTGAACCCCGTACCCTGTGTTAACATACGCATTCCTAGAGCCGCCTCCGCTGGCCAACAGCTATCCCTCCGAAGCCTGATAGCAGCGCAAACCGCCCTTCGAATGTAAATGTTTAGTCAATTATGGAATTCTGACTAAACCCTGGCCGTCCCCGGGTGTCTGAGTCGTTGTATCGCTATCGAGTGGATCCTTTATGCGCTACAGGTTGCTACCCCCCTAACGCATAAACGAGCTGCTATGAAACGCCAAAAGAGATTTCAACTTTCCTTGCTGCACCCGCGCTACTGGCTGACCTGGTTCGGTCTGGCCCTGTTGTTCCTGCTGGTGCAACTCCCCTACCCGCTGCTTAACCGCCTTGGCGTATGGATGGGGCGCACCTCGATGCGCTTTCTTAAGCGTCGCGTCGCCATCACCCGCCGCAACCTCGAACTGTGCTTCCCCGAAATGGACGAAACACAGCGCGAGCGTAAAGTAGTGGGCAACTTTGAGTCCCTCGGCATGGGCCTGCTGGAAACCGGCATGGCCTGGTTCTGGTCGGATAAACGCGTTAAGCGCTGGTTTAACGTCTCCGGCATCAACCACCTCAAAATGGCGCAGCGTGACGACCGCGGCGTGCTGGTGATCGGCGTGCACTTTATGTCGCTTGAGCTGGGCGGCCGGGCAATGGGCCTGTGCCAACCGATGATGGCGATGTACCGCCCGCACAACAACAAGGCGATGGAGTGGGCGCAAACCAAGGGCCGCATGCGCTCCAACAAGGCGATGATCGATCGCAAGGATCTGCGCGGCATGGTGCACGCACTCAAGCGCGGTGAGGCGGTATGGTTCGCGCCGGATCAAGATTACGGCCCGCGCGGCAGCGTATTCGCGCCGCTGTTCGCCGTCGATCAGGCCGCCACCACCAGCGGCACCTTCATGCTGGCGCGCATGGCCAACCCGGCGCTGGTGCCGGTGGTGCTGATCCGCCGTGAAGGCGGCCGCGGCTACGACCTGCTGATCCAGCCGGCTCTGGAAGACTACCCGCTCAGCGACGAACAGGCGGCGGCGGCTTATATGAACAAAGTGATCGAAAAAGAGATCATGCGGGCGCCGGAGCAATATCTGTGGCTGCATCGCCGCTTCAAAACCCGGCCGGTCGGCGCGCCGTCGCTGTACTGAACCCCGTTTTCCAGCCCGGCCGACGCCGGGCTTTTTTGTGCGCCGCGTTTAAAAAATCTGCGGCTCAACATTTCGCTTTCCTGTAATCTCCCTCTTTACCCGCACAGGAAAGGAAATGATGAAAGCTCAAGTCCGCATTGCTCTGGTCGGTGATTACAACCCGCAAGCCGTGGCCCATCAGGCCATCCCCGTGGCGCTCCAGCTCACCGCCGCCCATCTCGACATCGACGTGCAGCCCCAGTGGCTACCGACCGAAACCCTGACCTCCCCCGATGTCCTGCAAGATTTCGATGCCATCTGGGTGGTGCCAGGCAGCCCATATTGTCACGACGACGGCGCCTTTATGGCGATCAGGCATGCGCGGGAAAACGACGTGCCGTTCCTCGGTTCCTGCGGCGGCTTTCAGTACGCCATCATCGAGTACGCCCGCAACGTGATGGGCTGGCACGATGCCGGCCATGCGGAAACCGACAGCGGTGGCCGGTTGGTGATCGCCCCGCTGAGCTGCTCGCTGGTGGAAAAAACCGGCGACATCGTTTTTCAGCCTGACACCCGTGTCGCGCAGGCCTACGGCAGCCTGAACACCCATGAAGGCTACCACTGCAACTTTGGCGTGGCTCCGGACTTCGTCGCCGACCTTGAGCGCTTCCCGTTGATTATCAGCGGCCACGATGCCGAAGGCGACGTGCGCGCCATCGAACTGCCGGAGCGGCGTTTTTACGTCGCCACGCTGTTTCAATCAGAACGCGCTGCACTGCGCGGCGAGCTTTCGCCGCTGGTGGTGGAACTCGTCAAAGCCGCCGTCTGCTAACCTGCTACCTCCCGGTAGGATCGGGCCGCAGCGAGACAGGGTTCTCGTTGCGCCTTTCATTTCGGGTATCACTCGGCATCAACGTTTCACATTTATTATCTCATTAAAGTTAATCCATTAATTGCCCAATAACGGATCATTCATCGCAGTTTAATTGAAACGTCATACTCCTATGAAAGTTAACAGCAGAATTACGAATAAAGAAATGCATGAAATCACAATAAGCTTTACTTCTTATTATTCATTATTATTTCTTTTATAATAATACAGCATAAGAGATTCTTTATAATTTTTTATGATTCAGCCTGTTATCTCTTGCGGAGAAGCAACCGAACTTGCCCGCTGAGATACCACTCCGTTATCGCCCACGAACCTCCTCAGCTCCGCCCTTTTTTTTAAAAAATAAAAAACACAAATAAAACAATCAATTACATAATTTCACTTACTAATACCACGTAGAAAAACCAGTCAATCGTAATTAACACGCCACAAAAGTAATGGCAAAAAATTAGTTTAAAAATAAATAAAATACAAATCATTAACGCTAAAATCATTGAATTTATTATAATCAAATAAAATCATTAAAAATATTTAATGTGAAAACAGGCCAACTTAATAATCACCTTTTATAATGTTCGAGTGCTTGGCTGCGACTCACTTTATTTAATTCGATTCATTCCTTATTTGTGGAGGTGGTTCCGTGTCCGCTTATTCCCTGACGACCGTGCAACAAGCCGTGTGGCTAGACCAATCTTTAAACCCCGATATCCCCTTATATAACGTTGGGTGTTTATGGCGCGTAGAGCGCGAGATTTCGCTACCGCTGTTTCAAGAAGCCATACGGCAAATACAGCAACAACATGATGCGTTGCAAACCACGCTGAAAGAAACGCCGCAAGGCATTACCCAGGAAACCTGCGACCGGGCCTATATCGACCTGCATTACCACGATTTTTCGCACAGACAAGATGCCATCAGCCTGGCGGAAACACACCTTCGTTCTCAATTCCTGCAGCCTTATTCACTGTATGACAGCCTGCTTTGGCGCTGCCACCTGGCCAAAGTCAGCGGTTCCAGCACGCTATGGCTGCTTGCTTCCCATCACCTGATTGCGGACGGCACCTCAATTTCCCTGCTGAGCAAAATGATCATGGAGCGCTATAAACAATTAAAAGCAGGGATAAAAAACGAAGCCCCCCGCTCGCGTTACCAAGACTTCGTCATCAGCGATCGCACCTATCAGCAGTCTCCACGCTACGAGCGCGATCGTGATTTCTGGTTGAAGCGTTTCATCGACGCGCCCCCCTCCATGCTGGAACGCCGCCAAAATCACTGTGAGCAACAAACCTACCCCAGCCATCAGATAATCAAGCGGTTGCCACGCGAGCGTTTCCTACAGTTGGAACAATACGCCGCCGCACAGGGCGGTTCTGCAATGCATTTTTTTAGCGCTTTGCTGGCCACCTGGTTCGCCCGGATTTGGCAAACCGATCAATTCACGCTGGGCGTGCCGGTACATAACCGCAGTACCGCCGAACATAAGCAAACATTGGGCATGTTTTCCTCGATGATCCCACTGCGCATCACGGTCGATTCACAGCAATCCTTCGGCCACTTACTGCGGCAAATCGGCAGCGAGCTGCGCCAGTGTTATCGTCACCAGCGTTTTCCCATTGCCGAACTCAACCGCCAGTTGAACCTGCATCAGCAGGAGCGGCGCCAGCTGTTCGACATCAGCTTTTCTCTGGAGGTTTTTCCGACCGACATCGAACTGGAAGGCAGCCAGTTCAAGGTGGAAAACCTGCACCACGGTCAGGAACAGCTGCCCCTCGGCGTCTACCTGCGCCATTACCATCCGGGCGACGACCCGCTGTTGGAGTTCAACCTCAATCAGGCCTGGTTCAGTCAGGAAGACGGTGAGCGCATCGCCGCCCGCATGCTGCACCTGCTGAACACGCTACTGGACGGCGATCCGGCGCTGCCGCTGGGGCAGTTACCGCTGCTGTTGCCGCAGGAAAGACAGCAAATCTTCCATCAATGGAATGAAACCCGACAAACATGGGCAGACATGCCGCAAGGCGTACATCAATTCCTGGAACGGCAGGCCGCGCTGACGCCAGAAGCGCCGGCGCTGTGCTACGAGGACCACGAGATCAGTTATCAACAGCTGAATCTGCGGGCGAATCGATTGGCTGCCTTTCTCAGGCTGCAGGGATTACAGCCTGACGATCGCATCGCGGTATGCGTCAACCGCAGCCCGGATATGGTGATTGCCCTGTACGCCATCCTGAAGGCGGGCGCCGCCTATGTACCGCTCGATCCCGACTATCCACAAGACCGCCTGCGCCACATGCTGCAAGATTGCGGCGCCAGATTCGTTCTGATCGACGATGGCGGCGAACACGCGCTGCATCCGCTGCGCGATATCGCCGTGCCGCGATTGCATCTTCAGCGTGAGAGCCATCTGTGGCGGCAAGCGCCGGATGGCAACCCGCCGCCGCTGGCCGCCGATCCACAGCGCAGCCTGGCTTATGTGATTTACACCTCCGGCTCGACGGGGAAACCCAAAGGGGTAATGAACGAACACCGTGGGGTGATCAACCGACTCCTGTGGATGCAAAAGGCTTATACACTGACGCCGGATGATGTCGTGCTGCAGAAAACGCCGTTCAGCTTCGACGTCTCTGTCTGGGAGTTTTTCTGGCCGATGATGGTCGGCGCCCGGCTGGCCATCGCCAAACCGGGCGGTCACCAGGAGCCGGATTATCTCAGCGCCTGCATCGCGCAGCACGGCGTGACCACACTGCATTTCGTCCCCTCGATGCTGCAACTGTTTCTGCGCCACGGCGATATGGCGCAGTGTGCCTCTCTGAAACGCATTATGTGCAGCGGCGAGGCGTTGCCGCTCGCGACGGTACAACGCTGCCTGCAGCAGTTGCCGCAGGCGGAACTGCACAATCTCTACGGCCCGACTGAAGCCGCCGTAGACGTTTCCAGCTGGCAATGCCTGCCCGATGATCCTCGCCCACTGGTACCGATCGGTAAACCGATCGCCAATACCCAGCTCCATATTCTGGATGACCAACTGCAACCGTTACCGCCTGGCATCGCCGGCGAATTGCATATCGGTGGTATTCAGGTTGCCCGTGGTTATCTGAACCGCGCGGCGCTGAGCGCCGAGCGATTTATCGCCGATCCTTTCAGCGCCGAGCCGCAGGCTCGCCTGTATAAAACCGGCGATCTGGCCCGCTGGCTGCCGGATGGCAACATTGAGTATCTGGGCAGAAACGATTTCCAGGTCAAAATCCACGGCCTGCGCATTGAATTAGGCGAGATCGAGCAACAGCTCAGACAGTGTTCAGGGGTTGAAGACGCCGCCATTCTGGCGCGGGAAGACGAAAGCGGCGGAAAGCGCCTGGTCGCCTATGTCATCGCCCCAGAGCAAACGGCCGACGCCGCCGAATGGCGTCGGCAATTGCAGCAACACCTGCCGGACTTTATGGTGCCGTCCTGTTTTATCCGGCTGGATGCTTTTCCGCTGTCGCCCAACGGCAAGCTGGATCGCAAAGCGTTACCGGCACCGGCCAACATGCAGGAAACCGCTGCTTATGAAGCCCCGCAAGGCGAGCAGGAACAGCAGTTGGCCGAACTGTGGAGCGAACTGCTGGGCACAACGCGCATTGGCCGCGACGATGATTTCTTCGCGCTGGGCGGCCATTCGCTGCACGCCATTCAACTGCTGGTTAAACTGAAGCGACACGGGCATTCGTTAGGCATTAAGACGCTGTTTGCTCACCCGACGCTGCGCGGCCAGGCCCGTATTCTCACCGACGGCGTACCCGCAACGACGCCGGCCACCTCAGAACCCCTGCAGCAGCTGTTGACCCGTCTGAATCAGGCCAGTTTTACCTTTAAACAGGTAGAGCGCCTGAATCACGCCATCGCCGCCGAAAGCGTCTGGATGATCCACCCAGCCGTCACCGGCTGCGACGTGTATCGCGATCTGGCGAACTATTTAGAGAAAGATTTCAATGTGTTAGGCATCAACAATTACAACCTGTTCCAACAGCCGCACATCACTTCGCTACGCGAGCTGGCGGCGTATTATCTCGGCCATATGCGGCTGTCGCCGGCGCGCCCCGTCCGTCTGTTGGGTTGGTCGCTAGGGGGCCTGATCGCGCTGGAGATGGCCGCTCAACTGGAAAGCCAGGGCTATCGCGATATCCAACTGTTCCTGCTTGATACCTTCTACCGAACCCCATTCCAGATCCGCAGCGAGCCGGGCATGCTGGCGGCGATGCTGGCCATGTTGGGTATTGACGGCGAGGCCGCCGACCGGGCCTTAAAGGCAGAGCCGACGGAGCTGGCATTGGCAAAACAAACGCTCAGCGCACCGTTGCAACATGCACGCATCACGCTGTTCAAGGCGACCGAAGATGCAAATCTGAATATCACCGGCCTGGGCGATGAGCGTGAACTGCTGGCGATTGCCGACAATGGCCTGTCGGCAATCGGTCAACATCTGCAGGTGCATCCGTTGCCCTGCAATCATCACTCCATTATCTTCAGCCACGAGGAGATAGGACGCGCCTTGCGACAGTCATCGCGCACGCCGGCGATGCTAGGCAACCTTCCTTGACGCTCTACGGTCTGCGGCGCAGTTCGCCGCAGACCGCCTCCTTACCACATCAGCCGGCCGATCAGTGGCGCGGCCACCACCGTGATAATGCCGGCCAACATCATCACCAGGCTCGACACTACGCCCTCCTGCGGCCCCAGTTCATAGGCGCGGGCGGTGCCGGCGCCGTGCGACGAGGCGCCAAATCCGGCCCCTTTCGCCAGGCGGCTGCGTACAGCCAGTCGCAAAAACAGAATGTCGCCCACCGCCATGCCGAACACCCCGGTGATCACCACGAACAACGCCACCAGGTCCGGTTGGCCCCCCATCTGCTTGGCGGCCTCCAGCGCGAACGGCGTGGTGATCGACCGCACCGCCAGGCTGCGCTGCACCTCTTCCGGCAGCGTCAGCAGGCGCGCCAGCCACACCGAGCTGTACACCGCCACCAGCACTGCGGTCGTTACCCCGGCGGTCAGCGACAGCCAATGGCGACGGATGATATGCAGGTTCTCGTACACCGGCACCGCGAAGGCGATGGTCGCCGGCCCCAGCAGCCACAGCAGCCAGTGGGTTTCACCGATGTAGTCCTGATAGGAGATGTGGGTGACCACCAGCAGCAACACCAGAATCATCGGCGTCAGCACCAGCGGCATCAGCAGCAACGTGCGGCGGCGGCGATAGAGTTTCTTGTTGGCGAAATAGAGCGCCAGCGTCGCCAGAAAACAGGCCAGGCTAAGGATGAAATCATTCATGGCGCTGCTTCCGCCGCTGCAGCCAAATCTCCAGCCGATACACCCTGTCCACCACCAGCCCGGTGGCGCCCAGCGTCAGCATGGTGCTGACCGCGATCACCAGAAAGATCTTCCAGCCTTCGACCATCAGCAGCTGGGCATAGTTGACCACCGCCACCACCGCCGGCACGAAAAACAGCAGCATTTCCGCCAGCAGCCAGCGGGAGCCGGCCTTGACCCAACTCAGCGGCAGAATGCGCAGCAGGATCAGCGCCAGCAGCATCAGCATGCCGACGATATTGGCGGGGAGCGGCAGGTGGAATTGTTGCACCAGACGATCGGCGATCAGGAACAGCGCCGCATACAACGCCACCTGGATCGGCACCTGCAAACGGGTCAGCAGGGAAGGGGCAACGCGGCGTAACGCCAGAGACATGAAAGATGACCTCAAACAATAATTGACGGCCTACAGTATACGCAGCCGGGAAACCACGCCTGAAATGAATTAAAATTATCGACATCATGCCGTCCGGGAATAGTTTCCCGCCGGTAGCGTCCCCAAGGAGAACCCTAACGTGGATGTCCGCACCCTGCGCTACTTCGTTGAAGTGGTGCGCCAGCAAAGCTTCACCCGCGCGGCGGAAAAACTGTTCGTCACCCAGCCCACCATCAGCAAAATGCTGCGGCATCTGGAGGAAGAGCTGGAATGCACGCTGCTGATCCGTGAAGGCCGCAAGCTGCGCCTGACCGACAGCGGCCAGGCGGTGTACCAGCGCGGCCTGACGATCCTCGACGAGTTCCGCCAGTTGGAGGCGGAGCTGGAAGACATTAGCTCGGTGAAAAAGGGCGTGCTGCGGCTGGGCATTCCGCCGATGGTCGGCAGGCAGATCGCCGATCTGATCCGCCGCTTTCGCCAGACCTACCCCGGCATCGAATTGAAGATTTCCGAGCTGGGCGGGCTGTCGGTCGAACAGGCGGTGATGTCCGGCGAATTGGATCTGGCGATGACGGTGCTGCCCTTCGATTCGGCGCAGCCGCTGACCTTTCTGCCGCTGCTGGGCCATCCGATGTGCGTGGTGGCGCCGCGTACGCCGCAGTGGCTCAACCGCACCAGCATCAATATCGCCGAATTGGCCGACAGCCCGATCCTGATTTATAACGAAGACTTTGCGCTGTACAAGATGCTGATGAAGGCGTTTCGCCTGGCCGGCTTTGAACCGCAAATCGCGGTGCGCAGCGGCCAATGGGACTTTCTCGCCTCGATGGTGCAGGCCGGCGTGGGCATCGCCATGCTGCCGGAGCCGGTTTGTCGCTGGCTGGACAAGGAAAACCTGGTCTGGCTGCCGCTGGAGCCGCGCATGGAGTGGAAAATCGGCCTGATCTGGCGCCAGGGCAGCTACCTGTCGCACAGCGCGCAGGCCTGGATCGCCTGCTGCCGCGACTACTGGCCGCCGCTCAAGTAACCAAAAAAAGGGCCGCACAAGCGGCCCTTCAGGACAGAAATAAAGAGGAAAACGTTTATTCCTCTTCTGAGATTTACCCTTCGCGTTCGATCAGCAGCGCTTCGAGCAGGTCGAGATCGTGCAGCAGTTTTTGCAGCGTCTCGTTGCTGATTTTCTGCGTGGCGCGCAGGTGATACAGCTCGCCGCGCTCGGCGCGCAGCGCCGTCAGGCGGAAACGCCGCTCGAGGTTTTCCATCGCCAGCGCATTCTCGATATCGTCTTTCGACGCGATGCGCCGCCGCAGCATGCCCGTCACCCGCGAGCTGACCTCTTTCAACACCTGCGGATCGAGGTTTTCTTCGGTATCGGCAACCAGGCGCTCTTCCATTTTATTCACGCTCTCAATCGCCACTTCGGCCGCCATGGCGATCGCCATGCGCTCTTCCTGCTTGCTGGCGCTCTTGTCGGTGACCTGCACACCGCGCAGCAGCAGCGGCAACGCCAGCACGCCGACGATCAACGACAGCAGGATCACCCCGGCGGCGATAAACACCAGCTGATAGCGCGCCGGGAAGGCGGTGCCGTCGCTCAGCAACAGCGGTATCGACAGCACACCGGCCAGGGTAATCGCCCCGCGCACCCCGGCGAACGACGCCACCCACAGCTCACGCGTGCTGTAATCGCCGAACTGCAGCGGACGCTTTTTCATAAAGCGGTTGCTGGCCTTCTTCATCACCCACAGCCAGGTGAAGCGCAGCACCAGCAGCGCGGCGTAGATGGTGGCCACGTCGGCGAACAGGTACCAGGTCTGGATGGTCGGATCCAGCTCCGCCTGCAGGATGGAGGTTTCAAGAATGCCCGGCAGCTGCAGGCCCAACATGATGAACACCATGCCGTTGAACACGAATTCCAGCATCGCCCACACGCTGTTGGCGCGCAGGCGCATCGCCAGCGGCGCGTTGCGGATCACGCCGGACTGGCTGATGGTCATCCCCGCCGCCACCGCCGCCAGGATGCCGGAAACGCCGATATGTTCGGCGATCAGGTAGGACGCGAACGGCAGCAGCAGCAGGAACACGATCTGGGTCGCCGGATCGTCGCCGCTCCAGCGGCTCATCACCCGCAGCGATTTACTGTAGGTCCAGGTGACCGCCACGCCGGCCAGCAGGCCGCCGATCGCCACTTTGAGGAATTCAAGGGTCGCGCCGCCCACGGTGAACACCATGGTGCCCATCGCCACCGCGATGGCGAACTTGAGTGACACCAGGCCGGAGGCGTCGTTCATCAGCGCCTCGCCCTCGAGCACGCCCATGATCGGCTTGGGGATCCGCCCTTTGCCGACGATGCCGGACAGCGCCACGGCATCCGTCGGCGACAGCACCGCCGCCAGGGCGAAGGCCGCCACCAGCGGAATGCCCGGCACCATGGCGTAGATCAGATAACCGACGCCGACCACGGTGATCAGCACCAGCACCAGCGCCAGGCCGAGAATTTCACGCCCGTGATGCAGGAATTCGCGCGTCGGCGTTTTCCAGCCGTCGGCAAACAGCAGCGGCGGGATGAACAGCACCAGGAACAGTTCGGGATCAAAATCGACGTGCAGCCCGAAATGCGGCCAGGCCAGCAGGGCCCCGATGGCGATTTGCATCAGCGGCAGCGGCACCTGGAACGGCAACATGCGCGTCACCACCCCGGACAGGGAGACCACCAGGATCAAAATGAGGATTGTAAAAAAGATTTCCATGCTTTCCTTAGACTCTACGATTCAGACGACATCGGCTCAGGGCCTGCGTTGGTCACGATAGTAGATCACTTTTTTTACAGCCGTTAAAGCTTGTTGTGCCTTTCAAAACGCGGTACAGAGCAGAAGAAGACTTATCTTAAGAAGGGAATTGCCGTAACAGGCTCCCCCGCCCGGCGGGCGAGGGAAACCCAAGCGGCTTAAATCGCCCAGCCGCCGGCGTAGAACGCCACCAGCGCCACGGCGATCAGCACGGTGCCGATGTTCAGCTTGCGCCATTCGCCGGAGAAGATGCGGCCGATGACCAGCGAGCTGAAGCCCAGCATGATGCCGGTGACGATGTTGCAGGTCAGCACGATGAACACGGCGCACAGCAGGCCGGCCATCGCGTCGACGAAGTCGTTGAAGTCCAGCTTGGTGACATTGCTCAGCATCAGCAGGCCGACGTACATCAGCGCCGGCGCGGTGGCGTAAACCGGCACCAGATAGGCCAGCGGCGACAGGAACAGGATCAGCAGGAACAGAATGCCGACCACGGTGGCGGTCAGGCCGGTCTTGCCGCCCGCGGCGGTGCCGGCGGCGGACTCAATATAAACCGCAGCGGGCGCGGCGCCCACCAGGCCGGAGAAGATGCTGCTCAGGGAATCCGAGGTCAGCGCCTTGCCGCCGTTGATGATCTGCCCGTCTTTATCCAGCAGGTTGGCCTGCCCGGCCACCGCGCGGATGGTGCCGGTGGCGTCGAACACCGCGGTCATCACCAGCGCCAGCACGCTCGGCAACACCACCGGCTGCAATGCGCCCATGATATCCAGGCTGAAGATCAACGATTTGCCGTCAGCGTCCGCCAGGCTCGGCATGGCGAACAGCCCCTGGTATTTCACCGCCGGGTCGAAGATCAGGCCGATGATGGAAATGGCGATGATCACCAGCAGAATGCCGCCGGGCACGCGCAGTTTCTCCAGGCCGAAGATCACCGCCAGGCCGACCAGCGTCATGACGACCGGAAAAGAGGTGAACGCGCCGAGCGCCACCGGCAAGCCATCCAGCGGGTTCTTCACCACCAGGCCGACGCCGTTGGCGGCGATCAGCAGCAGGAACAGCCCGATGCCGATGCCGGTGCCGTGCGCCACGCCCATCGGCAGGTTGCGCAGGATCCAGGCGCGGATGCCAGTGACCGAGATAATGGTAAACAGCACGCCCATCAGGAACACCGCGCCCAGCGCCACCGGAATGCTGATGTGCTGGCCCAGCACCAGGCTGAAGGCGGTAAAGGCGGTCAACGAGATCGCACAGCCGATGGCCATCGGCAGGTTAGCCCACAGCCCCATCAACAGCGACCCCAGACCGGCCACCAGGCAGGTGGAGACAAACACCGCCGCCGGCGGGAAACCCGCTTTGCCCAGCATGCTCGGCACCACAATCACCGAGTACACCATCGCCAGGAAGGTGGTCAGCCCCGCCACCACCTCCTGACGCACGCTGCTGCCGCGCGCGGAAATTTTAAAATAGCCATCAAGCCCGCCGGTTGGTTTTGCGGCGTGGTTCGCTTGAGAGTTCGACATAGGTTACTTCCCCTGTGTTTCATGAATCGGCCCGTCACAGCAGGCCTGTAATCTCGCCCGCGCCCGATCGCCACGTAATCGTTTACGTCACGTTCCGCATCCCTGCCCTTATGCCACACCGCCAACGGCGATGCGCACCCAGGCAAACGTTTAACTCGCAGCGCGCGGTACGGGTGATTTATGGTGGTTTATTCAAGGCAAACGATTATCCTGCCTTCCCTAGCGTCTAATCAACTAAAGATCGCGGCAATTTATGCAGAAAACGGCGGGAATGGCTTCTGCGCGAAAAGACGGGGCGATCCGGCGCCCCTGCCGACCTGCTTCACGGCGAGCTTATTGCGCCTGCACCGCCGCGGGATCCATATACATCAATTCCCAGATATGGCCGTCCAGGTCCTGAAATCCGTGGCCGTACATCACGCCATAGTCCCGCGGCGGATGATAGGTATTGCCGCCGCCGGCGATCGCCTTGCGCACCAGTTCGTCCACCGCCGCCCGGCTGGGTTGCGACAGGCACACCAACACTTCGGTGGCCTGTTTGGCGTCGCCGATCGGGTTCGGGGTAAACATCCTGAATTTGTCGTGGGTCAGCAGCATCACGTAAATCGTGTCGCTGACCACCATGCAGGCGGCGGTATCGTCGGTAAATTGCGGGTTGAAGCTGAAGCCGAGCTGGGTGAAAAACGCCATTGAGGCGGGCAGATCGCGTACGGGCAGGTTAACGAAGATTTGCGTAGCCATGGGCTACCTCCGATGAAGAATGACCCCATCGAGTATAGCCCATCCGCTTAACTCAGCAGGTCGTAAGGGCCGCCCTGCTCCAATGCCCGCTGGTAGGCGGGCCGGGCGTGAATGCGCTGCAGGAAGCCGCGCAGTTTCGGGCAATCATCCAACGCGCCGCGCGCCGCCATCGCCTCCAGCGGGAAGCTCATCTGAATATCCGCCGCGCTGAAGTCGTTGCCAACGAACCAACTGCCCTTATTCAGGTGCTGTTCGAGGAATTCGCAGTGCGGCGCGATCTGCTTGTCGAGGTATTCCCGCTGCACGCCTTTGCCGATCGCGCCGGCCATCGGCCGCAGCAGCCAGGGGATCGGCGGCTGGCCGAGACGGCTGAACACCAGCTTCATCACCAACAGCGGCATCAGCGATCCTTCGGCGTAGTGCAGCCAGTAGCGGTATTGCTGACGCGCGTGGAAGTCGGTTGGCATAAACATGCCCTGTGCGTCGTAGGCTTCCTGCAAGTATTCGATAATGGCGCCGGATTCCGCCAGCGTCAGATCGCCATCGACGATCACCGGCGATTTACCCAACGGGTGGATCTTTTTCAGCGCCGGCGGCGCCAGCATGGTGTTCGGATCGCGCTCGTAGCGTTGCACCTGATAGGGCACGCCCAGCTCTTCCAGAAACCACAGAATGCGCTGCGACCGCGAGTGATTGAGATGATGAACGATGATCATGACGACGCTCCTGTCCGCTGCCACACCAGTTCGCCAACCTGCACGCCGTTGCCGAGCTGCAGCGGCACCGTGCGCAACGTCAGCCGATCGGCGTTAAAGGCGTAAAAACGCACCTGACGGCTGCCTATCCAATTGGGGAACGAGCAGCCTTCAACCTGATGCACCACCCGTTGCTCGCTTTCTTCCACCTGATAACGGCCGAAGTAGCAAATCATATTGATGAAGGCGGCATGGATCTCCCGCTCGGATCCCTGCGCCAAATCGTCGGCGACGAAACGCGGCCGTACGGCGCTGTATAGCTGCGCCGCCATCGTGCCGTTGGCCTCATAGTGGATGCGCCCCAACACCTGCTCGCCCAGCGGGTAATTCAGCTCGCCGTTCTGGTTTTTGAACGCCGACGACACCAACGCCCAACTGCCGATAAACGCATTCATCGTCATGACGCTTCTCCGGTTAAGGATCGTCTGTAAAGGGTAGTGGCGATTGTTGCCCCGCGCCAGCGGATGAAAAATAATCAATTTATTTGACAGAGATACTCAAAACTCTCCGATTTTTTATTCACATCTGGTGCACTAGTATTTAACACATCGAGAGACAACGGGCTCTCACCTAACAAACACTCTGAGGAACGCATCATGAAAAACGTCAAAATTTTTGCTACCGCTGCGCTGCTGGCTACCGCTTCTTTCGCTACCTTCGCCGCTGACCTGCCTTCCAGCCAACCTGCTGCAGACGCCCAGAAGATCGGCGTCGTCACCGTGAGCGGCGCCGCTAACCTGAGCGCGCTGGAAAGCGAACTGGCCAGCAAAGCCGCCGCTTCGGGCGCCAGCGCCTACCGCATCGTCGCCGCCGGTGGTCAGAACAAACTGTACGGCACCGCAGAAATCTTCAACTGATCGTCGGACAGCCAACCGACGGAAGAAAGAAGCCCCGCAAGGGGCTTTTCTCGTTTTAGCGGGCGTCAAAGCGCGCCGCCAACTTCTGCAGGCGGAACTGTTCGGTGATGAAATCGACGAACACCCGGGTTTTGGTCGGTAAGAATTTGGTGGTGGGAAAATAGAGATACACGCTGCCGCGATCGACATACCAGCCCGGCAAAACCCGCATCAGACGGCCGCTTTCCAGATAAGGCGCCGCATTCGGCATGCCGATCAGCGCGATGCCCAATCCCATTTCCGCCGCCCGCGCCGCCGCTTCCGGTTCATTGACCGTCATGCTGACCGTCATCCCCGGCGCACGCTGCTCATTCTGGGCATTTCGCAGCGGCTGGTGGCGAATGCGCCCGGTCTGCGGCGAACGGATGAAAATCCCGGCGTGTTGCGCCAGTTGCTCCGGCTCCGTCAACGGCGGCCGCTGCCGCAAGTATTCTGCCGAAGCGACCAATACGCCATGCGCGGGCGCCAGCTCGCGAGCAATCATCCCCTGCGCCAACTCGATGCCGCCGCCCAGCGCAGCGTCAAAGTTCTCACCGATCAGATCCACCTGGCGATTGTCGAAATGCCAGTCCGGTACAATCGCCGGGTACTGCGTCAAAAACATCGGCAGCATCGGCAACACGAAGTGCAGGCCGAAGGCGGTGCCCATGCTGACCTTCAAGCCGCCGGCCGCCGCGCCGCCGCCGCTGCTCAACCCCTTCAATGCACACTGGATCGATTGCAACCCGCCGCTCACCTCACCGAGAAAACGCTCGCCTGCTTCGGTGAGGATCAACTTGCGGGTATTGCGTTGAAACAGCCGCACGCCGACCACCGCCTCCAGCCGGGTGACATTCTTGCTTACCGCCGCCGGGCTGAGGCCCAGCTTGCGGCCGGCGGCGGAGAAACTGCCGTTTTCCGCGCTGCTGACGAAGCACTCCAGATGTCCCAGCATGCTTTTTCCTTATGGATTTTAAACTAATGGTTTTAACTGATTATAGCTCTTTGTGGCTAGTGGCCGTGCAAGCGATCTCCGATACTGAATGCCGACACTTTACCCTCATCCACTCTGGAGAAATAACATGACCACAGCACTCCCACTGCAAGGCAAAGTCGCATTCGTTCAGGGCGGTTCCCGCGGCATCGGCGCCGCCATCGTTAAACGCTTGGCGAGCGAGGGAGCCGCCGTCGCCTTTACCTACGCCGCCTCGGCCGATCGCGCCGAAGCGGTGGCGAGCGCCGTTACCGCCGCCGGCGGCAAAGCCCTCGCCATCAAGGCCGACAGCGCCGATGCTGCGGCGCTGCAGCAGGAGGTTCGCCAGGCGGTGAGTCACTTCGGCAACCTGGATATTCTGGTGAACAACGCCGGGGTATTTACGCTGGGCGGCACCGAGGAACTGGCGCTGGACGACCTGGATCGCATGCTGGCGGTCAACGTACGCAGCGTATTCGTCGCCAGCCAGGAGGCGGCGCGCCACATGAACGACGGCGGCCGTATCATCCACATCGGCAGCACCAACGCCGAGCGCGTGCCGTTCGGCGGCGCGGCGGTGTACGCGATGAGCAAATCGGCGCTGGTCGGGTTGACCAAGGGCATGGCGCGCGATCTCGGCCCACGCGGCATCACCGTCAATAACGTGCAGCCCGGCCCGGTGGACACCGAAATGAACCCGGACGCCGGCGAGTTCGCCGATCAGCTCAAGCAGCTGATGGCGATCGGCCGTTACGGCAAAGATGAAGAAATCGCCGGTTTCGTCGCCTACCTGGCGGGCCCGCAGGCGGGTTATATCACCGGCGCCAGTCTGAGCATCGACGGCGGCTTCTCGGCGTAGCGCTCAAAGCCCCGCAAGGGGCTTTTTTTTCATTCGCTCCCCGACGACCGCTTCTCACCTCGCACGGCATATTCGGCCTTGAAAGACAATAATAGAATTAGTTTATGCGCAAAAATGGAATAGTTTATTGACGATTCTGTTATTTATTCACCAGCCCGACGTCTTTATCCTTCGCTCCATCGTGTCGTACCGGACACCCTTATTTTTCGAACCTTCGAACACAGGATAAAGATATGAAAACCATGACCACCGTTATTTCACTCGCTCTGTTTTCCATGCTGTCGTTTAACGCCGCGGCAGAAAGCGTGACCGCAACCGGCAGAACACTGGATTCCACCGAAGCCCTCATCGCTAAAAAAGCGCAAGAAGCCGGCGCAAGCGGCTACAAAATTACCAGCGCCTACATGGGCAATTTCGTCACCATGAGTGCAGAACTGAAAAAATAATGCGTTTAGCGATAACGCCGTGCATACGGCGTTATTCATTGCCGCATGATTAAGGAAATCATCGCCGGGCGCCTTTTTAAAAATCACGCTGGCGTACCCAGTACACAGAAAAAATGAGCCGTTCCCTCACCGGTTATTATTCGGCGGCCTCACGCCGCCAATTTCCGGAGGCTCACTTTCATTCGCCCTGCAATACTCCGTTATAAGGATGAGTCACTGATGAAATCATTGTATCGCCTCTCCCTCTTGCTGCCCTTGCTGGCCGCAGTGCCCGCGCACGCCGCAGAATCCGCCGCGCAGTCGTCAGACTGGTATCCTTCCGTTTACGGCGCAAAAGACGAAATCGGTGCGGCCAACCTGCTCACGCCAGAGGTCGTATTACAGTCCGTGCAGTTGGTAAAACAAGGCAAGACATTGCCATTGGCGGTGCCCGTCGATAAAGATTTCCCGGCGTTCCGCCACCGCAGCTTCCGCTTATATAATATTCAGCCTGGTCAGCAGGACGGTAAAACGCTTGGCCCAAATAAATTCACCTTTAATGATGAATTGGTGAATGCCTGGACCGGCGTCGGCACTCAGTTGAATGGCATTGGCCATATCGGCATCGACAATGTTTATTATAACGGCAATAAGGCGGCGGATTTCGTCACCGTAGATGGCGTGAAAAAATTGGGCGTGGAAAAAGTGCCGCCCATGGTCACACGCGGTGTCGTACTCGATATGACGGCTTATTATAATAAAGCGATCGTTCCGGGCGGCACCGAATTTTCCGTTGCGGATATTCAAGCGGTGCTTAAAAAGCAGGGCATCAGTTTACGCAAAGGCGACGTTGTCTTGTTCAACACCGGCTGGCTGGAGCTGATTGGCAAAGACAATAAAAAGTTCCTGGAAGTTGAACCGGGCATCGGCATGGAAGCGGCGAAATGGTTGGCCGACCAAGGCATCGTGGCCTTCGGCGGTGATACCTGGGCCTCCGAAGTTTACCCTAACCCGAAAAATGACGAAGAGTTCCCGGTCAACCAGTACCTGCTGGCCAAACGCGGCGTCTATAACCTGGAGCTGATCGACAGCCGCCCGCTGGTCCGCACGAAAACCTGGGAATTCCTGTTCGTACTGGGGCAACCGCTGTATGTCGGTTCAACCCAGGTCAATATCAACCCGGTAGCAATTTACTGATTGGCGACACCGCCGCAGAAAATCAGCGGCTAACGAACACAAAAAACCCCGCCTGAGCGGGGTTTTTTTAGCGCTGTCGCCAGGCTTAGAACGGAATATCGTCGTCGAAATCCATTGGTGGTTCGTTGCTGGTCGCCGGTGCGCTGTTCTGCGCCGGGCGAGACTGCTGCTGGCCGCCGCTGAACTGGTTGCCGCCCTGTGGCTGCTGAGGTTGGCCCCAACCGCCCTGGCCACCGGCAGATTGACCGGCCGGTGCGCCGCCGCCCTGACGGCCGCCCAGCATCTGCATGGTGCCGCCGACGTTAACCACGATCTCGGTGGTGTAGCGATCCTGGCCGCTCTGATCCTGCCATTTACGGGTCTGCAGGGAGCCTTCGATGTAGACCTGAGAGCCTTTACGCAGGTATTCACCCGCCACTTCGGCCAGTTTGCCGAACAGCACGACGCGGTGCCACTCGGTCTTCTCTTTCTGTTCGCCGGTCGCCTTGTCACGCCAGCTTTCGGAGGTCGCCAGGGTAATGTTGGCCACTGCGCCGCCGTTCGGCATGTAACGGACTTCTGGATCCTGACCCAGATTCCCGACCAGAATTACTTTGTTTACGCCTCTGCTGGCCATGAGCACTTCTCCCGATGATTGATTTCTACACAGTATAAACGCGTCAGTTTACCACGCTGAGTACGAAACCACACCCGTGTTGATAAGTGCGAATTGCATTCCAGAATTGTCTTTTCGATCGACCTTGTTGCATTCGCATACTGGATATTCATTCAGGTTTTTTTGTGTCATAATTATGCGTTTCGACCAGGCTGTGCCGGTTTTTTGCGAGACCCATCACAAAATCCCCCGCAAAAATCGCGACAGGCGCGGTGTATCATCAAGACGGGAAGTGTAAATGGACAATATCGAAGTTCGTGGTGCTCGAACCCATAATCTGAAAAACATCAACCTGATCATCCCGCGTGACAAACTGATCGTCGTCACCGGCCTGTCCGGTTCCGGCAAGTCTTCGCTGGCTTTCGATACGCTGTATGCCGAAGGGCAGCGGCGCTATGTCGAATCACTCTCTGCCTATGCGCGCCAGTTCCTGTCGCTGATGGAAAAACCGGACGTCGATCATATCGAAGGCCTGTCGCCGGCGATCTCCATCGAGCAGAAATCCACCTCGCACAACCCGCGCTCCACGGTCGGCACCATTACCGAGATTCACGACTACCTGCGCCTGCTGTTCGCCCGCGTCGGCGAGCCGCGCTGCCCGGATCACCATGTGCCGCTGGCGGCGCAGACCGTCAGCCAGATGGTCGACAACGTGCTGAGCCAGCCGGAAGGCAAGCGCCTGATGCTGCTGGCGCCGGTGGTGAAAGACCGCAAGGGCGAGCACACCAAAACGCTGGAAAACCTGGCCGCCCAGGGCTATATCCGCGCGCGCATCGACGGCGAAGTGTGCGATCTGTCCGATCCGCCGAAGCTGGAGCTGCAGAAGAAACACACCATCGAAGTGGTGGTCGATCGCTTCAAGGTGCGCGACGACATGGCGCAGCGCCTGGCCGAATCGTTCGAAACCGCGCTGGAGCTGTCCGGCGGCACCGCAGTGGTGGCGGATATGGACGACGAAAAAGCGGACGAGCTGCTGTTCTCCGCCAACTTCGCCTGCCCGATCTGCGGCTACAGTATGCGCGAGCTGGAACCGCGCCTGTTTTCCTTCAACAACCCGGCCGGCGCCTGCCCGACCTGCGACGGCCTGGGCGTGCAGCAGTTCTTCGATCCGGATCGCGTGGTGCAAAACCCCGAGCTGTCGCTGGCCGGCGGCGCGATCCGCGGCTGGGATCGCCGCAACTTCTATTACTTCCAGATGCTGCGCTCGCTGGCGGAGCACTATGAGTTCGACGTCGAAGCGCCATTCAACACCCTGAGCGCCAACGTGCAGAAGGCGGTGCTGAGCGGCTCCGGCAAAGAGTCGATCGAGTTCAAATACATCAACGATCGCGGTGACACCACCGTGCGCCGCCATCCGTTTGAAGGCGTGCTGCACAACATGGAGCGCCGCTATAAAGAGACCGAGTCCAGCGCGGTGCGCGAAGAGCTGGCGAAGTTCATCAGCAACCGCCCTTGCGCCTCGTGCCACGGCACTCGCCTGCGTGAAGAAGCGCGCAACGTGTTTGTCGAAGACACCACGCTGCCGCAGATCTCCGATCTGAGCATCGGCCATGCGATGACCTTCTTCCAGAACATGAAGCTCAGCGGCCAGCGCGCCAAAATCGCCGAGAAAGTGCTGAAAGAGATCGGCGACCGCCTGAAATTCCTGGTGAACGTCGGCCTGAACTACCTGTCACTGTCTCGCTCGGCGGAGACGCTCTCCGGCGGCGAAGCGCAGCGAATCCGTTTGGCCAGCCAGATCGGCGCCGGCCTGGTGGGCGTGATGTACGTGCTGGATGAGCCGTCGATCGGCCTGCACCAGCGCGACAACGAGCGCCTGCTGGAAACGCTGATCCACCTGCGCAACCTCGGCAACACGGTGATCGTGGTGGAGCATGACGAAGACGCCATCCGCGCCGCCGACCATGTGATCGACATCGGCCCCGGCGCCGGCGTACACGGCGGCCAGGTGGTGGCGGAAGGCACCGTCGACGACATCATGGCGCAGCCGGAATCGCTGACCGGCCAGTTCCTCAGCGGCAAGCGCGAGATCGCCATCCCCGCGCAGCGCGTGCAGGCCGATCCGACCAAAGTGCTGAAGCTGAGCGGCGCGCGCGGCAACAACCTGAAAGATGTGACGCTGACGCTGCCGGTCGGTCTGTTTACCTGCATCACCGGCGTGTCCGGCTCCGGCAAATCGACGCTGATCAACGATACGCTGTTCCCGATAGCCCAGCGCCAGCTCAACGGCGCCACCATCGCCGAACCGGCGCCGTTCCGCGAAGTGACCGGCCTGGAACATTTCGACAAGGTGATCGACATCGATCAGAGCCCGATCGGCCGCACGCCGCGCTCCAACCCGGCAACCTATACCGGCATCTTCACCCCGGTGCGCGAGCTGTTCGCCGGCGTGCCGGAATCGCGCAGCCGCGGTTACACGCCGGGCCGCTTCAGCTTCAACGTCAAGGGCGGGCGCTGTGAAGCCTGCCAGGGCGACGGGGTGATCAAGGTCGAGATGCACTTCCTGCCGGACATCTACGTGCCGTGCGACCAGTGCAAGGGCAAGCGTTATAACCGCGAAACGCTGGAAGTGAAGTACAAGGGCAAGAGCATCCACGAAGTGCTGGAGATGACCATCGAAGAAGCGCGCGATTTCTTCGACGCGGTGCCGGCGCTGGCGCGCAAGCTGCAGACCCTGATGGATGTCGGCCTGTCCTACATCCGCCTCGGCCAGTCGGCCACCACGCTCTCCGGCGGTGAAGCGCAGCGCGTCAAGCTGGCGCGCGAACTGTCGAAGCGCGGCACCGGCCAAACGCTGTATATCCTCGACGAACCGACCACCGGTCTGCACTTCGCCGATATCCAACAGCTGTTGGCGGTGCTGCATCAGCTGCGCGATCAGGGCAACACCATCGTGGTCATCGAGCATAACCTGGACGTGATCAAGACCGCCGACTGGATCGTCGATCTGGGGCCGGAAGGCGGCAGCGGCGGCGGCGAGATCCTGGTCGCCGGCACGCCGGAAACGGTCGCCGACTGCGAGAAATCGCACACTGCACGCTTCCTGAAGCCGCTGTTGAACCAGTAATGTCGCCGGCGTGCGGGCCGTCGTTCAGGCGGTCCGCACGCTGCCCCGTTTCCCCGCAATCGAACAGAAACAGGCAAGATTTCGACATTTTCAGGCATTTCCCTCCGCGCTCACCGCTTCTATCATCAATGTTCCCTCGGCGGCCGCCCTGTCTGATTCAGGCCGCGTCTCGCCGGCACTTCGCTGCCGGTCAAACGTTGTCCCCCCTACATTGATAACTGGAGCGACCATGAACATTACCCATGCCTATGCCGCGCATGACGCGAAGTCTGCGCTGGTGCCTTTCGATTACCAGCAGCGCGCCCTGCGCGACCACGATGTGCAAATTCAGGTGTTGTTCTGCGGCGTCTGCCACTCGGATCTGCACCAGGCGCGCAATGAATGGAGCAATACGATTTACCCGGTGGTGCCGGGCCACGAAATCGTCGGCCGCGTTAGCGCCGTCGGCGACCATGTCTCGCGTTACCGGATCGGCGATCTGGTCGGCGTCGGTTGCATGGTGGATTCCTGCCGCAGCTGCCCGAGCTGCGATGAGGGGCTGGAACAGTATTGCGAAAACGGCTTTACCGGCACCTATAACGGCCAGGATCGCCACACCGGCGCCGTGACCTACGGCGGCTACTCCACCAATCTGGTGGTGGATCAGGACTTCGTGCTGCGCGTGCCGGAAAACCTCGATCCGGCCGGCGTCGCGCCGCTGCTGTGCGCCGGCATCACCACCTATTCGCCGCTGCGCCAGTGGGGCGCGGGGCCAGGCAAAAAGGTCGGCATCGTCGGGCTCGGCGGGCTGGGGCACATGGGCGTCAAACTGGCGCGGGCGATGGGCGCGCATGTGGTGCTGTTCACCACCTCGCCGTCGAAAATCGAAGACGCCAAGCGCCTCGGCGCCCATGAAGTGGTGATTTCGCGCAACCCGGATGAGATGGCACAGCACGTCAACAGCTTCGACTTCATCCTCAACACGGTAGCGGCTCAGCACGATCTGAACCCGTTCCTCAACTTGCTGCGCCGCGACGGCACCCTGACGCTGGTCGGCGCGCCGGAGCACGATCATCCGTCACCGCAGGTGTTCAACCTGATCATGAAGCGCCGCCGCATCGCCGGTTCGCTGATCGGCGGCATCGCGGAAACGCAAGAGATGCTGGACTTCTGCGGGCAGCACGGCATCACGTCGGATATCGAGCTGATCCCGATGCAGCAAATTAATGAGGCCTATGAACGCATGCTGAAAAGCGACGTGAAGTACCGCTTCGTGGTGGATATCGACTCGCTGCGCGCCTGATGACGGCGGGCGCCCGGCGGCGCCCGTTTTTTTATAGCTGCTTGATGATCCTGGCCGGGTTGCCGCCCACCACGCAATTGGCCGGCACGTCTTTGGTCACCACCGCGCCGGAGGCCACGACCGCATTATCGCCGATGGTCACTCCCGGATTGATCACCGCACGCCCGCCGATCCACACGTTGTCGCCAATCCTGACAGCCTTACCGAACTCCGCCCCGCCGACGCGAGTCTCGGCGTCCAGCGGATGGGTGGCGGTATAGATATGCACGCCCGGCGCCAGCAGGCAGTTGTCACCGATATGCACCTCGCATACGTCGAGGATCACGCAATCGAAGTTGGCGTAGAAGTTCTTGCCGAGATAGATGTTATAGCCGTAATCGCAGCGGAAGGTCGGCTCGATGGTGCCGCCCTGATAGCGGCCCAGCAACTCACCCAGCCATTGTTTGCGCAGCTCGCCCTCTTCCGGCGAAGAGTGGTTATAGCGATGCGTTAGCTGGCGTGCGCGCCGGCGTTCGCTGCGCAGCAGTTCATCGCCGGCGTCGTACAGTTCCCCGGCGATCATCTTGCGCTTTTCTTCGCTCATGGCCATGTCGGCCTCCTTCATCCGCGTGTCTTGAATGCCCAAGCGTAGCTGTTTTAGTGCCGCAATAAAAAGGGAACGTTCCCAAATCCAGGCCGCGATCACGCTTTAACATGAAAAAAACAGAAGAAAAACGGGCGCCGCCGCCCGGCAATCAGGCGCGCAGTTCCTGGCGCACGTGTTCGGGCAGGCCGTCCACCACCAGCTGATAGGAGCTGTCGATCAGCGTGTAAAACTGCGAGTTCGGCAGGTTGCCGTCGAGAAACACCGTATTCCAGTGCGCCTTGTTCAGGCCGTTACAGGCGACGATCTCCGGATGGTGTTCACGCAGGCTTTCCGCCAGCTCCGGGCTGGACTTGACCGCCAGCGCCGGCCGCCCTTCGACCTCGCACACCATGGCGAACATCACGTCACCCACCTTGATCTGGCTGGCCTGCCACTGGTTCTGGTCGCTCTGCTCCGCGCCCGGCTTCGCCATGCAGTACTCCAGCAATGCGCTGTTATTCATTGGGTTATTCCCCCTGTAACGTGGCCACAATACGGCGTGATCCGCCGTGGATGCGGTGCTCCCCCAGCCAGATGCCCTGCCATGTGCCCAACATCAGCCGCCCGTGCCTGACGGGCAGCGTCAAGGAAGCGCCCAGCAGCGAGGATTTGATGTGCGCCGGCATGTCGTCCGGCCCTTCGTAGTCATGCTGATAGGGTGCGTTTTCCGGCACCTGACGCAGGAAATGCTGCTCCATATCGGCTCGCACCGTGGGATCGCAGTTCTCGTTGAGCGTCAGCGAGGCCGAGGTGTGCTGCAGCAACAGATGCAGCAGGCCGGTTTGCAGGCGGTGTAAGTGGGTTAACTGGTTGACTATCTCGTCGGTAACCAGATGAAAGCCACGCGCTTTTGCGCTGAGGATTAGCGTTTGCTGATGCCACATGAGTGAGCGCCCCTCAATCAGTATATTCTCTCTCCGGTTTGCGGCAACTTCGGCGGCGCGCCGGCAATAAAAAAGGAGCGATATCGCTATCGCTCCCGATGAACGTCCGTTCAGACTAACAGGCGTTACTGCACCGCGGCAAACGCCTCGGCCACCTGACGCACGTTGTTGTGGTTCAGGCCGGCCACGCACATGCGGCCGCTGTGGATCAGGTAGACACCGAACTCTTCACGCAAACGATCGACCTGCGCCGCGCTGAAGCCGGTGTAGCTGAACATGCCGCGCTGCGCCAACAGGTAATCAAAGTTGCGCTGCGGCAGCGCGCTCTTCAGGGTGTCCACCAGCGCGTGACGCATCTCGAGAATGCGGGTGCGCATGCTCTCCACCTCGTCCAGCCACTGGGTTTTGAGCTGGGCGTCGTTCAGCACCTTGGCCACCAGCTGCGCGCCGAAGTTCGGCGGGCTCGAGTAGTTGCGGCGCACGGTGGCCTTCAGCTGGCCCAGCACGCGCCCGGCCGCCTCTTCGCTTTCGCACACCACCGACAGGCCGCCGACGCGCTCGCCGTACAGCGAGAAGATCTTCGAGAACGAATTGCTCACCAGGCACGGCAAACCGGCCGCCGCGATGGCGCGAATGGCGTAGGCGTCCTGCTCCATGCCGCCGCCGAAGCCCTGATAGGCGATGTCGAGGAACGGAATGATTTCACGTTCGGCGATCACCTTGACCACCTCATCCCACTGGGCGGGGGTCAGGTCGGAACCGGTCGGGTTGTGGCAGCACGGGTGCAGCAGCGCAATGCTGTGCTTCGGCAGCTGTTTCAGCTCGGCCAGCATGGCGTCGAACTTCACGCCCAGGCTTTCGCTGTCGAAATACGGGTAGGTATTCACCTTGAAACCGGCGCCGCTGAAGATGGCGACGTGGTTTTCCCAGGTCGGATCGCTGACCCACACCTGCGAATCCGGGAAATAGCTTTTCAGGAAGTCGGCGCCCACTTTCAACGCGCCGGAACCGCCGACGGTCTGAATGGTGGCGATGCGCCCCTGCTGCAGCATCGGGTGCTGCGCGCCGAACAGCAGCTGCTGGATGGCGGAACGGTAAGACTGCAGCCCTTCCATCGGCAGGTATACCGAGGCGCCATGCTCGACGCTGTTCAACTGCGCTTGCGCCGCGGCGACCGCCCGCATCTGCGGAATGATGCCCTGCGCATCGTAGTACAGGCCGATGCTCAGGTTCACCTTGTGCGCGCGCGGGTCTTGTTTGAATTTTTCCATCAGCGACAGAATGGGATCGCCGGCATAGGCGTCAACGTTCTGGAACACGGGGTTTTTCTCCTGGTTTATTGTGGTTTTGGGCACAGCGTTACGTTCCTAATATAGACGGAAAAGCGCATTCGGTTTTAGCTTTATCTCGCCACCGGCAATAAACCGTTTTCCTTGATGCGATTGAGCACCACCGCCGTTTTGATATGCGCCACGCTTTTGTGCGGCGACAGCGTCTGGCTGATGAATTCGCTCAGCGCCGGCAGGTCCGCCACCGCCACTTTGAGCAGGTAATCGGCGTCGCCGGTGGTCTTGTAAGCGTCCAGGATCGCGTCCACTTCCTCCAGCATCTGATGAAAGCTGTCGATCTGCTCCTGCGCGTGCGTGATCAGGCTGACTTCGATCAGCCCCACCAGCCCCAGGCCGACCGCCTCCGGCGCCAGCCGCGCGTGGTAACCGCGGATCAGCTGCGCCTGCTCCAGGCTGATGCGCCGCCGCGAACATTGGGAGGCGGAGAGCCCCACCAGCTCGCTCAGCTCCTGATTGGTCAAACGGCCGTTGGCCTGTAACAGCGTCAGGATTTTCATATCAAAATCGTCAATGTTGTACATAGCCACCTGTAAACTGTGTTAATAAATGTTGACGTTACAGCCTACCAGTTTTTTTACCGTTGCCGACGTCACACCCTGGCGCTTAAATCGCGTACAGCAGCAACGCCCGGCGTTTTCGCCGGTAAGCGGCATAAAAAACGGCTAACTCATGCAGGCAAACGACAATTAACGGCGAAGTAACGCATAAAACCACGAATGTATAAAAAGGACGCCAGATGAAAAAGCTACTCCCCCTCGCGCTGCTGCTCGCCGCCGGCAGCGCCGGCGCGCAATCCCACCTGGACAAAGTGCTGCAGCAAAAGACCCTGGAGGTCTGCACCACCGGCGACTACAAGCCCTACACCTTCCTCAAGGAAGGCGGCGGCTATGAAGGCATCGACATCGACATGGCGGAATCGCTGGCGAAGAGCCTGGGCGCCAAGGTGAAGTGGGTGAAAACCAGCTGGAAAACCCTGACGCCGGACTTCGCCTCCGGCAAGTGCGACATCGCCATGGGCGGCATCTCCGTCACGCTGGAGCGGCAAAAGCAGGTGTTCTTCGCCGACAAGCTGGATACCGATGACAAAATCCCGCTGGTGCGCTGCACCGACGTGAAGAAATACCGCACGATAGAACAGATCAACAAACCGTCGGTGCGCCTGCTGGAACCGGCGGGCGGCACCAATGAAGCCTTCGTGCACGCCTATTTGCCGAAGGCCAAACTGACGCTGACGCACGACAACATGAGCATTTTCCAGCAGCTGGTGGATCGCAAGGCGGACGTGATGATCACCGACGCCTCCGAGGCGTTGTACCAACAAAAGCGCTATCCGAAGCTGTGCGCGGTGAATCCGACCAAACCGATGCAGTACGGCGAGAAGGCTTACATGCTGCCGCGCGACGATCTGAGCTGGAAACTGTATGTGGATCAGTGGCTGCACCTGGCCAAGGCGACCGGCGAGTATCAGAAAATTATCGACAAGTGGTTGGCGGTAAAGAAGTAACACGTTGAAGAACGGGGCCGACGCGCGTCGGCCCCTGCGGCGCATCAGTCGCCGATGTATTCCATCGCCACGCGCTGCGTGAGCTTGGTGATCAGTTCATAAGCGCTGATGCCGGTACAGGCGGCGATACGCTCGACCGGCAACGCCGGCCCCCACAACACCGCTTCATCCCCCACCTTATCGGCGGCGTCCGGCCCGAGATCGACCGAAATCATGTCCATCGACACCCGGCCGACGATCGGCACTTCGCGGCCGTTAATCAGGATCGGCGTGCCGGTCGGCGCGCTGCGCGGGTAGCCATCGCCGTATCCCATCGCCACCACGCCAAGGCGAGTATCGCGCGGACTTACCCAGGTGCCGCCATAGCCGACGGCTTCGCCGGCCTGGTGCTCGCGCACCGCGATCAGGCTGGATTTCAGCGTCATCGCCGGCAGCAGGCCATGCCCGGCGCCGCTGCCGTTATCCAGCGGCGAGACGCCGTACAGAATGATGCCGGGACGCACCCACTCGTTGTGAGCATCCGGCCACAGCAGCGTGCCGCCGGAGGCGGCGACCGAGCGCTGGCCCGGTTTGCCTAGCGCGAACTGCTCAAAGCAGGCGATCTGTTTCAGGGTGGCGTCGGACTCCGGCTCATCGGCGCGGCTGAAGTGGCTCATGATATTGACCGGCTGCGCCACGTTGCGGCAGGCGCACAGGCGCTGATAAAACGCCTCCGCCTGCTCGGGGCGCACCCCCAGCCGATGCATGCCGGTATCGAGCTTCATCCACACCGGCACCGGGCGCGCCAGTTCGGCCTGCTCCAGCGCTTCGAGCTGTTCGATGCAGTGCACTGCGGTTTCGATGTTGTTCGCCACCAGCACCGGCAGGTCTTCGGCACAGAAGAAGCCTTCCAGCAGCAGGATCGGTTTGACGATGCCGCCGGAGCGCAGCATCAGCGCCTCGCCGATGCGCGCCACGCCGTAGCAGTCGGCGTCTTGCAGGGTGTGTGCTGTTTCCAGCAGGCCATGTCCATAAGCGTTTGCTTTCACAACGGCAATCAGGCGGCTTTGCGGCGCCTGGCGGCGCACCTGTTGCAGATTATGTCGCAGAGCGCGGCGGTCGATTACAGCGGTTGCCGCTTTCATTTCAGTTCCTTAGCTGATTATTCGTCATCGTATTGTGGCCCCGCGTAGTTGTCGAAACGCGACCACTGGCCGTTAAAGGTAAGGCGCACGGTGCCGATCGGGCCGTTACGCTGCTTACCGATAATAATTTCCGCGATCCCTTTCAGATCGCTGTTCTCGTGATACACCTCATCACGATAGATGAACATAATCAGGTCGGCATCCTGCTCGATGGAGCCGGATTCACGCAGGTCGGAGTTGACCGGGCGTTTGTCGGCGCGCTGCTCCAGGCTGCGGTTCAGCTGCGACAGCGCCACCACCGGCACCTGCAGCTCTTTCGCCAGCGCCTTCAGCGAGCGCGAAATCTCGGCGATCTCCAGCGTACGGTTGTCGGACAGGGCCGGCACGCGCATCAGCTGCAGGTAGTCGATCATGATCAGGCTAAGCCCGTCGTGCTCGCGGAAAATACGCCGCGCGCGCGAGCGCACTTCGGTCGGCGTCAGGCCGGAGGAGTCGTCGATGTACATGTTGCGCTTCTCCAGCAGGATGCCCATGGTGCTGGAAATGCGCGCCCAGTCCTCGTCGTCGAGCTGGCCGGTACGGATGCGCGTCTGATCCACGCGCGACAGCGACGCCAGCATACGCATCATGATCTGCTCGCCGGGCATCTCCAGGCTGAAGATCAGCACCGGTTTTTCCTGGGTCATCGCGGCGTTTTCGCACAGGTTCATGGCGAAGGTGGTTTTCCCCATCGAAGGACGGGCGGCGACGATGATCAGATCGGACTTTTGCATGCCCGCGGTTTTCTTGTTGAGGTCCTGATAGCCGGTATCGACCCCGGTCACGCCATCGTGCGGCTGCTGATACAGCTGTTCGATGCGCGAGACGGTATCTTCCAGGATGCGCTCGATGCCCTTCGGGCCCTCGTCTTTGCTGGCGCGGTTCTCGGCGATTTGGAAGACGCGGGATTCCGCCAGATCGAGCAGGTCTTCGCTGCTGCGCCCCTGCGGATCGTAGCCGGCGTCGGCGATCTCGTTAGCCACCGAGATCATCTCGCGCACCACCGCGCGCTCGCGCACGATGTCGGCGTAGGCGCCGATGTTGGCGGCGCTCGGGGTGTTTTTCGACAGCTCGGCCAGGTAGGCGAAGCCGCCGACCGAGTCCAGCTCGCCCTTCTGCTCCAGCGATTCGGACAGGGTGATGAGGTCGATAGGCTTGCTCATCTCCAGCAGACGCTGCATCTCGGTAAAGATCAGGCGGTGCGGACGGCTGAAGAAGTCGTTGGCGACCACGCGCTCCGCCACGTTGTCCCAACGCTCGTTATCCAGCATCAAACCGCCCAACACCGACTGCTCGGCCTCCAGCGAGTGCGGCGGCATCTTCAGCCCTTCCATCTGACGATCTCTGGAACGCTCTCTGGTTTCGTCCGCGTTTGTTTTGTTGGTTGGTTTTTTTCCTGCCATGAAACGTAGTCTTTATCCGGTTGCGAATGAAGGATCTTGACGCGAGAGTATACGTGATTTTTGCGTCATAACCGATGCAAAAAAGGTATTGAATCCCGCACGGGTGAACTGGATCTCCGATACTAAAAAGAATAGGGTGAAATCAGACACTCAAACGAGGTAACGATATGGCCAAGCGCATTCAGTTTTCCGCCACCGGCGGGCCGGAAGTCTTGCAATACGTTGATTTTACACCGCTCGATCCCGCCGCCGGCGAAGTGCAGATCGAGAACAAAGCGATCGGCATCAACTACATCGACACCTATGTGCGCAGCGGGCTGTACGCGCCGCCCAGCCTGCCGAGCGGCCTCGGCACCGAGGCGGCCGGCGTGGTGGTCAAGGTTGGCGCCGGGGTCAGCGCGATCAAACCGGGCGACCGGGTGGTGTATGCGCAGTCGTCGCTCGGCGCCTACAGCGAAGTCCACAATGTGCCGGAAGAAAAAGTGGCGCTGCTGCCGCACAACCTCAGCTTTGAGCAGGGTGCCGCTTCTTTCCTCAAAGGGCTGACGGTGCATTACCTGCTGCGCCAGACCCACGACGTGCAACCGGGTGAAGTGTTCCTGTTCCATGCCGCCGCCGGCGGGGTTGGGCTGATCGCCTGCCAATGGGCCAAAGCGCTGGGCGCGCGCCTGATCGGCAGCGTCGGCTCCGACGAGAAGGCCGCGCTGGCGAAACAGGCCGGCGCCTGGGCCACCATCAACTACCACAAAGAGGATATCGCCCAGCGGGTGGCCGAGCTGACGCACGGCGAGAAGGTTGGCGTGGTGTACGATTCGGTGGGGCAAAGCACCTGGCAGGCCTCGCTCAACAGCCTGAAGCGGCGCGGCCTGATGGTCAGCTTCGGCAACGCCTCCGGCCCGGTGACGGGAGTCGATCTGGCGCTGCTGAATCAGAAGGGCTCGCTGTACGTCACCCGCCCTTCCCTCAACGGTTACATCACCAACCGCGCCGAGCTGCAGTACGCCAGCAATGAGCTGTTCTCGCTGATCGGCAGCGGCGCCATTCGGGTGGAGGTGAGAGACGAGCAGAAATTCGCGCTGGCCGACGCCCAGCGTGCGCACCAGGTGCTGGAAAGCCGCAGCACCAGCGGTTCCAGCCTGCTGATCCCCTGATAGCAGCCAAAGAAAAGGGCTCCTTGCGGAGCCCTTTCTGTTACTGCGTTTTGTAGGGGTAGAGCAGAGTCCGCCAGAGACAGGGGTTGCTTTAGCAACACGAATTTTAGGTGTCTCTCACGGTGATGAAATGGGTCGCATCACTGCATCGACCAACATCCTAACAGCCCCGTCCGGCAAAAAACACGCTTTATGTGCCACATCGCCGGGGAAAACTGCCAAGCTGTGATCGCTGCCGCATTAGCGTGGTGGGCAGTTATGCAAGTTTCATCGCGACTGACTGATTATTCGGCAAAAAATCAGTAACGCCTGACCTGGGGTTTCTGCATCGAACGGTAAATCCATACCCCAACCACTGCCAAAATCAGCCACGGCAGCAGCTTGATGACCACCGCGAACAGCCCGCCCAACAACATGAACGCCGCCGCCGCCAACAGCGCAGCGAAGATCCCCAGCAGCGAGATGCCGGTCACCATCAGCATCACCACAAAGCCAATGAGAAAGAAGATTTCCAACATGATTGCTCCTTTGCAATGCAACGTATCTGCAGAGTGAATTACAAGAAGCGTGCCAGAATGGCGGAATGGCTAACCTATTGAAAAAATGGGGAAGGCATCCGGCAGTGCGCCGAATGCCTGGTGAAAAAGACTAACTGTTGGTCAAATTTTTTCGGCTACGCCATTTCGACACGCGGCTGACGCACTAACGCCAGCGCCTGCTCCACCACCCGCGCATCGGCGCCCGGCTTGTGAGCGTTCTCGCTCAGATGGCGACGCCACTGGCGCGCGCCCGGCACGCCCTGGAACAGACCGAGGATATGGCGAGTAATGTGGCCGAGATAGGTGCCGTTGGACAGCTCGCGCTCAATATACGGATACAGCGCTTCGACGATCGCCACGCTGTCCGGCACCGCGGTCTGCGCGCCGAACAGTTCGCTGTCGACCCGCGCCAGGATGCCCGGATTCTGGTAAGCCTCGCGCCCCATCATCACGCCGTCCAGATGCTGCAAGTGCTGTTGCGCCTCTTCCAGCGTTTTCACCCCGCCGTTGATGGCGATGGTCAGCGCCGGGAAATCCCGCTTCAGCTGATAAACGCGCGGGTAGTCCAGCGGCGGCACTTCGCGGTTCTCTTTCGGGCTGAGGCCGGAGAGCCAGGCTTTGCGAGCGTGGATGGTGAACATGTCGCACTCGCCGCGCCCGGCGACGGTCTGGATAAAGTCGCACAGGAAAGCGTAGCTGTCCTGATCGTCGATGCCGATGCGGGTCTTCACCGTCACCGGAATCGATACGACGTCGCGCATCGCCTTGATGCAGTCGGCGACCAGCGTCGCCTGCCCCATCAGGCAGGCGCCGAACATACCGTTTTGCACCCGATCGGACGGACAGCCGACGTTGAGGTTAATCTCGTCATAACCGCGCTGCTCCGCCAGTTTGGCGCAGTGCGCCAGCGCGGCCGGATCGCTGCCGCCCAGCTGCAGCGCCACCGGATGCTCTTCTTCGCTGTAGGCCAGATAGTCGCCCTTGCCGTGGATGATCGCGCCGGTGGTCACCATTTCGGTGTACAACAGCGTTTCCTTGGTCAGCAGGCGGTGGAAGTAACGGCAATGACGATCGGTCCAGTCGAGCATTGGCGCGATGGAGAAGCGATTGGCGGCGTAGGTTGGGGCGTGGTTGTCTTTCGTCATGCTGAGTTACTGGCTACCTGAGTCTGTCTGGGTTCAACGAACGGCGCGCGGCCGCAAACGGCTATTATAACGACAATCGACGCCGTTGGGAAAACCGCCTTGCCGGTGGCGTAAATAAGCGGGAGTAAGGCGAATAAATTCACTCGTTCAGGTGTTATCTCATTACGGGCGCGCACGGCGCCTCTGCCTTGAGGACACAACCATGAACAGCTTCATTAAACGCCTGCTGGCATCGGCCATTGCCGGCTGCCTGCTGTTTTCCGGCGCGGCGCTGGCGATGGGCGGCGACGGCAGCGGCCAAACCCCGCCGACCTGTCCGAAAGGCCAGGTTTACGACAGTAAAACCCAGACCTGCACGGTGGATAAAGGCAGCAAAGTCGACGACGCCAACCGCACTAACTATGCCTATGCACTGGCGAAAAGCGGCCGTTATCAGGAAGCGATCGATATGCTCAACACGCTGCAAAATCCCAACACCGCCGTCGCACTGAATTATCGCGGCTACGCCACGCGCAAACTGGGCCGCACCGATGAGGGTATCGGCTATTATTTAAAATCAGTGGCCCTCGATCCGAAATACCCCAAAGTGCGCGAGTACCTGGGAGAAGCCTATATGCTGAAAGGGCGGCCCGACCTGGCGCGCCAACAGCTGCTGGTGATCCAGTCGCTGTGCGGCACCGGGTGCGAGGAGTACCGAGATTTGGCGGCAGCCATCGACCGCCAACCGGAATCTTGATCCGACGCGCCTGCGGAGGTGACTATCAGCGGCGATGCGATACGCGATGAACTCGGCCACTATCTCTCCCGCCTGTGGCGCTATGCGCTGGTGCTTTCGCACCGGCGGGATGTCGCCGACGACCTGGTGCAGGCAACCTGCGTGCGTGCGCTGGAGCGCGCCGCGCAATTCACCCCCGGTTCACACCTGGATCGCTGGTTGTTTGCCATCTTGCACTCTATTTGGCTCAATGAAGTTCGCGCCCAGCATCGTCGTCAGGGGCAAGGCTGCATGGCGGCGGAAGAGCTTGGCGATGCGGACAACGGTGAACAGCCGGTCTGGCTCAATGAAGTGATGCGGCGCGTAAGCCGGTTGCCGGCGGCCCAGCGCAACGCGCTGTTTCTGGTGTATGTCGAAGGGCTGTCCTACCGGGAAGCGGCGAAAGTGCTGGCGGTGCCAATCGGCACCGTCATGAGCCGCCTTGCGGCCGCACGCCTGGCCTTGGCCGATGACCGCCAGTTGCCAAACGACGATTCGCACCGTAAGAAGCCCCCTCCTCCGCCCTTGCCCCGCACTCGCCGATAAACCGCTGGCCGCCGATTCGTGTTAAGCGGCCTATTCCAACGCGCGGATAACCCGGCACGGCTGCCCCAGCGCCAGCACATTGGCCGGAATGTCGCCGGTGACGATGCTGCCCGCACCGATAGTCGTGCCGTCGCCGATGGTCACTCCCGGCAGGATCACCACGTTGCCGCCGATCCACACGTTGCTGCCGATAGACACCGGCTGCGCCGAGGTGCGGAAAGGAAAAGCCGGGTCACCGGTAAAGCGTTCACCGGCCTTCAGCGGATGACTCGGCGTGTAGATTTGTACGTTGGGGCCGATCAGCGTATTGTCGCCGATGGTGATGGTGTTGCAGTCGAGGAACACCGCATTGACGTTGATAAAACAGTTTTTACCGATGCGGACATGCTGCCCGTAGTCGCACCAGAATGGCGTTTCGATCCAGCTCGCCTCACCCCAGTTGCCGAACAGCTCACCGAGCAGGCGATTTTTCTCGTCCGCCTGATGCGAGTCCAGCGCCCCCAGGCTTTTGGTCAACGCCCTCGCCCGATGGTACAGGGCGATCAGTTCTTCATCGCGGCTGTTGTATTCCAGGCCGCTTAACAGCTTGTCTCTTTCCGTCATCACACAGGGCTCCTGCTCATCACGCGGGTGAAAGGCGTTATACCGCTCTCGCCCGCTGCTCTCCAGCGCTAAAACCGGCAACGTTGATCTACCGCCCGGCGGAGGGGAAAAGTTGTGATGCATCTCTCTTTTAGCGCACTCAGCGCGCCTTTCTCTGCGCTATCCTCAGGGGAAAAGGGGGCAACTCTCGGCGATTCGCCGTAATCATGGTAAAATCGGCTTTTTTACGTACCGGGATATTTGCGATGAACTCAACCACCCAGGAAAAGCTGCTGGCGCAGGCGGAACGCCTCTGCCAGCAACGCAATGTGCGATTGACGCCGCAACGGCTGGAAGTGCTGCGTCTGATGACTCAGCAACCCGGTGCAATCAGCGCTTATGACCTGCTCGATCTGCTGCGCGTCGCCGAACCGCAGGCCAAGCCGCCGACGGTCTACCGCGCGCTGGATTTTCTGCTGGAGCAAGGGTTTATCCATAGGGTGGAGTCCGCCAACAGCTACGTGCTGTGCCACCATTTCGAACAGCCGATGCATACGTCCGCGCTGTTTATCTGCGATCGCTGCGGCCAGGTAACCGAACGCACCACCGAAGGCGTGGAGGAGACGCTGCAGAAACTGGCGCAAGAAGCCGGATTTGCGCTGCGGCACAGCGTGGTGGAAGCGCACGGCCTGTGCGCCGGTTGCGTTGAAGTTGAAGCTTGTGACAGCAAGCATGACTGCGCCGAACACGATCACAGCATCGCCATCAAGAAGAAGTAAGACGAAGTCAGGTACTTCCCTGTACCTGCGGCCGGGGCGCCAGAGGATGGAGCGACGCCGGCCTGCGCTGTTGCCGGCCGCCGTCAGTGGCGGCCCTGCGTGTTACCAGCGGTGTTTGGTGTGATCTTCCCAGGCCTTCACCTCTTTTTCGGCCGCCTCTTTCTGGTAACCGTAGCGCTCCTGGATTTTGCCGACCAGCTGTTCGCGTTTCCCTTCGATGACCGTCAGATCGTCATCGGTCAGCTTGCCCCATTTCTCTTTCACTTTGCCTTTCAGCTGCTTCCAGTTACCGTCGGCTTGATCTTTATTCATAGTCTCTCCGTTAACCTGTGGTGAATCAGTGATCCCTGTTGCCAGCCGGGGTTAACCAGAAGTTTTTCTGGCTGATGCTTCCTTCACCTTAAGAAGCACCGCTCCCCTTCATTTACCAGCCACATGATTCATTCTAGTTAAACATGGAAATAAAAAAGCCAAAACACAGGATAAAAAACCATTAACAAACAAGATAAAAACAAAAAACGCTAACAAACAACGAACTAACGCGAACAGACCAAGGCTGAAAACATGTAAGCAAACATGATCAAAATCATAAGAAAAACTAACCATTAACCCAACAAGACGTCCGGTTTAATGGGCAGTAAACCAGCTGCCGCGCACCTGGTGACGGTGCCAAATCCAGCCCAATGCCAGGCCGCGCAGCGCCAGAAACACCGCCAGCGCCAGCCAAAGCCCGTGGTTGCCAAGCAGCGGCATGCTGAACAGCGTAATACCATATCCCGCCGCGGCCACCGCCATGCTGTTGCGCATCTCGGCGCCGCGCGTGGCGCCGATAAACATGCCGTCCAGCAAATAGCACCACACCCCAACCAGCGGCAGAATGACCTGCCAGGGTAAATAATGGGCGGCCAACGCACGCAGTTCCGGCAAAGAGGTCAAGGCTGCCACGATCTGCTGGCCGGTAACAGCATACGCCAGGCCGAAGGCCAACGCGACCAGCCCTGCCTGCCTGCAGGCCGCGTGCCACACCTTGCGCAGTTGGCTGTCGTCCCGGGCGCCGTAGGCGTGGCCGGAATGTGCCTCCACCGCATAAGCGAAACCGTCGAGCGCATAGGCGGTGAACGTCAGCAGATTCATCAATACCGCATTGACCGCCACCACCTCGCTTCCCAGGCGAGCGCCGAAAATGGTCAACGACGCAAAGCACAGTTGCAGCAACAATGAGCGCAGCATGATGTCGCGGTTGAGCGCCAGCAGGCGACGCAGATCGCCACGCCAGGCCTGGCGCAGCATCTGCAGGGTAATACCGCGCAGGCGCATCACCCGCCACGCCAACCACAGGCCGAGCAGCAGCGTAGCGTATTCGGCGATGGCGGTTGCCGCCGCCGCCCCCCGCACGTTCCAGCCCAGGCCCATCACCAGCCAGATATCCAGCACGATGTTCAGCAGGTTGCCGACGATCAGCAGGATCACCGGCGCCCGCACGTACTGTACGCCAAGCAGCCAGCCCAGCAGCACCAGGTTGGCCAGCGCCGCCGGGGCGCTTAACCAGCGGATCTCAAGAAAACGCCGCGCCTGTTCCAGCACGTCGGCATCGCCGCCGACGATCCGCAGCGCCAGTTCGATCAGCGGATAGCGCAGCAGGACGATCGCCACCCCGGCCAACAGCGCCAGCAGCAGCGGTTGCATAAAGGCGCGCGCCAGCGCCTGGGGGTTCTGCGCCCCCAGCGCTTGCGCCGCCAGGCCGGTAGTGCTCATGCGCAGGAACAGCAGCAGCATGAACAGGAAGCTGGTCGCCACCGCACCGATCGCCACGCCCCCCAGATAAATGGGGCTGTCGAGGTGGCCGATCACCGCGGTGTCCACCAGCCCGAGCAGCGGCACGGTAATATTGGAGAAGATCATCGGCAGGGCGAGGCGCCACAGGGCTTTATCGGTGTCGCTGGTGAAAGCGGAAATCAGGCGCATGATGGGATGTTCCTGTGACTGAGTGACAAAGGGCGAAGTCAGAAACAAAAACGCCCCAAAACAGGGGCGATTGATACAGGGAGCGGCGGTGATGGCGCGGCGATTAAATCCAGTCGCCGTTGCGGATCACGCCGACCGCCAGCCCTTCGATAGTGAAATTCTGCTGACGCAGATCGACCACGATCGGTTGGAATTCGTTGTTCTCCGGCAGCAGTTCAACCACGTTGCCGTGCTTTTTCAAGCGCTTGACCGTCACTTCGTCTTCGATCCGCGCGACCACGACCTGGCCGTTGCGCACGTCTTGCGTTTTGTGTACCGCCAGCAGATCGCCGTCCAGAATGCCGATGTCGCGCATTGACATGCCGTTCACCCGCAGCAGGAAATCGGCGCTCGGTTTAAACAGGGAAGGATCCACCTGGTAGTGCCCTTCGATGTGCTGCTGCGCCAGCAGCGGCTCGCCGGCGGCGACGCGGCCGATCAGCGGCAGCCCTTCTTCTTCTTCCATCAGCAGACGGATACCGCGCGAGGCACCGGAGACGATTTCGATCACGCCTTTGCGTGCCAGCGCCTTCAGGTGCTCTTCGGCGGCGTTAGGCGAACGGAACCCCAGACGCATCGCGATCTCGGCACGCGTTGGCGGCATGCCCGTTTGCGAAATGTGCTCGCGAATCAGATCGTAGACCTCTTGCTGTCTGGTAGTTAGTGCTTTCATTCCGCCCCCTGTTTGTTTATACAGTCTTGCTGTGAGTATATACAGGTAAGCGCGGATTGGGAACCGAAGAATAAATAAAAATCAGTCAGTAGGCGCTTTTCGTCAGCCGAAATGCTGCCATAAGACCGTGCCCCAAACGAACAGCGCCAGCACGATCGCCAGCGACACCGCCGCCGATCCCATGTCCTTGGCCCGCCCGGACAGCTCGTGATGTTCGCTGCCGATGCGATCCACCACCGCCTCGATCGCGCTGTTCAGGATCTCGACGATCATCACCAGCGCTACCGATCCGATCAATAAAATGCGCGCTATCGCACCCACATCCAGCCAGACAGCCAGTATGATAGCCAGAAGGGTGACCACCAGTTCCTGGCGGAAAGCCGCTTCGTGCTGCCAGGCGGCGGATAGCCCTTTATAGGAATAGCCGGCGGCCTTGATGATGCGGGTCAGTCCGGTTGCTTGGTTTGCCATGTTTTCGTGCCTTTCTCAGAGGTCGGTCATAATAAAAAGAGTCTAGAACAGTCCGCGCTGACGGCTCTCGGTTTTCGAACACCACAGATCTGCTACCCGGTTTCTGGTATGCTTGCGGCGCATTGCTAACAAGAGGCTTCACGTTGTTATGTCAGGTTGGCGTAAAATTTATTATAAAATATTGAATTTACCACTTAAATTGTTGGTAAGAAGTAAGGTCATCCCTTCAGATCCGGTTACCGAGCTAGGGTTGGATCCCTCACGGCCGATTTTGTATGTTTTACCTTACAATTCCAAGGCGGATTTGCTGACGCTGCGCACCCAGTGCCTGGCGCAGGATCTGCCCGATCCGCTCAACTCGCTGGAGATCGACGGCACCGTGCTGCCGAGCTACGTGTTCATCCACGACGGCCCGCGCGTATTCCGCTATTACACCCCAAAAGAAGAGTCGGTAAAGCTGTTCCACGACTATCTGGATCTGCATCGCAGCAACCCGGATCTCGACATTCAGATGCTGCCGGTTTCGGTGATGTTCGGCCGTTCGCCGGGCCGCGAAGGCCACGGCACGCCGCACCTGCGTCTGTTGAACGGCGTGCAGAAATTCTTCGCCGTGCTGTGGCTCGGCCGCGACAGCTTCGTGCGTTTCTCCAACACCGTGTCGCTGCGCCGCATGGCTACCGAACACGGCACGGATAAAACCATCGCGCAGAAACTGGCGCGTGTGGCGCGCATGCACTTCTCGCGTCAGCGCCTGGCCGCGGTGGGCCCGAGTCTGCCGGCCCGTCAGGATCTGTTCAACAAGCTGTTGGCGTCCAAAGCGATCGAAAAAGCGGTCGAGGACGAAGCGCGCAGCAAGAAGATCTCGCACGAGAAGGCCCAGCAGAACGCCATCGCGCTGATGGAAGAGATCGCCGCCGACTTCTCCTACGAAACCGTGCGCCTGTCCGACCGCGTGCTGAGCTGGACCTGGAACCGGCTGTATCAGGGCATCAACGTCACCAACGCCGAGCGCGTGCGCCAGCTGGCGCAGGACGGCCACGAGATCGTCTACGTGCCCTGCCACCGCAGCCACATGGACTATCTGCTGCTGTCGTACGTGCTGTATCACCAGGGCCTGGTGCCGCCGCACATCGCTGCGGGCATCAACCTCAACTTCTGGCCGGCGGGCCCGATCTTCCGTCGCCTGGGCGCGTTCTTCATCCGCCGCACCTTTAAAGGCAACAAGCTGTACTCGACGGTGTTCCGCGAATACCTCGGCGAGCTGTTCACCCGCGGTTACTCGGTGGAATATTTCGTGGAAGGCGGCCGTTCCCGCACCGGGCGCTTGCTGGAGCCGAAGACCGGCACCCTGTCGATGACCATCCAGGCGATGCTGCGCGGCGGCACCCGTCCGATCACGCTGGTGCCGATTTACATCGGTTACGAACACGTGATGGAAGTGGGTACCTACGCCAAAGAGCTGCGCGGCGCCACCAAGGAAAAAGAGAGCCTGCCGCAGATGCTGCGCGGCCTGCGCAAGCTGCGCAACCTGGGCCAGGGATACGTCAACTTCGGCGAACCGCTGCCATTGACGGCTTACCTCAACCAGAACGTGCCGCAGTGGCGCGAATCGATCGATCCGATAGAAGCTCAGCGTCCAAGCTGGCTGACGCCGACGGTCAACGATCTGGCCGGCCAGATCATGGTGCGCATCAACAATGCCGCCGCAGCCAACGCCATGAACCTGTGTTCCACCGCGCTGCTGGCCTCGCGTCAGCGTTCGCTGACCCGCGAGCAGCTGGTCGAGCAGCTCGAGTGCTACCTGCAGCTGATGCGCAACGCGCCTTACGCGCGTGACGTCACCGTGCCGACGCAAACGCCGGATGAGCTGCTGGATCACGCGCTGAACATGAACAAGTTCGAGGTGGAGAAGGACAGCATCGGCGACATCATCATCCTGCCGCGCGAGCAGGCGGTGCTGATGACCTATTACCGCAACAACATCCACCATCTGCTGGTGTTGCCGTCGCTGATCGCCAGCATCGTGATGCATCATCGCCGGGTGTCGCGCGCCGAGCTGCTGCGCCAGATCGGCATGATCTACCCGATGCTGAAAGCCGAGCTGTTCCTGCATAACGACAAGGAACAGCTGCCGGAGGTGCTGCGGCCGATGATCGACGAGCTGATCCGTCAACAGCTGATCTGCGACAAAGGCGACGATCTGGTGCTCAACCCGGCGCGCATTCGCCCGCTGCAGCTGCTGGCCGCCGGGGTGCGCGAAACCCTGCAACGCTACGCCATCACCATGTCGATCCTCAGCGCCAACCCGAGCATCAACCGCGGCGCGCTGGAGAAAGAGAGCCGCATCATGGCGCAGCGTCTGTCGGTGCTGCACGGCATCAATGCGCCGGAGTTCTTCGACAAGGCGGTGTTCTCCACCCTGGTGGCGACACTGCGTGAAGAAGGCTACATCAACGACAGCGGCGATGCGATCCGCGAGCACACCCTCGAGGTGTACAGCATGCTGAGCGATCTGATCACGCCGGAAATCAAGCTGACCATCGAAAGCGTCAACATGCCGGAAGAGACCAACGCTCTGCCGCAAACCGATGCGCAAGAAGAGAAAGACGAGTGATTTCGCCCGGCGCGGAAACACAAAAGGCACCCCAAGGGGTGCCTTTTTTCTTGCTGCAGGAAACCGTTACGCCGGCAGATAGCTCAGCGCGATGCCGATAAACACCACCAGCCCGACATAGTTGTTCTGCAGAAAGGCCTTGAAGCAGGCGTCGCGCTCGCGCCCGGCGATCTGCTTCTGCTGGTGAATGAACAGCGCGCCCGCCAGCAGCAGCGACCAGTAAAACGCGCCGCCGAGCTGCGCCAGATAACCGACCCACACCAGCAGCAGCAACGTCGCGAACTGCAGCAGCCCGACGATCAGCTTGTCATAACGCCCGAACAGGATAGCGGTGGACTTGATGCCGATTTTCAGATCATCGTCGCGATCGACCATCGCATACAGCGTGTCATAGGCCACCGTCCAGCAGATGTTCGCCAGCAGCAGCAGCCAGCAGCTGAGCGGCAGCGATTCGCTGACCGCCGCATAGCCCATCGGAATGCCCCAGCCGAACGCGGCGCCCAGCACGAACTGCGGCAGGTTGGTCACCCGCTTCATAAACGGATACACCCAGGCCAGCGCCAGCGCCGCCAGCGACAGCCAGATGGTCATCGCATTCAGCGTCAACACCAGGCAGAACGAGATCAGCACCAGCACCACGAACAGCACCTTGGCCTCTTTCGCGCTCACCCGGCCGCTCGGCATCGGCCGCCCGGCGGTGCGTTTCACGTAGCCGTCCACCGCGCGATCGGCATAGTCATTCACCACGCAGCCGGCGGCGCGCATCAGGAACACGCCGAGCACGAACACCAGCAAAATCGACAGCGGCGGCACGCCTTTTCCGGCCAGCCACAGTGCCCACAGCGTCGGCCACAACAGCAACAGCGTGCCAATCGGTTTATCAATGCGCATCAAATGGCTGTAAGCCCGCCATTTACTTTGAGTCACGCTTCCCTCCAACGTCTTGCTCTCCTCTCTTATGCGGGGACCGCTGAATACAGCGGCGAAGCCGGTAAAAACAGTTCGGTCAGCAGCAGCGGCTTGCCCGCCAGCCGCAACCGTGAACGACGCGCCCACAGCGCATCCTGTCGGCCGATATGGATATAGTCGCGGGTCAGATCGCCACTGCTGAACAAATAGCGCCCCAGCGGCAGCGTCCCCAGATCCACCAGCGCCTGGTCGGGGCCGGTCAGCGTATGTTCCGGGATCACCGTGCGCCCCAGCAGCCAGGGCTGGCCGTCGCCCAGCAGCACCACTTCGCGCAGCCAGTAGCGCGGGCTATCGGGCAGGTGGTTCGCCTCGTCGCCCAGCGCCTCGCGCGTGACGAAGCATTCGCGCTGCGGTTCAACGCGCACCTGGGCGCAATGGCGTTCAAATCGTCGGGTCATGGAGCCTAACTCCATCAGCCAGTCGCTGACGGCGGCGGGCGCCGGAGGATCCTGTTCGGATAACCACTCCAGCGGCGGCAGGATGGAATCCCTGATGCCAGACATTGCTTTACTCCTCGCCTGAACCGCAGCCGGTACGGCGCGCCAGACGATACAAACTGTTAACAGGCCCCCATTGTAGCGCAGAAATGCGAAAGCGGCAGGCTGATTCGTGGCGAAAACGGCAGGTCAATCGGCCGGAAAAACCGGGGTTCTGTCATCTTTTTGCCATCCGCATTCTCTATCTTCATTTCCCGGCGCGCTGACGATTCTGTGATCGCCCGCAAAGTTTCAGCTTCCTCGCGTTGTGTTATCTACGCGCGTAGATACCCTGATACCGCAGCGTTGAATCGCCATGCGTCCGACATGATTTGTCGGCACACCTTTGTTGCCGGCACCAGGGAAACCATCTTTAACCGCGCCCCTCCAGGCGCAGAACAAAAGAGGATAGCACTGCCATGAGCGAAACAACGCTTGCCCCTTCACAGACCGCCGACGCCGCGCTGGCGGCCGATGAACGCCTGGCAACCAAAGAGGGGCGCAGCCAATTTTGGCGCGCCACCTTCTCCTGCTGGCTCGGCACCGCCATGGAATACGTCGACTTTGCGCTGTACGGCCTGGCGGCCGGCATGGTGTTCGGCGACGTGTTCTTCCCCGAAGCCACGCCGCTGGTGGCGTTGCTGGCCAGCTTCGCCACCTACTCCGTCGGCTTCGTCGCGCGGCCGATCGGCGCGCTGGTGTTCGGCTGGATCGGCGATCGCAAAGGCCGCCGCGTGGTGTTGATCACCACCGTGGCGCTGATGGGCCTCTCCACCACATTGATCGGCCTGATCCCGCCCTATGCGCAAATCGGCGTCTGGGCGCCCGCCTGCCTGGTGATCCTGCGCTTCGCGCAGGGGTTCGGCGCCGGTGCGGAGCTGTCCGGCGGGGCGGTGATGCTGGCGGAATACGCGCCGGCCAAGCGGCGCGGGCTGGTGGCGTCGATCATCGCCATCGGCTCCAACAGTGGCACCCTGCTGGCGTCGCTGGTGTGGCTGCTGGTATTGCAGCTGGACAAGGAAGACCTGATGAGCTGGGGCTGGCGCATTCCGTTCCTCGCCAGTATCCTGATCGCCGGCGTGGCGCTGTATCTGCGCCGCCACGTGCGGGAAACGCCGGTGTTCGAACGCGAACTGCAGCAAAACCACCAGCGCATGCTCGACGCCGCCCAGGCCACGCCGGACTCACGCAGCTACCTGCAACGCACCAAGGCGTTCTGGGTGATGCTTGGCCTGCGCATCGGCGAGAACGGCCCTTCCTACCTGTGCCAGGGCTTTATCGTCGGCTACGTCGCCAAGGTGCTGATGGTCGATAAATCGGTGCCGGCGCTGGCGGTGCTGATCGCCTCACTGTGCGGTTTTCTGGTGATCCCGCTGGCCGGCTGGCTCTCCGATCGTTTCGGCCGTCGCATCACCTACCGGTGGTTCTGCCTGCTGCTGGTGCTGTACGCTTTCCCGGCGTTCTGGCTGCTCGACAGCCGTGAGCCGGCGATCGTCATCTCGGTGATCGTGGTCGGCATGTGCATCGCATCGCTGGGGATCTTCGGCGTGCAGGCGGCCTACGGCGTCGAACTGTTCGGCGTGAAGAACCGCTACTCCAAAATGGCGTTCGCCAAGGAGCTCGGGTCGATCCTCTCCGGCGGCACTGCGCCGCTGATCGCCACCGCGCTGCTGTCCGGTTTCGGTCACTGGTGGCCTGTCGCCTGCTATTTTGTTGTAATGGCGGCCATCGGCTTAATCACCACCTTCTTTGCTCCCGAAACCCGCGGCCGCGATCTCAACCTGCCGCAGGATGCCGCGTAGCGGGAAGGCGAACAGGACCTCAATTTGGATAATCACTCCGCGCGCCGCGTTACCCGCGCCGACGTGGCTCGCATAGCGGGCACCTCCGTCGCCGTGGTCAGCTACGTGATCAACAACGGCCCGCGCCCGGTGGCGGAAGCCACCCGGCTGCGCGTGCTGGCGGCGATCGAGCAGACCGGCTACCGGCCGAATGACATCGCGCGAGCGCTGGCCTCCGGCAGCACGCAAACCTATGGGCTGGTGGTGCCGGATATTTCCAACCCGTTCTTCGCCACGCTGGCGCGGGCGCTGCAGCAGGAGGCCTTCAGCCGCGGCCGCGTGCTGCTGCTGGGCGACGCCGGCGACGACCGGCAGCGCGAATATGAGCTGATCAACAACCTGCTGCGCCGCCAGGTCGACGGCCTGCTGTACACCAGCGTCGATCGCCATCCGTGGTTCGATCTGATCCGCGCCTCCGGCACGCCCTGCGTGATGATAGATACCATCGACAGCCAGGCCGGCGTCTGCGCCATTCGCGTCGACGAGCGCGACGCCGCCTGCCAGGCGACCCGCCATCTGCTGCAGCACGGCTATCGCGATATCGGCATTTTTATCGGCCCGCTGACCATGCTCAACGCACAGGATCGCCTGAACGGCTGGCGCGATGCGCTGCTGGAAGCGGGCATCGCGCCGCGCGACGAATGGATTTTCGAGGTGCCCTACACCCGCCAGGGCGGTTACCAGGCCACCCAGCGCCTGGTGCAAGGCCCGCGCCCGCGCGCCGTTTTCACCTCTAACGAGCAGCAGGCGCTCGGCTGCCTGTCGGCGCTGGCGGAACATGGGCTGCGCGCGCCGGATGATCTGGCGCTGATCTGTTTTAACGGCACGCAGCAATCCGAATTCAGCGTGCCGCCGCTCAGCGCGGTCGAGCAGCCGATCGACGCCATGGCCAAACGGGCCATCGCCATGCTGGCCGCCGGCGCCGCGCCCGCCGAGCTGCATGAATTCGCTTTTCAACTGCGCATCCGCCACTCGTGCGGCTGTTAGCGGTTTTTCAGGACACCTTACTATGCGTTTAATCATTGATTGCGATCCCGGCAACGGCGTTCCCGGCGCCAACGTCGATGACGGTCTGGCGCTGGCTCTGGCGCTGGCGGCCAAACCGCAGCTGCAACTGGAGCTGATCAGCATCGTGGCCGGCAATACCCCGCGTGAAGTGGGCTTCGCCGTCGCCTCCGATCTGCTGGCGCAGAGCGGCTACCGGGTACCGGTCGCCCTCGGCGCGGCGCGCGCCCTGAGCGAGCCGCCGGAGCCGTGGCGCGCACATCTGGACCGCCCAATCGCCGATCCTCAGTTGGCGGCGCTGTGGCGCGACTTGCCCGCCCCCTCGCTGGCCAACGCGCCCGCACCGGACGCAGCCATCGCCATCGGCGAACTGATCTGCCGGCATCCCGGCGAGATCACGCTGGCGGCGATCGGCCCGCTGACCAACGTTGCGCACTCCATGCAGCTTTACCCGCAGATGGCGCAGGCGGTGAAAGAGATCGTGATCATGGGCGGCGTGTTCAACGTCGAAGGATACATCAAGGACACCAATTTTGGTTTGGATCCGGAAGCGGCGCGGCTGGTGTTGAACAGCGGCGCCAATATCACGCTGGCGCCGCTGGACGTCACCACCCAGACCATGCTGACCCAGGCGGATCTGGCCGCGCTGACCCAGCCGGATACCCCGCTATGCCGTTATTTGCGCGCCACCACGCAGCCGTGGATCGACTATTCGCGCCATACGCGGCGCCTGCCGGGCTGCTGGATCCATGATGCGCTGGTGATCGCCTGGCTGCTGGAACCGCAGTTGGTCACGACCGAAATGTTCCATGTGGATGTGGCGCTGGAAGGGGCGTTGACGCGCGGCAGCTCACGCCGTTGGCGGCCGGGCGGCCTGCGCCTGACGGTCGGTATGCCGCCGCCGCAGGGCAAGCCGGTGCGCATCATGCAGCAGGTGGACAACGCCCGTCTGCTGGCGTTGATCGGCGCAACGCTGGCGCGCGGATGAAAAAAGGTGCGCCAAGGCGCACCAATCATCGAGCCAGCATCGGCAGCGCCGGGTGTTACCCCTTGCCTTTAACGCTGCTGATAAACGTTTTACGCGCAGTGGTAGAGCCCAACTTCTCGGCCTCATTCATCAGCTTCAGCGCCTTATCGATATCGCCCGCCTTCACCGCCTGCTTGATGCCGTTATTAAAGTAGCTTTCGGTATCGTTGAGCATCGGCTCCGCCGGTTTCTCCGGCGTCGGCATCGGTGCCGCCGCTGCGGCCGGGGTGCTCGACCCCACCACCACCGGCGCCACGCTCGGCGCAGGCTGCAGCATGCCGATCATCACGTTGCCGGTGCCCTGTTCAGCGGTGACCTTAAGCTTCAGCGTGCCGGTCGTCGCGTGGCCGGCGATCGGATCCGGGATATCCGGCACCGCGTTGCCCACCCCCTGCGCATAGGCCTTGGCCGGGTTGGTCAGCTGCGTAGTTTTCACCAAATCCTGGCGAGTGGTGTACACCAGCAGGTAAATCTGTTTTTGACCGAGCGCCGGCGTCAGCTTCAGCGTGCCTTCGAGACGATCGGAGGACATCGCCCCCGGCGGCTGGTAAGGGAAATAGCTGCTCGGGTAATACGCCGCCGGGCGCAGATGCTCGTCCAGCACCAGCACGCTCGGCGCGTACAGCGAATTGTTTTTGGCGAGGCTGCTCAGCGTCACTTCCAGCGAACCGCGATCGGCCGGCAACGTATAGGCGGCGATCGCCCCCTGGATCTCGCCCTGATTGAGCTGCGGGCTGACGGCGTCGAGCTTCACCTCTTGCGACACCGGCGGCTGCAACGGCTGCCACGGCAGGCTTTGCAGCGTGGCGGCGCTGATGGCCGGCGCGACGGAAACGTTGGCCGGCGTATCGGCATTGGCCGCCAAAGGCGCGCCGACGGTCAGCGCCAGCGACAGGCAGAGTGACAGCAGATTCTTTTTCATCGTTATATCCTCTTTCAGCGCCGCGATGGATCAGGCAAGAGATCCGGCCGCGGCGAATGCGATTGGGGGAGAGCCTGCGGCCCTCCCCGTCCTGTCGTTACCACCAAATTTCCATCTGGGCGCCGAAGGTGACTTCGTCATCCTTGCCGCGGCTGAAGGTATGCATGCTGGTGTCGTTGTAAGCGGTGCCGGCGTTATACCCGGTGTCATCGCCGGTGGCGTAGCCCCACTTCTCGTCCCACTTGGCGTAGGTGGCGAACAGGCGGATGGCCGGACGCGACCAGATGCTGTTGCCCGCCTGCCATTGCTGAGCCAGGGTCACTTTATACTGGCCGTTGCGATCGCCGGTGCGCTGGGATTTGACGTTGTCATAGCCGGCTTCCAGCAAGGTGCTCATGATCGGCGTCCATTTGTACATCGGGCGCACGCCCACGGTGTACCAGGTGGTGCCGTTGTTGTTGTCGCGGTCGATGTCCTGGAACATGGCGACGTACATCAGCGCCCATTGATCGTTGAAGTCGATGGCGCCGTGATCCAGCACGCGGATCATCTTGCCGTTGTTATCGATGGTGGCGCCTTCGTTGCGGCCGTTGTTCTGCGAGGTCATCGAGTCGGTGGCGTACTGCAGCACGAACTTGTTGTAACCGTTCAGGATGCTCTGCGTGTGTTCCGCGGTGAACATCCAGCCGTCTTTGCTGGCACCGTCCGCCAGGCGGTAGTTATCCTGCGCATTGGCGCGGCCGTAGTCCACGCCCAGCTCCAGGGTGCCGCCCGGGTTCAGCTCCAGGCCGGCCAGACGCAGGTCGAAAGTGTCGTTGACGGTCGGACGCTGTTTCCATTCGTTATCCAGATAGCCGTAAGAGCCGCCGGATTCGGAGTTGCGGGTCACGGCGGCGGACAGCTTGCCGAAGCCCAGATCGATGTTTTCCAGACCGGCGCCCGGGCCGGAGATATCCCAGTAGTAGAAGTCGATCATGTGAACGTCATGACGCTGATAGAAACGCTTACCGGCCCACAGCGTGGAGCCCGGCAGCCAGTCGATCAGGTTTTTACCCTGCACGTTGACTTCGCGGAAGCCCGGCGTCACGTCTTCCCAGTCGGAACGTTGCGAGACCGAATAGGCCAGGTTGGTGTCGAAATAGAAGCTCTTGTCGCCTTCTTTCCACACTTCCTGCCCCAGTTTCAGTTCGGCGTAGGTTTCACATTCGTTGCCGAGACGGTATTTGCTCGCGGCGCCGGTGGCCTTGAAGCACTGTTGCTCACCGCCGCTGCCGGTCCAGCCGATGCCGGAACGGGCGTAACCGTGAAAATCCACGGCCAGCGCCTGAGTAGAGAGAACACCGGCGGCGACAGCCAGTGCCAGAGGAAGTTTGCGCAGAGTAGTCATCATTATTCTCCTGTTATACCGACTTTGATGCTTTAAACGCCCGGCTCCTGGTGCAGCCGTTTACATGCCGTACCGTCTTCACGGAACAGGTGGCAGCGGTGAGGCGGCAGGCCGATGGCGAATGTGGCACCTTCTTCTACCAGCACCACGTCGTTCTGGCGGTACACCAGGTTTTGACGGATGGCCGGGATTTGGATGTGGATTTGCGTCTCGTTGCCGAGCTGCTCCACCACCTGTACGTCGCCGGTAAGCCGCACTTCAGAGGCTTCGCCGGGCAGCAGATGTTCGGGGCGAATGCCCAGTGACAGGTTGGCGCCGGGCTGAACGCCCGCGCCTTCCACCGGCAGCCAGACCAGTTGACGGTTGGGCAGTTCGACCTGCACCTGTTGCGCCTGCGCAGCGGTCACCTTGACCGGCAGGAAGTTCATCTTCGGCGAGCCGATAAACCCGGCGACGAAGCGGTTGGCCGGGTAGTGGTACAGTTCCAGCGGCTTGCCGACCTGCGCCACGCGACCGGCGTCGAGCACCACGATCTTGTCGGCCAGCGTCATCGCTTCGACCTGATCGTGAGTGACGTAAATCATGGTGCGCTGCAGGCGCTTGTGCAGACGGGAGATCTCGATGCGCATCTGCACCCGCAGCGCGGCATCGAGGTTGGACAGCGGTTCGTCGAGCAGAAACACGTCCGGCTCGGCCACCAGCGTGCGGCCGATCGCCACGCGCTGACGCTGCCCGCCGGACAGCGCCTTCGGCCGCCGATCGAGCAGGTGCGCCAGCTGCAGCACCTCGGAGACCTGGTTCACCCGTTGATTGATTTCCGCTTTCCTGGCGCCGGCCAGCTTCAGGCCGAACGACATGTTGTCCGCCACCGACAGGTGCGGATACAGCGCGTAGGACTGGAACACCATGCCGATGCCGCGCTCGGAAGGCGGCACCTCATTCATCCGTTTCTCGCCGATCAGCAGGTCGCCGGAGGTGATGTCCTCCAGCCCGGCGATCATGCGCAGCAGCGTCGATTTGCCGCAGCCCGACGGCCCGACAAACACCACAAACTCGCCGTCTTCGATGGTCAGATTGACGTCTTTGGAAATCACGGCCTCACCGAAGGCCTTATAAACGCTGCGCAGTGTCACGCTAGCCATGCGTTACTCCCCTGCTTTCGCAGTTAACATGTCGTGTGAAAATGGCGGAGGCAAAGCCCGCCAAAACCCATTGATGACCCTCTTGCTGCGCGCCGTGCTGCCATGCCAACGGCAAGGTCGCCTCAGACGGCGCGGCCGCCTGAGTATAAGGCTGCAGGTTTATCAGCGCTTCAAGGCATTGATCCTGATGGGTAATAAGTAAGCGCACCACGCCGTCCCGCTGGCTGACCGCGTTCAGCTCGCCGCGCTGGATGAGCGGCGAACGGCGCAGGGCCAACAGCGCCTGGCAGTAACGTAAGGTGGAGTGGCTGTCGTGCTGTTGGCGGCTGATGGCCAATGCGCGGTGTTCGATCGCCACCTGCTGATACCAGCTGATCTCCCCGGCGGTGACCTGTTCGGGGGCTTCATGCCACGGCATCGGCGTTTGCGCGCCGCGCGGATCCTGCAGGCCGGCGGCATGCGGCAGCCCCAGCTCTTCGCCCTGATACAGGCAGATCGGCGCCGGCAACATCGCCAACAGCGTCAAAAAGGCGGCGGCGGAACGCAAATCGCCTTGCCCCCAGCGGCTGACCACTCTTGGCTGCTCGGCATCCCCGGTGCTCCACAGGCTGTCCGCCAACGTGGCGCGGCGGGCGTGCAACACCGCCGCCAGCTTCTCCGCGCTGAACGGCATCACGTCCAGCGCCAGCGCGCCGTGGGCGAACCGCTGCGGCGCGACGGCATTGCGAACGCGGTTGGCTTCATCGCCGTACCACAGCGTCAGCCCTTCGCCCGTCACCGTCGCCTCGGCCTCCGGCGCCAGCGTCTGCGGCAGCAGCAGGCCGTCGATCGACAGCGCTTTCAGGTACGGCAGCGCTGCAAGCATGCCGTGTGCGTCGCCCACGCCGTCCCCGTTTCCGTCACGGAAACTGGCCGGATGGATCCGGTACAGGGTGGGCTGAGTGGCGATAGGCATTGACGACATAAATCCGGTATCCCTGCTGCGCGTGGCGTTAAAAATCGATGTGCCGATAGTGCGGGAGTCACCGGAAAGGGTAATCATCCGTAACAGGATTTTTCATGGGGGAGGAGGCGGGAGGATGAGAGAACGACCGCGGCGATGAGAAGTTCCGCGCTTAAGGCAAATCTGTGATCCGGCTGGCAAAAATCGCCCCCCTATTTTGTGCCTGACGCCACAGAATAGAGCACAACGTTAACTGGATCACACTCCTCATCTTAGGGGCGTAGAGGGGGGGAGGATGAGAATATGTCGCGTTGTGACCCACTATTACCGCGAAACGTCTCTCCTTGATTTATGTGCCCACAAAAAGAAGGACTGGATTATGACTCGCAGCATTACCCTCGCCCGCACGCTGGCGCTCTCGGCACTGGCCACCCTGGTGCTCTCTTCTTCCGCCTTCGCCAAGATTGAGGAAGGCAAACTGGTTATCTGGATCAACGGCGACAAGGGCTATAACGGCCTGGCGGAAGTCGGCAAGAAATTCGAAAAAGACACCGGCATCAAGGTCACCGTCGAGCACCCGGACAAACTGGAAGAAAAATATCCGCAGGTGGCCGCCACCGGCGACGGTCCTGACATCATTTTCTGGGCCCACGACCGCTTCGGCGGCTATGCGCAGTCCGGCCTGTTGGCCGAAATCCACCCGTCCAAAGCCTTCCAGGACAAGCTGTTCCCGTTCACCTGGGACGCCGTGCGCTATGACGGCAAGCTGATCGGCTACCCGATCGCCGTCGAAGCGCTGTCGCTGATTTACAACAAGGACTTGGTCAAACAGCCGCCGAAGACCTGGGAAGAGATCCCGGCGCTGGACAAACAGCTGCGCGCCGGCGGCAAGAGCGCCATCATGTGGAACCTGCAGGAACCCTACTTCACCTGGCCTATCATCGCCGCCGACGGCGGTTATGCCTTCAAGTATGAAAACGGCAAATACAACATCAAGGATGTCGGCGTCGCCAACGCCGGTTCACAGGCTGGCCTGCAGTTCATCGTCGATCTGGTGAAAAACAAACACATCAACGCCGATACCGATTACTCGATCGCCGAGGCCGCGTTCAACAAAGGCCAAACCGCGATGACCATCAACGGGCCATGGGCCTGGAACAACATCGAGCAGAGCAAAATCAACTACGGCGTGACGCTGCTGCCGACCTTCAAAGGCAAACCGTCCAAGCCGTTCGTCGGCGTGCTGACCGCCGGCATCAACGCCGCCAGTCCGAATAAGGAGCTGGCGACCGAGTTCCTCGAAAACTACCTGCTGACCAACGAAGGGCTGGCGGACGTCAACAAAGACAAACCGCTGGGCGCGGTGGCGCTGAAATCCTACCAGGAGGCGCTGGCCAAAGATCCGAAGATCGCCGCCACCATGCAGAACTCGCAAAACGGGGAGATTATGCCGAACATCCCGCAGATGAGCGCCTTCTGGTACGCCGAACGCAGTGCAGTGATCAACGCCGTCAGCGGCCGTCAGACGGTGAAAGCCGCGCTGGACGACGTGCAGACCCGCATCACCAAGTAACGACGTCGTGCGGGGCGCCGTGGCGCCCCGCCATTGCTTCACAGAAAGGAACGCCCTATGCAATTCGCTCACGCCGGGACGCCTGCGCGTAAAAAATCGAAGTGGTGGCAAAGCGACGCGCTGAAATGGCTGGTGGTCGGCCTGTTCAGCCTGGTGACCTGCTACCTGATTGTGTTGATGTATGCACAGGGTGAATACCTGTTCGCCATCCTGACGCTGATCCTGGTCAGCGCCGGACTTTACGTCTTCGCCAACCGCCGCGCCTACGCCTGGCGCTATGTGTATCCCGGCGTCGCCGGCATGGGACTGTTCGTCCTGTTCCCGCTGATCTGCACCATCGCCATCGCCTTTACCAACTACAGCAGCACCAACCAGTTGACCTTTGAGCGCGCGCAATCGGTGCTGATGCAACGCCAGTTCCAGAGCGGCAAAACCTTCACCTTCGGCCTCTACCCGGCGGAAAATCAGCAATGGCGCCTGCAATTAACCTCGCCGGATAGTGAACAGCCGATGATTTCCGAGCCTTTCCGCCTCGACGCCGCTGCGCCGCAAACCCTGACATTGACCACGCAGAGCGCCGCGCCGCAGGGCGAACGCGCCACGCTGCGAGTGATCACCCAGAACCGGCAAGCGCTGAGCCAGCTGGTGGCGCAACTGCCCGACGGCGGTGAATTGCGCATGAGCTCTCTTCGCCAATTCTCCGGCACCCGTCCGCTGTATGCGCTGGACAAAGACGGCAGCACGCTGACCAATAACCAGACCCAGGTGCGCTATCGGCCGAACGGCGACATCGGCTTCTATCAGGCGATCAACGCCGACGGCGGCTGGGCGCAGGAAACCCTGAGCCCCGGCTATACCGTCACCACCGGCTGGAAAAACTTCCTGCGGGTGCTGCAGGACGAAGGCATCAAGAAACCGTTCGTGTCGATCTTCATCTGGACCATCGTGTTCTCGGTAATGACGGTGATCCTCACCGTGGCGGTCGGCATGGTGTTGGCCTGCGTGGTGCAGTGGGAGGCGCTGAAAGGCAAGGCGATCTACCGCGTGCTGCTGATCCTGCCCTATGCGGTGCCGTCGTTCATTTCGATCCTGATCTTCAAAGGGTTGTTCAACCAGAGCTTCGGCGAAATCAACATGATGCTCAGCCATCTGTTCGGCATCAAACCCGCCTGGTTCAGCGATCCGCTCACCGCCAAGAGCATGATCCTGATCGTCAACACCTGGCTCGGCTACCCGTACATGATGATCCTGTGCATGGGGCTGCTGAAAGCGATCCCGGACGATCTGTACGAGGCCTCGGCGATGGATGGCGCCAACCCGTGGCAAAACTTCTTCCGCATCACCTTGCCGCTGCTGATCAAGCCGCTGACGCCGCTGATGATCGCCAGCTTCGCCTTCAACTTTAACAACTTCGTGCTGATCCAGCTGCTGACCAACGGCGGCCCGGACATGATCGGCAGCACCACGCCGGCCGGCTATACCGATCTGCTGGTCAGCTACACCTACCGCATCGCCTTCGAAGGCGGCGGCGGGCAAGACTTCGGCCTGGCGGCCGCCATCGCCACGCTGATCTTCCTGCTGGTGGGCGCGCTGGCGATCCTGAATTTGAAAGCCAGCAAGATGAACTTCGATTAGGGAGAATAACGATGGCCATGGTTCAACCCAAATCCCAGCGCTTGCGCCTGTGGATCACCCATATCTTGATGCTGTGCTTTATCGCCCTGATCATGTTTCCGCTGCTGATGGTGGTCGCCATCTCGCTGCGCTCCGGCAACTTCGCCACCGGCAGCCTGATACCGGAAACCCTCTCTTGGGATCACTGGCGGCTGGCGCTCGGCTTCAGCGTCACCCACGCCGACGGCAGCGTGACGCCGCCGCCGTTCCCGGTGCTGCTGTGGCTGTGGAACTCAGTCAAGATCGCGGCGATCACCGCCATCGGTATCGTGACGCTATCCACCACCTGCGCCTACGCCTTCGCCCGCATGCGTTTTCGCGGCAAGAGCGCGCTGTTGAAAAGCATGCTGATCTTCCAGATGTTCCCGGCGGTGCTGTCGCTGGTGGCGCTGTACGCCCTGTTCGATCGCCTGGGACAGTACATTCCGTTTATCGGCCTGAACACCCACGGCGGCGTGATTTTCGCCTACATGGGCGGCATTGCGCTGCACGTCTGGACTATCAAAGGCTATTTCGAAACCATCGACAATTCGCTGGAAGAAGCGGCGGCGCTGGATGGCGCCACGCCGTGGCAGGCGTTTCGTCTGGTGCTGTTGCCGCTGTCGGTGCCGATTCTGGCGGTGGTATTCATTCTGTCGTTTATTGCCGCCATCACCGAAGTGCCGGTGGCGTCGCTGCTGCTGCGCGATGTGAACAGCTACACGCTGGCGGTGGGGATGCAGCAATATCTCAACCCGCAGAACTACCTGTGGGGCGACTTCGCCGCCGCCGCGGTACTGTCGGCGATACCGATTACCGCCGTGTTCCTGCTGGCGCAGCGCTGGCTGGTGGGTGGCCTGACGGCCGGCGGCGTGAAGGGGTAATTTGTGCCACTGCAGTGCGTTTGATGTTTTTCCTTATCTTTTACCCTATGGATTTCAAGTTACAGCCAGGCGACCAGCTCGCTAAGCCCAGGCGCTTACTTCAGTAAGTAACTGGGGTTAGCGAGTGCAGTCAACAACGCTGTCGCTTGAAAGACGACGGGTAATTATATCCTGTGTCTTTGGCGGCCTTTGGCCGCCATTTTTATCTCAACTACTCCCGTTTCAGCCGGTCGGTGTTAGCCAGATAGAGCGTCACCACCAGCACCAATATCGCCGCCGCGTAGATCAGGGTGTCGATGGGATTTTTGTGATCCACGATAATCAAACGAATAATCGCGGTAATGCCGATATAAATAAAATAGCGCAGCGGGAAATGATAACCCGACTCAAAATACTTGACGATCAAGGCGATAAATTCAAAGTACAAAAAATAAATCACGATGCCTTCAATCAACAGGTAAGAGGACGACTCTTCGCTGTTAATAAATAACACCTTCGCCAGATGGATGGTCTCCTTGACCAGAAATACCACCAGAATTGCCGCCAGCAGCAACAAGCCCACGTTCAGCACCCGCTGCATCCCCTTCGCTATCATGATCGAACGCGACGTTTTTGCCATAAAGATCCTCTCTGATTACCGCTTAAATTATCCGTTAGCGCCAATATAGGCATTGTCTTAAAATTTGGCCTTCGCGCGAAAGCGTTTTTAAACCCCATTTAATTCATCACCTTATAATAAGATGTTTCTGACTCATAGATTTGTAGCAAATCGAAATGTCAACTATCATGGGACGCAGAGATCTTTACATAAAACCAATAACCTCGAATTAACAAGGGATTTTTTATGCGCGCTAAACTTAACGGACTGGTCGCTGCGGGCCTGTTTACCTGTGCATTATCCGGCCACGCCGCCGGCCTGGTAGCCCCTGACAACGATCTGCGTAACGATCTCGCCTGGTTGTCTGACCGCGGCGTCATCAACGTCAGCCTGTCCACCTGGCCGCTGAGTCAGGAAGAGATCAGTTCCGTTATCGCGCAGGCCAAGCCGGTGACCAATACCGAGAAGAACGTCATCGATCGCGTGCAACGCCGCGTCGATGCGTTAAAGGCCAACATCCGCGTCAGCGGTTACGCATCGACCGATAAACCCGGCACCCCGCAGGGCTTCGGCCAAAACGAGTACGCCGACGATCGCCTGACCATCGGCGCCGGCGCCAACGGCGAGTTCTGGGATGTGCGTCTGCAAGGCTCGGTGGAAGGCGATCAGCGCGTCAGCGACGGCTCAAAATTCAATATGAACGGCTCCTACGGCGCAGTGAAAATCTGGAATCAGTGGCTCTCCTTCGGCGAGGTTTCCCAATGGTGGGGCCCGGGTTACGACGGCAGCCTGATTCGCTCCGACGCCGCACGCCCGGTAGCCGGCTTTATGCTGCAGCGCGCCGATCAATCGCCGTTTGAAACCCCGTGGCTGTCGTGGATCGGCCGCTGGCAATACCAGCTGACTGCAGGCCAGCTGTCACAGTACAGTTCTGTACCGCACACCAAACTGATCGGCGGCCGCTTCACCATGATGCCGACCGACTTCCTCGAATTGGGTGCGTCACGTGTCATGATGTGGGGCGGTGAAGGCCGTCCGCAGTCCTGGAGTTCGTTCTGGGATGCGACAACCGGCAAAGACAATACCGATAATTCAATCAATGACCCGGGCAACCAGCTCGCCGGTTTCGACTTCAAGCTGAAAATGCAGCCGCTGATTGGCCTGCCGGTCAGCCTGTACGGCCAACTGGTCGGCGAGGATGAAGCCGGTTATCTGCCATCACAAAATACGTATCTGTTGGGTCTGGAAGGTCACCCTGAGTGGGGCAGCACCACGATCAACTGGTCGATTGAAGGGGCGGATACCCGCGCCAATATGGATCGCAAAGGCTATGTCTACAATCACTGGGTCTACAAAGGCGGCTACTATCAGCAGGGCTACCCGCTGGGTCACGCAATGGGCGGCGACGGCCAGATGCTGTCCGGCCGCGTCGAGCTGGTGCTGGACGACAGTCAGCGCTGGAGCACCCGTCTGGTATACGCCAAGGTGAACCCGCGGAGCCAAAGCATCAACCAGGCGTTCCCGAAATCCGATACGCTGAAGGGCGTCCAGGTCGGTTGGGGTTACACCTTCCCGTCCCAGGTTAAGTTCGATACCAGCCTGTGGTACACCGACAACGATCACAGCACCGCCGACGACGTGGGCGCCGGCGTCAGCTTCGAAGTGCCGATCAACCTGTAATTTTTTTGCAGACGTAAAAAAACCCGCCGCGGCGGGTTTTTTATTGGCTTCAGCTCAGGCGCTTAGCGCCATTCCTTGAAGCGGTTGATCAGCGCATTGGTCGAGCTGTCGTGACTGCTGATTTTCTCGCTGCCCGCCAGCTCCGGCAGGATACGGTTAGCCAGCTGTTTGCCCAGCTCCACGCCCCACTGATCGAAGGTGAAGATGTTCAGGATCGCGCCCTGAGTGAAGATCTTGTGCTCGTACAGCGCGATCAGGCTGCCCAGGCTGAACGGGGTGATTTCGCGCAGCAGGATTGAGTTGGTCGGCCGGTTGCCTTCAAACACCTTGAACGGCGCCACGTGCTTGACCTGCTCAGGGGTTTTGCCCTGCGCCGCGAACTCGGCTTCCACTACTTCCAGCGATTTGCCAAACGCCAGCGCTTCGGTCTGAGCGAAGAAGTTGGACAGCAGTTTGGCGTGATGATCGCCCAGCGGGTTATGGCTGATGGCCGGCGCGATGAAATCGCACGGCACCAGCTTGGTGCCCTGGTGGATCAGCTGGTAGAACGCGTGCTGGCCATTGGTGCCCGGCTCGCCCCAGATGATAGGGCCGGTCTGGTAATCCACCGGGTTGCCGTTGCGATCGACGTACTTGCCGTTGGATTCCATGTTGCCCTGCTGGAAGTAAGCGGCAAAACGGTGCATGTACTGATCGTACGGCAGAATGGCTTCGGTTTCGGCGCCGAAGAAGTTGTTGTACCAAATACCGATCAGCGCCAGCAGCACCGGCAGGTTTTTCTCCGCCGGCGTTTCGGCGAAGTGCTTGTCCATAGCGTGCGCGCCGCTCAGCAGCTGCTCGAAGTTGTCATAACCGATGGACAGCGCGATCGACAGGCCGATCGCCGACCACAGGGAGTAACGGCCACCGACCCAGTCCCAGAATTCGAACATGTTGTCGGTATCGATGCCGAACTCGGCTACCGCTTTGCCGTTGGTGGACAGCGCGGCGAAGTGCTTGGCCACGTGCTGTTGATCGGCGGCGCTGCTCAGGAACCAGTCACGCGCGCTGTGGGCGTTGGTCATGGTTTCCTGAGTGGTGAAGGTTTTGGAGGCCACCAGGAACAGTGTGGTTTCCGGATTCAGCGGCTGCAACGTTTCGGCGATGTGGGTGCCGTCGACGTTGGAGACGAAGTGCATGTTCAGGTGGTTTTTATAAGGGCGCAGTGCTTCGGTCACCATGTAAGGGCCGAGATCCGAACCGCCGATGCCGATGTTCACCACGTCGGTGATCGGCTTGCCGGTGTAGCCTTTCCACTCGCCGCCGATGACGCGCGCGCAGAACTGTTTGATCTTGGCCAATACCGCGTTCACTTCCGGCATCACGTCTTTGCCGTCGACCAGAATCGGGCTGTTGCTGCGGTTGCGCAGGGCAATATGCAGCACCGCGCGATCTTCGGTGCGGTTGATCTTCTCACCGGCGAACATCGATTTGATGGCGCCTTGCAGATCGGTTTCTTTCGCCAGCGCCTGCAGCTTCTCCAGAGTTTCCTGCGTGATGCGGTTCTTGGAATAGTCCACCAACATTTGGTCGTTGAAGGTCGCGGAGAACCTGGAGAAACGATCGCTGTCCTGGGCGAACAGGTCAGCGATCCGTACGTCTTTCATCTGTGCATAATGTTGCTGCAGGGCTTGCCAAGCAGCGGTTTGACTAGGATTGATATTTTTCATAGCAACACTCTTAGGCTTGAGAATAAAAATGACGCGTTTGTCCGATTGTAGCCTGTTCGACTGTGATTATGATCTCTTTTCTTGCGATAGGCGCTAACTGTCAACGCATTGCCGCCTCGTTTCAGCTTTCACTCTATACTTTTGGCTAACGGCCTGTTATCGGGATTGCCGAATTGTCATCATCGCTTATTTCGTCATTTGAAAGGGATCTCGCTTATGGAATTATCCGCCCCGCTCATGTTGGTGCTTATCGGCCTGGCGTCGCTGCTGGCGCAGTGGCTGGCCTGGTTGCTGCGCCTGCCGGCCATCTTGCCGCTGCTGCTGTTCGGCATCGTGCTCGGCCCGACGGTGCATCTGGTGCAGCCGGATCTGCTGTTCGGCGATCTGCTGTTTCCGCTGGTGTCGCTGTCGGTGGCGATCATCCTGTTCGAAGGGGCGCTGACGCTGCGCTTCGAGGAGATACGCGGCCTCGGCGGCGTGGTGCGCAACCTGGTCACCGTCGGCATGCTGGTCACCTTTCTGGTCATCAGCCTCGCCAGCTGGTGGCTGCTGGATTTCCCGCCGGAGCTGGCGGCGCTGATCGGCGCGGTGACGGTGGTGACCGGGCCGACGGTGATCGCCCCGCTGATGCGCGTGGTGCGGCCGAACGCCAACATTAACCAGGTGTTGCGCTGGGAAGGGATCGTCATCGATCCGGTCGGCGCCATCTTCACCCTGTTGGTGTTCGAGTTTATCGTGCTGAAGCAGAATGCGGAGTCCTATACCCACCTGTTTTGGACGCTGGGCGTGACCGCCGCCGTCGGGCTTATCGCCGGCGCGCTGTTCGGCTACCTGCTCGGCCTGGCGCTGCGCCGCGTTTGGCTGCCGCGCTACCTGCAGAACCTGGCGGTGCTGGCTATTATGCTGACCGCCTTCGGCGTGTCCAACGCCATCGCCGACGAATCCGGCCTGCTGACCGTCACGGTGATGGGCATCTGGCTGGCCAACATGCGCGACGTGGACACCAGCGATATTCTGGCGTTTAAAGAGGAGCTGTCGGCGATCCTGATCTCGGCGCTGTTCATCATTCTGGCGGCGCGGCTCGACATCCAGGCACTGTGGAACATGGGCTGGCCGTTGCTCCTGCTGCTGCTGGCGGTGCAGTTCATCGCCCGGCCGCTGTGCATCGCGGTGTCGACCTGGCGCTCTTCCCTGCACTGGCGCGATCGGCTGCTGCTGTGCTGGATCGCCCCGCGCGGCATCGTGGCCGCGGCGGTCAGCTCGCTGTTCGCGCTGACGCTGCAGCGCAGCGGCTATCAGGGCGCCGACCGGCTGGTGACCGTGGTGTTCGCCATCATCATCGGCACCGTGGTGTTGCAAAGCCTGACCAGCGGCATGATGGCGCGCTGGCTGCGGGTGCAGCAGCAGAAACCGCGCGGCGTGCTGATCGTCGGCGCCAACAGCGTGGCGCGCATGCTGGCGCAGGCGCTGATCAAGCTGAACGTGCCGGTGATCGTCACCGACAGCAGCTGGGAATACTACCGTCAGGCGCGCATGGACGGCATTCCGGCCTACTATGGCCACGCCTACTCCGAACACGCCGAGAACTACCTCGATCTGAGCAATATCGCCCAGGTGCTGGCGCTGTCGCCCAATCGCCACCAGAACGCGCTGGCGGTCTACCACTTCGGCCATCTCTTCGGCGAAGATCACGTGTTCGCCATCCGTTCGGGGGCGCCGTTGAAAGGACGCGGCGCCAGCGCGGAAAGTTCGCGTTTCCGCCGGCATGAAATTTTATTTAATCAGGAAGCCACCTACGGCCGCCTGAGCAGCCTGCTCGCCAGAGGGGCCGCCATCAAAGCGACCAAATTGAACGAAAATTTCGGTTGGCTGGAGTATTTGGAGAAACATCAGGGCGTTATTCCGCTATTCAGCCAAAAGGAAGACGGTTCTCTGCAACCGATTGGCGCCGGTTCCACGCCCGCGATGCCCTGTACGCTTATCGCGCTGGTGCAAGATGAAAATCCCTCACCGTCTGTACGTTGACAGAATGGCGATAACCGGCTATTCCTAACAGCCTACTTGCGCACCCGGTGCGCAAGCCAGAAGAGGCGCGTCGCCCAGGTAGAGTGTCAGAGGAGCCGTTTCTCCGTTGACGGCACCCGAGGGGGAGCGACGCCGAGGTAGGGTAATGGCCGGCCATTATCGTATCGACTACAGGGGCTGAATCCCCTGGGTTGTCACCAGGGGATCGCCCGCAGGGCGATCGACAAGGTGGGGCGCTTCTGGGTGTATCGTAGCCTGACCTCTACGCCTGCCCCCTGTTTACCGCTCTCCCCTTGTGCCAAGGCTATGGAATTACAGTGCCCCAAACGGGCATCCCTGACACGAGGTTTCTAGATGAACCAAGCAGCACCCCAGAATTCCACCGTGGTAGCCAAGTTCGGCGGCACCAGCGTCGCCGACTTTGAAGCCATGAACCGCAGCGCCGACGTCGTGCTGGCCAACCCGCAGGTCCGCCTGGTGGTGTTGTCCGCTTCGGCGGGCGTCACCAACCTGTTGGTCGCCCTGGCCGAGGGTTGCGAGGCCGACAAGCGCAATTACCAGCTTGATGAAATCCGGCGTATCCAATACGCCATCCTCGATCGCCTCGCGGCGCCGGCGGTGATCCGCGACGAAATAGACCGCCTGCTGGAAAACATCGCCATGCTGTCGGAAGCCGCGTCGCTGGCCACCTCGACGGCGTTGACCGACGAACTGGTCAGCCATGGGGAGCTGATGTCCACCCTGCTGTTCGTTGAAATCCTGCGCGCCCGCAACGTGCAGGCCGAATGGTTCGACGTGCGCAAAGTGATGCGCACCGACGATCACTTCGGCCGCGCCGTGCCGGACAGCGCCGCGCTCAGCGAACTGGCCCGGGCGCAGTTGCAGCCGCGCCTGCAGGAAGCGCTGGTGGTCACCCAAGGCTTTATCGGCAGCGAGCCGAAGGGCCGCACCACCACGCTCGGCCGCGGCGGCAGCGACTATACCGCCGCGCTGCTCGGCGAAGCGCTCGGCGTCGGCCGGGTGGATATCTGGACCGACGTGCCGGGCATCTACACCACCGATCCGCGCGTGGTGCCGGCGGCCAAGCGCATCGACAAAATCGGTTTCGAAGAGGCGGCGGAAATGGCCACCTTCGGCGCTAAAGTGCTGCATCCGGCCACCCTGTTGCCGGCGGTGCGCAGCGATATTCCGGTGTTCGTCGGCTCCAGCAAGGATCCGGCGGCCGGCGGCACGCTAGTGTGCAACACCACCGAGAACCCGCCGCTGTTCCGCGCGCTGGCGCTGCGCCGCAAGCAAACGCTGCTGACGCTGCACAGCCTGAACATGCTGCACGCACGCGGTTTCCTGGCCGAGGTGTTCAACATCCTGGCGCGCCATAATGTCTCCGTCGATCTGATCACCACTTCGGAAGTCAGCATCGCGCTGACCATGGACACCACCGGCGCCACCTCCGTCGGCGGCAGCCTGCTGACCACCTCACTGCTGACCGAACTGTCGTCGCTGTGCCGGGTGGAAGTGGAAGAAAACCTGGCGCTGGTGGCGATCATCGGCAACCAGCTGTCGCGCGCCTGCGGCGTGGGCAAAGAGGTGTTCGGCGTGCTCGATCCGTTCAATATCCGCCTGATCTGCTACGGCGCCAGCAGCTATAACCTGTGCTTCCTGGTGCCGGGCGAAGAAGCCGAGCAGGTGGTGCGTACCCTGCATCACAACCTGTTCGAATAAGTCATTATCCCTGATTGCGGGCGCAGCATGCTGCGCCCCTGCGTCTAAAAAATCCGTTCAAAACCTGCAGGGGTTCAGCATGTTGAGCCCGCAATAAAAACACAACCACATCCACCGTTCTCAATCTGGCTAAGGAAAACCTGCATGCTGGCACTACTCACGCGCTTATTCCCCCTCTGGGCGATACTGCTGTCCGTCGCCGCGTATTACACGCCGACCACCTTTACCGGTATCGGCCCCTACGTCAGCCCGCTGCTGATGCTGATCATGTTCGCCATGGGCGTCACGCTGCGGCTCGACGACTTCAAACGCGTGCTGGCGCGCCCCGGCCCGGTGGCGGCAGGCATCTTCCTGCATTATCTGATCATGCCGCTGGCAGCCTGGATCCTGGCGATGCTGTTCCGCATGCCGCCGGATCTGTCCGCCGGCATGGTGCTGGTGGGCAGCGTGGCCAGCGGCACCGCCTCCAACGTGATGATCTATCTGGCCAAGGGTGACGTGGCGCTGTCGGTGACCATCTCGGCGGTCTCGACGCTGGTGGGGGTGTTCGCCACGCCGCTGCTGACCCGTCTATACGTCGACGCCGAGATCAGCGTCGATATCATGGGCATGCTGTTGAGCATTCTGCAGATTGTGGTGATCCCGATCGGCCTGGGCCTGATCGTCCACCATACCCTGACCAAGGCAGTGAAACGCATCGAGCCACTGTTGCCGGCGTTGTCGATGGTGTGCATTCTGGCGATCATCAGCGCGGTGGTGGCGGGCAGCCAAAGCCATATCGCTTCGGTCGGTCTGGTCGTTATCATCGCGGTGATCCTGCACAACGGCATCGGTCTGCTGAGCGGCTATTGGGGCGGCAAATTGTTCGGCTTCGACGAGTCCACCTGCCGCACGCTGGCGATCGAAGTGGGCATGCAGAACTCCGGGTTGGCGGCCACGCTGGGCAAAATCTACTTCTCGCCGCTGGCCGCGCTGCCAGGCGCGCTGTTCTCGGTCTGGCACAACCTCTCCGGTTCACTGCTGGCGGGTTATTGGTCCGGCCGCCCTATCAAGAAGAAATAAACCGCCTGTAGGGACGCAAACAATTGCGTCCCTTTTCTTTCCTGCGAAATTTCGTATTTCCCACTGGTCGGATTGTCATAATTCACCTCATCCCCTATCATCCGTGAAAAATAAAAATTCAGATTCTTCCTATCCGTGCCGATAATGTTGACAAGAGGAAGAGACGCTCCACTTTTTTTAATTAATTAAGTCACCAGGGTTGCCCGCCATAAAAGAAGCAGCCTAATTATTATTTAGATATATACCCACCGTCTTATTTGCTGCGGCAAATCAAGATACCTCGCAATGTGCATGTCGCTCATTATTTCGGGCCGGCCGTCGGCCGCCCGTGGTTAACCTCATGGATTGGGCTGGCTGCCCCGGCGGCCTCTCAGAATGGATTACAATGATAAAAAAAATCACCGCCTTGACACTGCTGGTCAGCACGGCCCTTTCCGCCGAAACCCTGCCGGACTCCCACATGATGATGGACATGTCGATGGGGGAATCACGGCGCGCGTTGCAAGACAGCACGCGTGAAGTCAACCAGTTGATTGAGCAACGCCGCTACCAGCAGCTGAAGCAACAGCGCCTGCTGGCGGAACCGGAACCAGCCGCGCCCGCACTGCCGCAGTCCGCGCAGTGCCTGCCGATCGCCGGCGTTTATCTGCAGGGAGTCACCCTACTCTCGCCGGCCGATTTGTCGGCCCTGAGCGCGCTGCCGGAACAGTGCATCAGCAGCAACGATATCAATCGCCTGACCCGTGAATTAACGCGCCTTTATGTGCAAAAGGGCTATATCACCGCGCGCGTGCAAATTGTTCGCCCTAATTCACAAGGAGAATTGGGGTTAAGCGTGACGGAAGGATTTATCGAGAAAATAGAAGGCGGCGATCGCTGGGTCAACAGCCGTTTATTATTTCCGGGGCTGGAAGGCAAGCCGTTGAAATTAACCGAGCTCGATCAGGGATTGGATCAGGCCAACCGTTTGCAATCAAATACCACCAAGCTGGATATATTGCCCGGCCGCCAGGTTGGCGGTTCGGTTATTCGTTTGCGCAATCAGCATGCCAAGCCCTGGCTGATTACCGCCGGCACGGATAATTACGGCCAAAAAAGCACCGGCCGGTGGCTGGCGCGCGCCACTGCCACGTTGGACAGCCCGTTTGGCCTGTCGGACTTTGTCAGCCTGAACGCCAACAGCACGCTGGAAAACCCGGCTCACCGCTATAATCGCGCCTACACCCTGCTCTATTCGCTGCCGTACGGCGCGTTCACCTTCAGCGGGTTCGCCAGCTTCTCGTCCTATGAAAACCACCAGCAGCTGCCGCACAACGTGGTCAAACTGCACGGCCAGACCCAACAGTACGGGCTGCGCAGCGACTACGTGTTTTATCGCGATCACGATCAGATAGACAGCCTGAGCGGCCAGCTGACCTACAAGCGCATCGACAACTACTTCGAAAGCGTGCGCCTTGAGGTCAGCAGCCCAACGCTGACCCTGGCCGAACTGAGCGCCAGTCACCTGCAAATTCTGCCCAATGGCGTGTTCAGCGCCAACCTCAGCGTCGAGCAGGGGATGCCGTGGCTGGGGGCCGGCCGCCACCCGAGTTCGGTGCACCTCGACAGCCAGTTCACCAAAGGCAAGCTGTTCGCCAACCTCAGCCAGCGCCTCCAGCTGGGTGACGCCACCTATCAGCTCAACAATCTGTTCTATGGCCAGTACAGCCGCGACCCGCTGCCCGGCGTGGAGTGGCTGAGCCTCACCGATCGCAGCGCCGTGCGCGGCTTCAGCCGCAGCACCCAGTCCGGCGACAACGGCTGGTATCTGCAAAATACGCTGTCCCGCAGTTTCAATCTGGGTGCCACCACGCTGACGCCGCGCCTCGGCGCCGACGTTGGCCGCATTCTGCCGCGTCAGGACAACTCGGGCTGGCGCAGCAGCGCCGGTATAAGCACCGGCGCCACGTTACGTTACCGCCAGGCGCTGGTCGATCTCGAGGTCAGCCGCGGCTGGATTTTGTCTAACCACGCTACGCCGGAAGATCCCGTTCAGGTGTTGGCCCGCTTTTCTTACACCTTTTAATCAACAGTTTTGCAGGACCCCACGGCAATATACGGAGATACATGGATGAAAAATAATAACTTCAGACTTTCGGCGGCAGGCAAACTGGCCGCCGCGCTGGCGATTATTCTCGCCGCTTCCGCCGGCGCCTACGCCGCAGAGATCGTTGCGGCCAACGGCGCCAACGGCCCCGGCGTCTCCACCGCCGCCACCGGCGCGCAGGTGGTCGATATCGTCGCGCCGAACGGCAACGGGCTGTCGCACAACCAATATCAGGACTTCAACGTCAACCAGCCCGGCGCGGTGCTGAACAACTCCCGCGAGGCGGGACTGTCGCAGCTGGCCGGCCAACTGGGCGCCAACCCCAATCTGGGCGGGCGCGAAGCCAGCGTGATCCTCAACGAAGTGATCGGCCGTAACCCGTCTCTGCTGCATGGCCAGCAAGAGATCTTCGGCATGGCGGCCGACTACGTGCTGGCCAACCCGAACGGCATCAGCTGTCAGGGCTGCGGATTCATCAATACCAGCCATTCCTCACTGGTGGTCGGCAACCCGCTGGTGGAAAACGGCGTGCTGCAGGGTTACAGCACCTTCGGCAACCGCAACACTCTGAGCCTCAATGGCACCCTGAACGCCGGCGGCGTACTGGATCTGATCGCACCGAAGATCGACAGCCGCGGCGAAGTGATCGTACAAGATTTCAAACATTCGAATGGTAAAGTGACCTCGGCGACGATCAACGCCATCAGCGGCCTTAACCGGGTAGCGCGCGACGGCACGGTGCAGGCCAGCCAACAGATGCCGACCGCGCTGGACAGCTACTACCTCGGCAGCATGCAGGCCGGGCGCATCAACATCATCAACACCGCGCAGGGCAGCGGCGTGAAGCTGGCCGGCTCGTTGAACGCCGGCGATGAACTCAAGGTGAAAGCCTATGATATCCGCAGCGAAAGCCGCGTCGACGACGCCAGCAGCAACAAAAACGGCGGTGATAACTATCAAAATTACCGTGGCGGCATCTACGTCAACGATCGCAGCAGCAGCCAGAAGCTGACCCGCACCGAGCTGAAAGGCAAGAACATCAGCCTGGTGGCGGATAATCATGCGCACCTCACCGCCACCGATATCCGCGGCGAAGACATTACGCTGCAGGGCGGTAAGCTGACGCTCGACGGCCAGCAGCTGAAGCAGACGCAAGGCCATACCGACGATCGCTGGTTCTACTCCTGGCAATATGACGTTACCCGCGAACGCGAGCAGCTGCAGCAGGCGGGCAGCACCGTCGCCGCCAACGGCAGCGCCAAACTCATCAGCACCCAGGAAGACGTGAAGCTGCTGGGCGCCAATGTCAGCGCCGAGCGTGCGCTGAGCGTCAAAGCGGCGCGCGACGTACACCTTGCCGGGCTGGTGGAGAAGGATAAATCCAGCGAGCGCGGCTACCAGCGCAACCACACCTCCAGCCTGCGCACCGGCAGATGGAGCAGCAGCGACGAAAGCGAAAGCCTGAAGGCCAGCGAACTGCGCAGCCAGGGTGAACTGACGTTGAAAGCCGGTCGCAATGTCTCGACTCAGGGCGCCAATATCCATGCCCAGCGCGATCTGACGATCGATGCAGACAGCCAGATCCAGGTCGGGGTGCAGAAAACCGCCAACGCCAAAGCGGTACGCGATGACAAAACCTCCTGGGGCGGCATCGGCGGCGGCGACAACAAAAACAACAGCAATCGCCGCGAGATCAGCCACGCTTCCGAGCTGACCAGCGGCGGCACCCTGCGCCTGAACGGCCAGCAAGGCGTCACCATTACCGGCAGCAAGGCGCGCGGCCAGAAAGGCGGCGAAGTCACCGCCACCCACGGCGGCCTGCGCATCGACAACGCGCTGAGCACCACCGTGGACAAAATCGACGCGCGCACCGGCACCGCTTTCAACATCACCAGCAGTTCGCACAAGGCCGACAACAGCTACCAGAGCAGCACCGCCAGCGAGCTGAAGTCCGACACCAACCTGACGCTGGTCAGCCACAAGGATGCCGACGTGATCGGCAGCCAGGTCGCCAGCGGCGGTGAGCTGAGCGTCGAGTCGAAGACCGGCAACATCAACGTCAAGGCGGCCGAGCGGCAGCAGAACATCGACGAGCAGAAGACCGCGCTCACCGTTAACGGCTACGCCAAAGAAGCCGGTGACAAGCAGTACCGCGCCGGTTTGCGCATCGAGCACACCCGCGACAGCGAGAAAACCACCCGCACCGAGAAGAGCGCCTCAAGCCTTAGCGGCGGCAGCGTGAAGCTCAAGGCGGAGAAGGACGTGACCTTCAGCGGTTCTCAATTGGTCGCCGACAAAGGCGACGCCAGCGTCAGCGGCAACAAGGTTTCGTTCCTGGCGGCCGACGATAAAACGGTCTCAAACACCGAGCAAACCAAGATCGGCGGCGGTTTCTATTACACCGGCGGCATCGACAAACTCGGCAGCGGCGTGGAAGCCGGCTACGAGAACAGCAAAACCCAGACGCAAAGCAGCAAGACGATCACCTCCGGCAGCGACGTCAAAGGCAACCTGACGATCAACGCCCGCGACAAGCTGACCCAGCAAGGCGCGCAGCACAGCGTCGGCGGCGCCTATCAAGAAAACGCCGCCGGCGTCGATCACCTTGCCGCTGCCGACACCGCCAGCACCACCACCACCAAAACCGACGTCGGCGTGAACATCGGCGCCAACGTCGATTACAGCGCCGTGACCCGTCCGGTCGAGCGCGCGGTCGGCAAGGCAGCCAAGCTGGACGCTACCGGCGTTATCAACGACATCGGCGGCATCGGCGCGCCTAACGTCGGCCTGGATATCGGCGCACAGGGCGGCAACAGCGAAAAACACAGCAGCAGCTCGCAGGCGGTGGTCAGCTCGGTGAAAGCCGGCAGCATCGACATCAATGCCAAAGGCGAAGTGCGCGATCAGGGCACGCAGTACCAGGCGAGCAAAGGCGCGGTTAACCTGACGGCGGACAGCCACCGCAGCGAAGCCGCGGCAAACCGTCAGGACGAGCAGAGCCGCGACACCCGCGGCAGCGCCGGCGTGCGCGTCTACACCACCACCGGCAGCGATCTGACCGTGGACGCCAAGGGCGAAGGCGGCACCCAGCGCAGCAACAGCAGCGCCAGCCAGGCGGTGGCCGGCTCGATCGACGCGGCCAACGGCATCAACGTCAACGTGAAAAAAGACGCGGTCTATCAGGGTACCGCGCTGAACGGCGGCAGCGGTAAAACCGCCGTCAACGCCGGCGGCGATATCCGCTTCGATCAGGCCAGCGACAAACAGAGCGAGAACCACAGCGGCTTTAACGTCAAAGCGTCCGCCAAAGGTGGCTTCACCGCCGACAGCAAAAACTTCGGCGCCGGTTTCGGCGGCGGCACCAACAACGGTGAAAGCAGCAGCAGCACGGCGCAGGTCGGCAACGTCAGCGGCCAGGGCGTGGAGCTGAAGGCGGGCCGCGATCTGACGCTGCAGGGCACCAACGTCAAGAGCCAGGGCGACGTCAGCCTGAACGCGGGCAACAAGGTCGCGCTGCAGGCGGCGGAATCGACCCAAACGCGTAAGGAAAGCAAGCTGTCCGGCAATATCGATCTGGGCGCCGGCAGCAGCGACAGCAAGGAAAAAACCGGCGGCAGCCTCTCCGCCGGCGGCGCGTTCGACATCGCCAAGGTCAATGAGACCGCGACCGAGCGCCAGGGTGCTACTATCGCCTCAGACGGCAAGGTCACCCTGTCCGCCAACGGCAAAGGCGATGACGCGCTGCATCTGCAGGGCGCCAAGGTCAGCGGCGGCAACGCCGCGCTCGAAGCGAAAAACGGCGGCATCCTGCTGGAATCCGCCAAGAACGAGCAGCATAAGGACAACTGGAATCTGGGCATCAAAGCCAACGCCAGAGGCGGTCAAACCTTCAACAAGGACGCCGGCGGCAAGGTCGATCCGAACACCGGCAAAGACACCCACACGCTGGGCGCAGGTCTGAAAGTCGGCGTGGAGCAGCAGGATAAAACCACCCACGCCAACACCGGCATCACCGCGGGCGACGTGGCGCTCAACAGCGGCAAAGACACCCGCCTTGCCGGCGCGCGCGTCGACGCCGACAGCGTACAGGGCAAGGTGGGCGGCGATCTGCGCGTTGAAAGCCGCAAAGACATCGAGACAGGCTTGAAGGTGGATGTGGATGCCGGTCTGAGCCACAGCAACGATCCGGGCAGCAGCATCACCTCCAAGCTGTCGAAGGTCGGCACGCCGCGCTACGCCGGTAAAGTGAAAGAGAAACTGGAAGCCGGGGTGAACAAAGTGGCCGACGCCACCACCGACAAGTACAACAGCGTGGCGCGTCGCCTCGATCCGCAGCAGGATACCACCGGTGCAGTCAGCTTCAGCAAGGCTGACGGCAAAGTCACGCTGCCGGAAACGCCGGCCGGCGAAAAACCGCAGGGCCCACTGTGGGATCGCGGCGCACGCACCGTCGGCGGCGCGGTAAAAGACAGCATCACCGGGCCGGCGGGTCGCCAGGGGCAGCTCAAGGTCAATGCCGACGTGGTGAACAACAATGCGGTTGGCGAGCAATCGGCGATTGCCGGTAAGCACGGCGTGGCGCTGCAGGTCGGCGGCCAAACCCAACTGACCGGCGGCGAAATCCGCAGCCAGCAGGGCAAGGTGGAACTGGGCGGTAGCCAGGTCAGCCAGCAGGACGTCAGCGGCCAGCGCTATCAGGGCGGCGGCCGCGTCGATGCGGCGGCCACGGTAGGTGGACTGTTAGGCGGCGCGGCGAAGCAAAGCGTCGACGGCAACGTGCCGTTCGCCAGCGGCCATGCCTCAACTCAGCAGGCGGACGCCAAAGCCGGCGTGTTCAGCGGCAAATAACGCGCCTCCCCTACGCAACGCCCCCGGTTAAAACCGGGGGCGTTTTTTTACAGCGTGCTCGGGGTGTCTTCCCAGTCGCGATCGTCGTCTTTCGCATCCTGATCCAACACGTTGTAGGCCACGGCGCAAAACAGCGAGTTCAGGCGCTTCATGTCTCCCAACAATCCCAAATGCAGCGAACTGGTCTCGATGCTCTGCACGTTTTGCTGATGCAAACGATCGACGTGCGCGTGCGCGTAGCGGCGATCCAGAATGCGGAAGCGGTGCTTGGAACGGCGCAGGCGTTTGGCGCTGGTGACGTCGCCGGACAGGAACACCGACAGCCCCAGACGCAGGTTGCCGATCAGCCGTTCGTGCAACCCGTCCAGTTCCGCCAATCCTTCCGCCGAGAAGGCGCGGCGCGCGGCGTGCGATTTGGCGCCCACGTCGCCGGCCATGCGCTCGATGATGTCGCCCGCCTGTTCCAGGTTGAGCGCCATTTCGATGATTTCCGCCCAGCGGCGCGAATCTTCCTCGCCCAGATCTTCCTTCTGGATCTGCGCCAGATACAGCTTGATGGCGGTGTACAGCACGTCGACGTCATCGTCGAGTCGCCGCACCTCTTTATCCACACCTTGCTTACCGTGCAGCACTTCGCGCTGCAGGATCATCATGTGTTCCACCACGTCGCCCATGCGCAGCGTTTCGCGCGCCGCGTTGGCCAGCGCCAGCGTCGGCGTATCCAGCGCGCTGGCGTCCAGATGACGCGGCCGCATGCGCGGGTCGTCGGCCGCCACGTCGACGATCAGCCGTTCGCACAGCGTCGCCATCGGCCCGGCCAGCGGGATCATCACCAGACAACGGATCAGGTTGTAGAACACGTGGAAATAGATCACCAGCTCTTCGCTGCCGCCCGGCAGCTGAGCCATCACATCCGCCAGATAGGAGACGAAGGGCAACACCAGGATGCAGCCCACCAATTTGAACAGCAGGCTGCCGAGCGCCACGCGCCGCCCGGCGGCGTTCTGGCCGCTGGCGTTGATCATCGCCAGCAGGCCGCTGCCGAGGTTGGCGCCGATCACCAGACAGAGCGCCACCTTCAGCGAAATCACGCCGGTGGCGGTCAGGGTGGCGGTCAGCAGCACCGCGGCCAGGCTGGAATAGCTGACGATGGCGAACAGCGCGCCGGTCAGGGCGTCCAGCATCACATCGCCGGTCAGCGACGAGAACAGCACTTTCACCCCTGCCGCCTGGGTGATCGGCGTGGCGGCGGCCACGATCAGTTCCAGCGCCAGCACGATCAGCCCCAGACCGATCAGAACGCGTCCGATCTGGCCGATCCGCATCTGTTTGCGGCTGAGGAACAGGAAGACGCCGACCAGGATCAGCAGCGGCGACAGCCAGGAAAGATCGAAGGTCAACACGCGCGCCATCAGCGCGGTGCCGACGTCGGCGCCGAGCATGATCACCAGCGCAGGCGCCAGCCCCACCAGCCCCTGCGCGACGAAAGAGGTCACCAGCAGCGCGGTGGCGTTGCTGCTTTGCACCAGCGCGGTCACGCCGATGCCGGAAACGAACGCCAGCGGTTTTTTCTCAACGCTGTCGCTCAACACGCGCCGCAGATTGGCGCCGTAAACCCGCATGATCCCGGTACGCACGATGTGGGTTCCCCACACCAACAGCGCCACGGACGAAAGCAGGTGAAGAAGGGTCAGCACGGAAGATACGCTCCATTAACGCCCGGCCAAAGGAGGCTGATACCCGATGCCTGTCACGCGAAGCACAGAGGCGAGCCAAAGGATGACGGGTACAGCGCGCGGTCCCGCCTGCCGGGCGTGGGTCTGGCAGGACAGCGGGCGGGCGGCAGACCGCAGAAGAGAAGGGTTAAGGCGGCGGTGGGAGAGCCCCGGCGCCGCGCTGCGAAGTCATGCAACTTCCCGCAATACAACAGGTTCCAAGTGTAGCCCAATTTCCGCGCCGTCGGGCCGCAGATCGGCCACCGAACGGTTGAGCACGTCAACCAGCAACTCTACCTCGCGAACCTGAATCCGATAGCGTACCACATTCCCGAGCAAACTGTGGCCAAGGATCACCCCGCCGATCCCCTGTCCGGCCGGCAACAGCCCGATAGACTCTGGGCGGATCGCCACCTTGCCGGCATAGCTGCGCCCGGTCAGCCGGCCGGCCTGTTCGGCGCTCAGCAGGTTATAGTTGCCGATAAAACCGGCGGCGAAGGCGTCCGCCGGCTGGGTATACAGGGTTTCCGCATCACCGCTCTGCACGATCTGCCCCTTGTTCATCAGGACGATGCGATCCGACAGGGTCAGCGCCTCTTCCTGATCGTGGGTGACGAAGATCGCTGTCAGGTTCAGCTCGCGTTGAATGCGCCGGATCTGCTCGCGCAGATGTTTGCGGATGCGCGCGTCCAGCGCCGACAGCGGTTCGTCGAGCAGCAGCAGACGCGGGCGCGTGACCAGCGATCGCGCCAGCGCCACGCGCTGACACTGGCCGCCCGACAGCTGATGCGGATAGCGCTTCGCCAGATCGCTCAGCTCCACCAGCGCCAGCACCTCCTGCACCCGCTGGCCGATCTGCCCGGCCGCCAGCTTCTGCATTTTCAGGCCGAAGGCCACGTTGCCTTCCACCGTCATATTGGGAAACAGCGCATAGCTTTGGAACACCATGCCGATGCCGCGCTTTTGCGGCGCCAGCGGCACCAGATCCTGGCCCTGCAGTAAAATTTGCCCGCTGTCGACCGGAGTCAGGCCGGCCAGACAGCGCAACAGCGTCGACTTGCCGCAGCCGCTTGGCCCGAGCAGGGTGACGAACTCCCCCTCTTCGGCGGTGAAATAGATATCCTGAAACACCTGGGTTTGGCCATAGTGTTTGTTCAGGCGGGTGACGTTGAGATAAGCCATCGGGTTAACCCTTGTTTTTATTCAGCAGGTTCGCCAGCCAGGTGACGAGCAGCACCACGGCGAAATAGGAGATGACCAGCGCGCTGGTGAAATGCCCGCTGCCGTTGCGCATGTTGAACAGATAGACCTGCAGCGTTTCATACTGGCTGCCCACCAGCAGGTTGGCGAACACGAACTCGCCGATCAGGAACGAGAACGACAGCAACACGGCGATCGTTCCGCCCTTGCGCAAATTTGGCAGCACCACCCACAGCGCCGCCCGCCAGGTACTGGCGCCGAGCAAGTGCGCGGCGTCCATCAGATCGCGCAGGTTGATCGCCTGCATGTTGTTGCTGATGGCGCGGTAGATAAACGGCAGCGCGATGGTGAAATAGCAACCCACCAAAATCCAGGGGGTGCCGAGCAGCGGCAGCGGATCGGCGGCGAACAGTTGCATCAGCCCCACCGCCGACACCACCGGCGGCACGGCGAACGGCAGCAGAATCAGCACGTTCATCACCGCGTCCAGCTTGGGGAAGTAGTAAGCGATCACAAACATCGCCGGCAGGATCACCACCACCGACAGCAGCAGCGTGCCGAAGCAGATCAGCAGCGAGTGCCACAGCGCCTGCAAAAAGCGCGGATCGCTCCACAGCGCCGTCAGCCACTTCAGGGTAAAACCGTCCGGCAAAATGGTGGCGCCCCACTGGGTAGCCAGCGCGTAAATCAGCGTCGCCGCCAGCGGCAGCAGCAGGATCAACAGCAGCAGGCCGGTCACCGTGCGGTGGTACAAGCGTTCAACACGCGACATGAGCATTCTCCAGCCGGTTATGAGCGCGCATTGAGGTAGCTCCTGCGCAGCATCCATTGGTGGATCACCGTGATAAACGCCATCATCACCACCAGCAGCATCGCCAGCGCGCTGGCCAGGTTCGGATCGAGGGAGATGTCCCCCGCCACCAGCGCCGAGATGCGGATCGGGATCACGTTGAAGTTGCCGGTGGTCAGCGCATACACCGTGGCGTAGGCGCCGAGCGCGTTGGCCAGCAGGATGACGAAGGTGCCCATCAGCGCCGGCGCCAGCACCGGCAGGCCGATATGCCGCCAGTAGCGCCAGGGGCCGGCACCGAGCAGCGCCGCCGATTCGCGCCAGTCGGCGCGCAGCGCGTCGAATGCCGGATACAGCAGCAGCACCCCGAGCGGGATCTGGAAGTAGGTATACAGCACGATCAGGCCGCTCTTCGAATAGAGGTTGAAGCTCTCCATCAGGCCGTATTTGCGCAGCAGCAACGTCAGGCAACCGTTCAGCCCCAGCAGAATGACGAAGGCGAACGCCAGCGGCACCCCGGCGAAGTTGCTGGTCATGTTGGTGAACGACATCACGAAGTCATGAAACCGCGTCTGGCCGAGCTGGCGCAGTGAGTAACTGCCAACTAACGCGATCAGCAAGCCGTAGACGCTCGACCACAGCGAGATCTCCAGCGAGAACTGAAACGCCTGCAGGTAGAACGGCGAAGTGAGGATATCGACATAGTTTCCCCAGCCCCAGCCGCTGGTCTCGCTGAAAAAGCTGTGAATGGCGATCCACACCAGCGGGGCGAGCTGAAACGCGCCGAACAGCACGATAAACGGCAGCAGGCACAGTGCGGCGATCCATTTGGTTTTGCTGTTCATCGCGCATCCTGCGCCAGCAACGCCCGGCAGCGCGGCTTGTCGTGCGGCGCCTGCAGCAGATCGCAGATCGTGCCGCACAGCTCGGTTTGCTGCGGATCGGCGTCGTCCAGGCTGAAGCCCGCGCCGAACACGAACAGCGGCACCTGGCGCTCTTCCGGCAACACCCCGCCGTGGCTGCGATCGTCGTTCATGCCGTGGTCGGCGGTAACCAGCACCTGATAACCGGCCGCCAGCCACTCGGGCAGGTAGCGCGACAACGAGCCGTCGGCGCGCCGCGCCGCGTTGCGGTACTGCGGCGAAGAGAGGCCGAAGCGGTGCCCGGCGTCGTCGATGTTCATCGGATGGATCAGCAAGAAGTCCGGCTGATGACGCTGGCGCAGGCTTTCGGCGTCGTCGAAAAGATGGCTGTCGGGATAGCCGTCGTCGTAATAGAAATGGCCGTGCTGGATCGGCAGCTCGGGGGCGTCGGTATGGCGGTCGCGCGCGGCGTCGAACGGCGTGCGGTTATACAATTCGCTGAACCAATGATACGCGGCGGCGGCGGTGGTCAGCCCGGCGGCGCGCGCGTAATGAAACACGCTTTGTTGATGAGAAAGGCGCGAGACGTGGTTATGCACCACGCCGCTCTCCACCGGCGTGATGCCGGTGAGGATGCATTCATACAGCGGCCGGGAGAGCGAGGGCAACTCGCTCTCCAGCAGGTACAACCGCCCGCGTCCCGCCGCGCATTCGGCCTGCAGATAACCCATGGCGTCGTGCGCCACCCGGTAGTTGAGGCCGTCCAGCAGCACGAGGATCGTTTTCATGGTGCGTTAACTCACTGCTGCATAAACATAATGACGTTTTCCTGCCACAGGCGCGGCAGCGCTTTGGCGCTCTGTTCCCAGGCCGCCGGATCGGCGATCGGGTGCGCGTTCTTGTACTGCTCGGCCGGCAGCAGCTTGGCCTTGACGTCGTCCGGCAGCGTCAGATGTTCGGCGCGGATCGGGCGGGCATAGCCGCGCGCCAGGTTGATCTGACCGGCGTCGGAGAAGATGTATTCGCGCGCCAGCTTGGCGGCATTCGGGTGCTTGGCGTATTTGTTGATGATGGTGGTGTAGCCGGAAGTGATCGAACCGTCCGACGGGATCAGCACTTCAAAGCGGGTTTTGTCGATCTGATCGCGGTAGTTCAGGCCGTTAAAGTCCCATACCACGCCAACCTGCACTTCCCCCTTCTCCAGCGACGCGATCACCGGGTTACTCAGGCTCAGGCGGCCGGCCTTGGCCAGCTTGCCGAAGAATTCCAGGCCCGGCTTGAGGTTTTTCTCGTTGCCGCCCATCGCGTAAGTGGCCGCCAGCACGCCGCTGGCCGCCTGCGACGCGGTGCCGACGTCGCCGATGGTGACCTGATAGCTGCCCTTGAGCAGATCGGCCCAGCTGTGCGGGATGTCTTTCACCTGCTGCTTGTTGATGATGAAGGCGATGGTGCCGGTGTAAGCCAGCGCCCAGTGGCCATCTTTGTCTTTCGCCCAATCCGGCACCTGATCCCAGGTGGAGGGTTTGTACGGCTGCGTTACACCCTTCTGCACCGCCACCGGGCCGAAGGCCGCGCCGACGTCACCGATGTCCGCCGTGGCGTTGTTCTTTTCCGCATCGAATTTGGCGATCTCCTGCGCAGAGCTCATGTCGGTATCGACATGCTTCAGGCCGTATTTGCTCAACAGATCTTGCCAGGTGCCTTTCCAGTTGGCCCAGCTGTCCGGCATGCCGACGCTGTTGACTTCGCCTTCTTTTTTAGCGGCCTGCTCCAGCGCCGCCAGATCGGTATCCGCGGCCCAGCTCATCTGGCTGGATAACACGATGGCACTGGTTAACACAGAAGCGCACAAACGTTTCATAACTGATGCTCCAGGTGGTAGTGTGGGGATGGCTGGACTAGTCCAGCAAGGACCAAACCAATCTAACGGACGAATGTGATAATTATATGTCAGCTTAAAAAAGCGACAGTTTTATCACCCATTGCAACGGCGAAAACGCGACGCTGGTCTACCTTAAAGGCCAAACGCACTGAAACGGGACACCCGCTGTATGAGTGAAGCACCGACGACCGTCGCCACCATCTGCCAAACGCTGCACGCCCGCATCACCGCCGGCGAATTCGCCGTGGGTGGCAAGCTGCCCTCCGAGCGCGCCCTGAGCGAACAGTTCGCGACCACCCGCATTACCCTGCAGGAGGCGCTCGGCCAGTTGGAGGCGCAGGGCGTCATTTACCGCCAGGTGCGGCGCGGCTGGTTTATCTCGCCGCCACGTCTGATCTATAACCCGTTGCAGCGCAGCCATTTTCACGCCATGGCGCAGCAACAGGGGCGCGCCGCCCATACCGAAGCGATCGACAGTGCGGTCGTCACGCTTGACGCGCCGCTGGCCGGCCGCCTGGCGCTGCCCTCCGGCGCCGAGGCCTATCGCATTCGCCGGCTGCGCTACATCGACGGGCGCGCGGTGCTGTACTGCGAGCACTACCTCAATCCGGCCTATTTCCCCGGCATTCTGGACGAAGACCTGACCCAGTCGCTAACCGCGCTGTACGCCGCACGCTACGGCATTCACTACGGCCGGGTACGTTTCGATATGCTGCCCACCCTGCTGCCACAACAGGCCGCCGCCATGCTGAAGGTGACCTACGGCAGCCCGGCGCTGTTCATTACGCGGGTGAATCGCGATCAGCACGACAGGGTGATCGATTGCGACCTGGAGTATTGGCGGTACGACGCGCTGCACATCGATGTGGAAGCGCTGTAAATGACAAGGGCGCATCGCTGCGCCCTTAAAGAGGAAGGTCAGTCGGCGTCGTAGCCGAGGTTTGGCGCCAGCCAGCGCTCGACCTCGCTCACGCTCATCCCTTTACGCGCCGCGTAGTCTTCCACCTGATCGCGCTGGATCTGCGCCACCGCGAAGTACTTGCTCTCGGGGTGACTGAAGTACCAGCCGGACACCGCCGCCCCCGGCCACATGGCGAAGGACTCCGTCAGTTCCATACCGGTGTGGCGGTTGACGTCCAGCAGCTGCCAGATGGTCGCTTTTTCGGTGTGCTCCGGGCAGGCCGGGTAGCCCGGCGCCGGCCGGATGCCCTGATAGTTTTCGCGGATCAGTTCTTCGTTGCTCAGGTTCTCGTCGGCGGCATAACCCCAGTGCAACTTGCGCACCTGTTCGTGCAGGTATTCGGCGAAAGCCTCCGCCAGACGATCCGCCAGCGCCTTGACCATGATTTTGTTGTAATCGTCGTGCTGTGCGTCGTACGCCGCCGCCAGCGCGTCCTCCTCCAGCCCGCCGGTCACCGCGAAGGCACCGAAGTAGTCGGCCTTGCCGCTGTTTTTCGGTGCCACGAAGTCCGCCAGGCAGTAGTTCGGGAAGTCGGTTTTTTCCGTCTGCTGGCGCAGATGGCGGCTCACCGCCAGCACCTCGCCGCGCTGTTCGTCGCGGTACACTACCACGTCGTCGCCGACGCGGTTGGCCGGGAACAGGCCGTAAACGCCGCGCGGGTTGAGGCTGCGCTCAGCGGCCAGCCGATCCAGCATCTGATTGGCGTCGTGGAACAGGCGCTTGGCCTCTTCCCCCACCACCTCGTCTTCCAGGATGCGCGGGTATTTGCCCGCCAGCGACCAGGTCATGAAGAACGGCGTCCAGTCGATATAATGGCGCAGCGTCTCGATGCCGGCCGACACCGGGAATACGCCAAGCTGCCGCGGCGCCGGCGGCTGATAGTCGGCCCAGTCCAGCGCCATGGCATTGGCGCGCGCCTTGTGCAAATCGACCGGCGGCGTGCGCGGCTTTTTGCGCGCGTGCTGAATGCGCACCGTTTCATACTCTTTGCGGGTGCGCGCCACAAACTCGTCGCGCTGGGTGGCGGACAGCAGCGCCGACACCACGCCCACGGTGCGCGAGGCGTTTTGCACGTAGGTGGTCGGGCCGCTGTAGTTCTGCTCGATTTTCACCGCGGTGTGCGCCTTGGAGGTGGTGGCGCCGCCGATCAGCAGCGGCAGCGTAAAGCCCTGGCGCTCCATCTCTTTGGCCACGTTGACCATCTCGTCGAGCGACGGCGTGATCAGCCCCGACAGGCCGATGATGTCGACGTTCTCCTCGCGCGCGGTGCGCAGGATTTTCTCCGTCGGCACCATCACGCCAAGATCGACGATTTCATAGTTGTTGCACTGCAGCACCACGCCGACGATGTTCTTGCCGATGTCGTGCACGTCGCCCTTCACCGTCGCCAGCAGGATTTTCCCCGCGGAGGTGCCCTGCTGCTTGCTGGCCTCGATGTACGGTTCCAGGTAGGCCACCGCCTGCTTCATCACGCGGGCGGATTTCACCACCTGCGGCAGGAACATCTTGCCCTCGCCGAACAGATCGCCGACCACGTTCATCCCCGCCATCAGCGGCCCTTCAATCACTTCGATCGGCCGTTCGGCCTGCTGCCGCGCCTCTTCGGTGTCCAACTCGATAAACTCGGTGATGCCCTTCACCAGCGAATACTCCAGCCGCTTTTCCACCGGCCAACCGCGCCACTCCGCCTGCTGCACCGCCGCTTCGCCGTCTTTGCTGCCGCGGTACTTTTCCGCCAGCTCCAGCAGGCGTTCGGTGCCGTCCTCGCAACGGTTGAGGATCACGTCCTCTACCGCCTCGCGCAGCTCGCCAGACAGATCGTCGTAAATCGCCAGCTGCCCGGCGTTGACGATGCCCATGTCCATGCCATTGCGAATGGCGTGATACAGGAACACCGCGTGGATCGCTTCACGCACCGGATCGTTGCCGCGGAACGAGAACGACACGTTGGACACGCCGCCGGAGATCATCGCGTGCGGCAGGTGGGTTTTGATGTCGGCGCAGGCTTCGATAAAGTCGACGGCGTAGTTGTTGTGCTCTTCGATGCCGGTGGCGACGGCGAAGATGTTCGGGTCGAAAATGATGTCTTCCGGCGGGAAACCGACGCGTTCGGTCAAAATTTTATAGGCGCGGCGACAGATCTCGAACTTGCGCTCGCGGGTGTCCGCCTGGCCCACTTCGTCGAACGCCATCACCACCACCGCGGCGCCATAGCGGCGCACCAGCCGGGCGTGGTGGATAAAGGCCTCTTCGCCCTCCTTCATCGAGATCGAGTTGACGATGCCCTTGCCCTGAATGCATTTCAGGCCTTTCTCGATAACGGACCACTTGGAGGAGTCGATCATGATCGGCACCCGGGCGATATCCGGCTCGCCGGCGATCAGGTTGAGGAAACGCACCATCGCCGCTTCGGCGTCGAGCATCCCCTCGTCCATGTTGATATCGATGATCTGCGCGCCGCTCTCCACCTGCTGGCGCGCCACGTCGAGCGCCTCGTTGTATTTCTCTTCTTTGATCAAGCGTTTGAAACGTGCCGAACCGGTGACGTTGGTGCGCTCGCCGACGTTAACGAACAGGGTGTTGGCGTCGATGGTCAGCGGTTCCAGACCGGCCAGGCGGCAGGCGACCGGGAGCTCCGGCAGCCGGCGCGGCGGCACGCCCTCGACCGCCTTGGCCATCGCGGCGATATGTTCCGGCGTGGTGCCGCAGCAGCCGCCGATGATATTGAGGAAGCCGGCCTGCGCCCACTCCCCGACCTGACGCGCCATCTCGGCCGCATCCAGATCGTACTCGCCGAAGGCGTTCGGCAAACCGGCGTTCGGGTGCGCGGTGACGTAGGTCTCCGAGATGCGCGCCAGCTCGGCGACGTACTGACGCAGCTCATCCGGCCCCAGGGCGCAGTTCAGGCCGAAGGTCAGCGGCTTGACGTGGCGCAGCGAATTGTAAAACGCTTCGGTGGTCTGGCCGGACAGGGTGCGGCCGGAGGCGTCGGTGATGGTGCCGGAAATCATGATCGGCAGTTCCACCCCCAGCGCTTCGAATTCGGTTTCCACCGCAAAAGCGGCGGCCTTGGCGTTGAGGGTGTCGAAGATGGTCTCGATCATGATCAGATCGACGCCGCCTTCCACCAGCGCGCGGGTCGATTCGCGGTAAGCCGCCACCAGTTCATCGAACGAGATGTTGCGGAACGCCGGATCGTTGACGTTCGGCGAGATGGACGCGGTGCGGTTGGTCGGCCCCAACACCCCGGCGACGTAGCGCGGTTTTTCCGGCGTGCGCGCCGTCCATTCGTCGGCGCAGGCGCGCGCAAGGCAGGCGGCCTGATAGTTAATCTCGGCGGACAGCGACTCCATATGGTAGTCGGCCATGGCGATAGAGGTGGAGTTGAAGGTATTGGTCTCAAGGATATCGGCGCCCGCCTCGAGGTAGGCGTAATGAATGGCGGTGATCACTTCCGGCTTGGTCAGCACCAGCAGATCGTTATTGCCTTTCAGATCGCTGCGCCAGTCGGCGAAACGCTCACCGCGGAAATCGCGCTCATCCAGACGGTAGCTCTGGATCATGGTGCCCATGCCGCCGTCCAACACCAAAATGCGCTGCGCTAACTGGCGGCGCAGTTGTTCTACTCGATTCGTCACTGTAACCCCTTCCATTGCCATCCAGCCCATTGCTCAACTGCCGCAAACACCAACGAGTCATCCTAGCACAGCTTGTAAGGACAAAGGGCCAGGCGACAATTGAGAGTTTTTCAGGTTGTGCGCCAACACCTCCGATGAGCTGACGGCGGCTTGCAATTCATCGACAAAAAACGAAAATGAATTCCATCATACGGAAAAAGGAATCTCACCCATGGCCACCCCTGCTCCCGCCAAGCGCGGCAAGAAGCCCCGCGCAGCAGCCCCCGCCGCCAGTGCGGCGACCGGTCAGGTACAATCGTTGACCCGTGGCCTGAAACTGTTGGAATACATTTCGGAAGCCCAGGGCAACGTGGCCCTGACCGATCTGGCCCAGCAAGCCGGCCTGCCGAACTCCACCACTCACCGCCTGCTCACCACCATGCAGCAGCAGGGATTCGTGCGCCAGGTCGGCGATCTCGGCCTGTGGACCATCGGTTCGCACGCCTTTGTGGTCGGCAGCAGCTTCCTGCAAAGCCGCAACCTGCTGGCGATGGTGCATCCGACGCTGCGCCGCCTGATGGAAGAGTCCGGCGAAACCGTCAACCTGGCGGTGCTGGATACCAGCGAGTACCAGGCGATCATCATCGATCAGGTGCAGTGCACGGCGCTGATGCGCATGTCGGCGCCGATCGGCGGCAAACTGCCGATGCACGCCTCCGGCGCCGGTAAAGCGTTCCTCGCCACCCTGCCGGACGATCAGGTGACCAAACTGCTGCACAAGAAAGGCATGCACACCTACACGCCGCACACCCTGACGCCGCACAACCTGAAAGAGGGACTGGCGCAGATCCGCAAGCAGGGCTTCTCCTTTGACGACGAGGAGCACGCGCTCGGCCTGCGCTGCGTGGCGGCCTGCATCTTCGACGAGCATCGCGAAGCCTTCGCCGCCATTTCCATCTCCGGCCCGGTGTCGCGCATCACTGACGATCGCGTGATCGAGCTGGGCGCGCTGGTGATCCACGCGTCGAAAGAGATCAGCCTGGCCTACGGCGGCGTGCGCTAATCCCGCTCATCCGAGGGGCGCCCCAGCACGCCCCTGCTCCCCTGCCATGCTCTGTTGTCAGCATGTAACAGGCTGTCGGCATCCTGTTTAGCGCACAGGAAAAAAGCTTGAAGCCGATCACAGTTAACGATCCTCACGGCGAAAGCCCATTGCAACCGCTCAAACTTCCTTCGACAATGTTACCGATAACATGTTACCGGTAACAATCAAACTGAACGAAGGTAACGTCACCCGGTGTTTTGGAGCTAAGCCATGACCAACAATCAAAATCGCATTTACGTCGTTATGGGCGTTTCCGGCAGCGGCAAGTCCGCCGTCGCCGCCGCCGCGGCCCGCCAACTCTCCGCCGGCTTCCTCGACGGCGACTTCCTGCACCCACGCAGCAACATCCTGAAGATGGCCGCCGGCGAGGCGTTGAACGACGACGATCGCGCGCCGTGGCTGGCCGCGCTCAACGACGCCGCCTTCGCCATGCAGCGCACCAACAACGTGTCGATCATCGTCTGCTCGGCGTTGAAAAAGCAGTATCGCGACCGCCTGCGCGCCGGCAACGGCAACCTGTCATTCATCTATCTGCACGGTGAGTTCCCGGTGATCGAATCCCGCCTGGCGGCGCGCAACGGCCACTTCTTCAAGCCGCAGATGCTGGTCACCCAGTTCGCCGCGCTGGAGCAACCGGGCGCCGACGAGAACGACGTGATGGCGATCGACATCAATCAGCCGCTGGACGCGGTGATCGCCGATACCGTGCGCCATATCCAGAGCTTCCTGCCGCAGGACGTGTGCGCGTGAGTACTGTAACGCTGGTCGGTACCGCAGTCGGCTCGGTTTTACTGCTGTTATTCCTGGTGATGAAGGCGCGCATGCACGCCTTCGTCGCGCTGATGCTGGTATCCATCGCCGCCGGCATTTTCTCCGGCATGCCGCTGGAACACATCGCCGACACCATGCAGAAAGGCATGGGCGACACGCTGGGCTTCCTGGCGATCGTGGTGGCGCTCGGGGCGATGTTCGGCAAGATCCTGCATGAGGTCGGCGCGCTCGATCAAATTGCGGCGCAATTGCTGAAACGATTCGGACAAAGCAAGGCGCACTACGCGCTCGGCATCGCCGGGCTGATCTGCGCGCTGCCGCTGTTCTTCGACGTGGCGGTGGTGCTTCTGATCGGCATCGTGTTCGCCGTGGCGCGCCGCACCGACGGTAATATCGTCAAGCTGGCGATCCCGCTGTTCGCCGGCGTGGCCGCCGCCGCCTCCTTCCTGCTGCCGGGGCCGGTGCCGATGCTGTTGGCGTCGCAGATGAAGGCCGATTTCGGCTGGATGATCGCCATCGGCCTGGTGGCGGCGGTGATCGGCATGCTGATCGCCGGCCCGCTGTACGGCAGCTTTATCAGCCGTTTCGTCAACTGGCCGATGCCGCCGGAAGAAAATGAGCCGACGCTGACCAAGGGCAATCTGCCGTCGTTCGGCTTCAGCCTGGCGCTGGTGCTGTGCCCGCTGGTGCTGGTCGGCATGAAAACCATCGGCGCGCGGCTGGTCACTCCAGGTTCACAGCTGCAGCAGTGGCTGGAGTTTATCGGCCACCCGTTCACCGCCATCCTGCTGGCCTGCCTGATCGTGATTTACGGTCTGGCGAAACCGCGCGGCATGAGCAACGAACAGACGCTGGCCATCTGCTCCGCCGCGGTGCAGCCGGCCGGGATCATCCTGCTGATGACCGGCGCCGGCGGGGTGTTCAAGCAGATCCTGGTGGATTCCGGCGTCGGGCCGGCGCTGGGTGACGCCATGATCGGCGCCGGCCTGCCGATCGCCGTAGCCGCATTCGCGTTGTCCGCCATGGTGCGGGTGATCCAGGGCTCGGCCACCGTCGCCTGCCTGACCACCGTCGGCCTGGTGCTGCCGGTCACCAGCCAGCTCGGGCTCAGCGGCGGGCAACTGGCCGCGCTGGCCATCTGCATCGCCGGCGGCTCCATCGTGCTGAGCCACGTCAACGACGCCGGCTTCTGGCTGTTCGGCAAATTCACCGGCGCCAACGAACTGCAAACGCTGAAAACCTGGACGGTGATGGAAACCATTCTGGGCAGCGTCGGCGGCGTCATCGGCATGATTGCATTCACGATGTTTTAAATCCACATCGCCCCCGGCCTTGCACACCAGGGCTGCAAATCACCCCCGGGGGCACCGCCACAGGCGGCGACTATAACAACAGCAATGTGAGGAAGGCATGATTAATCCAACCTTGTCCCGTGTCACACAGCGCATCATCGACCGTTCCCAGGCCAGCCGCGCCGCCTATCTGGCGCGTATCAAGGCGGCCCGCTCCCAAACCGTCCACCGCGCGCAGCTCGCCTGCGGCAACCTGGCCCACGGTTTCGCCGCCTGTCAGCCCGATGACAAGGCGTCGCTGAAAAACATGGTGCGCAGCGATATCGCCATCATCACCGCCTACAACGACATGCTGTCGGCCCACCAGCCGTACGAACATTACCCACAGCGGCTGAAACAGGCGCTGAAGGCGGTGGGCGCCGTGGGCCAGGTGGCCGGCGGCGTGCCGGCGATGTGCGACGGCGTGACGCAGGGGCAGGACGGCATGGAGCTGTCGCTGATGAGCCGCGACGTGATCGCCATGTCGGCCGCCGTCGGGCTGTCGCACAATATGTTCGACGGCGCGCTGTTCCTCGGCATCTGCGACAAGATCGTGCCGGGGCTGGTGATGGCCGCCCTCTCCTTCGGCCACCTGCCCACGCTGTTCGTGCCGGCCGGCCCGATGAGCAGCGGCCTGCCGAACAAGGAAAAAGTGCGCGTGCGCCAGCTGTACGCCGAGGGCAAGGCCGACCGTTTGGCGCTGCTGGAGGCCGAGGCGGCCTCTTATCACGGCATCGGCACCTGCACCTTCTACGGCACCGCCAACACCAACCAGATGGTGATGGAAGTGATGGGTTTGCATCTGCCGGGCGCCTCCTTCGTCCATCCTGACACGCCGCTGCGCGACGCGCTGAACGACGCCGCCGCGCGCCAGGTGACCCGACTGACCGATACCGCCGGCAACTACCTGCCGATCGGCCGCCTGGTGGACGAGAAAGTGGTGGTGAACGGCATCGTCTCGCTGCTGGCCACCGGCGGCTCCACCAACCTGACCATGCATCTGGTGGCGATGGCGCGGGCGGCGGGCATCATCATCACCTGGGACGATTTCTCGGAGCTGTCGGAGGCGGTGCCGCTGCTGTGCCGCATCTACCCGAACGGCCCGGCCGACATCAACCAATTCCAGGCCGCCGGCGGCGTGCCGCTGGTGGTGCGCGAGCTGTTGCAACACGGCCTGCTGCACGAAGACGTGCACACCGTGGCCGGTTTCGGCCTGCGCAGCTATACCCAGGAACCGTGGCTGGACAACGGCCAATTGGTATGGCGCGAAGGCGTGGCCGGCTCGCTCGACGCCAGCGTGATCGCCAGCGTCGCTCAACCTTTTGAGCATCATGGCGGCACCAAAGTGATGGCCGGCAATCTGGGCCGCGCGGTGATGAAAACCTCGGCGGTACCCGCCGATAACCAGATCATCGAAGCGCCGGCGGTGGTGTTCGACAGCCAGCACGATATCGTGCCGGCGTTCGAAGCCGGCAAGCTGGATCGCGATTGCGTGGTGGTGGTGCGCTTCCAGGGGCCGCAGGCCAACGGCATGCCGGAGCTGCACAAGCTGATGCCGCCGCTGGGCGTGCTGATGGATCGCGGCTTCAAAGTGGCGCTGGTGACCGACGGCCGCCTGTCCGGCGCCTCCGGCAAGGTGCCTTCCGCCATTCACGTCACCCCGGAAGCCTATACCGGCGGCCTGCTGGCGAAAGTGCGCGACGGCGATCCGATCCGCGTCAACGGCCGTAGCGGCGAGCTGCAGGTGCTGGTCGACGCCGAGGAGCTGGCGCGGCGCACGCCTTGCCAACCCGATCTGAGCGCCGAACACATCGGCTGCGGCCGCGAGCTGTTCGGCGCGCTGCGCAGCCAGCTGTCCGGTGCCGAGCAGGGCGCCTGCTGCATCAAATTTTAATCGATAGCCTGGCCGCATCGCCGCCTGGCGGCGGCCACAGAGGAGAACGTCAGCATGAACAAGTGGACAACAAGCGCCGAGCAGATCCTGACGGCGGGGCCGGTGGTGCCGGTCATCGTGATCAACAAGCTGGAACATGCGGTGCCGTTGGCGAAAGCGCTGGTCGCCGGCGGCGTGCGGGTGCTGGAGGTGACGCTGCGCACCGCCTGCGCCATGGACGCCATTCGCGCCATCGCCCAAGAGGTGCCGGAAGCGATCATCGGCGCCGGTACGGTGATCAATCCGCAGCAGCTGCGGGAAGTGACCGAAGCCGGTGCGCAGTTCGCCATCAGCCCAGGCCTGACCGACGAGCTGCTCAAAGCCGCCACCGCCGGTTCCATTCCCTTGATCCCGGGCATCAGCACCGTTTCCGAACTGATGCAGGGCATGGATTACGGCCTGCGCGAGTTTAAATTCTTCCCGGCGGAAGCCAACGGCGGCGTAAAAGCGCTGCAGGCGATCGGCGGCCCGTTCCCGCAGGTGCGCTTCTGCCCGACCGGCGGCATCTCACCGGACAACTACCGCAGCTATCTGGCGCTGAAAAGCGTGCTGTGCATCGGCGGCTCCTGGCTGGTGCCGGCGGACGCGCTCGAAAGCGGCGACTACGCGCGCATCACTGAACTGGCGCGCGCCGCCGTCGCGGGCGCCGAGGCCTGATTTACATCGCAGCGGTGGCGGCCGGCAGCGCCGCCCCGCTGCGCTGGCTGAACCGCTGCTTCTTGCGATAAGCGAATACGTCTTCCACATGCCCTTCGCGGATGCGCTGCTGCAATCCGCGCCAATACTCCGCGGTAAACAGATCGCTGTGCAGCTCTTCAAACACCTGCCGAATGCGCCGATCGCCGCACAGAAAGTGGCGGAACTCTTCCGGGAACACGTCGTTGGGCGCGATGCTGTACCACGGCTCGCTGGCCAACTCATCTTCCGGATAACGCGGCGGCGGGATATCGCGGAAGTTGACCTCGGTCATGTAGCAAATCTCGTCGTAGTCGTAGAACACCACCCGCCCGTGGCGCGTCACGCCAAAGTTCTTGAACAGCATGTCGCCGGGGAAGATGTTGGCGGCGGCCAGCTGTTTGATGGCATTGCCGTACTCTTCAATCGCATCGCGCATCTGCTGGTCGTTGGCCTGCTCCAGATACAGATTCAGCGGCGTCATGCGCCGTTCCATATACAGGTGCTTAATCACGATGCGATCGCCGAGATCTTCCAGTTTGCCCGGCACTTCGCGCCGCAGCTCCGCCAACAGTTCCGGGCTGAGGCGCGCCTTGTCGACGACGAAATTTTCGTACTCCTGGGTATCCGCCATACGCCCGACGCGATCGTGCTCTTTCACCAGCTGATAGCAAGCCATCACCTGCGCCTGCGTCACCTCTTTTTGCGGGGCGAATTCGTCCTTGATCACTTTAAACACCCGATCGAAGGACGGCAGGGTAAACACCAGCATCACCATGCCCTTCACCCCCGGCGCGATGATGAACTGCTCCTGCGACTGCGCCATAAAGGTCAGGTATTCGCGGTAGCATTCAGTTTTGCCGTGCTTCTGGCAGCCGATCGCCATGTACAGCTCGGCGGTGGTCTTGCCCGGCAGGATCTCGCGCAGCCATTCCACCATCGCCGCCGGCAGCGGCGCGTAGACCATGAAATAAGAACGGGCGAAGCCGAAGACGATGCTGGCCTCGGCCTTACCGGTCAGGCAGGCATCGATAAACAGCGCGCCCGATTCGCTGTGGTGGATCGGCAACAGGAACGGGTAAACGCCGTCGGCCAGGCGCAGCTTGCCAACCAGCCAGGCGGCCTTGTTGCGGTAAAACAGTTCGTTGGCGATCTGAAAGGTGGCCCCCGCCAGTTGCTGCGGACTGAAGGCGCGTTGCAGCGCCTGGGTGATATAGCGAATATCGCGCGTCAAATCCTCCCACGGCAACCGCAGCGGCAGATCGCTCAGTACGCTGCGCAGCATCGCCGGCAGATCGCCATTGGAGGTGAAATCGCGCGCCAGCGGACGCGGAATGTCGCGAAAACGCCGTTCCGGCTGCGAACTGAACACGAACAGCTTGTCCGGCGTCAGATCGCGATGCTTGAACAACCGGCAATAGACCGAGTTAAAAAAGCTTTCGGCGATCTCGAAACGCGGGTAGTCCGGCAGCAGGTCGATATAGACCGCTTTGACCCGGCTGGGGAAGTCGGCGTCGAAATATTTCTGCCCGGTGATGCATTTGAGCTGCTCCACCACCAGGCCGACGTGATGGTCATACAGATGGATGCGCTTTTTCATCGCCTGCTGCACCGCCGGCCAGTCCGCCTGCTCGAAGCGCTGTTGCGCGCCGGCGGTCACCTCCAGAAAGCGGCCGTACTGCGCATCGAAGCCCTGCAGGATCGTCTGTGCGATCAACAACTCCAGTTTTGCCGCCATCCTTACCCCCGCCAGAAAAAGAAGCCTGCGCATGCAGGCTCCGGGTGAAACGTCTTCAAGCTTGCCGCATCAGAACTGCTGTTCTTCCGTCGAACCGGTCAGCGCGGTGACCGAAGAGGCGCCGCCCTGAATGATGGTGGTGACCTTGTCGAAGTAGCCGGTGCCCACCTCCTGCTGGTGCGACGCGAAGGTGTAACCGCGATCCACCGCGGCGAACTCCGCCTGCTGCACCTTCTCGACGTAGTGTTTCATCCCTTCGCCCTGCGCATAGGCGTGCGCCAGGTCAAACATGTTGAACCACATGCTGTGGATGCCCGCCAGCGTGATGAACTGATACTTGTAGCCCATGTCCGACAGCGCCTGCTGGAAGCGAGCGATGGTCTGATCGTCGAGATTCTTCTTCCAGTTGAACGACGGCGAGCAGTTGTAGGCCAGCAGCTTGCCCGGGTATTTAGCGTGAATGGCGTCGGCGAAGCGCTGAGCGGCATCCAGATCCGGCGTTGAGGTTTCGCACCACACCATATCGGCGTAAGGGGCATAGGCCAGGCCGCGGCTGATCGCCTGCTCGACGCCGGCATGGGTGCGGAAGAAGCCTTCCGCCGTGCGCTCGCCGGTGACGAAGGCGCTGTCATACGGATCGCAATCGGACGTCAGCAGGTCGGCCGCATCGGCGTCGGTACGGGCGATCACCAGCGTCGGCACGCCGAGCACGTCGGCGGCCAGGCGAGCGGCGACCAGCTTCTGGATCGCTTCCTGTGTCGGCACCAGTACTTTGCCGCCCATATGACCGCATTTCTTCACCGCCGCCAACTGGTCTTCGAAGTGCACCCCGGCGGCGCCGGCGGTGATCATCGCTTTCATCAGCTCGAAGGCGTTCAGCACGCCGCCGAAGCCGGCTTCCGCATCGGCGACAATCGGCAGGAAGTAATCGGTGTAGCCTTTGCTGCCCGGCTCAATCTGGTTCGCCCACTGGATCTGATCGGCGCGGCGGAAGGTGTTGTTGATGCGCTCGACCACCTTCGGCACCGAGTCCACCGGATACAACGACTGGTCAGGGTACATGGCCGCCGCGCTGTTGGCGTCGGCCGCCACCTGCCAGCCGGACAGGTAGATAGCCTCGACGCCGGCTTTAGCCTGCTGCAGCGCCTGGCCACCGGTCAGCGCGCCCAGGCAGTTCACGTAGCCTTTGCGCGCCTTGCCGTTCAGCAACGCCCACAGTTTGGCGGCGCCGTTTTGCGCCAGGGTACATTCCGGGTTGACCGAACCGCGCAGGTTGATCACGTCTTCGGCGCTGTAAGGGCGGGTGATGCCTTCCCAACGGGCCGATTTCCATTCCTGTTCCAGCTGCTGGATCTGTTGAGAGCGAGAGGTAGACATAATTTTTATCCTTTCAGTCATGTAGGGTTGATTGGGAAAGTTCAGGCCAGCAGCTCATAGCCGGGCAACGTCAGGAAATCGATTAATTCATCTTGCGTGGTGATGCGCTCCATCAGGCGCGCCGCCTCTTCGAACCGGCCGGCGTTAAAGCGCGCTTCCCCTACTTCTTCACGCACCACCAACATCTCTTCTTGCAACATCTGGCGGAACAGCGCCTTGGTGACCGGGCGCCCGTCGTTCAGGCTCTTCTCGTGGTGGATCCACTGCCAGATAGAGGTACGGGAGATCTCCGCCGTCGCGGCATCTTCCATCAACCCATAGATAGGCACGCAGCCGTTGCCGGAGATCCAGGCTTCGATGTACTGCACCGCCACGCGGATATTGGCGCGCATCCCCGCTTCGGTGCGTTCGCCGTCGCATGGTTCCAACAGCTGCGCGGCGCTGATTGGCGCATCCTGCTCACGCATCACGTCCAGCTGATTCTGGCGATCGCCCAATGCCTTGCCGAACACCTCCATCACCGTGTCCGCCAGCCCCGGGTGCGCCACCCAGGTGCCATCGTGGCCATTGTTGGCCTCCAGCTCTTTATCCGCCCGCACCTTGTTCAGCACCCAGGCGTTTTTCTCAGCGTCTTTGCTCGGGATAAACGCCGCCATGCCGCCCATGGCGAAGGCGCCGCGCTTATGACAGGTTTTGATCAACAGACGTGAATAGGCGCTGAGGAAAGGTTTCTCCATGGTCACCGACTGACGATCCGGCAGCACGCGATCGCCGTGGTTCTTCAGCGTTTTGATGTAGCTGAAGATGTAATCCCAGCGGCCGCAGTTCAGGCCGACGATGTGATCGCGCAGGTGATAGAGGATCTCGTCCATCTGGAACACCGCCGGCAGGGTTTCGATCAGCACGGTCGCCTTGATGGTGCCGCGTGGCAGATCGAAACGATCCTCGGTAAAGCTGAAGACATCGCTCCACCAGGCCGCTTCCTCCCAGGACTGGGTTTTCGGCAGGTAGAAATACGGGCCGCTGCCCTTGGCCAACAGCTGACGATAGTTGTGGTAGAAGTACAGCGCGAAATCGAACAGGCCGCCGGGGATGGCTTCATCACGCCACAAGACGTGTTTCTCCGGCAAATGCAGGCCGCGCACGCGAGCGATCAACACCGCCGGATTCGGTTTCAGCTGGTAGATCTTGCCGGCTTCATTGGTGTAGGAGATGGTGCCGTTAACCGCATCGTGCAGGTTGATTTGACCGTCGATGACTTTGTCCCAGCTTGGCGCCAGGGAGTCTTCGAAGTCCGCCATAAATACTTTTACGTTGGCGTTCAACGCATTGATCACCATCTTGCGTTCTACCGGCCCGGTGATCTCGACCCGGCGATCGCGCAAGTCTTGCGGGATGCCGCGGATCTGCCAGTCGCCTTCACGAATGGAATTGGTTTCCGAAATAAATCCAGGCAGCTCGCCGCGATCGATATTTTGCTGCCAGCGGGCACGCGCCGCCAGCAGCTCATTGCGCCGCGGCGTGAATTTCCCCACCAGTTCCGCCAGGAATTCAACCGCTTCATCCGTTAATACCTGGCGCTCCGCAGCGGCGAAACCCTGGGTAAACCTTAACTCCGTGCCTGCTATCTGTTGCGTCATGACCTTGCTCCTTCCCATCGTTGCGCCCGAACGACCGGCGCATTTTCATCAGAAATCACTGTGGATCAGGGCGGATGAAACGATCCTAAACTGGTCAGATCTCATCCCGATAGCTCTAAGAATACTCAACAAAAAATAAAAATCAAAAACCATTTCCATTTTATTATTAAATATTTTATTAACACTTTATTATCAATTGGTTAGAACAAATAACATAACTAACAGGTAAGGAAACCGGTTCCAATAGAATCGCAAAAATAGGCTAACGCGTTGTTAGCCAATGGTTTTCTGGGGAAAGTGACCGGTAGAAAGAGGATCGTGCAGAGGATCAACAGCGCGGCGGCCTCGATTCAGCCGCCGGCAGGGAGAAAAGATCAGTCGAGAGTCGGATTCATATGGCGCAGATCGTAAGGCGTGATCTGGTAGACGTAATAGTTGAGCCAATTGGAAAACAGCAGGTGGCCATGGCTGCGCCAGGTGGCTTTCGGTGTCAGTGCGGGGTTGTCATCGGGGAAGTAGTTGAGCGGTACGGCAGGATCGAGGCCAGCTTCGCTGTCGCGACAATACTCCCCGGCCAGGGTCAGGGCATCATACTCAGGATGGCCGGTGACAAACGCCAGGCGCTTATCCCTGCTGGCGAACAGGTAGGCGCCGGCCTGCTCGGATTCGGCCAGAATATCCAGGTCGGTATATTGGCGAATCACCTCGGTCGGAAAATCGGCATAGCGTGAATGCGGCGCCAGGAAGCTTTCGTCGAAGCCGCGTGTCAGCAACGCATGCTGCTGCAGCGTTTGGTGCGGATAAACGCCGGAGAGCTTCACTTCGCGCGTCATCTTGGGAATGCCGTACAGGATGTTCAACGCCGCTTGTACCGCCCAGCATACGAACAGCGTGGAGGTGACGTGGTTTTTGGCCCAGTCAATGACCCGCTCGATCTGCGGCCAGTAGGCAACATCGCAGAAATCAACCAGCCCCAGCGGCGCACCGGTGACGATCAGGCCATCGAAGTTCTCATTCTGGATATCCTCGAAGTCGCAGTAGAAGTTGTTCAGATGCTCGGCCGGCGTGTTCTTCGATTCGCGGCTGTCGATGCGCAGCAGCTGGATATCAATCTGCAGCGGCGAGTTGGACAACAGACGCAGAAACTGGTTTTCCGTTTCGATCTTCTTTGGCATCAGGTTGAGGATCAGCACTTTCAGTGGCCTGATTTCCTGTGTTTTTGCCCGCGAGGATGTCATCACGAAGACATTCTCACCGCGCAAGAAATTGACCGCAGGTAACTCATCAGGAACACGAATCGGCATTGCTTAACCCTCACACATCCATTTATACGTTTAGACTTCTAGATGCCCGAAGATAGCGTTTTTTTTCGTCGCTGTCGAGCATTCAGCGAAAAGGTGAAAATGTTTCATTGCACGGCCTGCGCCGGGATATAAGCAGAGGGAGTAAAGCGGATGAAAAGCAAAAAGGCCATCCTTTCGGATGGCCTCTTGGCTTATTTGATGCTTGGCAGTGTCCTACAGTATTCGTCTCATCCTGAGACTCTCCCCTGCGGGGCCGCCGCAAGCGGCGTTAAGGCCCGTTCCCGACGGGCCTTTCGCATGCCCATGCTCGAGCAGAACACCAAATAACAGACAAAACAAAAAGCCCCATGCTTTCACATGAGGCTTGTTGTTTTATTTGATGCTTGGCAGTGTCCTACTCTCGCATGGGGAGACCCCACACTACCATCGGCGCTACGGCGTTTCACTTCTGAGTTCGGCATGGGTTCAGGTGGGACCACCGCGCTATTGCCGCCAAGCAAATTCTTTTTTCTGCCGAACTTCTAAACCCACTTTAAATAAAGTGGTGCTGATACCCAGAGTCGAACTGGGGACCTCACCCTTACCAAGGGTGCGCTCTACCAACTGAGCCATATCAGCACGCTTAATTTGATGCCTGGCAGTGTCCTACTCTCGCATGGGGAGACCCCACACTACCATCGGCGCTACGGCGTTTCACTTCTGAGTTCGGCATGGGGTCAGGTGGGACCACCGCGCTATTGCCGCCAGGCAAATTCGTTTTATTCCAACCGCTTC
>NZ_JBAKGW010000006.1:0-348775 GCF_049065515.1 Serratia sp. SA088
ACGCCGCCCCCCGGGTGAGAAACGACGATGGCCGGATACTGACGGCCCGCGTCGAAGGCCGGCGGGAAGTAGAGCACTGCGGAAAGATCGATGGTTGGGTTATTGCTATTCGTGAAGCTGATTTTCTGGTTCATCATCCGGTTCCTCATCAGGGTGGTCGGTTAACTGCATCGTTTCTGATTCTCACTATAGACATTGAACATTAAGATGATTAGACCCAAAATAATGATTAGACCTATCACTTAAATGATTAATCAGCCGAACGGAAAACAGAGATGAAACGTGATGAGATAGCCGATTTGGTGGCATTTGTGGTGGTCGCCGAGGAGCGCAGCTTCACCCGGGCCGCGGCTCGCCTGGGCATGGCGCAGTCGGCGTTAAGCCAGATCGTCCGCCGCATCGAAGAACGGCTGGGGTTTCGTCTGCTGACGCGCACCACGCGCAGCGTAGTGCCCACCGAGGCCGGAGAGCAGCTCTTGTCGACCCTGGGTCCCATGCTGCAAGACCTGGATTCCGTCATGACTTCACTGGGCGAGCTGCGCAACCGCCCTTCCGGCACCATACGCATCACCACGGTGGAGCATGCCGCTAAAACCCTTTTGCTGCCCGCCATGCGCATGCTGCTGAAATCTCACCCAGAAATTAACGTGCAGCTCATCATCGATTATGGTCTTAGCGATGTGGTCGCAGAACGTTTCGATGCCGGCGTCCGTCTGGGGGGAGAGATGGATAAGGATATGATTGCCGTGCGGATTGGGCCTGATATTCCGATGGCGATCGTTGGCGCGCCGGATTATCTTGCCCGGCGAGGCACCCCGACCTCGGTGGCGCAACTGGTCGATCATCAGGCGATTAACCTCTATCTTCCTACATCGGGCACCGCCAACCGTTGGCGGCTCATGCGCGGCGGACGTGAAGTTCGGGTTCGCATGCAAGGCCAACTGTTGTTAAACACCATCGACCTGATCCTGGACGCCGCTCTCGACGGGCACGGCCTGGCCTACCTGCCTTGCGATCAGGTGCAGAACGCCCTTGACGAGAAAAAACTCGTCCGCGTGCTGGACAAGTTCACCCCGGACTTACCGGGGTATCATCTTTACTACCCACACCGCAAGCACCCAGGATCGGCCTTTTCTTTGCTTATCGATGTGCTTAGGTTTAACGACGCGCAGAAGCCCAAATAGCGTGCTGCCGCCTGAATCCACTCCGACAGGCACAGGTATCGTCTCCTGTCAGAGAAACTCTGGTTGAGAAAAGCCCGCTCAGGAAGACCTGAGCGGGCTTTGTGCTTTTCTGCCGTTAGCGCTTACAGCACAAATTCGTAGTGCGAACCGTCCGGCAGTTCGACATCCAGGCGCAGTTTGCCGCCGGCCGCCTCAACATAGCGTTTAAGCGAAGACAGTTTCAGATCGCGGCCCGGTTTTTCCATCACGGCGACGGTCGGTTGCCGGATACCCAGCGCCTGTGCCATTTCAACCTGGGTTTTCTGCACCTTCTCGCGCAGCTCGGCAAGATGGATGTTCAGCATAATGTCCGTCGCCATTGCCTGCGCTTCGGCCACGACCTCGGGCTTTTCCTCCGCAATAAGCTGTTCCAGCGTTCTGCCCATCGCGTCACTCCTTCTCTTTTAGTGTGTTCAGCCAATTCGTGAATTCCCGATCGGCAATCTGCAGCATTCGATCGTAAAAACGTTTTTCATCGCCCGCTTTATTGCCCGCGCAAAGCACCATGCCGACGCGGTACGGATCGAAGGCGAAGAATGCCCGCAACGGTTCGCCACGGCTCTGAATACGCAGCTCTTTCATGTTGCTGTAACGCGAGCCTTTAACCGTATCGGCATAGGGTCTGGGCAAGCCGGGCCCTTTTTCCCGCAGGACCATCAATGCAGCAAGCACGCAGGCCCGGTCTGCATCGCTGAGTGATCTGAACCAATGATCAAATGCATCCGTTGTTTTAATTTCCCACACGGGGCCTCCCTAAAATATAGATCAATAGCTATATAGATGTAAAGCTATAGCAGAGAGGCGCTGGGATGGCATGCAAAGGCACGCGTTGTTACTGCAAGGCTGAACGTACATCCACGCATTTTGCAAACGCAGTGCGCGGCATTCACCTTTTTACGCGCGGTATCGAATAATCGTTCAGAGGCACGGGGCGCTTCCCCGCCGCCCCTTTATGAACCCTGTCACAAAAAGCGCATAACGTTTTCGGCGTTCTGCGCAGCGGGCGATGAGCGACAAACTTGTTAACGCCACGTTACATCGGGTTAGGCAACATTGTTAACGCCGACTGATGCGTCAAACGCATCGCGCCATGCGTTTATTGCGCTTATTTACTTTATTTTCCTGAGCGAGTCTTCAGCAACAGGCGCGGCGTCAAGCGCCAATAACAAACTGGAGATAAAGATGCATTCCTCTACCTCACCCATGACCACCCGGGCCAGAACCGGCGCGATACTGCGCGTCACCTCCGGCAACTTTTTAGAGCAGTTCGATTTTTTCCTGTTCGGCTTTTACGCTACCTACATCGCACACACCTTTTTCCCGGCCAGCAGCGAGTTCGCCTCGCTGATGATGACCTTCGCGGTATTCGGCGCGGGCTTTTTGATGCGCCCGATCGGCGCCATCGTGCTGGGCGCTTACATCGATAAAGTCGGCCGCCGCAAAGGGCTGATCGTCACCCTGTCGATCATGGCCGCAGGCACCTTCCTGATCGTATTGATCCCCTCTTACCAGAGCATCGGGCTTTGGGCGCCGCTGCTGGTGCTGTGCGGGCGTCTGTTGCAAGGCTTCTCGGCGGGCGCGGAGCTGGGCGGCGTGTCCGTCTATCTGGCCGAAATCGCCACGCCGGGCCGTAAAGGCTTCTACACCAGCTGGCAGTCCGGCAGCCAGCAGGTAGCTATCATGGTGGCGGCGGCCATGGGCTTCGCGCTCAATGCGGCGCTGGAAGAAAGCGCCATTCGCGAATGGGGCTGGCGCCTGCCTTTCCTGTTCGGCTGCCTGATCGTTCCCTTCATTTTTTTCCTGCGCCGCAAGCTGGAAGAGACGCAGGAATTTACCGCTCGCCGTCACCACCTGGCGATGCGCGACGTGTTTAAAACCCTGCTGAAAAACTGGCCGGTGGTGATCGCCGGCATGCTGATGGTCGCCATGACCACCACCGCGTTTTACCTGATCACCGTCTATGCGCCAACCTTCGGCAAAAAGGTGCTGCTGCTCAGCGCCTCCGACAGCTTGCTGGTCACCCTGCTGGTGGCGATCTCTAACTTCATCTGGCTGCCCATCGGCGGCGCGCTGTCGGACCGTTTCGGCCGCAAACCGGTGCTGGTCGCCATGACGTTGCTGACGTTGGCCACCGCCTACCCGGCGCTGAGCCTGCTCGCCGCCGCCCCCAGCTTCGGCATGATGCTGGCCGTGCTGCTGTGGCTGTCCTTCATTTACGGCCTCTACAACGGCGCCATGATCCCGGCGTTGACGGAGATCATGCCAACGGAAGTGCGGGTGGCCGGGTTCTCGCTGGCCTACAGCCTGGCGACGGCGGTGTTCGGCGGCTTTACGCCGGTGGTCTCCACCGCGTTGATCGAATACACCGGCGACAAGGCTTCACCGGGCTACTGGATGAGCTTCGCCGCGCTGTGCGCCCTGCTGGCGACGCTGTATATGTATCGCCGCATCGCCATGCCGCTGCAAACCGCGCGCTAAGCCGCCATCTCAAAAGGAATGATGCCATGCAAAAACTCACTCGTTCGATCCTCGCCGCGCTGGTGTGCGCCTCCTGCAGTACGGCGGCGCTGGCCAAAGACGTGACCGTCATGATCTCCGGCGGCTTCAAAGCCGCACTAGAGAAGCTGGCTCCGGAATATGAAGCTCAAAGCGGCGACAAAATCATTCTGGTGTCCGGCCCCTCGATGGGCAAAACGCCGCAGGCGATCCCCGCGCGGCTGGCGCGCGGAGAGCAAGCCGATGTGCTGATCATGGTGGGCGACGCGCTCACCCAACTGGAAAAAGAGCGCTGGACCCAGCCGGGTTCGCGCGTGGAGCTGGCCGATTCGCCGATCGGCATGGTGGTCAAACAGGGCGCGCCCAAGCCGGTGATAAAAACGGATGCCGACCTGCGCAATGTCTTGCTGCAGGCGAACTCTTTCGCCTATTCCGACAGCGCCAGCGGCCGCTATGTCAGCGGCCAACTGTTCAAAAAGCTGGGCATCGAGGAACAGGTGAAAGGGAAAGCACATAAGGTTGAGCGCATTCCGGTGGCCTCTGAAGTAGCGCAGGGGAAATACGCGCTGGGCTTCCAGCAGGTCAGCGAATTGCTGCCCGTGGCGGGCGTGACCTTTATCGGCGAGCTGCCGGAAAACGTGCAGTACATCACCCGCTTCGCGGGCGCGGTAACCGCCAAGGCGGAGCACCGCCGCGAAGGCAAAGCGCTGCTGAACTTCCTCGCCTCCTCTCAGGCGCAGCCGACCATTCGCGCGACCGGCATGCGAACCGTACCGGCGCCGCAGCCGGTCAGGCAGAGTGATACTGTTCAGTAATCAGCTTTTCCAGCTCGGCGGCGACGAAAGACTGCATGCGGCCGCCGCGTCTGATGAGACCCACGGTACGTTTCACCACCGGATCGACCAGCGATACCGACGTCAACACCGAGTGCTCTGAAGTGGGCATCGACATGGCGGGCACGGCGGCAATGCCGATGCCCGCCTCAACCATGCCCAGCATGGTCGTCACATGGCGAGTTTCACACACGCTGGGGCGTTCCGGCACGAGGTGTTCCAGGCGCTGATCGAGCAGATTGCGATTGCCGGAGGTTTTATCCAGCGAGACGTAATCCTGCTGATAGAACTCTTGCCAGGTGAGGCTCTTTTTAGCGGCGAGCGGATGGTCGCGCCGGCAGGCAGCCACGTAGACGTCCCCCACCAACGGCACAAATTCAAGATTAGGCTGCAGCCGCCCGGCGAAGCAGATGCCGAAATCGGCCTGGCCGCCGGTGACCGCCTCGATGACATTACCTGCGCTGCCGTCGATCAGCTTGACGCGCACGCGCGGATAGCGCAGCCGGAAACGGCGTATCACGTCGGGCATGAAATAGTAAGCCGCCGAGGGCACCGTGGCGACGGTAACCAGCCCGGTACGCTCCTGGCTGACCTTGTCGATATCGGCCAACACCGCTTCGACGTTCATCAGCAGCTGATCCGAACGCTCGGCAAAGGCCTGCCCGTACAGCGTCAAGGTCACGCGCCGGGTGGTACGATCGAACAGTTTGCTACCCAGCGCGTTTTCCAGCTTCTCAATCCTGCGGCTCAGCGCCGACTGCGACAGGCAGATGGACTCTGCGGCCAGCCGAAAATTGCCGTACTCCACCAGCGCGCGAAACGCATAGAGATCGTTGAGATCAAAATTCACGGGCATAACGACCAACTCTCCTTGCTGAAAATGGCAGAAGACGCAAAACAGCGATGATAACCGCTTATATCGCCACGTTCACCGACTGGGTGGTTGAACCACCCAAGCCCCTATCGCCCCAGCAGCACCATTCCCCAAATAATGATAGTCATCACCACGGCTACCAGCTGCGCTGCGCCGCCCAAATCTTTGGCGCGTTTGGATAACGGATGCAATTCCAGCGAAATGCGATCGACCACGGTTTCAATCGCCGTATTAAGCAGCTCAACCACCAATAGCAGAAAACTGCAGGTGATTAATAACAGCCTTTCTATATTTGTAATATCTAAACCAAATGTAACAACCAGTAAAATGGCGTTAATAACCAATAATTGGCGGAACGCATCTTCGGTAAGCACAGCATCAATAAACCCGGCCCAGGAATTCCTAATGCTGTAGGTTAATCGGCTTATTCCTTTTTTCTTTTCCACAGGCATACAATCAGCTCTCGTCAAAACTGCGACAGTCACTCGCAAATAAATCACGCAGCGTGAATTTATCTCGAGTTTATTAATTAAAAACCTTAACCGTTCTCTTTCAGGAAACGATGCATTCACTCACTCGCCGTCCCCCTGCTCCTGAAACGCCACCGCCCGAAAATGCCCTGGCGCGGTTATTATTCTGGGAGCGTAAAAAGGGGACGCGATATCAGCCGCTTAAAGCGTTTTCTCGTACAAGCGGTAACGCTTGTACGGCACCGCGCCGATGCGTTCTAAAATCGTCCGCATGCCGGTATTGGTTTCCAGGATCCACGACATTTCCAGCGCGTCGATATTGCGCTTCGCGAAAGGCTCGCGCAGCGCCTCAATCAGCAGCAGCGCAATAATGGGCCCGATGCGGCTGAATTGATATTCCTGGCGTACGCCCATCAACGGCACGCGCGCGGTGCGCACGCCGCTGACTTTCAGGCGCCACAATAGCTTCGCCCAGCCGAACGGCAATAAACGCCCCTGCAGATCGGCAATCGCTTCGTTAATGTTCGGCAGACCGACGATAAAGGCGCAGGGGGCGCCATCCACCTCGGCGATATGGATCATATCGTCGGGCACCAGGAACTTCAGCTGATCCCCCATGGTGGCGAACTCGTGCTCGGTGAACGGGACAAACCCCCAGTTATGTTGCCACCCGGAGTTGAACACCTCGCGCAGCACCTGCATCTCCTCGCGAAAGCGCTTGCGATTGAGACGGCGGACGGTCACCTTTTTACGCACCTGATCCATCATCCGGGTTAACGACGGCGAAAAATGCAGGTCGGTTCTTTTCATCCAATAGGCAAGCAAATCAATCCCTCCACTGTAGCCCTGCTGCGCTATCTGGGCCGCGTAGTAAGGTTTCGCGTGCGTCATCAGGGCGGAAGGCGGGGTATCGAACCCTTCGACCAACAGGCCGCTTTCCTGATTGATATTGAGGCTGAATGGCCCGGTGATTTTACGCGCGCCTTTCGACCTCAGCCACTCCTCCGCTACCGTGAATAAGGTGCTGAACACGGCGGGATCGTCAACGGCGTCAATCATGCCGAAATGGCCGGTATCCTCACCATGCAGCTCCCGGTGCAGAGAATCGATTTGCGCAGTGATGCGTCCAACCACTTTGCCCTGTTTTTTGGCCACCCATGCCTGCCATTCAATATGGTCGGTCCCGGGATTCTTCTTTGACAGGTGCTCTTCGCGCTCTACATGCAGCGGCTCAATCCAGTTCGGATCATCGCGAAACAGTTGCGAGGGGAAAGCAATAAATTCTTTAAGTTCGCGTTTATCCAGAACTTTCTCAATACGGATCATAAATAGCCTTACGTTTTAATAAAATAATTAAATAAGCACGCGACAACGCCTTTAGCATTTTTTATGCTGTTGCCTTTTATTGAATTGTGTATTGCCTCCGGCTCACTGATAAGAAAAACCGAATATTCCCCCTCGGCGAATCAGCAACGTGTTGCCTGACATTCACCCTGTGATGTCCATAATTGATAAAAAAAGGAAACAGAAAGCGGCGCAGCCAGGCTACGCTAATAGTGCTCTTTTATTATTTCGTGCTGTTATGGTAAAAGAAACTCGCCGCTTTTAGTGTACCGACTTTAATCAGGAGGTGCGCCGCCATTTTTACCACTTAATGCTATTTTTAAGATTAGCCTTAAATGAATCGTTCACTTTTGAATTTCTTGCGGCATACTGTTTAGGAAGTGTTTAAGTTCCAAGATAGCCATGCATGAGGTCATAACCTATGAGCCGACAGTTATTTCCTGCCCGACAGATGCAGACTAAAGAACGGCGAAGTCCGGATATTACAATAGTCTCTCATATCTCGCCAGGGTGCCGCTCAAGGCTGATGACTCGGGCTACTTACGCTCTGCCCGGTTAATAACCGGCATGCCGCTCGAGCACGGCAATATACGCTGTTCGCGGAATGAAGATGGTTGAATAACAAACTTATTCAAAACCTATTCATAGTAAAACATCAATTACCTCGCCAAGAGTGATTTCTCTCTTTTGGTGATTTTTAATCTATGGCTAAGTTTGTCTATGTCTGAAACAAGTTCCGTTCATTCTCTTCCCATGCGCTATGCGGACTTCCCCACGTTAGTGGACGCGTTGGATTACGCGGCACTCGGTAATACGGGAATGAATTTTTACGACCGTCGCAATCAACTCGTGACCGTTCTCGACTATCGCACGCTGCAGCAAAAAGCGATCGCGGGCGCGCGGCGTTTATTGTCCCTCAAGCTCAAGAAAGGCGATCGCGTGGCGCTTATCGCCGAAACCAGCCCGGGCTTCGTCGAAGCCTTTTTCGCTTGCCAATATGCCGGCCTGGTGGCGGTGCCGTTGGCGATCCCGATGGGCGTTGGCCAGCGCGACTCCTACACCGCCAAACTGAAAGGGCTGATCGCCAGCTGCAACCCCGCGGCGATCATCAGCAGCGAAGAGTGGACACCGCTCATCGCGTCGGCCACGGAAAACACGTCGGCGATGCACATCCTCAGCGACGCGGACTTTAACGCCTTGCCAGAACCGGAAATCGCGTTGCCGGCGCCTTCGCCCGACGATATCGCCTATCTCCAATACACCTCGGGCAGCACCCGCTTTCCGCGCGGCGTGATCATTACCCAGCGGGCGGCCATGGCGAACCTGAACGCGATCAGTCGCGACGGGATCAAGTTGCGCGCCGGCGACCGCTGCGTTTCGTGGCTGCCCTTCTATCACGATATGGGCCTGGTCGGTTTCCTGCTTACGCCGGTGGCGACCCAGCTGTCCGTCGACTACCTGCGCACGCAAGATTTCGCCATGCGCCCGATGCAGTGGCTGAAACTGATCGCCAAGAATCGCGGCACGGTGTCCGTCGCCCCGCCGTTCGGCTACGATCTGTGTCTACGCCGCAGCAACGCCAAAGAGCTGGCCGATCTGGATCTTTCCAGCTGGCGGGTTGCGGGCGTGGGCGCCGAGCCGATCCCGGCCGAGCTGCTCGCCCAGTTTGGCGAACACTTCAGCAGCATCAACTTCGACAGTAAAGCCTTCATGCCGTGCTATGGCCTGGCCGAGAACACCCTGGCGGTGAGTTTTTCCGACCCTTGCTCCGGCCCGCAAACCAACGAGGTCGACCGCGATATTTTGGAATACGAGGGTAAAGCGGTCGCGCCGGGCAAGAAGACCCGCGCCGTCTCGACCTTCGTCAACTGCGGCCGTGCGCTGCCCGGCCACCGCATCGAGATCCGCAGCGAAACCGGGCAACCGCTGCCGGAACGTCAGGTCGGCCATATCACGATTTCCGGCCCCAGCCTGATGAACGGCTATTTCTGCGACGATGAGTCCCAGCAGCAGATCCAGGTGACCGGCTGGATGGACACCGGCGATCTCGGCTATCTGCTGGACGGCTATCTGTACGTCACCGGCCGCAAGAAGGATTTGATCATTATTCGCGGCCGCAATATCTGGCCGCAGGATATTGAGTACGTCGCGGAATCCGAACCGGAAATCCGTTCCGGCGATGCGATTGCCTTCGTGACCGAAGAACACGACGAAGCGGCCAGGATCATTTTGCAGATCCAGTGTCGAGTCAGTTCGGAAGAACGCCGTGAACAAATCGTGCATTCGCTGAGCGCGCGCATTCAAAGCGAGTTCGGCATCGCGGTGGACATCGAGCTGCTGCCGCCGCACAGCATTCCCCGCACGTCGTCGGGCAAACCCGCGCGCGCGGAGGCCAAGAAACGCTGGCTGAGCGCTTCGCTCTACCCGCAAATGCCGCAGCTGGCCGGTTTCGCGCAATGAGCGGCACCGTGGCAGTGACGGGCGCGACCGGCTTTATCGGCCGGCATATCGTCCAGGAACTGCTGGCGCAAGGGTTTAGCGTGCGCGCCCTGACGCGGCAAGCCGGAAAAGCCGCCGCAGACAACCTGCAGTGGATCCCCGGCGCGCTGGAAGATCGGCCCTCGCTCACCGAATTGGTGCGCGGCGCGGAGTGCGTCGTGCATTGTGCGGGCCAGGTGCGCGGGCATGCGGAAGCGGTGTTCACCCGCTGCAACGTCACAGGCAGCCTGAATTTGATGCAGGCGGCCAAACAGAACGGCCGCTGCAATCGCTTCTTGTTCATGTCGTCGCTGGCGGCCCGCCATCCGGCGCTGTCCTGGTACGCCCATTCAAAACAGGCCGCCGAGCAGCAACTCATCGCCGCCACGGGCGATATCGCGCTGGGGATTTTCCGCCCAACGGCGGTTTACGGGCCCGGCGATAAAGAGCTGAAACCGCTGTTCAACGGCCTGCTGCGCGGCGTGCTGCCCCGGCTGGGCGCGCCTGACGCCAGGCTCTCTTTTCTGCACGTGAGCGATTTGGCAAAGGCGGTCAGCCAATGGGTGCAGACCGAACCCGCGCAGCCGAATATTTACGAACTGTGCGACGGCGTGGCCGAAGGCTATAACTGGCTGCGCCTGCGGGACATCGGCGCCGCCGTGCGTCACGGGCCGGTGCGTCTGGTGGGCATTCCGCTGCCGCTGCTGAAAGCCCTGGCGGATATCAGCGTGGTGTGGAACCGCCTGGTAAAAAAAGAGCCGATGCTGACGCGCAGCAAAATACGCGAATTAACGCATCGCGACTGGTCCGCCAGTAATCAGGCGCTGTCGCAACAGATTAATTGGTTTCCACAGGTGAGTTTGGAACGCGCGCTGCGTGAAGGGCTGTTTTAATTATTCCAAGTAGAGGTGTGTCAACGTTCTTATGCTAAATCGCGATGCTGTAATGGATTATATCCTGACGTGTTTGCAAGGTATCGTCGAAGGCGGAGTGGAAATAAAACCTGATAGCGATCTCGTCAATGATCTTGGCCTGGAATCCATCAGAGTCTTGGATCTGCTGATGATGCTGGAAGATGAATTAGATATCTCCATTCCTATCAATATATTGCTTGATGTCAGAACGCCTGAGCAACTGCTTGACGCGCTGCGCCCTTATCTGGAGAAAAACCATGGGACTGTATGATAAGTTTGCGCGGCTCGCCAATGACCGTGAACAATTTCAAACGTCCGGTCTGAATCCGTTCGGCACCTGTATCGACGAAGTGTATTCCGCCACCCAGGGGCGCATCGGCGATCAAAAGATTGTCCTCGCCGGCACCAATAATTACCTTGGCCTGACGTTCGATGCGCAGGCGATCGCCGCCGGCCAGGCGGCTCTGGCCGCGCTCGGCACCGGCACCACCGGCTCGCGCATGGCGAACGGCAGTTACGGATCGCACCTGACGCTGGAACGGGAGCTGGCGGAATTCTTCGATCGCCCGAGCGCCATCGTGTTCTCCACCGGCTATACCGCCAACCTGGGCGTCATCAGCACGCTGGCGGGACCGGGTGCCGTGGTGCTGATCGACGCGGACAGCCACGCGAGCATTTACGACGCCTGCGCCCTCGGCGGCGCGGAAATTATTCGCTTCCGCCACAATGACGCCGCCGATCTGGAGCGCCGCATGGTGCGCCTGGGCGAACGCGCCCGCGAAGCGATCATTATCGTGGAAGGCATCTACAGCATGCTGGGCGACGTCGCCCCGCTGGTGGAAATCGTCGACATCAAGCGGCGATTGGGCGGGTATCTGCTGGTCGACGAAGCGCACTCCTTCGGCGTAATGGGCGAGCACGGCCGCGGCCTGGCCGAAGCGCTGGGCGTCGAGCAAGACGTGGATATCATCCTGGGCACCTTCAGCAAAAGCCTGGCTTCGATCGGCGGCTTCGCCGTCGGCGGCAAGGGGATGGACGTGCTGCGCTACAGCAGCCGGCCGTATATCTTTACCGCTTCGCCGTCGCCGTCCAGCATCGCTTCGGTGCGCACGGCGCTGCAAAAAATCGCCCGCCATCCCGAGCTGCGGGAAAAACTGTGGAGCAATGCGCACCGCCTGTACCACGGCCTCGCCGAGCTGGGCTATACCCTGGGGCCGCGCATCAGCCCGGTGGTGCCGGTCATGATCGGTTCAAAGGAAGAAGGGTTGCGTTTCTGGCGCGAGCTGATCGCCCACGGCGTCTATGTGAACCTGGTGCTGCCACCGGCCGCGCCGGCGGGCGTGACCCTGCTGCGCTGCAGCGTCAATGCCGCGCACAGCGATGAAGAAATCGACACCATCGTGCGCGCCTTTGCGGCGCTGAAAAAATAAAGCCTTTCCTTCTCGGCCGCGGCGGCGGTGCCGAAAATGGCCACGCCGCCCTGCCGAATCGATGCGCACCTCAGTGCGCAGCCGTTGATACCCCATCAGCCGAATAGCGATACCCCTGCGCCGCCATAAATTCCGCGATGGCTTTTTCCGCCGCCGAAAGCACCTCCTCGATCGGCCGATCGGCATCGAGATCCACGATGTCGGCGCCTTCGAACGTCAATAGCGGCGTGACGGCGATCTTCTTCTCCAGCGCCGCTTTGCGGTGATCGGGTTTGCGCGCGCAGGCCACGTCCAGACTGACATTCAGCTTGAGCACCAGATCCGGTTTTTGCCCCGCCATCCATTGGAACGCCGCCCGTTCACGCGCCGCCAGCCAACGGACGAAACGGCTGCCTTCAACGTCGACGGGAAAAACCGTGCCGTCGTAAGCGCCAGGGATCTGCGCCTGCGGAAAACGGTCGGTCAACACGATGAACCCTTGCCGGCGATACGCCAGCATGCGGCGAAAACGCAGCAGCCGCCGCCCCACGAAAGCGATGATCACCGCCGACGGCAACAGGCCAATCCGGGATTTTTTCGTTTTGACTTTTTTGGTATTGCTCTCGATAGCCTTGCCCACCGAGCGCCCGAGCAGCGGCAATTTCGCCGCCGCGCGCCCGACGTTGCCCGCCTGTTTGCCCAGATGCACCTGCACCGCCGGGCCATAATGTTTCACATACTCGATCAGATGTTCACAAACGGTGGACTTACCCGATCCGTCGCTGCCGATAACCGCAATCAGCGGCGGAAATTTTGCACTCATAATAAGACTCTCTTTCAATACACCAGAAACGGCGTGCCATATTTGAAGCGAACGATCGCTTATCATTGCCGCGGTGGCTGCGTGAAAAAAAATTTGCCATACGCAGCGCCAAAAAGCACAAAAGATTAAGCGAAAATTGAAAACCTCTGCTCTTTTTTCGCCGTGAGCCATGCCGAGAATTAACATAAAAAGCGAAACCAGCCCACGCACGAACAATTAGCACAAAATAACAAGAACAAACGCCATGAATATCAATTCAAATAACGAAAAAGAATACCGATCTCATTATTTTATCGCAGCAAATCACAATAAATATCTTGAACCCAAGGCGTATTGGAATACAATAGTTTTTTTCGCATTGGATCAATTATTGTGAGTCAGCAGATAAGACCTTCATCTGATCGCTCGCCCGTGCGCGTAATAGCGATAACCGGCTGTGACGGCTCGGGAAAATCCACGTTAGCCGCCAGCCTGGTCAACGCTTTATCGGCACAAGAACCTGCCGAACTGCTGTATCTCGGCCAGTCTTCCGGGCGTATTGGCGAATGGATCAGTTCGCTGCCGATTATTGGCGCGCCCTTCGGGCGTTATTTGCTGAAGAAATCGGAACGCGTGCATGAGCGCCCTTCCACACCGCCGGATAATGCCACGGCGCTGGTGATATTTTTACTCTCCTATTGGCGCGTTTATAAATTCCGTCGCATGCTGAAGAAAAGCCGCAGCGGCGCATTACTGATCACCGATCGTTATCCGCAAGCCGAAGTGGCGGGGTTTCGTTTCGATGGCCCGCAGCTGGCGAAAACCGCCGGCGGCAATCGCTGGATCCGCTGGCTGAGAAAGCGCGAACAAAACCTGTACCAATGGATGGCGTCTTATCAGCCCTTATTATTAATTCGGCTGGATATTGACGAACAAACGGCCTATTCACGCAAACCCGATCACTCGCTGGCGGCGTTGCGTGAAAAGATCGCCGTCATCCCGCACCTGACGTTTAACGGCGCTAACATATTGGATTTAGACGGCCGCGAACCGGCCGACCGTATTTTCGACGCATCGCTGCGCGCCGTTAAAATATCGCTGAGGGCCGCCAATGCCTAGCCGACAAATAACCTTTCCGTACCGAAACAGATGAAAAAAAATAAACTCACCGCCGAACAGGATACCTCTCCCACCTGCATCACCGGGCTGATTGCCGTGGTGGGCAGCGACGGCACGGGCAAGTCCACGCTGACCGCCGACCTGGTGAAAAACCTGCAGCAACATCGCCCCACGGAGCGGCGCTATTTGGGGCTGATCTCCGGCGAAGACGGCGACAAAATCAAGCGTTTGCCGTTCATCGGCGTGTGGCTGGAACGGCGCCTGGCGGCCAAATCCGACAAAACCCAGCGCATGAGCAACAGGCCGCCGGCGCTGTGGGCGGCGCTGATCATGTACGGCTTTTCGCTGTGGCGCGCATCCAACCTGCGCAAGGTGCGGCGGTTGGCGCAGAGCGGCGTTCTGGTGATCAGCGATCGCTACCCGCAGGCGGAAATCTCAGGTTTTTACTACGATGGGCCCGGCATCGGCGTGGAGCGTGCAAAAGGGTGGCTATTAAGCCGACTGGCGGCGCGCGAACGCCGTTTATATCAACGCATGGCCGTCTATCGGCCGGAGCTGATCATTCGCCTTGATATCGACGTCGATACGGCCTTTTCCCGCAAGCCCGATCACAGTTACGAAGAGCTGAAAGACAAGATCGCCGCCATGGTGCGCCTGCAATACAACGGCTCGCGCATCATCGAGCTGGACGCCAGAGCCCCTTACGACGAGGTGCTGAGCAATGCGCTCAACGCCATTTCCGCCGTGGTGAACCCCGCGAAGCGCCCGCAGAGCGATCTCGGGCAACCCGGCGAGAACGCCGGTAAAGAAACTCAGGTTTATTAAACGAATACAGGGCAAACGCATGACTGCGGAATACAAAATGCAGCAAAACAACGATAACGGCTGGTTTGGGCTATGAAACGGTGGTTTTCCGACGGCGCGTTTCGTTCCATTTTACGTAATGCCGCCTACCTGGGCTCCGGCAGCGTCGCCAGCGCGCTGCTCGGCCTGCTGGCGCTCTCCTGCGCCGGTAAAGGCATGTCGCCTGAAATGTTCGGCGTGCTGGTGGTGATTCAGGCCTATACCAAAGCGGTCAGCGATTTCATCAAATTCCAGACCTGGCAGTTTGTGGTGCAATTTGGCACTCCGGCGCTGGAGCATCAAAATACCGGGCGCTTCCGCGACGTCGTCGCCTTCTCCTTCGGCCTGGATATCGCCAGCGGCGTCATCGCCGTGCTGGGCGGCATGATCATGCTGCCGTTCTTGTCTCACGCTCTGGGGCTGGACAGCGAAAGCTTCTGGCTCGCCATGCTGTACTGCACCCTGATCCCATCGATGACCTCGTCCACGCCGACCGGCGTGCTGCGCGCCTTCAACCGCTTCGATTTAATCGCCATCCAGCAGGCGATCAAACCGTTCCTGCAGGCGGTGGGCAGCGTCATCTCCTATTATTTCGATCTGGGGTTCCCCGGCTTTATCGTCACCTGGTACGCCTCTAACCTGATCGGCGGCACGCTGTTTTGGTGGTTCACCGCGCGCGAGCTGCGCCGCCGCGATATCCATGGCGCGCTGAGGCCGCGCCTGTTCAACGTCGCGCGCCGCATCGAGGGCGCCTGGAACTTCGTCTGGACCACCAACATCGCCCATACCATCTGGGCCGCCCGCAACTCCTGCACCACCGTGCTGGTGGGCGTGGTGCTCGGCCCGGCCGCCGCCGGGCTGTTCAAGATCGCCATGACCTTCTTCGATGCGACGGGCACCCCGGCCAAGCTGCTGGAGAAAAGCTTCTATCCCGAGATCATGCGCCTGGATCCGCGCACCAAGACCCCGTGGCTGCTCGGCCTGCGCTCTTCGCTGCTGGCCGGCGGCATCGGCCTGGCCGTTGCGGTGTTGATGTTGCTGGTGGGCAAGCCGCTTATTTCCGCGGTATTCGGGCAGCAATACCTGGAAGCCTATGACCTGATTCAAATCATGCTGGGCGCGATCATCGTCTCCATGATGGGCTTCCCGCAGGAATCCTTACTGTTTATGGCGGGCAAACAGCGCGCCTTCCTGATCGCGCAGGCGACGGCCTCGGCGGCCTACATTGCGCTGCTGGTGTCGATGGCGTATGCCTTCGGCGTACAGGGCGCCGCCTTCGCTTATTTACTTGGGCAATGTTTAGACGTTCTGTTATCCCTGATACCGACGATCGGCGCCTACCGCAATCGCTTTATGTTGGGGCTGAATGTGCCCAAAGAGAGTAATCAATGACCGCTAGCAATAATTGGAAAAAGTTCTCAGCCGAAACCACCCAGGCGCTGTTTGTCGCGGTGGAAGAGGACGACCTGGTTGAGGCGAATATCAGCCTGCCGCAGCAGATTGATCTGGAATGCTCCCCCGAGAGCATTCGGGACAACTACGCGCTGTGCCTGCAGTTTTGGGAAGACGGCTTTTCCCGCCGCGAGCTGCTGCAATTGGTGAACGGTTTTCTGCAAGACCCGCAGTTGGCGGCGGCTACCCGCATGCGCTACAAATATATCCGCGCCCGCTATAAGCACCTGCGCTTCGCCCAGCAGCTGTACGGCGCCCCCCACCGCGCCAACCGCCTGTTCCACACCACTACCGTGGTGCTCGGCCATTTTCAGGACGCGTTTCGCAACGGCAACCAGAAGAACCTGACGCTGTACGGCAACCTGCTGCGGCTGCTGCTCAGCAAGCCGGTGTGGTCTTACGTGCGCTATGCGCTGCGCCACACCCGGCTGGAAAGCGCACAGGGCTTTATCACCTACCGCCAGGAGCAAATGCGCCAGCTGCAAACGCTGATCGCCGGCCCAGCGCTGACCGGGCATCAGTTCCATGACGTGCGCAAAATCGTCAGCCGCCAGGTCTCGTTCTATGACACGCTGAGATCGATCGATCCCGACAACCGCGAGGCCCGGCAGATCTCGCGCTTCCTGGCGGCGATTAACGGCCTGATGGGCGACCGGCATGACGTGATGGTGGCGGACAAGCTGGCCGGCGGCGATATCTATGATCGGCCGGCGATCCTGGATATCGACATCCGCCAGCGCCTGGAGCTGCTGCTGGCGCGTTTTCCGCTGTCGTTTTCCCAGCCGGCCATCGCGGCGGGCAGATAAGCGGGTTGCACGGAGCCATGATGACGTTACGTCGCTTGCTGACCCTTGCGCTGCTGCTGTCGCCGCTGACGGCATCTGCGCATAACTTCGTGCATGGCCGGCCGGTGGCGCCGATCGCCATCGCCGATCGCGGCGAGCTGCTGCTGCGCAACGGCGATTTCAGCTACCGGCCGTGGAACAGCGCAAAACTGGCGGGCAAGGTGCGGGTGATCCAGTACATCGCCGGGCGCACCTCCGCCAAAAAGAAGAACTCGCAGCTGATCAACGCCGTTAAGGATGCGAACCTGCCGGGCGATCGCTTCCAGCCGACCACCATCGTCAACACCGACGACGCGATACCGGGCTCCGGCTTCTTCGTGCGCGGCAAGATCGAGAAAAACAAACGGCATTACCCCTGGGCGCAATTCATCGTCGACAGCGACGGGCTGGGGCGCATGGCCTGGCGGCTGCCGGAGGAGAGCTCCACCATCGTAGTGCTGGACAAGGCCGGGCGCGTGCAGTGGGCGAAGGACGGCGCACTCACCCCGCAAGAAGTTGACCAGGTGATCACCCTGCTGCGCGCGCTGATCGCGCAGGAGACGCCATGAAGCGCACGCCGCCGGGAACCGATAACGCATGTCTTTGATTGAACGCTATATCACGGTTGAGATCCGCCGCCTGGTGATGATGATCGCCGGGTTTCTGATCTTCATGTTCGCCAGCTACTCCGCTCAGCGCTACCTGACCGACGCCGCCAACGGCACGCTGGCGCTGCGGGTGGTGGCCGACGTGGTTTTCTATAAATCGCTGATCGCGCTGGAGATGATATTGCCCGTCGCGCTGTATGTCTCGGTGGCGGTCGCGCTGAGCCAGATGTACAGCGATGCGGAGATCACCGCCATGCTGGCCGCCGGCGCCAGCCCGCTGCGGCTGTACAAGGCGGTGCTGATACTCGCCGTGCCGCTGGCGATAGCGGTCACGCTGCTGTCGCTGTATGGCAGGCCCTGGGCGTACGCCAATATTTATCAGCTGCAGCAACAGTCGCAATCGGTGCTGGACGTGAGCCACCTGCAGGCCGACAAATTCAACGTCAGCGGCAACGGCCGCATGATCCTCGCCAGTCACGTCGACAAAACGGCCAACCACCTGACGGACGCCCTGATTTATGTGCGCGGCGGCCATCACACCAACCTGTACCGCGCGCAGTCGGTGGAGGTGCTCGACGCCTCCCCCGTCAGCCCCGCCGTGCGGCTGAAAACCGGCACCGCCTATGTGCTGGATCGTGAGGGCGCCGACGACAACGGGCAGAACTACGACAACTTCGACATCGCGCTCAAACCGTTCGTGCCCAGCGCCGAGAGCCGGCACAAGTCGGCCTCGCCGGCGGAACTGGCGCGCTCCGCCGATCCGGGCGACGCAGCCGAACTGCAATGGCGCGAGAGCCGCGGGCTGACCACCGTGCTGATGGTGCTGCTGGCGATCCCCTTTAGCCGCATCAAGCCGCGGCAGGGGCGCTACGCCGCGCTGCTGCCCCTCACGGTTCTGTTTACCGTGATTTTCTATGGCGGCAACATTTGCCGCACGCTGGTGGCCAACGGCTCTCTGCCGACGATCCCCGGCGTTTGGCTGGTGCCGATAGCGATGGCTGTCGGCATCGCCCTGCTGCTGGCGCGCGACCTATCTCTGCTGCGGAAAACTGCCCGATGACTATTTTTAGCCGCTATCTGATCCGCAACGTGTTCATCGGCTTCGCCGCCGCGGCCGGGCTGCTCATCCCGCTGTTCACCACCTTTACGCTGATCAACGAGCTGGAGGACGTGACCCCGGGCGGCTACCGCTGGCAGCAGGCGCTGCTGGTGACCGTGATGACCCTGCCGCGCAGCCTGGTCGATCTGGGGCCGTTTATCGCGCTGCTCGGCGGCATCGTTGGGCTGGGGCAGCTCTCCAAGAGCCTGGAGCTGACGGCGATCCGTTCCGCCGGGATGTCGATATTCCGCATCGCGCTGGTGATGCTCGCCGCCGGGCTGCTGATGAACCTCTCGCTCGGCGCCCTCGATGAATGGGCCGCCTCGCCGCTGCAGCAACGCGCGCTGCAAATGAAGAATAACGCCCTGGCGCAGTCGAATAATAACGACGTTACCGTTAACCCGCTGTGGGCGCGGCGCGGCAACGAGTTTGTGACAGTGAAGACCGTCGATGAGAACGACCAGCCCCACGGCATTGAGATCTTCCGTTATCAAGCCAACCGCGCGCTGGAGTCTTACATTTACGCCGACAGCGCCAGCACCGCCGCCGACGGCAGCTGGCTGCTGCACAACGTGATGCAGAAAAGCTGGCAAGGCAGAAAGGAGACGATTGCGCGACAAGACAGCCTGCTCTGGCGCTCACTGTTCGCCGTGCCAAGCCTGAAAGAGCTGACCCTGCCGGCAGGCAGTTTCTCGCTCCAACAGCTGGATCGCTATATCGATTACCTGCAAGGCTCGGGGCAACCCAGCACCGAATACCGCCTGGCGCTGTGGAAAAAACTCGGCCAGCCCCTGCTGGTGCTGGCGATGATTTTGCTGGCCATCCCGTTTACCTTCACCGCCCCGCGCGCCCCCGGCATGGGCAGCCGGCTAGCGCTTGGCGTCATCATCGGGCTGCTGACCTACATCGCTTACCAGATCGTTCTCAACCTGGGGTTGCTGTTCGCCCTCAACGCGCCCTTCACCGCCCTCGCCCCGCCGCTTTTGCTCCTGGCGTTGGCGCTGGCGCTGGTTTATCGGTTTGACCGGCGGGGTTAAGCATTTTCTGAGGTTGATAAGGGATAAGAAGAGAATCGCAATTTCCATTCCAGAGAAAACATCACGCACTCACCTGCTCGCGATTTTTAAGGATGTTAGTTAATGGCAAAGATAGCTGTTTGTATACTGACTTTTAACTCCTCTCGTTTATTACACGAGGTGCTTTCTCCACTCATGGGCATTGCGGATGAGTGGATTGTGGTGGACTCCGGCAGTACGGATAAAACGCTGTCTATTTGCCAAAGCTTTGGAATAAGCCCTATTTATCATCGTTTCGAGACTCACGGACGGCAAATGAACTTTGCGATTTCTCAAGCTCATCATGACTGGGTGTTGTGCCTGGACAGCGACGAAATCCTTGATGCCGAAACCATAGCATCCATTTTAAAATTCAAAGCGCAGGAAAACCCACCGCCACAGCAAGCCTTTAGAATCAAAAGGAATTGGTTTGTTCTCGGACAGCCAGTCAGAACGATTTATCCCATCTCCTCACCGGACTACCCCGTTCGGCTGTTCAATAGAACGCAGGTCAGGTTCAATGATGCTCCGGTAGATGATGCCGCTGAAGGCTATATTCACACGTCGGTCATTCCCGGCAATGTTAAGCACGATACCTTTTACTCTCTCCATGAAATATTCAACAAGCTCAATAGCTATACGACAAGGGTAGTAAAATACAGAAACATTAGGCCCTCGATATTTCGTGGCGTCGTTAGCGCGATCGGCGCCTTTTTCAAATGGTATGTCCTGAGCGGCGCATGGAAGGAAGGCAAAGTCGGCGCCGTCACTGGGTTTTATGCCGTAGCCTACAGTTTCCTGAAGTATTTTAAATCCTGGTATGGCAAAGATTGATAATGTTAAGGACAGAAACAGGGGCGTTTCCCCGCCGCTACTGATCCTGGCGTTGGTTTATCGATTTGAGCGGCGAAGTTAACACCCTACAGCAGCCTTTAGAAAACAAGAACTTTCCGGTTAATAGTTGGCCGGCTTTACAAATTGGCCTGAGCCGTTATTATCCCTTATTTGGTGTCCTATGCGCCGTTAGCTATCGCTAACTGCCGTTCGATAACATGCCCCCTCAGGGCTCGATCGAGTGCAAGGAGTGCGAGCGCCCGCCTGAACAGGCCAAGACGCAGCAAGCAAAGGAAGAGACACACTATGTTTTCCAGTTTGAAACTGCTGTATATCGCCGATGATATTATTTCACCTGATGATTGAAGATCAGAAAGACGAGGATGTCGCCACTATCAGGGGGAGAATATGAGCAAATTGATAATGGCAATAGCGCTACTGTTTACTGTCCTCATGGTGCAAGGATGCAACAAAAGCATGGAATATGAGCCACAGGATTTTTTTGAAGGCCGGCAGCTGGAAGTCGCACAGCTAATTTATGATGGCGATGAAGTGAAACTGAAAGAAAAGCTTCCTTCAATAAGTAAGCAAGAACTGAATCGACCGGTTAAGGCGGACATGACCCTGCTGTTTTGGTCGGTGCTAAACTCAATCTATGATAAAAACACGCCAAAAAGACTGAGGATTATTACTGATTTGGTTAAAGCGGGTGCAGACCCGTTGCAGCCCAGACCGGAAGGGGGAAGCAGTCCAGCTGAGTTTGTCCTGCAGGGCGATAAAGACGTCTGGATAAAAGCAATGTTGGATGGTGGGTTACCACCGAATCCTAGAGATAAAGTTCATAACGAGCCAATTATATTCGAAGCATTAGACGCGAAAAACACTGAAACTTTAAAGGTGATGTTGGATTATGGTGCGGATATAAACACAAGAGATTCATTGGGAAACACCTTGTTAATAAGCTCACTGGATTCTCATTCATTTGACCATACGATTCTTTTGTTAGAGAGAGGTGCAGATAGTAAAATCAAGGGTAAGTTTGGTTGGACTATGGGTAATCAGCTTCAGCGCTTTATAGATAGAGGGGTAGGCGATGCCGAGGATAAGGAGAAAATTAACAAGATAAAAGAGTTACTAATTAAAAACGGTGGAGACTGGCCTCCTCTACCTGTAGAGAATTGAGACTCCCTTAAGGTCAGCGTCGAAGGCATGGAATATGCCGCTCAGGGGCGAAATGGCAACCGCCCCTGCTCGCTCTGTCGATAGTTGCCGGGGTTAACGCAATTCCTTCGCTATCGCGCTAAACATCAGCGATGCCTCCAGCGGTTGCGCGCTGAAAGAAGGCTCCGCCTGCGGCCAGGTGGACCACTGGACGATCACCAGATTCTCCGCCTGATTGACCATGATCATCTGGCCGAAGATCCCCAGCGCCCACAGGGAATGTTGCAGGGAGGCCTGCGGAGCGGGTTCTACGTTAGTCGCATTCACCGGCACTTCGTTGTTCCACCATTGGAATCCGTAAATGCCGTTGGGATGCGCCGCCGACACAGAGCCCGCAGCCCGCGTCCAGTTGGACGACTGGGCTACCCAATCTTCCGGCAAGATCTGTTTGCCGTTCGGCAACGTTCCGTTATGCAGAATGAACTCACCGAAGCGCCCCCAGTCTTCCAGCGTGGCGTTAAAGCCGTGCGCGCCCACGTCGTGCTGGCCTTTGGCGTAGGCATGCCACACGCCGTCGCTCGCCATGCCGTACGGCTGCCAGATGCTTTGTTCCAGATAGGTCGCCAGCGGCATGCCGGTGGCGCGCTCCAGCACATCGCCCAGCAGCCACGCGCCGCCGGAGGAGTAAGACCAGTTCTGCCCAGCCGGATGCGCACGCTGCAGGCCGGCCACCAGCTTGCGCACGCAGGCATAGGTGCCGGGTTTGGCTTCACACTCGGTCAGCTGCGCGAAGTCCGATTTCGGGTTGGTGTAATCCTCATTCCACGCCACGCCGGAGGTATGAGTGATCAGCTGCCTGAGGGTCACACCGTCCCACGCGGTGCCTTTCAGATCGGGTTCGTATTGCGTGATGAGATCGTCGAGCGAGCGGATCTTGCCCTGTTTAATCGCCACGCCCACCAGCGTGGCGACCACGGATTTGCCCACCGAGCGCGACGTCCACAGCGTGGCGTCGGTATTGCCCTGCCCCAGATATTTCCAGGCGATTTTGCCGTCTTTCAATACCAGCATGCCGCTGACGTTCTGGCGCTGAAGATAATCCTGCAGGCTGTAGGTTTTGCCATTCACCTGATAGCTGGCATTCGTTAGCTGTTTAGCGGCAGCCACCAGCGGTGTGGCACTGCCGTGATGAAACACATCCCCGGCATAGTTGCGGTAGTCGTTACGAAAACCGATCACCCGGTCGCTCTGGCTCCAGGTGAGCATCTTGTGCGTGTCCGGCAGTTGCGCATCAAAAGGTGCGGGACAGGCGCTGAGTTCGGTGCCCGCACAGGCGGCCAGCGCAGCGGGCGCCAACAGGCCGCTGCAGAGACTGATGACAACGCCCGCCAGCAGGCTGCGGTTAAACACTTTGCTTTTCATATTTTTTCTCGCTTAGCTCATGAAGGCGTTCAGCTTAAAAAAACGCGGCCTATAATAAAAAACGCCTGATGGGGGAAAATCCCCCGCAAAATCGACGGGAGAGCCGCGTGCCAAGCCTGATTTATTCCTTTGCCCAACTGGAAGCCTTCACCGCCGTGGCCGAGCACGGCAGCCTGGCGAAAGCCGCGCTCAAGCTGGGCAAAGACCGCACGACGCTGCGCGATTTGATTGATTTTCTCGAGGATGGCTTGGGCTATGCGCTGTTCCTGCGCGAGGGGCGCAGCCTGCACCTAACGCCGGAGGGCGAACAGCTGCAGCGCCAGGCGCACCTGCTTATGCGCCAAGTGAAAGCGTTTGAGGCGTTTGCCAAAGACGTGCCGAAGAGCACGGCGCAGGAAATCTCGCTGGTCTACGATCCCTTCACGCCCCGTGCATTGCTGCAAGCGCTGATTGCCGCCATGGCTCAACGCAACACGCGCCTGAGCCTGATTAACGCCTCGCGCGACGAAGCTGAAAGCCTGCTGGCAAGCGGCCAGGCCGATCTGGGCATCTGCCAGGCGCGCAACCGCAGCGTAGGCGACGCCATGGAGTGGCGCGCCCTAGGGGCGATAGAGATGGATTTTTACGCCGCCAAAGCGCTTTTCCCCGGCGCGGAACAGCCGCTTTCGCTGCTGGAACTCTCCCTGACTCCGCAGGTAATTATGCACCCGGATTCTGACGAACCCGTGGCGCGCCGCCTGCAAATTTCCGGGCATACAATATTTACTAACGAGCTGGAGATGCTGCGCGCCCTGCTCGAACAGGGCTGCGGCTGGGGATTCTTGCCGACGCATATGCATGCCGAGCAGTGGAAAAACGTCAACACGCTGCGCACCGAAGTCGGCAGCCAGGGGATCAGCCAAACCATGGTGACCATCTGGAAACCGGGCAATGACCGACGAGCGCTGATTGATGAGACGCTGGGGTTGTTGCCGGGGTTGTGGAGGGGGGTTGGGTAATGAAGCGTCGCTGTTAGATTTGCGGTGTTGTTATAGGTAGCCGATCGTGGGGAGCATCGCCTGCGTTGTTGGTCCGTTCGCTCTTAAGCGGGGATTGCTGTTTTTGTCCAATGAGCGCCCCTCACCACCATCGCTCCAGCGCTGTTGGAGCTGGTTTGTTGCTTTGATAGGCGGCATTTCATTCTTGCTAATGATCATTTGCCCGTTTTTTTGCATTTACTTTTTATCTTTCCTACCGCATCCATACATATGAACTATTTTCCAAGTGTTTATTAAAATATTCATATCCATCTTTGTTGCTGGCAACATGCAAACTTTCATTATTTGTAATATCAAAATAATCGAAACCGACTAAAAAGAAACCCTCACGAATTTTGTATGGATTGATGTTTATGCTTATAGAGTTTTTTTCGGCCCAATCGACCCAAGCATTATCATTACTTTGATGCCAGATTCTAATGCTATGATTAAAGTTAGTGTTGTTAAATGTTGAGAAGTAATGCTTAAATAAATCCTTCTTGTTTTTGAATAGATCTTCAATTGCTGTCCGCTCTGAATTTACATCAATTAGGTTAATGTTTTTCCCATAATCAATTAGACCATCTCGCATTACTTTGCTCTTAATTATTGACTCTTTTATTTCACTTGATAAGTGATATGAGAAATCAATAATTTCATGGCTATGTTTGTTAAATTCATTGTCGCAATAATGCGCTATTGCAATATTAATTGCAACAGCGATATCCATTGTAGAAAAGTGATAGTCACCAGGTTGGAAAAGTGAATTTATTACCCCTCTAAACTCTCTGGCATCAATCAAATCGAGCGGTCTATAACGTTCTCGTAGTTTTATATCATTAATACTGGTTAGAATCCCAATAATATTTTTTTGATATAAATAATGAGAGAGTTTCCTCTTGAATATGTAGTGGAACGGAGATGTAATTGATTCAGATATTTTAAGGATGTCATTTAAAATCACTTTGGCTACCAAGGATGCTTAGATTAGGCACATGCAATAACCATATCAAACTATTACAAAAAATATAAGTTGCATCAGGACTTGATATGCAAAAGGATTTTTTAAATAATACATTGTAATTTTTGAGAAAATATTGTAAGTATCCCTGCAAAAAGAACCATCGACTTTTAGAGAGGCTCTGGCACTCCAACTTCCGCTGTTGGCACAAAGCAGCCATTGACACCTAGCTCCGACCATAAAACACACCTTACCAAGCTCCCCGCCAACAAAATATAGCCACATAAAATGATTCAATTCGTAATTAATAAATAAATGAAATTATTAATTTCATTTCGTTGTTTTCCCTTTCCCACTTCAAAACACCCAACCATCCCCCCCATTCCCCCTAGCACCGCCCCCGCCCTTTCCCTACAATAAGGGATCTGTTGAGGCATAACGCAAGGAAAGACGGTGTCGAAAGCCAATCCCAATGCCACTATCGTGGATATCGCCCGCCGCGCCAGGGTGACCAATATCACCGTTTCCCGCGCCTTCAATAAGCCCGAGCTGGTCAAGCCGGAAACTCGCGAGCGCATTCACGCCATCGCCAAGGAGCTGAACTATGTGCCCAACGCGTTCGCGCAGGGGCTGAAAAGCAGCAGCAGCCAGATTATCGGCATCGTTACCAGCAGCATGTACAACCCGTTCTATTCCGGCCTGATCAAGACCGTGTCGCGCATTGCGCGCCAGCAGGGCTACCAGATCATGCTGTTCGACACCGACGGCAGCGAAGAGGCGGAAATGCGCGCCATTCAGGCGCTGTTCGGCTACAAGGCGCGCGGCATCCTGCTCTCGGCGGTGCGCGACGACAAGCGCTACCGCCCCGCCTATCTCGAGCTGGCCGAGGTGTACGGCGTGCCGCTGATCCTGATCGACCGCGATCTCTACGATCAGCAGCTGAGCGGCGTGTTCCTCGATAACCGCGAGATCGGCGTGCTGGCCGGGCGCTATCTGGCGGAGCAGCCGGAGCAGAAGCTGCTGATTATCGGCGGCCCGGCGGATTCGGAAATTACGCTAACGCGTACCGCCGGCATCGTCGCGGCCTTGCAGGGCAGCGGCCGTGAGATTCATATCATCAACGGCGACTACGATTTCACCTCGCAAGAGAGCGAGGTGCGCGCCTATCTGGCGCAGCCGGAGAGCCGCCCGGATTACATCATCGGCCTGAACGGCATCATCACGCTGGGCGCCATCGCTATCTGCCACGAGATGGGGCTTTATCAGCAGGTGAAGTTCTTCTCGATCGACGAGCCGCCGCGCGCCGGCGCTTACGGCCTGCACATTCCGGGGGTGTATCACGATACGCAGAAACTGGGGGAGATCGCCGCAGAGCTGCTGTTCAGCGCCATTAACAGCCCGCGCGGCGAGTTGCCGGTGCGCAGAGAGTTCTTCACCGGCTCGCTGTTGAATCGCTGACGGGCGCTATTGCCCGTAGTAGGCGTGTTTGCCGTGCTTGCGCAGGAAATGTTTGTCCAATAGCTCCGGCTGCATCGGGGCGATGGCCGGCGCCAGCTGGCGCGTCGCCATCGCCATGATCGCCACCTCCTCCAGCACCACCGCGTTGTGCACCGCATCCGCCGCGTCCTTGCCCCAGGCGAACGGGCCGTGGGAGTATACCAGCACCCCCGGCACCTGCTGCGGATCGCGCCCCGCCTGACTGAAGGTCTCGATGATCACCTTGCCGGTCTCCCCCTCGTAATCCCCGGCGATCTCCGCCTCGCTCATCGGCCGGGTGCAGGGAATGTCGCCGTAAAAGTAGTCGGCGTGGGTGGTGCCCAGTGCCGGGATCGGCTGCCCGGCCTGCGCCCAGATGGTGGCGTTGCGGCTGTGGGTGTGCACCACGCCGCCGATGTCGGCGAAGGCGCGGTACAGCGCCAGGTGGGTGGCGGTGTCGGATGAGGGTTTGCGATGCCCTTCGCGCACCTTGCCCTCCAGATCCACCACCACCAAATCCTCCAGCGTCATCGCCTCGTAGGCGATGCCCGAAGGCTTGATCACCACCAGCCCGCTTTGGCGATCGATCGCCGAGACGTTGCCCCAGGTAAAGGTCACCAGCCCGTATGCCGGCAGGCTGAGGTTGGCGGCCAGCACCTGCCGCTTGAGTTCGTTCAGCATGCGATGCCTCCATCATTCATTTGTTGTTCGAGCCAGGCCTTGGCCTGGGCGATGCGTTGCTTATCCTGCCCGTCTTCGCGCGCCCACATCTCCAGCAGGTAGGGGCCGCGATAGCCGAGCGCGTTGAGCACGGAAAAAGCGTGGGCGAAATCCACGCAGCCTTCGCCGAACGGCACGTCGCGGAACTGCCCGGCGCTGCCCGGCCCCACCGCCACGGTGTCTTTGAGGTGTATGGCGGTAATGCTGCCGATGCCCAGCGCCAGCTCGGCGGCGACGTCGTTGCCCCAGGCGCTGAGGTTGCCGAGATCGGGATACACCGTGAACCACGGGCTGTTGACGTGGCGGGCGATGTCGCGCCATTTGCTGATGCTGTTGATGAACGGCGTATCCATCACCTCCACCGACAGCATCACCTGCGCCCTGGCGGCCTGCGCCGCCGCCCACTGCATGCCCTCGATAAAGCGCTCGCGGCTGTGGCGATCGGCGGGTTCGTAATAGACGTCGTAGCCCGCCAGCTGGATGTTGCGGATGCCGAGATCCGTCGCCAGTTCCAGCGCCTTGCTCATCAGCCCCCGCGCCCGTTCGCGGGTGGCGGCATCGTGGCTGCCGAACGGATCGCGCCGGTGCGCCGACAGGCACAGGCTCGGCACCGTCACCCCGCTGTCGAGCCGCGCCTGGATAAACGCCAGCCGCTGGCGGCGATCCCAATCCAGCCGCTGCTGGCGCGCCGGCTGTTCGTCTATCGACATCTCCACAAATTCAAAGCCCAGCTCGGCGGCGGTGGCCAGCCGCTGCGGCCAGCTCAGATCGGCGGGCAGCGCCTTTTCATACAGCCCCAGACAGGCGGCGTTAGTCGTTTGCATCAGTCACCTCACTCAAAGCCTGAGCGACCGCCAGATAGCGCGCCTGCTGGGCGCGCAGGCGCCGATGGGCGGCGGTCGCGGGATAATAACAGCGCAGCTTGGGCGGCGCGGCGGCGATCGCTTCGGCGAACCCGGCGTACTCCCCGGCGCCGACGGCGGCGCACAGGGCGGCGGCGCGGCAGCCGCTCTGGCGCGTTTCCACCACCTCAAGCGGCAGGTTGCCGGCGTCGGCGTACATCTGCATCCACACCTCGGACTGCGTCGGCCCGCCGGTCATGCGCACCCGCTCGATGCGCGGGTTCAGCTGCACCATGCGCTCCTGATGGATCAGGTGCGAGAACACGATGCCCTGGTAGATCGCCTGCACCACGTCCGCCATCTCGTGGTGGGCGCTCAGGCCGATCAGGCCGCCCGGCGTGTTGCCGCCGAGGTTGGAGCCGTACAGATACGGCAGGAACAGCAGCCCGCTGGGCTGCTCGCGGCGCTCGGCCACCCAGGCGTTGAACTGGGCGTAGCGCTGCCGGTCGTCGGCGCAGAACTGGCGCAGGAACCAGGCCAGGTTGCCGGCCGAGGTCGGGCTGCCTTCGTGCACGAAATAGCGGCCGTCGATGCAGTAGCGCCCCCAGGCGTAGGGGTAATCGGCGGGAATGATGCGATCGGTCACGCAGGTGGCGATCGACCAGGTGCCCGCCACCGCGCTGAGCGTGCGATCGTCGGCCACGCCGGAGCTGAGCGCCGCGCCCACCACGTCGAACAGTCCGCCGTACACCGCGGTGCCCGCTCGCAGGCCGCACTGCGCCGCCGCAGCGGCCGTCACCCGCCCGGCCAGCTGCGCCGAGCCGATCACCGGCGCGGTCTTCTCCTGCGCCTCTTCGATGCCGAAGGCCGCCATCAGCGCCGGATCGTAAGCGCCGCTGCGCTGGTTAAACAGGTTGCTGCCGGAGATGTTGGTCACCTCGGCCGCCGCCTCGCCGGTGAGGCGAAAGCGCAGGTAGTCGTGCGCCATCAGGATGCGATCGACGGCGGCGTACTGCGCCGGTTGCCGCTGCTTCAGCCAGCGCAGCAGCAGCGCCGGGTGGCTGGGCCACAGCGGCTGCAGGCTGCGCGGGTAGGTCTGCGCGTCCACCCCGGCGCGGCGCAGCTCAGCCGCCATGGCCGCCGCGCGGTTGTCCGAAGAGAGGATGCCGTTGCCGACCGGTTTGCCGTGGCGATCGATGGCGTACAGCCCTTTGCCGTGCGCCGAAAAGCTGACGCCGCGTACCTGCCCGGCCTCCAGCCCCGCCGCGTGCAGCGTCTGGCGGATCGCCGTGCAAACGTCATCCCACAGCGCGTCCATATTGCGTTCGCTGAAGCCCGGCTGGGCGGCAATCGCCGCGCCGTCGCGCTCGGCGATCGCCAGCTCTTCGCCGCTTGCCCGGTACAGCCCGGCCTTGATCACCGTGCCGCCGACGTCTATGCCAAGAAAGACTGACATCGCGCCTCCTATTTACGCCGCACGGAGCTGAGGTAGATGGCGGCCAGGATGATGCCGCCCTTCACCACGTTCTGGATATACGGCGACACGTTCATCAGATTGAGGCCGTTGTTGAGCACCCCGAGCATCATCGCCCCCACCAGCGTGCCGACGATGGCGCCGCGCCCGCCGGAGATCGCCGCCCCGCCCAGCACTACGGCGGCGATGGCGTCCAGCTCGAAGCCTTCGCCGGCGTTGGGCTGCCCGCTCATCAGGCGCGAGGTCAGCACCAGCCCGGCCAGCGCGGCGGTCAGGCCGCTGATCACGTAGACCAGCATCTTGTAGCGCGGCACGCGGATGCCGCTCAGGCGCGCCGCCTCTTCGTTGCCGCCCATCGCATAAACGTAGCGGCCGAACGGCAGCTGGTTGAGCATCAGCCAGGCCAGCACATACACGCCGAGCATGATCAGGATCGGCACCTGGATGCCCAGCACCGTGCCGCGGCCGAAGAAGGAGAAGACGTCGGGCAGGCCGGAGATCGGGTAGCCGCCGGTATAGAGCAGCGCCAGGCCGCGGGCGATGCCCATCGACGCCAGGGTGACGATGATCGGCGGCATGCGCAGGTAGGCGATGCAGGCGCCGTTGGCCAGGCCGAACAGCGCGCCGAGCGCCAGCGCCGCCACCATCGCCAGCGGGATCGGCACCGCCGCCAGCATCAGCCCGGCGGCGACCGAGCCGGCCAGCGCCATCACCGGCCCCACCGAGAGATCGATGCCGCCGGTCAGGATGGCGCAGGTCATGCCCACCGCGATGATGGCGTTGATCGACACCTGGCGCGCCACGTTGGTCAGGTTGTTGACGCTGAGGAAGCTGTCGTTCAGCAGGCTCATCAGCACGAACAGGACAGCGAAGCCGATAAACGGCAAAACCGCCGGGTGATGCAGCAGTTTTTCCCAGCGCTTGCCGAGGCTGGGGCCGGCGGCGCGGCGCGCCACGGCGGGTTGTTCAATTCCGATCATAAGGCACTCCCGGTCGCGTGAAGCATGATGTGGTTGGATTCGATGTCGTCGCCGGTCAGCTCGGCGACGATGTGGCCGCCGCGAAACACCAGCACGCGGTCGCACACGCCGATGATCTCCGGCAGTTCGGAGGAAATCATGATGATGGAGATGCCCTGCTGGGTCAGTTGCTGCATCAGCTGGTAGATCTCGGCCTTGGCGCCCACGTCGATGCCGCGCGTCGGCTCGTCGAAGATCAGGATGTTGCAGTCGTTGTTGAGCCAGCGGGCGATCACCACTTTCTGCTGGTTGCCGCCGCTCAGGGTGCTGACGGCGGTCTCGGCGTCCGGGGTTTTCACCCCCACGGCGCGGATCAGCCGCTGCACCACGTCGCGATCCTTGCGGGCGCTGACGAAGATCTTGCCGCGCCGGTGGTGCCGGTTGAGGGTGATGTTCTGCGCCACCGAAAACGGCAGCACCAGGCCCTCGGTTTTGCGGCTCTCCGGCAGCAGGCCGATGCCCTGCGCCAGCGCCTGCGCCGGGGAGCGCAGCGCCGCCGGTTGGCCGCCGAGGCTGACGCGTTTGCGGTGGCAGCGGCTGGCGCCGATCAGCGCCGAGACGGTCTCGGTGCGCCCGGAGCCCACCAGCCCGGCGAAGCCGAGGATCTCGCCCTTGTGCAGCCGAAAACGATCCGTCGCGCCGTGCTTCTCGCGCTGGATCTCCGCCTCCAGCAGCACCGTCTCGGTATCAACCGGATGCTGTTTCACCGGGAAGGCGTTCTCGATTTTGCGCCCGACCATCAGCCGCACCAGCTCTTCCACGTTGGTGTCGCCGGTGGCCAGCGTTTCGATGTAGGCGCCGTCGCGCAGCACGGTGATGCGATCGCAGATGGTGAAGATCTCGTCCAAATGGTGCGAGATAAACACCATGCCAACGCCCAGCAGCCGCAGATCGTTCATCACGCTGAACAGGTGTTCGGCCTCGCCCGGCGTCAGCGTGGCGGTCGGTTCGTCCAGCACCAGCACCCGCGCCTCCAGCGACAGCGCCTTGGCGATCTCAACGAACTGCTGCTGCGCCACGCTCAGCTGCTCCACCGGGCAATCGAGATCGATAGCCACCGTCAGCCGCTTGAAGATCGCCTCGGCCTTGCGCCGCATCGCCCGCCGATCCAGCAGGCCCCAGCGGTTCCTGATCTCCCGGTTGAGGAAGATGTTGTCGATGGCGCTCATGTAGGGAATCAACGAGAATTCCTGAAAAATAATGCCGACCCCAGCCTCGATCGCCTGGCGATAGTTGTTAAAGCGGCGCTGCTCGCCGTCGATAAAAATGTCGCCCTCGTCCGGCTGATGGATGCCGCACATGATTTTCACCAGCGTCGATTTGCCGGCGCCGTTTTCGCCCAGCAGGGCGTGCACCTCGCCGCGTTGAATGGCCAGATCGATGCCGTCCAGCGCCTTCACGCCGGGAAAGCTCTTTTTTATTCGCTTCAGTTCCAGTAAAGGTGTCACCGCATTGCCCTCCGCGCCGAACGCCCCGCCGCAGCGGGGCGAACCTGCCGCTGTTACCAGCTAAAGCCGGCCGCATTGCTGCGGTCGATCAGCTTCACTTTGACCGGCACGGTTTTCGGCACCGTGGCGCCCCAGTAGCGGGCCAGCGCAATGCCGAGCGCGATGCGCAGCTGGTCGCGCGGGAACTGCGCCGAGGTGGCGATAAACGGCGAATTCGGCTTGAGGATCTCTTTGATGGCTTCCGGCTGGCCGTCGACGCTCACCAGCTTGACCTTGGCGCCGTTGCTTTCAATCGCCGCCAGGGCGCCGAGCGCGCCGACGTCGTTGACGCTGAAGATGCCCGCCAGATCCGGCGCCGACTGCAGCATGTTTTCGGTGACGGTCAGCGCGGTGTCGCGCTCCTGCTTGCCGTTTTGTTTGGTGACGATCTTGATGTCGGGGTATTTCTTCATCGCCGCTTCAAAGCCGCGCACGCGCTCCAGGATCGGCACCACCGGGATGCCGTCGAGGATCGCCACCTTGCCTTTGCCGCCCAGCGCTTTCGCCAGGTATTCGCCCGCCTGGAAGCCGGCGTCGTAGTTTTCCGAGCCGACGAACGAGTCCAGCGGCCCTTCGGCCTGCGCGTCGATCGCCACCACCACCGCGCCGGCCTTATGGGCGGAGATCACCGCCGACTGCACCCCCACCGAGTCGGTCGGGTTGATCAGCAGGATATCCACCTTCTTCTGCAGCATGTCTTCCACGTCGCCGATCTGTTTGGCGACGTCATGGCGCGCATCGGCCACGTACACCTTGGCGCCGATATCCGCCGCCGCCTGATCCAGCGCCTGCTTCATGGTGACGAAGTAGTCGTTGTTCATTTCCTGGAACGACATACCGATAGTGATTTGCTTGGCCAGCGCCCCATGGCTGGCCGCCAACATTCCACCGGCGACGATAAAAGGCAGGGTCTTTTTGAATAATGAAAACATAGCCAATTCTCCTGTAGGGAAGCTTCTTGTTGTGGTTATCAGAGCAACAGCATGTCTTTACGTTTGGCCGACCGGCCGGCCCCTCCATTGCGGAGCGGGCCGGCGATCGTGACTGCAACAGCGGTACGGCGGGAGGGTCAGGGAACCAGGATCACCTTGATGGAGTCGGTCGAGTCCGCCAGGGCGAAGGCTTCGTCCCAGTCATTCAATGAATAGCTGTGGGTCACCACGCCGCTTGAGGTCACCAGCCCGCGCTCGAACAGATCGATGGCGATCTCATAGCTGTAGGGCGCCAGGTGCGCGCCGCGAATGTCCAGTTCCTTGCGATCGCCGATGATCGACCAGTCGACGGTGGTTTCCTTGCCGAACACGCTGAACTCCACGAAGCGGCCCAGCTTGCGGATCATCTGCAGCCCCTGAGTGACGCCGATCGGCGCGCCGGTGGCCTCGATGTAGACGTCGCAGCCGTAGCCGCCGGTCAGCGATTTGACGATCTGGTCGGCGTCTTCCTTCAGCGGGTTGATCACCACGTCGGCGCCAAATTCCTTCGCCAGCGCCAGCCGCTCGTCGATGGCGTCGATCACGATCAGTTTCTTCGGCGTTTTCAGCCGCGCCACCTGCACCATGCACAGCCCGAGCGGCCCGGCGCCGGCCAGCACCACCACGTCGTCCAGCTGAATGTCGCCGCGCGCCACGGTGTGAATGGCGCAGGCCATCGGCTCGATCAATACCGCGTCTTCATGGCTCAGGCTTTCCGGGATCTTGTGCACGATGGCGTTCTCGGAAAAGCGCATGTATTCCGCCATGCCGCCCTCCGCCACGTCTTTCTGGAAGCCGTAAATGTTATGCGTCTCACACATCCAGTAACTGCCGGATTTGCAGTAACGGCACTCCCAGCACGGCACGATCTGCTCGGCGATCACCCGCTCACCGATCCGGTATTTGCCTTCCGCGCCCTCGCCCAGCGCGGCGATGCGGCCGTAGAACTCGTGTCCCGGCACCACCGGCGGTTTGACCCACGGGGTCTCCCCCCAAAACATCTGCGCACCGTTCTTGCACTTGCAGTCGCCTGCGCAGATGCCGCAGCCTTCCACCTTGATCACCAGCTCGCGCGCCTTCGGCAGCGGCGTGGGCACCTGTTCGAAACGGTAGTCCTGCGGGCCGTGGCAAACGACCGCGCGCATTTTTTCCGGCAACTGGCTCATCTATCCCTCCAATATTCTCGTTAAACGCTTGAACATTATAAATGTTGACGTTGTCATTTTTATCAAACAAAAAACAAACTGAGTTATAAAATTATAAATTTCAACAAATTAACCATTACACATCCCGATAACTAAAAATGACAACGTGAACATAGAGCGACATATAACCAAAGCTGCAAAAATAATTATTTGAGCAAAATCACAGTTCGTTAACATTGCGGCTAAAAATGCTACAAATGCGGATCGCGATCCCATTTACGGGATCGGCGATCCGGGCAGATCCGCTAAATCAGCAGGCGCACGCGATCGTAGATCTGACGATCTTCCGGCCGCGACGATCGCGCCTGCTGGCGCAGGGTGCGCACCAGCGTGTCGATAAACGCATGGGCGGCGGCGTTCAGAATGCTGTTGCGCCGGGTGACGATATTCAGCTGCGCCGGTTGGCAGCTCTCCCGCAGCGCCAGCGGCTGCACGCGGGAGGCAAACTGCGGCAGCGCGGCGATCGGCCGCGGGCACCAGGTACACATCTCGGCGGACTCCACCAGCGCCTGCAGCATACCGAACGAATGCGCCTGGATAATGCGCTGGCGCGGCAGGCGCACGCCGTGGCGGTGGAACACCTCGTCGAGCAGCGCATCGAAACTTTCCTGGGTATAGCTCATCACCCAATCCTGCTCCAGCAGCTGATGCAGCGAGGTGCTGTGCGCCAGCGGGTGGCCGCGCCGCACCATGTACGCCGTTTCATACTCCAGCAGCGGCTCGCAGTGAAACTCCTGCGGCGCCGACGACGCCGGCAGCGGCGTGATGGCGAAATCCATCGTGCCCTCGCGCAGCTGCGACTGGGCGTTGGCCATCAGGCTTTCCGACAGTTCCAGCCGCACCGCCGGCACCTTGCTGCGAAACGCCATCACCGCCGGCGGCAGCACCGTCAGCATCAGCCAGGGAGTGATCGCCGCCTTGACCAGATCCGCCGCACTCCCGCGCAGCGCCGCCATTTCGCCCTGCGCCTGCTCCAACTGGTTCAGCACCAGCCGGGCGTGCGCCAGCAGGGTTTTGCCGTAGGGGGTAAAACCCAGCCCGGTCGGCGTGCGGATCAGCAGCGGCAGCGCCTGTTCTTGCTCCAGTTCGCGCAGTGCGCGGGTCACCGCCGCCTGCGACAGCCCCAGATGCCGCGCCGCCGCGCGAATGCTGCCGCTGTCGGCGCTGGCCACCAGCGCCTGCAGTTGGTGCAGTTTCATGTCCACCTCCTGACAATCATAGATTGTCAGCATAACCGAACGGCGGCTACCCGGCAAAAACGGAGTTTGCTAGTCTCGATGCCTATCCCCTCTGCCCCGTTCCCCGCCCACTGGCCGGGACCCTTTTGCCGGAGACCGTGATGATGCATTCACTGCTACTGCCTGAGATCGCCGCCGTTCATGATGAGATGGTCGCCCTTCGCCGCCATATTCACGCCCACCCGGAATTGGGATTCCAGGAGTTCACCACTTCGGATCTGGTGGCGCGGCGGCTGGAGGAATGGGGTTACCGCGTCACGCGCGGCGTAGGACAAACCGGCGTTGTCGCCACACTGCAGCGCGGGCCGGGAAAATCGCTCGGCATCCGCGCCGACATGGACGCCCTGCCGATTGCCGAAACCACCGAACTGCCTTACGCCAGCACCCATTCCGGGGTGATGCATGCCTGCGGCCACGACGGGCACACCGCCATGCTGCTGGCGGCGGCGCGCTATCTGGCGCGGCAGCCGAACTTTTGCGGCACGCTGCACCTGATATTTCAGCCGGCGGAAGAAGGCGGCGGCGGCGCCAAAGTGATGATCGAAGACGGCCTGTTTGAGCGCTTCCCCTGCGACGCGGTGTTCGCCATGCACAACGTGCCCGGCTTACCCACCGGCCACCTGGGCTTCGCCGGCGGCCCCTTCATGTGCTCGGCCGATACGGTGCACATCACCCTGCACGGCCACGGCGGCCACGGCGCGGTGCCGCAGAGCACCGTCGATCCGGTGGTGGCCTGCGCAGCCATCGTTATGAGCCTGCAAACCATCGTGGCGCGCAATATCGATCCGCAGGAAACGGCGATCGTCACCGTGGGGGCGATGCAGGCCGGCCAGGCCGCCAACGTGATCCCGGCGACCGCCACCCTGACGCTCAGCGTGCGCGCGCTGACGGCGGCGGTGCGTGCGCGGCTGGAACAGCGCATCACCGAACTGGTCACGGCGCAGGCCGCCAGCTTCGGCGCCCGCGCGGAGATCGACTATCAGCACGGCTACCCGGTGCTGGTGAACCACCCGGCAGAAACCGAACTGGCGCGCGCGGTGGCGCTGGAATGGGCCGGAGAGAGCCGGGTGATCCCCACGCTGCGGCCGTTCACCGCCAGCGAAGATTTTGCCTTTATGCTGGAGAAGTGCCCGGGCAGCTACATCTCTATCGGCAACGGCCCCGCCACGCCGGACAATTCTCTGCACAACCCCGGTTATGACTTCAACGACGACAGTCTGTCGCTGGGCGCCACTTACTGGGTCAAATTGGTCGAGCGCTTTTTGGCTCGCCCCGCGGTTTAATCGCCAACACAGAGGAAACGACATGAAAATCATCAAAGGGCTGTTGTTGCTGCTGCCGCTGGCCGCGAGTTTTCCCGCGCTGAGCGGTGAATTCAGCGGCAAAGTGATCAAGCTGGGCATCGATCCCACCTTTCCGCCGCTGGAGTATAAAAATCCGCAGGGCAAGCTGACCGGCTTCGGCGTCGATATCGCCCAGGCGCTGTGCGACCAGATGCAGGCCAAATGCGTGTGGGTGGAAAGCAGCTGGGACGGCATGATCCCCGGCCTGCAGGCGAAGAAGTTCGACGCCATCGCCTCGTCGATGACCATTACGCCGCAGCGCCGGCAGCAGATCGCTTTCTCCAGCAAAGTCTCCAACGCCCCGGCGCGGCTGGTGGCGCATAAAGGCAGCAATCTGCAGCCTACAGCCGCCTCGCTGAAGGGCAAATCGGTCGGCGTGCAGCAAGGTTCCAGCCAGGAGACCTACGCCAACGCGCTTTGGCGGCCGGCCGGCGTCAACGTGGTCGCCTACCAAAGCCAGCAGGAGGTGAACGAAGATCTGGCCAACGGCCGCCTGGATGCGTCGCTGCTGGCCAGCGTCAGCGCCAGCGAATTCTTCAAAACGCCCGGCGGCAAAGACTTTGCCTTTATCGGCGCCGAATTGAGCGACAGCAAGTACTTCGGCGTCGGCGACGGCATCGGGGTGCGCAAAGAGGATACCGCGCTGCTTAACGCCTTCAACGCCGCGCTGCAGGCGATCCGCGCCAACGGCACTTACAAGAAAATCAACGACAAGTATTTCGATTTCGACATGTACGGCGCGGAGCAGTAACACGCGTTCCCCGGCGGTCACCTGCAGGTCCTGCAGGATGGGGAGGCGCCTTCGGCCGCCGGGGAACGCCCCAACGGAAACGGCAGTGTCGGCAAGAACGGAAAATCAGGCGGGACAAGGATGCGGGCCAGGCAGGACGCCCGGCCCGCTAAAGCGGGTTACTTCACTTCGCCCATCGCTTTCAGCTTTTTGGACAGCTCGCGGCGTTCTTTGGACAGATCGGCATTTTTGATGATGTAGTCATCAACGCGATCTTCGTAGTCGCTGCGCATGTTGGCGATGATGCCCTGAATGTCTTCAATGCTCATGCCGGGCTTGATGTACTCACTCAGGTTGTCGAGCAGCAGCACGCGCTTCTGGTTATCACGAATTTTCTTTTCGTTGTCGACGATCTCGCGTTGCAGTTTGTTTTTGCGGCGGAACATACGCACAAACTCCAGCACGTCCTGGAAACTCGGCTTATTTGCATTATCCATCTTTATACCCTTGCTTTAGTAATACACAGATTCATTTGCTTACGGCCACATGGCACCAAGATACAGGTTTGTGGCGGTCCGGCACAACAGTGATTGGCTTATCTTACCCACTTTGCCCCGGCGGCCAAAACCCAAAGCGCCGCCTTCATGATCTGACCCCTTATTCGCGCCCGGCGGCGGTGCAAACCTGGAGCAAATCCCCCAACTCCTCCAACTGCTGCGCCAGCTCCATGCTGAGCCAGACATAGCCGTAAATCGGCGCTTCGCCGTGCTGGCCAAGGCTGACCTCTTGCATCAGCGTTTTCAGCTCGCCGGCGATCTCCGCCAACTGCCCCGCCGCCGCCTGCCGCTGCGCCTGCGGCCCTTCGCGCATCAGCACCGCCAACGACTCCAGCGAGCTCAGCGTCAGCAGCTGGGTGCTGCGCAGCGTGCGGGCGTTCAACATAATGAAGTGCGTTTCGCGCGAGGCCCAGTAGGCGTCGGCCATCAGCTCCAGCGTGCACACCAGATTGCGGCTGAGGGTTTGCACCGCCTCGAACACCGCTTTGGGGATGCGGGTTTCCTTGCTGGCGGGCACGATCAGGCTGCGCAGCTTCACCACCTGATTCAACAGATCCTTGAGCTGCGGCTCCAGCCGCGGCCGCTCAATGACGTTCGGCGAAAAATACGCGCCGTAGATACGGGCGGCGGTTTGCAGGCAGTCCGCCATCTGCATGCGCCACAGAATATAGGCGCGCTGCGGGTAGATGCTGGTGAACAGCAGCGCCAGCAGCGAGCCGAAGATCACGTCGCCGCTGCGCCACAGCGCGGTGTGCATGTCACCGGCGCCCGCGCCGCACACCACCGCCAGCGTGATCCCCACCAGCAGCGCCATATACGGCCGTTTGCCGAGCGTCAGGTAACCGCAGACGAACATCACCACGCCGCACCATGCCAGCATCAGCGGCAGCGAATAGAGTTCCAGATACAGGGCGATCAGGCCGGAAGCCGCGCCGAACACCGTGCCGGCAATGCGTTGCAGCGCCCGCTGCAGTACGTTGCCCCAAAACGAGATCGGCCCCATCACCACCACCAAGGTGATCAGCGGCCAGGTGCCTTCGGGCACCGCCAGCAGGCGGATCAGCAGAAAGGTCAGGATAAACGCCAGCCCGATGCGCACGCCGTGAACGATGCGATAGTGGCGATAGGTCAGCAGTTCAAGTGAAGAGATTTTTCGATCGAGGCGCACAGTGCCTCCGATAAACACCAGCCAGGCCGCTATTTTAGCGGAGGAAGCCCGGCAAGGAAAAGGCGAATGAGGCGTCCCTCATTCGCACTCAGGCTCAGGCGGCGTATTTGTCGACCAGCGCGCGCAGAACGGCGGCGGTTTCAACATCCATCACGCCGTCATACTTCTGCGGACGGAAGTGCAGCTGGAACGCGCGCACCAGCTGGCGATAGCCTTCTGCGGTGTTCGCCGCCGAGGTGTCGTAGCCGTATTGGGCGAACAGTTTCAGCAGCTCAGCCTGCGCCGGCAGACCCTGGCTGCAGTATTCCTGCTGGCGCTGCTGCTTGGTCGCTTCGTCATACCAGGCGCCGACGCCGGCCTGATACAGCTGCTGCCACGGGAACTGCGGGCCCGGATCGCTCTTGCGGCCCGGCGCGATGTCGGAGTGCGCCACCACGTTCACCGGCGAGATGTCCGGATAACGCTGCAGGATGTTCTGCGCCAGCTGGGTGACCGCCTCGATCTGCTGCGGATTGAACGGCGGGAAGGTGATGTTTCCACCGTCGCCGCTCGCCAGGTTGACGATCTCGATGCCGATCGAGGTGTCGTTGATATTGCTGCGGGTGCCCCACTGGCTGGTGCCGGCATGCCAGGCGCGCTCGTTCTCGTCCACCAGGTTGAAAATGCGCACGCCGCTGAAGCCGGCGGCCTGATAGGTGGCATCGGTCGGATCCGGCACCAGATAGTGCGCGCTGACCGATTTTCCGGTCAATGACGTCACCGAGTCGGCGAAGTTTTGCGCCGTGTAGTGCAGCACCAGAAAGCGCACGCGGTGGCCGAAGCTGGCGACCGATCGGTAGCTATTGTAATCAATCTTGTACATCGTAAAGTCCCTCTCTCGTTTGATTTCACTGAGCGGTCTCTCATCATGACAGGCCGCTCCGCACAGGTGAACCCTTGGCTCACCCTTTTTGTTTTAGCTAATTGCTAAATTATGCGCAAGCGTTTTTTAGCAAAATCGTTATTTACCTTTTTGCTAAAGAGTGCGATCATTGCACGATGGAAACTAAAGAAATCAGGCGCAACAATCTGCGCGAATTAATGGCCCGCTACGCCCGGCAAGGCGTCAACCAGAATGAGTTCGCCACGCTGGTTGAGTCTTCCGCGCCGACGCTGAGCCAAATCATCGGGGAGAAATCCTCCCGCAATCTTGGCGACAATCTGGCCAGGCGGATCGAGGCCAGGCTGAATTTGCCCAAGGGCTGGTTCGACGTGTTTCATGAAAAGCAGCTGGTGCGCCCGTTTGACAACGTGGCGGCGGAGTCGGACTTCCAGCCCGCCCGTTTGAAACCGGTGGTATGGGAAGATACCGAACAAGACAAGGAAGAGTTTGTGGAGATCCCGCTGCTGGATATCGATTTTTCCGCCGGCGACGGCTGCTACGAAATCGTCGATCGCGAGGAGTTTTCGCTGATCTTCCGCCGTTACTATCTGCACAAGATGGGGGTGGCGGTCAACGCCGCGCGCATTATCCGCATCTCCGGCTCCAGCATGGAACCGCGTCTGCAGGACGGCGACGTGGTCGGCATCAATACCGACGACACGCGCATCCGCGAGGGCAAGACCTACGCCATACGCCACGGCAATTTGCTGCGGGTGAAGGTGCTGATCGAACAGCCGGACGGCGGCGTCGTCATCCGCTCCCTCAACCGGGAAGAGTACCAGGACGAGCATCTCAGCTATCAGCAGCGCAAGGAGCAACTGGTGGTGCTCGGCCGCGTCTTCTGGTCGTCTTCGTCCTGGTAACGGACGATAACCTCGGGCGCCCGTTGCGCCCGGCGGTTATTTGAAGTCCACCACCATCTGCTGCTGGATAGACAGCCCGCGCGTCGACTGCACGCAGCCGGCGATGTAGTCGGTGAAACGCGGCGGTTTCGGCATGCCCAGCTTGAGGATCTTCTCGTTGCTGAAACGCACGTTGAGCATGGCGAACGAGCCGTACAGGCGCATCGCCTTCAGCATCAGCCGCTCGTTGCACGGGCCGAAAATGTCTTTCAGCTGGCGGCGCATTTTCACCAGCGCGTCATAGGTCACCTGCGCATACTCATCGCCCACCGGCGCTTTTTCCAGCGCGGCCGCCATGGCGTTGTCAATTTCGGCAAAGCTGACGCTGCTCTCCTCACCGGCGGAGATGTGATAAACGTCGTTCTCCAGCGTTTCGCTGTTCATCAGCATCACCAGCGCATCCGCGCAGTAGTCCGCCGGGATCACGTCGATATTGTCCTGCAGCGAGCACATGAACTTGCGCAGCATCAGCGCCATGCCAAACACCCAGAAAATGCTGCTGGAAGGCTGGCAGCCCAGGCGGGTGTGCCCCACCACGATCGACGGACGAGCGATGGTCAACGGCATTTGCGGGCAGCGCTGGCGCATCAGCTGTTCGATGGTGGATTTGGAACGGGTATATTCCACCAGGTGTTCGGCGTCTTCCTCAAACTCGCCGCTCTCCGCCACCAGCGAACCCGGCTCCGGCGAACAGGACATGGCGGTGCCGACGTGCAGGAAACGTTTTAATCCCGGCACCTGCGCCATTCTTTCGGCAAAGGCCAGAGTGCCTTCTACGTTTACCTTCCAAATGAGCGGGTTATTACCAAATGAAGCGACGGCCGCGCAGTTAATAACGTGCGTAACATTGTTAATACGCGCGTCAGTTAAAAAGTCGGCCGGCTCGGAAAGGTCGCCCAATAATATATTTTCAATCGTAATTTTAGACAGCAGATTCGCATCGATATTAAACTTTTCCATATTCGCGCGAATACGGGCCAGCCCTTGCTGCGCATCGTCTGCACGCACCAGTAAAAGATAATTAACAGACTGATTTTCAATCAATAACTTTTCGAGAACCGCACCACCAAGAAAGCCGGTAGCGCCGGTCAACAGTAGCGTTTTCATCATTGTCACCCACATTGGCATTGAATGTGGTTGATTGTATCCGTGGATATTTAAACAAATATTAAATAGAATTACGGCGCCCTTAAACACTTTTCTTAATATTATCTTAAGGAATCTTTTGAAACATCCATCATGGGTTTAGTAACAAAAGAGTCGGGACAAGATTACGATTAATCCCTACTGTTTAAATACCATTGATGTAACCCCTGATTTAATTTAATGGTCAATGTTATTTCTCTTAGCGTCCGTGGAGGACTTATGACCTATAACCAAAAAATCTGGTTGGGGGTTTTGCTGCTGTGCACCCTGTTTTGGGCGGCAGTGATAAGCGGCGCCTGTTCGCTGTATAATCGGGCAGATCGCCTCAATGCGCACCAGGCGCAGAGCGAGTTCGCCGCCCGCCACAGTCTGCCCCCCTGCCCGCAGCAAAGCGTTCAGGCCTCCGCCGCCCCCCGGAATGGGTAGGGACAAGACCGGCTAACGATCCTATTATACCCTAAGATTAACAGGGAGATAACGATGGCTCGAAAGCTGGATAGCTTACCGCAGGCGCAACGCGAGAAAATAGAAACCGATTTGCTGGCCATCAGCGTGATCTACAACGAGCGCTACGGCATCGTCTCGACCCAGACGGAAACGGAACAACAGATCCCCGACCACCTGCTCCCCTACTTTCATCAGCGGCTGGATTACTATCGCCGTGCGTAATTGCGCGCATTTCGCTAACCGCCGCTTGGCATCGCTCCCCACGCCGTTACAATAGGGGCATATTGTATCCGCCACTGAAGAGACGCGATTTTGAGCAGCAAGGCAACGGCCACATTTTATATTCACGATTACGAGACCTTCGGCAAGAGCCCGTCGCTGGACCGCCCGGCGCAGTTCGCCGGCGTGCGCACCGATATGGATTTCAACATTATCGAAGAGCCGCTGGTCATCTACTGCGCCCCGGCCGACGACTACTTGCCGGAACCGGAGGCGGTGATGATCACCGGTATCACGCCGCAGGTGGCGCGCGCCAAAGGCGTTAATGAAGCCGAGTTCACCCGCCAAATCCATCAGGCCTTCAGCGTGGCCGGCACCTGCATTCTCGGTTACAACAACATCCGCTTCGATGACGAAGTGAGCCGCAATATCTTCTATCGCAACTTCTACGATCCCTACGCCTACAGCTGGCAAAACGGCAACTCGCGTTGGGATCTGCTGGATGTGATGCGCGCCTGCTACGCCCTGCGCCCGGACGGCATCGTCTGGCCGGAAAACGAAGACGGTTTCCCCAGCTTCCGCCTCGAACACCTCACGCGCGCCAACGGCGTCGAACACACGCAGGCTCACGACGCGATGTCAGACGTATACGCCACCATCGCCATGGCCAAGCTGGTTAAGCAGGCGCAGCCGCGGCTGTTCGATTTCCTGCTGCAGCACCGCAACAAGCACAAACTGAACGCCCTGATCGACGTCGCCGAAATGACGCCGCTGGTGCACGTCTCCGGCATGTTCGGCGCGGCGCGCGGCAACACCAGCTGGGTGTCGCCGCTGGCCTGGCACCCGGACAACAAAAACGCGGTGATCATGTGCGATCTCGCCGGCGACATGACGCCGCTGCTGACGCTGAGCGCTGAGCAGCTGCGTGAACGGCTGTACACCCGCCGCGACGATCTGGCGCCGGATCAGGCGCCGGTGCCGATCAAGCTGGTGCACATCAACAAATGCCCGGTGCTGGCGCCGGCCAAAACCCTGCTGCCGGAGAACGCCGAGCGGCTGGGCATCGATCGTCAGGCGTGCCTGCAAAATCTGCAGCTGCTGAAACAGCACCCGGAAGTGCGCGAGAAAGTGGTGGCGCTGTTCGCCGAAGCCGAGCCGTTCAAAGGTTCCGAGGACGTCGACGCCCGCTTGTACGACGGTTTCTTCAGCGACGCCGACAAGGCGGCGATGAGGATTATCCAGCAGACCAAGCCGCAGAACCTGCCGGCGCTGGATCTGGCCTTCAGCGACGGCCGCATGAAAGAGCTGCTGTTCCGCTTCCGCGCGCGCAACTACCCGAATACGCTGGACGACGCCGAGCAGCGCCGCTGGCTGCAACATCGTCAGGAAGCCTTAAGCGCGGAGCGCGTGCAGAGTTACCTGCTGCAGCTCGAATCACTGTATAACCTGCACGAAGGCGACAAAGAGAAAACCGCCCTGCTGAAAGCGCTGTTCGATTACGGCAAAGAGTTGGTGGGATAAAACCCGCAGCAAGCAGAAAAGGAAAAGGCCGCGAAAGCGGCCTTTTTTGTGGCTGAGGAGCGGCTCGCGCTTAGGCGGCGTCTTCGCTCGCTTGCGGCACCGGCAGACGGAAGCTGCGGGTGACGAAGGCCAGGTAGATCAGACCGATGGCCGCCCAAACCAGGCCCAGCGTCATCGAGCTGGCTTCCAGGTTGATCCACAGCGCGCCGACGGTCAGTGCGCCCATCACCGGCAGGATCAGGTAGTTGAACGTGTCCTTCACGGTGCGGTTCATCTTGTCGCGAATATAGAACTGCGAGATCACCGACAGGTTGACGAAGGTGAAGGCCACCAGCGCACCGAAGTTGATCAGCGCGGTCGCGGTCACCAGGTCAAACGACACCGCGGACAGCGCGATGGCGCCAACCAGCAGCACGTTCAGCGCCGGGGTACGCCACTTCGGATGCACATAGCCGAAGAAGCGAGTCGGGAACACGCCGTCGCGGCCCATCACGTACATCAGACGCGAAACGCCCGCGTGCGCCGCCATGCCTGACGCCAATACCGTCACGCAGGAGAACACCAGGATCACCGACTGGAAGAACTTGCCCGCCACGTACAGCATGATTTCAGGCTGCGACGCGTCAGGATCCTTGAAGCGCGAGATGTCCGGGAAATACAGCTGCACGAAGTAAGACACCACGATAAAGATGATGCCGCCGATCAGCGCCGTCAGGAAGATGGCTTTCGGGATCACTTTCTCTGCGTCTTTGGTTTCTTCGGACAGCGAGCTGATGCCGTCGAAGCCCAGGAACGAGAAGCACAGGATGGTCGCGCCGGTAATCATCGGCACCACGTGAGCGTTATCGGACCAGAACGGGCGGCTGCTGACCAGCGTACCGGCGCCTTCGCCGTGGTAAACGCCGTTGATCACCAGCCCCAGGAACACGATCATGATCGCCACCTGCACCACCACGATGATGGAGTTCAGGTTGGCCACCAGCTTGATGCCGCGCAGGTTGAAAATCGTCATCAACCCGACCAGCACCGCCACGAAGATCCAGGACGGGACGCCCGGGAAGATCGCTTCCAGGTAAATCTTGGCCAGCAAAATGTTGATCATCGGCATGAACAGGTAGTCCAGCAGCGATGACCAACCCACCATAAAGCCGACGTGCGGGCTGATGGCTTTCTGGGCGTAAGTGTAGGCGGAGCCGGCGGAAGGGAACTTCTTCACCAGCTTGCCGTAGCTCAGGGCGGTAAACAGGATCGCCAGCAGAGCGAAGGCGTACGCGGTCGCGACGTGACCATCGGTCAGGCCGGATACGATGCCGAAGGTATCGAAGATGGTCATTGGCTGCAGATAAGCCAGACCCATCATCACTACCGGAACTAATGTCAGGGTTTTACGCAGCTGAGTGCGCTGAGCCGGAGCGGCGTTAAGGGTGTTATCGGACATTGTTCAGCCCCCCCTTACCTTGAGCCTTGCGGATGGCGGACACGCCAAGACTTAAGGTTGCGGGGAAACTTCGCAACGAGCGACTTAATTCTAAAAGAAGGGGATTGTAAGCTGGATAACGGGTCGAGGTAACCTCGGCTGCTCCATAGTCGCTGCGGCCACAGCGGAAACCGGCGGGCACCGGCGCTAAAGTGAAAAATTGCCCCATCTTTCTAATCCTCATGAGTCACGACCATAAAGTTTTGTTTGATCGTGCACGAAACTATTTATCTATCCGGATCGGTGTCCGGCCTCGCTTGGTGTATGAAACGCTACGTTGGTAAAACTTAATGCAAAAAAAATAACCGACGCTTTCAAAACGTCGGCTATCTGCATTTGAGATATTTTGCACCAGAATGCCTCCGGATGACAAGATCCGGAAGCCCTCAAATACAAATTCTTTTTGTCGATCGAACGGAAAACCAGCCCGGCAGGCGAATTAATCCGCTACCGGCAGGCCGGTCGCCCGCACATACTTCTTACTTTATACGCCCATTCAGGCATTTTTCAACATCCAGTCGATCTCGGTTTCCGTCACCCGCCGTTCAAACTGCAGCAATTCGTCCGTCTTGCAGGCGTGATAAACCTGGGTGAAACGCTCGCCGAGATAGTGGGTCAACGCGTGCTGATGTTCAAACTCGTACAGCGCATCGCTCTGGCGGATCGGCAGCGGCAGCCCCTCCTGCTCTAGCCCGTTGCCGGTCACCGGCTCAGGCAACGGCAGCGCGTTGTCCAACCCGTACAACATGCCGGCCAGGATCGCCGCCATCACCAGATAGGGGTTGGCGTCGGCGCCGGCCACGCGGTACTCCACCCGATGATTCTCCGGTTCGCCGCAGGGAATGCGCAGCGCCACGGTGCGATTGTTGTGGCCCCAGGCGGCCTGGATCGGCACATACATCCCCGGCTGGAAACGCCGATAGGCATTGACGTTCGGCGCCAACAGCGCCATCGACGCCGGCATCAGGGTGATCATCCCGGCCAGCGCCTGTTTCAAGAGCGGCGAATCCTCGCCTTCGGCGTCGGCGAACAGGTTGTTGCCCGCGCCGTCCTGCATGCTGACGTGCACGTGCATGCCGCTGCCGGCGTAATCCTCATAGGGCTTGGCCATAAAGGTGGCGTGCATGCCGTGGTTCTCGGCCACCAGCCGCACCAGCCGTTTCAACGCCAGCGCGTGGTCGCAGGCCAGCAAGATATCGTCGGTATGACGCAGGTTGACCTCGAATTGCCCCGGCGAGGCCTCCGCCACCGCGCCGTCCGCCGGCAGCCCCTGCAGCTTCGCCAGCGCGTCGATATCGTTCAGCACCTCGGCGAAATGGTTCAGGTTATCGACGGAGTACACCTGGCTTTGGGTGTTGCGCTCCTGCGTGCCAGGCGCACACGGCGGTTGCAAATCGCCTTCTGCGTCGCGCTGCCTGTCGATGAGATAAAACTCCAGCTCTACCGCTGCCACCGGGAACAAGCCGCGCTGTCGCAGCGCCTGCCACACGCGGTTCAGCACATTACGGGGTTCAACGTCAAAGGGAGTGCCATCTTCATCCAGCATGGTCAGCAACACCTGGCCGATATGCTCCGGATCGGCGGCCGACGGCGTCAGCGAACCGGGCACCGGCAGGCAAATGCGATCCGGCTCGCCGAGTTCCTGCCCAAGGCCGGCCTCCTCCACCACGTTGCCGAGGATGTCCATAGCGAACACCGACGCGGGGAAGTAGCTGCCTTTTTCCAGTTTTTTCAACCCTGAGACGGGTATGCGTTTGCCGCGGAAGGAACCATTGAGATCGGTGAGAAGGATATCGATATACTGCGTGGCGGGATGGCGTTCCAAATAATGAGCGACCTCATTTTGGAACGCGCTACTTCGCCTCTCTTCATGATGCTGTGCAAAATGTTCAACTGCTGCGCTATTGGTTTGCATACGTCACCCGCCATTATGCTCTTAAGGCGCGTTGGCGCCCGTCCGCCGTTCGATTCAACACATGATTGGATTTCTCACCAGGTCGCGCCGCTGCCGGGCGCTCAAAATAACATCCACAATATGAAACATAGTCTTAACAGAATGGGTTTGCAAATGTTACAATCCTGTTTGATTATTCACCACCGGCTGCTAAATTGATAAAATATTGACCGAAAAGGCCTTGCTGCCATTTTTACGTCAACTATTTCGTCCAACGCACCGAGAGTGAACATGGGCAATATATTTTCCAAACCTGCCCTAACTATCGATATCATGCAGCATCGTTATCGCCCAGACAGGCGCCCGGTAACGATATTCATGTCTGCCTGTCGCCCCTACCAGAAGGAAGTACCGCTATGAGCGAAGCCAGCTTGGCACCGGGCAAACGCCTGTCACAGATCCGTCAGCAATTGGGTTTGTCGCAGCGCCGGGTCGCCGAACTGTCCGGGTTAACCCACAGTGCGATCAGCACCATCGAACAGGACAAGGTCAGCCCGGCCATCAGCACGCTGCAAAAGCTGCTGAAGGTGTATGGCCTGTCGCTGTCGGAATTCTTTGCCGAACCGGAGGCCGTCGACGAGCCGCGCGTGGTGATCGACGCCGAGGATCTGATTGAGATCGGCAGCCAGGGGGTGTCGATGAAGCTGGTGCACAACGGCAGCCCGACGCGCAACCTGGCGATGATGCTGGAAACCTACCAGCCCGGCACCACCACCGGCGAAAAGATCAAGCATCAGGGCGAAGAGATCGGCACCCTGCTGGAGGGCGAGATCGTGCTGACCATCAACGGCCAGAGCTATTGCCTGAGCGCCGGTCAGAGTTACGCCATCAACACCGGCATTCCGCACAGCTTCAGCAATACGTCGGCTCGCGTTTGCCGCATCGTCAGCGCACACACCCCTACCACCTTCTGACCGCTTCTCGCACCGGCGCAGCCTGACGCGGGTTGCGCCCCTGCCCACCCACGCTTTTTTCATCGCCGTTATGCCATTTTGTGGGTTGCCAACGGCGCAATCTGTGTTACAACAGAGTAAAACAGCCATCTAAACATCTAAACGGCCTTAACACCCTATGTCAACCGCAACGCCTTCACGCCTCGAGATGCGCAATATCTCGATCGCCTTCGCCGGCTTCAACGCGCTACAGGACGTGGACTTCACGCTGCAGGGCGGATCAATCCATGCGCTGGTCGGCGCCAACGGCGCGGGCAAGTCGACGCTGATGGCGATCCTCTCCGGCGCCCACGATCATTATCGCGGCGAGATCCTGATCGACGGCCAGCCGGTGGCGATCCACTCCCCGTTGCAGGCGCGCCGTCACGGTATTCACGTGGTGCAGCAAGAGGTCGACGTCGCGCTGATCCCCACGCTGTCGGTAGCGGAAAACATCATGCTGGACTGGCTGAACGAGCCGGGCCACTGGCTGAACTGGGCGGAGCTGCACCGCCGCGCCGCGCAGCTGCTGCAGCAATGGGCGCTGCCGCTCAACCCGCGCAGACGCCTGGCGGACTGCACGCTGGCGGAAAAACAGCAGGTGCTGCTGGCGCGCGCGCTGTCGCACCGCTGCCGTTTTCTGGTGCTCGATGAACCGACCGCGCCGCTCGATCGCGCCGAGAGCGAGCGCCTGTTTAACGTGGTGCGCCGCCTGCAATCCGAAGGCATCGGCATCGTGTTTATTTCCCACCGCATCCATGAACTGAGCGACATTTGCGATCGGCTGACGGTGCTGCGCGACGGCCGGCGCGTCAGCGAAGACGCCATGCGCGGGCTGAGCGGTGAACAGATCGTCGAGAAGATGCTCGGCCATCGGCTGGACGACATCTTCCCGCCGCCGCGCCCGCCACACCCTGAGCGAACGCTGCTGCAGGTGCAGGGCTTGCACGATCGCCATAAGCTGCGCGACGTTTCGCTGCGGTTGCATGAAGGCGAGATCCTCGGCATCGCCGGGCTGGCCGGGGCGGGCAAAACCGAACTGTGCAAGGCATTGTTCGGCGCCAGCGCCGTGCAGCTCGAGCGCGGCGAACTGCGCGGGCAGCCCTGGGTGCCACGCGCGCCGCATTTGTCGGTCGAACAAGGATTGGCGCTGGTGCCGGAAGAACGCCGCAAAGAAGGTATTTTCATCGACGAGGCGATCCCGATGAACCTGAGCGTCAGCGCCGACGACAGCTTCTCGCGCTGGAGCCTGTTCAGCCGGCGGCAAGAGCTGCGCTGGGCGCGCGAGATCATGCAGCGTCTGAATATTCGCGCCTCCGGCTCGCAACAGCGGCTGGCGCGCCTGTCAGGCGGCAATCAACAAAAAGTGGCGATCGGCAAATGGCTGCGCGGCGACGCCGAGGTGCTGATCTTCGATGAGCCGACCAAGGGCGTGGACATCAAGGCCAAACAGGAGCTGTTCAGCCTGATCGACGGCCTGGCCCGCGCCGGCAAAGGCGTGATTTACGCCTCCGGCGAGTTCGCCGAGCTGATTGGCCTGTGCGATCGCATCTGCGTGCTGTGGGACGGCCGCATCGTGGCGGAATTGAACGCCGCCGACATCGACGAAGAAACCTTATTGCTCTATTCCACCGGAGGAACCCCTGCGTGAGTAAAGAATTTGCCTTGCGGCCTGCGCTGCCCTGGCGCCAACAGCTGTTTGATTTCCTCTACAAGTGGGGCATGCTGCTGACCGTGGCGGCGCTGATCGCCCTGTTTGGCCTGGCGTCGGACAACTTTCTCGATGCCAACAACATCATCAATATCCTGCGTTCGATCGCCATCGTGACGGTGATCGCCATCGGCGTCTCCATCTCGCTGTCGGTCGGCGGTTTCGATCTGTCGGTCGGTTCGACCGCCTCGTTGGCCAACGCGCTGGTGATTTCGCTGTTCGTCTGGCACGGGTTCGGCACCACCGGCGCCATCGTAGTGACGCTGTTGCTGTGCACGCTGGTCGGCCTGTTCAACGCCCTGCTGATCGTGGTGTTCAGAATTCCCGATATGCTGGCGACACTGGCCAGCCTGTTCGTGATCCAGGGCGTGGCGATGACTTACAGCTACGGCGGCTCCATCACCCAAAACATGGTGCTGCCGAACGGCGACATGGCGGAAGGCCCGATCCCGGAAGTGTTTGCCGCTCTCGGTCAGGTGCCGGTGATCGTGCTGATCATGCTGGCGGTCACCGTGGCGGTGCAGCTGTTCCTGTCGTTGACCAAGCACGGCCGCCGCATGTACGCCATCGGCGGCAACCCCGAGGCTGCGCGTCTGTCGGGCATCCGAACCGTACGTTACAGGGTTGCCGCTTACGTCATTTCCTCTTGGCTGGCGGCGCTTGGCGGCATCTTGCTGGCGTCACGTATTGGCTCTTCGCAGGTCAATGCCGGCGGCGGCTATCTGATGGACGCGGTGGCGGCGGCCTATATCGGCTTCTCGCTGGCCGGCGCCGGCAAACCCAATGCGCTCGGCACCCTGATCGGCGCGGTGATCCTCGGCGTGCTGCAAAACGGCCTGGTGATGCTCTCAGTGCCCTACTACGCCATGGACATTATCAAAGGCCTGGTGTTGGCGCTGGCGCTGGCCATCACCTATATCCAGAAACGCTGATCCTCTCCGGCGCACGTCTGCTGCGCCGCTTTTCCCTTTAATTCATCCGGTTACTCTTTCCCGCCAGAATAACAAGCATACAAATGATATGAATTATCATTAGCGTTTACATTCAGTAAAAAATCCTTACAATGGCCTCACGCAACGCTGACGAAGCGACGGATTTCTCAGCGAACGATGAATTATTTCATTAGAAATTCAATTGGTTAATTACTTTCACTTCAATCCAGGAAAGGTTTACCTCATGGAAACGCCACGTTACAGCAAGCTCGCCGCTCTGGTGATCGCCTCACTCAGCGCCACCGCCGCACTGGCCGCGCCGCAGGACGACACCCAAGACACCATGGTCGTCACCGCCTCCGGCTTCCAGCAAAAAATTCAGGACTCCGCCGCCTCCATCTCGGTGATCCCGCGCCAGCAGATCGAAGATAAGGCCTATCGCGACGTGACCGACGCGCTGAAAGACGTGCCGGGCGTAGTGGTCACCGGCGGCGCCAGCAGCAGCGACATCAGCATTCGCGGCATGTCTTCCAAGTACACGCTGATCCTGGTGGACGGCAAGCGCGTCGACACCCGCGGCACCCGGCCGAACAGCGATAACGCCGGCATCGAACAGGGCTGGCTGCCGCCGATGGAAGCCATCGAACGTATCGAAGTGGTGCGCGGGCCGATGTCTTCGCTGTACGGTTCCGACGCCATGGGCGGCGTGATCAACGTCATCACCCGCAAGACCTCGCGCACCGAGTGGAAAGGCTCGCTGCACGGCGACGCCACCCTTCAGGAAAACCGCGATTCCGGCGATCTGTTCCAGACCAACGCCTACGCCTCCGGCCCGCTGGTTGAAGGCCTGCTCGGCCTGCGGGTCAACGGCCTGCTGTCGCGCCGCGCCGAAGATAAAATCACCAACGGTTACAACGAGCAGCGTATGCGCAGCGGCACCGCGGTGTTCACCCTGACCCCGGACGAGAAAAACGAATTCGACTTCGAAATCGGCCGCTCGCTGCAGGATCGCAACAGCACGCCGGGCAAATCGGTGGTAGCGGAACGCTGCAGCAAAGGCAAATGCACGCCGACATCGCGCAGCGAAAGCCTGTATACACGCACCAACTACGCGCTGACCCACAACGGCTATTACGACTTCGGCAACTCCACCAGCTACGTTCAGCGGGAAGAGACCAACAACCCGGGCCGCAAAATGAAGATGTACAACACCATCTTCAACACCCAGAACCAGTTCGAGCTGGGTTCACACATGCTGAACCTCGGCGGTCAGTATCGCTATGAAAAACTGAGCGACAGCGGCAACCAGCTTGAATCGGCGCAAGGTCTCAGCAAGCTGACGCGCTGGAGCTGGGCGCTGTTCGCCGAAGATGAGTGGGCATTGACCAACGACTTCAGTCTGACGACCGGCATCCGCATGGATCAGGACGAAAACTTCGGCAGCCACTGGACGCCGCGCATGTACGGGGTCTGGCACCTGACCGAACAGTGGACGCTGAAAGGCGGCGTCTCCGCCGGCTACAAATCGCCGGATCTGCGCCAATCCTCCGCCAACTGGGGCCAGGTCACCGGCGGCGGCGTGCGTAAAGGCATCATCGTCGGCAACCCGGATCTGCAGCCGGAGAAGAGCCTGAGCGAAGAGATCGGCCTGATGTGGGATAGCCTGAAAGGCGTCAACGCCGGGGTCACCGTCTTCAACACCGACTTCAAGAACAAGATCACCGAAGTGCGCCGCTGCGAAGACACGCCGGACTGTAAGATCGGCAATGACGTCTACGACTTTATCAGCGATCGCGTCAACGTCGACAAAGCCAATATGCGCGGCGTAGAAGCCACCTTCGGCTGGCAGATTAACAAAGACTGGAAGTGGAACGCCAACTACACCTACACCGCTTCCGAGCAGAAGAGCGGCGAGTTCCAGGGCAAGGCGCTGAACCAGATGCCGAAGCATATGCTCAACACCGTGCTGGACTGGCAGGCCACGCAAGACCTCAGCCTGTGGTCGCGCGTTAACTTCCGCAGCCGCACCTCAGACTACCTGAGCCGCACGTCGATGGAGACCAGCACCCCGTCCTACACCTTCGTCGATGCGGGCCTGAGCTACCAGGCGGCGAAAAACCTGCAGTTGACCGGCGGGGTCTACAACATTCTCGACAAGACCGTGGATTACGATCACTACCGCACCACGCTGGACGGCCGCCGTTACACCGTCGGCATGACCTACAACTTCTGATGCCCCCGGGCGCGCGCTGCGCGCCCTTTTCATTCCATCACCGTGAGGAAGCCCCATGAAATTACGCCGCTCCCCCCTGATGATCGCCCTGCTGGCCGCGATGGCGCTGGCGGGTTGCCACAGCAAAACCGACGCGCCGGCGGCCCCGGCCACCGTCAACGTCCAGCACCTGAACGGCAGCACCGAGGTGAAGAAACACCCGCAGCGCATCGTGGTGCTGGATTACGCCTCGCTGGAAACGCTGCGGCTGCTGGGCGTCGAACCGCTGGCGCTGCCCGGCAACCGTAAGAATTTGCCGGATAGCCTGAAGCGCTATCAGGACGACAAATACCTCAATGCCGGCACCCTGTTCGAGCCGGATATGGCCGTGCTGCGCGCCGCCAAACCGGATCTGATCCTGATCGCCGGCCGGGCGTCCAAAGCCTATGACGAGCTGAACGCGCTGGCGCCGACGCTGAATATGTCCGTCGATCAGCAGGATCAGTTGGGCAGCCTGAAGCAGCGCACGCTGCAGCTGGGCGAGCTGTTCGATAAGCAGCAACAGGCGCAGGCGGCGGTCGATAAGCTGGATGCGCAGATCGCGGCGGTCAAACCGCAGGCCGCCCAGGCCGGACGCGGGCTGGTGGTGCTGTTCTCCGGCGGCAAGATCAGCGCTTACGCCCCCAAGAGCCGTTTCAGCTTCGTCTATGACGCCCTCGGCTTCGCGTCCGCGTTGCAGTCCGATGAAAAAGACGTGCGCGGCAACAAGCTGACGCCTGAGCAGGTGGCCAAACTGAATCCGGACTGGCTGTTCGTCATCGACAGGGACGCCGCGACCGGGCGGCCGAACGCGGTGGCGCCGCAGAAAATCCTTACCACCACCGCGCTGAAGAAAACCATAGCGGTGAAGAAAGGCCAGGTGGTTTACCTGCCGGCGGCCGAGGTTTATCTGTCCGGCGGCATCGTCACCGCTCAGCACGTCGTCGAACGCGTGAGCGAGGCGCTAACCCACGCTGCGCGATAAAGAAAGCCCGGCGATGCCGGGCTTTTTCCTGGATTAAATCGTCGGCTGGTTTACCAGGCCGTCTATCAGCACCTGCGGCGTGCCCTGCGAACAGCGCTCGATGCGCCCGCGCACGCCGTAGACCCGCGCCAGGCTCTGCGGCGTAATCACCTGATCCGGCGCGCCGTCGGCGATCAGATCGCCATCCTGCAGCATCAGCACGTGGTCGCCGTGACGCAGCGCGATGTTGATGTCATGCACCACCACCACCGTCACGATATTGCGCTTGCGGGTTTCACGGCGCACCAAATCCATCACGTGGAACTGATAGTTGAGATCGAGCGCGCTCAGCGGCTCATCCAGCAGCAGCAGCGACGGCTGACGGATCAGCGACTGCGCCAACCCCACCAGCTGTTTCTGGCCGCCGGACAGCTGATCGAGGTAGCTCAGCGCCAGGTGGGCGATGCCCAGCTGTTCCAGCAAAGCCATCACTTCCGCTTCGCTGCTGGCGTTGCTGCGGCCGCCCGAGGCGCGCTGCGCCACGATAATCGACTCCAACACGTGCAGATGCACTCCGGCGGGCAGCGACTGCGGCAGATACACCACTTTCTCCGCCCGACGGGCGAACGGCATCTGCATCAGATCGTCATCGTCCAGCCACAGCTTGCCCTGCGCCGGGTTCAGCCCGGCCAGCGAACGCAGCAGCGTCGATTTGCCGCTGCCGTTCGGCCCCAGCAGCACGGTGATTTGCCCGCGCGGCAGCATCGGCACCGAGAGATTGTCGATCACCTGACGCTTCGGATAGCCCGCCGAGAAGTTTTCTATGCGCAAGCCCTGATTCATACGTTCCCCCGATGGCGCAGAATAATGCTCAGGAAGAACGGCACCCCGACCAGCGAGGTGACGATGCCCACCGGAATGATCACGCCGGGCACCAGATTTTTCGACGCCACCGAGGCCATCGACAACACCAGCGCGCCAATCAGCGCACTGGCCGGCAGGTAGAAACGGTGATCTTCGCCGAAGATCATGCGGGCGATGTGCGGCGCCACCAGGCCGATAAAGCCGATCGGCCCGACGAAGGCCACCGCCAGCGCCGAGAGAATGCTGATGCGCAGCAGCGTGGTCAGCCGCAGACGGCGCACGTCGATGCCGAAACTCACCGCCCTGTCTTCACCCAGACGCAGCGCGGTCAGTTTCCACGAGCTCATCATCGACAACGGCAGCAGCACGGCGAACACCCCGAACAGAATGCCCAGCTTGTCCCACGAGGCGCGCGCCAGGCTGCCCATGGTCCAGAACACCAGCCCCTGCAGCGTGTCCTCGCTGGCGATGAACTGCATCATCGAGACTAGCGCGTTGAAGGTAAACACCAGCGCGATGCCGAACAGCACCACGCCGGAGGTGGCGACCCGCGTCCAGCGCGTGATGCCGTCGAGCATCAGCGCAGCGAACAGCGCAAAGATAAAGGCGTTGGCGGAGATGAACCACTGATCGGGAATGCCCGGAATGCCGATGCCGAGCACGATCGCCAGCGCGGCGCCAAAGGCCGCGGCGGAAGACACGCCGAGGGTGAAGGGACTGGCCAGCGGGTTATTCAGGATGGTCTGCATTTCCGCCCCGGCCAGGCCGAGCGCAAAGCCCACCACCACCGCCATCAGCGCATAGGGCAAGCGGATGTCCCAGACGATCACCCGCGTGCCGGCATCGGCCGCGGCGGGATCAAGCAGCGTTTGCCACAAAGACGACAGCGACAGGCCGGATGGCCCCATGGTGAAATCCAGCAGCAGCGAACCCAGGATCGCCAGTGCCAACACGCCCATCATCAACAGGCGATGGCGAAGAATATGCTGATAACGCCCCATCACGCCGGCGTTGGGTTGCCCCTTGGCGTCAGTCATGGGATCGGTGGATACGCTCATTCGTTAAGATACCTGTTACAACCATCATGACAGCGGCGCGAAGGCGTCCGCCGTAAACCGGAAAGCGCACGGCGACCGCCTGCGCGCAGCCGCCCACAATAAAGCAAACGATAATACTTATCAATCATATCAATAGGTGAAAACGGCGTTGTCGAAATGTAATAATTTGTTTTTTATCGCCATTTTTCAAACCACCACGATTTCCCCCGCAACGGCCAGTAGGTTAATTATTCTGAAAATTATTCCTGATCCGACCAGACTCTGACAAATAGCGGCAAAACCACATAGAATCCAAAACCACAGCACCGCGCATGCAAAAAACTTTCAGGCCGCCGCAAGAACGGCCTTATTGACGAGGCTGTAATGAGAAGCCCATCTCCGGCGGTAACGCCCAAACGCCCGGCGCTGCTGAACTGGCTGTTGCACAGCCCGCTGTACGCCGATGACGAACCGTTTCAACGCCAGCTGCGTCTCACGCTGACGCCCTCTCCTCTCCCCCCCAGGCTGAATGCCGTGGGGGTGGCGGCCCGTTTTTGATTCTGATGCACGATCTGCCCTACGGAGCGGAAAGCGAGTTTCTGGCGCGCATTGTGCCGCCGCTGGAGGCGCCCTACGATTTTGGCGCGTTCGGCGAGGTGAACATGCGGCTTAACGCCGGCATTTTGGCGCTGACGCAGCATTACGCTACGGTAGAGAGTTCGATGAGCTCGGCGCAGCAGGCGCTGGCGGAAGCCAAAGGCGGGAAAAAGTAAACCAAAACGCGGCGGGAGCCCCCGCCGCGAGTCACTCACCGAAGATTACTTCACGTCCATCTTCGGGAATTCCATTTCGCTATACTTCACGACACGGGTGCCTTGCGACAGCTTGTAACCGAACCAAATCAGCAGGAACAGCGGAATGCCGATGTAGGTCGCGGTCACGCCGTACCAGTCAATCTTGTCTTGCAGGAAGGCCTGGTAATTCTGGCCCAGGGTAATGATCAGGCACAGCACGAAGGCGAAGATCGGCCCCAGCGGGAAGAACCCGGAACGGTACGGTAAGTCGTTGAGATCGCGCCCCTGCAGCATGTAACCGCGACGGAAACGGTAGTGGCTGATGGCGATGCCCAACCAGGCGATGAAGCCGGTCATGCCCGAGGTATTCAGCAGCCACAGGTAAACCGACTGGTTGCCGAACATCGAGGTCAGGAAGCACAGCCCGGCTACCACGCAGGTCGCGTACAGCGCGTTGCGCGGCACGCCGCCTTTCGACAGCTTGGCGAAGATGCGCGGCGCCTTGCCTTCCGACGCCAGGGTGTACAACATGCGGGTCGATGCGTACATGCCCGAGTTACCGGCCGACAACACCGCCGTCAGGATCACCGCGTTCATCACCGCCGCCGCCGACAGCAGGCCGGCATGCTGGAACACCAGGGTGAACGGGCTGACGCTGATGTCTTTCACGTCATTGCGCAGCAGGCTCGGATCGGTATACGGAATGATCAGGCTGATGATCAGGATGGCGAAGATATAGAACAGCAGGATACGCCAGAACACCTGACGCACCGCGCGCGGAATATTTTTACCCGGGTTTTCCGATTCGCCGGCCGCGATGCCGATAAGTTCAGTGCCCTGGAACGAGAAGCCGACGATCATGGCCACGCCGATCATCGCCGAGAAGCCGCCGGCGAACGGCGCATCTCCAATGGTCCAGTTCTGCCAGCCGGCATGCTCGCCGCCTTTCAGAATGCCGACAATCATCAGCACGCCGACGGCGATGAAAATAATCACGGTGCTGACCTTGATCAGCGCGAACCAGTATTCCGCCTCGCCGAACCCTTTCACCGAAATGTAGTTCAGCAGGAACATCAGGCCGAGGAACAGCGCGCTCCAGATCCAGCCGGGCGTGTCCGGGAACCAGTAGCTCATCACCAATTGCGAAGCCACCAGGTCAACGGCGATGGTCACCGCCCAGTTGTACCAGTAGTTCCAGCCCAGTGCGAAGCCGAAGCCTTCTTCCACGTATTTGGCGCCGTAGGTGGAGAATGAACCGGAGACCGGCATAAAGGCCGCCAGTTCGCCCAGACTGGTCATCAGGAAGTACACCATCAAACCGATCAGAGCGTAAGACAGCAGCGCCCCGCCGGGACCTGCCTGAGAAACCGTGGCGCCCGAGGCGACGAACAGGCCGGTGCCGATGGAGCCGCCGATGGCGATCATGGTCAAATGCCGGGCTTTCAGCTCGCGGCGCAATCCGGGAGCTTGCTGCCCCGATGTTTTTATATCCTGCTGAGCCATTCGTTCCCTATCTATCTGCTCTTCGAAAAATGAGGGCGGATTGTAACAAATACCCGCCGGTGAACTAGCAACATTGCACCGATATAAGATAGCTTCATAATTCAGAGGCAATTATTAGCCGCGCCCCTTATGGCCTTACTTACTCTCATTAATGTGAGCGCGCGCAGGTTTTTATGCTTTCTTTGGCCTGCGCGGCGATAGAAGACGTGACGCGCTGTCGATTACAGCACGCAATAGCTGAGAAAACGCTGCAACGCGTTGGAAATGTGCTTTTGCCGATGGCGGATCAGGTACAGGGTGCGCCGCAGCGGCGGCAGCGGCACCGGCAGTTCCACCAACGCGCCGCTGGCCAGCTGCTCCGCCACCACCCGCCGCGACAGGCAACTGATGCCGATACCGTGCCGCACCGCATGCTTGATCGCCTCCGAGTTGCCGAGCTCCATCACCAGCTGAAAGTGCGGCAGGTGCGCCAACAGCAGATGATCCAGCACCTCGCGAGTGCCCGAACCGCGCTCACGCAGGATCCAAGGCGCATTCGCCAGCGCCTCCAGCGTCGGCGGTTGACGGGTCAGCGGGTTATCCGGCGCAGCGAACACCACCAGCTCGTCCTCCAGCCACGGCTGCGTCACCAGCTCCGGCATATGGCAAGGCCCTTCGATCAGCCCCAGATCGACGCGAAAATCCGCCACCGCCACGATCACGTCCTGGCTGTTGCCGACGTTCAGCTCCAGCGGCGTGGCCGGAAAGTCCCGGCGGTAACGGGCGATCATCTCCGGCAGCATATAGTTGCCGATGGTGCTGCTGGCGGCGATGCGCAGCGCCCCGCCATCATGGCGAAACAGCTGCTCGATCTCCCCCGCCTGCTCCAGCAGCGCCAGCGCCTTGGGGTACAGCAAGCGGCCGTGTTCGTTGATCACCAGCCGTTTGCCGACGCGATCGAACAGCTGCACGCCCAGCTGCCCCTCCAGATCCGCCAGCGCCGCGCTGACCGCCGACTGCGACAGCGCCAGCACCACCGAGGCCTGAGTGGTCGAACCGCTTTTCAGCACTTCGGTGAAAACTTCCAGTTGACGCAACGTGATATGCATAGCCGTCCCGGTATTGAAAGAAGGTTCTGCCAGAGAACCCCAACATGGTGATGTGGGCAGCCCGGCCAGGCTACCCTGTTTGCGGCCAGTTCGGCGCGCTATTTACCCAACGCGACCAGCTGCGCCGCCGCGGCCAGTACCGGCTCTCGCGGCGTGCCGGCTTCGTTCCGCAGTATCAATTGCAGCATCGCCGCGAGATGATCGCGGTCGATCGTCTTGTTTTCTTCAATCAACCGCCGCACCGCGCGCCCCACTTCCTGATCTACCTGCTCTCTGCGTTGATCGTCGGTATCCATCGCCTGCTCCTGTTAGTTGGAAAGTTGACGGCGGCTCGCCGCACTTCCTCACCCTAGCCGCAATGCGGCTGTATGCCAATGCCTGATCCCATACCACTTATTCAGATAGGTTATAAATATATAATCAATTTCTCTTTTATTCAGCCCAAACGTACTCTTAGCAGCAAGAAACAGACTGAAGGACTGACTTTTATGGCGACTGATACCACTCACACTTACCCCGAGCGACGCTTTCCGCTGTTTGGCCTGCCGCGGCTGGTGCCGGGGCTGGCGCTGACCGGCGCGCTCACCGCGCTGGCCGTCTGGGCCGGCGATATTCCCTGGGTGGCGGAGCTGGGGCTGGGGGCGCTGACGCTAGCGATCCTGCTCGGTATTCTGGTGGGCAACACGCTGTACCCCCGCTGGCAAACCGTTTGTCACGGCGGCGTGCAGCTGGCCAAACAGCGGCTGCTGCGTCTGGGCATTATCCTTTACGGCTTCCGGCTGACCTTTCAGCAGATTGCCGACGTCGGCGCCAGCGGCATCATCATCGACGCGCTGACCCTGATCACCACCTTCCTGCTGGCCTGCTGGCTCGGCAAGAAAGTGTTCGGCATCGACAGCCAAACCGCGATGCTGATCGGCGCCGGCAGCAGCATTTGCGGCGCGGCGGCGGTGATGGCCACCGAGCCGGTGCTGAAGGCCGACTCCAGCAAAGTGGCGGTAGCGGTCTCGACCGTGGTGGTATTCGGCACTCTGGCGATCTTCGCCTACCCGTGGCTGTATCAGTTGAATGAACACTTCCAGTGGTTGCCGTTCAGCCAGGAAACCTTCGGCATTTACGCCGGCTCCACCATTCACGAAGTGGCTCAGGTGGTCGCCGCCGGGCACGCCATCGGGCCGGACGCCGAAAATGCAGCGGTGATCGCCAAGATGATCCGCGTGATGATGCTGGCGCCGTTCCTGCTGCTGCTGTCGGGCTACATCAGCCGCGGCAGCGCAGGCAAGGCGGAAAAATCCGCCATCACCATTCCGTGGTTCGCCGTGCTGTTTATCGTCGTCGCCGGGCTGAACTCCTTCAACCTGCTGCCGGCCACGCTGGTGCGCCATCTGATCACCGCCGACACCTGGATGCTGGCAATGGCGATGGCGGCGCTGGGGTTGACCACCCACATCAGCGCCGTGCGCCAGGCCGGGATGAAACCGATTCTGCTGGCCACGCTGCTGTTCGTCTGGCTGCTGGTCGGCGGCGCCGCGATAAACCAACTGGTGCAACACCTGCTGTAATCGCCCTCGGCGGCCCGCTTCGGCGGGCCGCCGCTTTTCACCATTCAATCCGCCCGCTATCAATGCCATAATGTCACCGATAACACAGGAGAATGAAGATGAAGTTTGTCGGTGCACATGTCAGCGCGTCAGGCGGCGTGGATCAGGCGGTTATCCGCGCGCACGAATTGGAGGCGACCGCGTTCGCCCTGTTCACCAAAAATCAGCGTCAATGGAAGGCCGCGCCGCTGGCCGCAGACGTGATCGATAAGTTCAAGAGCGCCTGCGCCCAGTACGGTTATGGGCCGGGGCAGATCCTGCCGCACGACAGCTACCTGATCAACCTGGGGCACCCGGTGGCCGACGCGTTGGAAAAATCGCGCGAGGCGTTCATCGACGAGCTGCAGCGCTGCGAGCAGCTGGGGCTGACGCTGTTGAACTTCCACCCCGGCAGCCACCTGCTGCAAATCGATGAAGACAAGTGCCTGGCGCGCATCGCCGAATCGATCAATATCGCGCTGGACAAAACCGCCGGCGTGACGGCCGTGATCGAAAACACCGCCGGCCAGGGCAGCAACCTGGGCTTCAAATTCGAGCACCTGGCGGCGATCATCGACGGCGTGGAAGACAAAAGCCGCGTCGGCGTTTGCATCGACACCTGCCACGCCTTCGCCGCCGGGTACGATCTGCGCACCGAAGAAGAGTGCGAGCGCACCTTCAAGCAGTTGGGCGACATCGTCGGTTTCAACTACCTGCGCGGCATGCACCTGAACGATGCCAAGAGCGAGTTCAACAGCCGCGTCGACCGCCATCACAGCCTGGGGGAAGGCAACATCGGCAAAACGGTGTTCAGCTACATCATGCGCGATCCGCGTTTCGACAACATCCCGCTGATTCTGGAAACGGTAAACCCGGATATCTGGGCCGAAGAGATCGCCTGGCTGAAGGCGCAGCAGTAACGCGGCGCCCAAACGACAAAACCGGAGCCTGGGCTCCGGTTTTTTTATGGCTGGATCGCCGTTACGCCACGCTGGCCGCCGGTACTTCAGCACGTTTCAGCAGGGCATAAGCCACCCCGGCCAACAGCGTGCCGGCGGCGATCGCCACCAGGTACAGCAACACCGGCGAAATCGCGCCCGGGATCAGCAGCACGAACAAGCCGCCGTGCGGCGCCATCAGCTTGGCGCCGAAGGCCATCGACAGCGCGCCGGTCAGCGCCCCGCCGGCGATGCAGCACGGCAACACGCGCATCGGATCGCGGGCGGCGAACGGAATCGCCCCTTCGGTGATGAAGCACAGCCCCAGCACCAACGCCGCCTTGCCGCCTTCCTGTTCGGATTTCGGGAACTTGCGGCGCGCCAGCAGCGTCGCCAGACCCATCGCCAGCGGCGGCACCATACCGGCGGCCATGATGGCTGCCATCGGCGCATACACCGAGGAGCTGAGCAGCGCCACGCCGAACGCGTAGGCCGCTTTGTTCACCGGCCCCCCCATGTCGGTGCACATCATGCCACCGAGGATCGCCCCCAGCAGCACGGCGTTGGCGGTGCCCAGCGATTGCAGCCAATGGGTCAGGCCTTCCATGATTTTCGCTACCGGCGTGCCGACCACGTAAATCATGATAAGGCCGGTGATCAGGCTGGCCACCAGCGGAATGATCAAGATGGGCTTCAACGCTTCCATACTTTGCGGCAGGCGCAGTTTGCTGCTGATCGCCCTGGCGACATAACCCGCCAGGAAACCGGCGATGATGCCGCCGAGGAACCCGGCGCCGGTGCTCACCGCCAGCATGCCGCCGATCAGGCCCGGCGTCAGGCCCGGACGATCCGCGATGGAGAAGGCGATGAAACCGGCCAACACCGGCACCATCAGCGCGAAGGCGGAGCCGCCGCCGATCTGCATCAGCGCCGCCGCCAGGGTGCCTTTGACTTCAAACGCCTTGATGCCGAACACGAACGACAGCGCGATGCACAAACCGCCCGCCACCACCATCGGCAGCATGTAGGACACGCCGGTCAGCAGGTGACGATACGGGCCGTTGCCCTCTTTCTTTTTCGCCGCCGGCGCCGCGTTGCCGCGCTGCTGCGGCTGGAACACTTCCGCCTCGGCCTGCGCCTTGTCCAGCTCCTGGGCGGTTTTCTTCAGCGCCAGGCCGGTCGAAGTGCGGTACATCGGTTTGCCGGCAAACTTGTCCAGATCCACTTCAATGTCCGCCGCGACGATCACCAGATCCGCCGCCGCCACTTCTTCCGGGGTGATGGCGTTGCCGGCGCCGACGGAGCCGCGCGTTTCCACTTTCACCCACCAGCCGCGTTTCTTGGCTTCACTTTCAATGGCTTCGGCCGCCATAAAGGTGTGCGCCACGCCGGTTGGGCAAGCGGTGATCGCCACGATGCGTTTTTGCTCATTGGCTTTCACCGGTGCCGCCGCCTGCGGCGCCTGATAGGTTTCAGCTTCGGCCTTGGCACGCGCCAGAAAAGCGTCCGGTTCACGCACCGCCTGTTCTACCTCGCCCACATACACCAATTTGCCGTTCAGCCCGGCGTCAGCAGGAGCAGCCTGCCCCGCCACCGCCACCAGTTCGGCGTCCTGCAGCGACTCGACCAGCGTCAGGCCGGCTTTGGCCGCGGCGGCCTCCAGCATGCGTTTCGCCAGGTGGCCACGGGCCTGCCCCAGCGAACTGTCTACCATCAGCAGCGTTTTCATTCTGCCTCCTGCTATTGATTGAAAGGTTTCAGATCGACGCGCGCCATCATCGCGGCCAACTGGGGACGATCGGTCACGCCGACGTTGCTTTGGCTGACCGCCAGCGCCGCTACCGCCGTGGCCAGACGCAGAGTGTGTTCGCTGGATTCGCGCATCAGCAGGCCGTAAATCAGGCCTCCGACCATCGAATCGCCGGCGCCCACGGTGCTGACCACCTCACAGGACGGCGGTTTGGCGATCCAGGCGCCGGAGGCGTTAACCCACAGCGCGCCTTCCGCACCGAGGGAGATCACCACGTGGGCGATGCCCTGTTCACGCAGCGCATGCGCGGCCTCGACCACGTCCGCCAGCGTCGGCAGCGGGCGACCGGCCCAGATTTCCAGCTCGCGGCGGTTCGGCTTCACCAGCCACGGCGAGGCCTTCAACCCGGCGACCAGCGCTTCGCGGCTGCTGTCGAAAATGATGCACGGGCACTTGGCGCGCAGCTGGGTCATCCAGTCGGTAAATGCGTCAGGATCGACGCCGGCCGGCAGGCTGCCGCTCACCGCCACCATGTCGAACTGGCCCAGCCAGCTCAGCGAGTCGCTGACGAAGCGATCCCAGTCCTGCGGCGTCACTTCGAAACCGGAGAAGTTGAAGTCGGTGACTTCGCCGTCTTTTTCCGTCAGCTTGACGTTGATGCGGGTACGGCCCGGCACCACCTGAAAGCGGTTGGCGATCCCCAGATCGCTGAACAGCAGCTGGAAACCGTCCTGATTGTCTTTGCCCAGGAAGCCGCCGACGGTGACGTCGATGCCTAAATCCTTCAACACCTTGGCGACGTTGATGCCCTTACCGGCGGCGTGCAGGCCGGCGGTTTTTACCCGATTGACTTCCCCGCGCTCGATCTGCGGGCAGAAACCCACCAGATCGTACGCCGGGTTCAGGGTGATCGTTGCTACTCTTCTGCTCATGCTGCGCCCTCGCCCAGTCCTTCATTAATCGCTTCGCCAATCGCCTTCAGCGCGGCTTCAGCATCTTCTCCATTGGCGGTAAAGCGCAGGTGATGCCCTTTCTTCACGCCCAGCGCCACCACCTTCATCAGGCTGCGCCCGTTGGCCGGCTTGCCGCTGCCGTCCAGGTTGGTGACGGTGATGTCACTGTTGAAACTTTTGATCACGTTGACCAGCGCCGTGCCCGGCCGCGCGTGCAGACCGTGCTCGTTGCGGATCACGAACTCGGCGCTCAGCACGCTGCTCTCCTCAGCCACTTCGCTGGTCAGCAGCGCCAGCACGCCGGCGGCATCCGCCTTCAGCAAGCGTTCAGCTTTATTGGCCAGCAGCAGATCGCTGAGGTAGTTGAGCACCGCCAGCGGCTGCGCGTCGGCGACCGACACCGTCAGCAGCAGCGCCACCGGCTCGCCGTCTTCCACCAAAGCCTGCGCCGGGCGGCTGACGGTGGCCGCGCTGGCCAGGTTGCCTTCGACGCTGTCGCTCAGCCAGATGCCCTGCCCCAGGTTCAGCGGCTTGCGGGTGATGACATCACTGACGAACTGCGCGTTGACCGCGCCGGCCTTTTGCAGCCGGCCGGCGTTCAGCGCCTGCAGCGTCATCAGGCTGTCGGCGGCGACGTCGAGCGCAATCAGCGAAACGTCGAACTGGAATTCGGCGCTCTGTTGTTCGCCCATCAGCAGGCTGCGCAGTTCCTCCGCAGAGGTGGTTTGCGCCAGCCGCTCCGCCACGCTGTCATCGCTCAGGACGTGGGTGAGCTGACGCAGCAGCGCCAAATGCTCGTCGGAACGGGCGGCGATGCCGATCGCCACATAGGCGGTCTGGCCTTCTCCCCAGGCGATGCCCTGCGGGAACTGGAACACCTGCACGCCGGTTTTCAACACCAGATCGCGGGTATCGGTGGTGCCGTGCGGAATGGCGATGCCGTTGCCCAGATAGGTGGACGTCTGCAGTTCGCGCTGCAGCATGCCGTCCACGTAACCGGCGCTGACGCAGCCGGCTTCGGTCAGGGCGGCGGCCACCAGGCGGATGGCCTCTTGCTTACCGTCGGCAACGGCGCCCAGATGAATGTCTTGCGGTGACAACTGGAACATGATTCTCCTCTCCTGCTGAATTGAATCGTTTCAGCTTCATTGAGAAAAAGGAGCGTTATCCGTTCGCCACAAGCGGCCGGACAACGCTGAAACGTTTCAAGGAGTGTGTGAGCAGCACAAGGCGAAAGCAAGCTTTCTCCCTTTCGCCATTGCAGATTTTTGAGCTTACGCACACTTTTGCCGGCGTATTGGCCAGCGCCGGGGCAAAATGACATACTGTGCTGAAACCTTGCTGACGGAGAAAAGCATGAACGTAGTGACGGGCGTCGGGGTGATCATCGTCAACCCGCAAGGCGAGATTTTGTTGGGCAAACGCTGCGGTTCCCACGCGCCCTTTTGGTCGATCCCCGGCGGGCATCTGGATGCCGGTGAAACCTTCGAGCAGTGCGCCCAGCGCGAAATCGCCGAAGAGACCGGGTTGCTCATCGACCCGCCGCGCTTCGTTGGCGTCAGCAACAATCTGCAAACCTGGCGCGCCGAAGGCAAACACACGGTGTCAATCTGCCTGCAAGTGGATCACCCCGGCGGCAACGCCGAGCTGAGAGAGCCCGAGAAATGCTCCGAATGGCGCTGGTGCGCGCCTGAAGCCCTGCCGGAACCCCATTTCGAAGCCAGCCGCACCGCCATCCGCCTGTGGCTGAGCGGCCTGGCCTACCTGCCAGCGGTCTGATCCAATGCGAGCGCGTGCTGTGCTCGCTTCCCCTGCCGCAGCGCCCTATCGTTATATAAATTAGAATATAACGCTATTTTTTGCGATATACGCCATTTTTTTGACTACGGATAACCCTATGGGGTTAACCCTCTTCTATCATTACCCCTGCAATCGACGTGGCATTCTGACCTCCGGTCGGTGGCCTTTTGGCAAGATTTTATTTTAAATTCATAATTATAAGCGGGTTTACCATGAGCAAAAAACTGACTGGCTTTGAAAAAAAGCGTCGGTGGGGATGGCTATGGCTTTTGCTGCTGGGGATTATCCTCGGCGCAGCGCTGTTGGCCGGGACCGCCACCGTCTTCCATAAAACCAGCGATACCGCCTTCTGCGTTTCCTGCCACACCATGCAACAGCCGCTGGCCGAATATCAAGGCAGCGTCCACTTCCAGAACACCAAGGGCATCCGCGCCGAGTGCGCCGACTGCCACGTGCCGCACCAGCCGATCGACTACCTGTGGACCAAGATCCGCGCGGTAAAAGACATCTACGGCGAAATGGTCGGCACCATCGATACGCCGGAGAAATACGAAGCGCACAAGCTGGCGATGGCGCAGTCAGTCTGGAAAACGCTGAAAGAGAACGACTCGGCCACCTGCCGCTCCTGCCACAGCTACGACGCCATGGACATCACCGCCCAGCGCCCTGAGGCGCGCCTGCAGCACCCGGTGGCGATCAAACAGGGCGAAACCTGCATCGATTGCCACAAGGGCGTGGCGCATATCCTGCCGGACATGAGCGGCGAAACCCAGGCCGGTGCCGCCGAGCTGGCGAAGGCCGCGGCGTTGACCGCACCGGACGCCACCACCCTCTACACCATCGCCACCGAGCCGTTCTTCCTCGGCGCCAACGACAGCCATAACGCCGGCAACCTGATGCCGTCCACCGAAGTGCAGGTGGTCAAGCAGGATGGCGACAAAGTGCTGGCCACCGTCAGTGGCTGGCAGCAGGACGGGGTCAGCGAAGTGTTCTACGCCGCGCAGGGCAAACGCATCCTCAGCGTGCTGCTGGGTGAGGAAGCACGCCAACAGCTGAAGACCGCCGCCACCCAGACCGATGTGGAAACCGGCCTGGTCTGGCATCAGGTTTCTCTGCAGGTGTGGCTGCCGCGCAAGCAGTTGATCGACGATCAGCAAAAAATCTGGCGCTACGCCGCGGACATGATGTCGGCCAACTGTACCGGCTGCCACGGGCTGACCGCGCTCGATCGCTTCAACGCCAACCAATGGATCGGCGTCATCAAAGGCATGGCGCCACGCACCTCGCTGACGCAGGAACAGCTGCGCGTGCTGACGCAATACGTACAAAAACACGCCAGCGACATGCCACCTGCCGCACCGGCCAAGCTTTAAGGGAGAAGCGCAATGAGCAACCAACAACCGTTAACCATGAGCCGCCGCCGCTTCCTGACCGGCGCCGCCGCGCTGGCCGCCGCCCCGCTGCTGGCGGGCTTATGGCCCAAAGCGGCGCTGGCGCAGGCCATCAGCGAAGCGCTGCCGCAGTTCATCGTCTTGCGTCAGGCGCAGAAAGGCATTCTGACCGGCGCCCACTGGGGCGCGTTTGAGGCCATCGTGCAGGACGGCAAGATGGTCGGCGTGCAGCCGGTGCAGGACGATCCGTATCCCAATGAGCTGATCACCATGGCGCCTTATCAGGTGCACGCCGAGAACCGCATCAAATATCCGATGGTGCGCAAAAGCTGGCTGGAAGGCGGCCCCGGCAGCCGCACCGAACTGCGCGGCCGCGACGAGTGGGTGCGCGTCAGCTGGGACAAAGCGACCGAGCTGGTGTGCAATGAGATCGTTCGCCTGCAGAAAGATCACGGGCCGCAGTCGATCTACGCCGGTTCCTATGGCTGGAAAAGCGTCGGTATGCTGCACAACAGCCGCACGCTGCTGCAGCGTCTGATGAACCTGACCGGCGGCTTCCTCGGCTACGCCGGCGACTACTCCACCGGCGCAGCGCAGGTGATCATGTCGCACGTGGTCGGCTCGATGGAGGTCTACGAACAGCAGACCGCCTGGCCGAACGTGATCGAGAACAGCGAGCTGGTGATCCTGTGGGGCTGTAACCCGATGGTCACGCTGAAAAACAGCTGGAACGTGCCGGATCACGTCGGCCAGACCGGCTTCGAGGCGCTGAAGAAGAAAGGCACCCGGGTGATCAGCATCGATCCGGTGCACAGCGACAGCGCCAAGTTCGTCAATGCGCAGTGGATCGCCCCGCGCCCTTATACCGACGGCGCCATGCTGATCGGCATCGCCCACACGTTGCTGACCGAGAAGCTGCATAACCCGGACTTCCTGAAAACCTACACCGTCGGCTTCGACAAGTTCCAGGCCTACCTGCTGGGCGAGAGCGACGGCGTGGCGAAAACCGCCGAATGGGCGGCCGACATCAGCGGTGTCGCTGCCGACACGCTGCGCGGTCTGGCGCGTGAGATGGCGAAGCATCGCACCATGATCATGGGCGGCTGGGGCATTCAGCGCCAGCACCACGGCGAGCAGCAGCACTGGCTGCTGGTGACGGTGGCGGCGATGCTCGGCCAGATCGGCCTGCCGGGCGGCGGCTTCGGCTTCAGCTATCACTATTCCTCCGGCGGCAGCCCGACCGCCAAGGGCGGCATCATCGCCGGCATCTCCGCCGGCAACGCGCCGAAGAACTCGCCGGCGCCGATCCCGGTGGCGCGCATCGCCGAATGCCTGAGCAACCCGGGCAAAACCATCGACTTCAACGGTGCCAAGGTCACTTACCCCGAGGTGAAAATGGTGTATGTGGCGGGCGGCAACACCTTCCACCAGCATCAGGACACCAATAACCTGGTCAAAGCCTGGCAGCGGCCGGACACCATCGTGGTTAACGAGCCTTACTGGACCGCTACCGCCAAGCATGCCGATATCGTGCTGCCGGCCACCACCAGCTACGAGCGCAACGATCTGGAAATGGGCGGCGACTATTCGCAGCTCTACGTGTTCCCGATGCATCAATGCGTGCCGCCACAACACGAGTCGCGTAGCGACTTCGACATCTTCTCGGCAATGGCGGCCAGGCTGGGCGTACAGGAAGCCTTCACCGAGGGCAAGGATGAAACCCAGTGGCTGAAAGGCATGTACGACGACATGAAGAACCAGGCGCGCGCCGCGCGGGTGGCGCTGCCGCCGTTCGACATGTTCTGGCAATCCAACAATTACGTGCGCTTCCCGGTGCCGGAGGCCAATAAGCAGTGGGTGCGCTTCGCCGACTATCGCGACAACCCGTTGCTGAACCCGCTGGGCACGCCGTCGGGCAAGATCGAGATCTACTCCGACGCCATCGCCAAAATGCATTACGAGGATTGCCCCGGCATTCCGACCTGGATGCCGCCGCACGAGTGGTATCGCGGGCCGGAAGCGGCCAAATATCCGCTGTCGCTCAATACCGCGCACCCGACCAACCGGCTGCACTCCCAGCTCGATAACACGCCGCTGCGCGAGAAATACGCTGTAGCGGATCGTGAAGCGATCCTGATCCACCCGCAGGACGCGCAGCCGCGCGGCATCAGCGGCGGCGATCTGGTGCGGGCGTTTAACGATCGCGGTCAGATCCTGGTGGGCGCGGTGGTCAGCGAAGACGTGCGGCCCGGCGTGGTGCGCATCAGCGAAGGCGCCTGGTTCGATCCGGCCGATCCGGCGCAGCCCGGCTCGCTGTGCAAGAACGGCAACGTCAACTGTCTGACCTTCGACATCGGCTCTTCCAGCCTGGCGCAGGGCAACTGCGGGCAGATGGCGCAGCTGCAGATCGAGAAGTATCAGGGGCCGGTATTGAAAAATACCGCGCACGCAGTGCCGCAAGGCGCCTGATCCCACGGTAAACAGAGGGCGCAACGCGTAATGCCGGTCAGTTAAGCCTGACCGGCATTTTTTATCCAGTCTCTGTACGCGCCGTGCAAAAGGAATAGCCTTAAATATCCGGTATTTCTCTGCGACCGCCATGAACGGCACCTGGAGAGACAGCCACTACGCCGTTCCCCCACACTGTTCGGGTCGGCTGCGATGGCGGCAGGCGCGACGCTGTGTCTGTGGCGGTTGAAAGACGCTTAAGGCGCGGTGTCCGCCTCCAGTCTGGCGAGGTAAATCAGCGCCTGATCGCGGTGATCGTGGCACATGTCGCGGCTCGGCTGCAGGCTGCCGCACACCTTCGGCCTCAGCGGCGAATGAAACAGGCCACAGCGCAGCCGTTCATCCAGATGAATGCAGCGAGTATTGGCGGGCTTGCCGTTCGGCATGCCGGGGATCGGGCTGGATATTGACGGCGCGATACAGCAGGCGCCGCAGTCGCTGCGACAGTCCATCAGCGCTACTCCTGGTGGGCTGGGGGGAAAGAAGCGCGACAATAGCAGCCGCACGCGGCCACCGCCAGCAGAATCCCTGCGTCCCCGCGATCTTTACACTCATCGCTCTGCGCCGGCCGGCTGCACCCGATGGCGAATAAACGCCCAGCAAACCTTGATTTAAAGAAAAAAACGCGTGAAACGTGCAATTCCTTCGCTTTACATGCGCCATGCGCCCATGTACTATTGAGCTAGTACAAAAGAACTTCTTCCCTCAGGAGCACGCATGTCTACGGACACCATTCAGAAGCTGGCCCGCCCTTCCGTCCTTGGCGGCGCGATGATCATTGCCGGAACCGCCGTTGGCGCCGGCATGTTTTCCATTCCGATCGTCACTTCCGGTGTCTGGTTCAGCGGCTCCGTCGCGCTGCTGGTTTATACCTGGGCCTGCATGCTGCTGTCCGGCCTGATGATCCTCGAAGCCACGCTGCACTACCCGAGCGGCGCCAGCTTCAACACCATGGTCAAGGATCTGCTGGGCAAAGGCTGGAACGCGGTGAACGGCCTGTCGGTGGCGTTCGTGCTGTACATCCTGACCTACGCCTATATCTCCGCCGGCGGCTCGATCATCGCGCACACGCTGGAGGGCATCGTCGGCGTCGGCCAGACTACCGCCGGCCTGGTGTTCGCGCTGGTGGTGGCGTTTATCGTCTGGCTCTCCACCCGCGCGGTCGATCGCCTGAGCACCATTCTGATCGGCGGTATGGTGATCACCTTCGTGATGTCGGTGGGCGACATGTTCACCCACGTGCAGCCCGCGGTGCTGTTCAACACCGGCGATGATCGGGCCAGCTATCTGCCTTACGCCCTGGCGGCGCTGCCTTACCTGCTGACTTCGTTCGGCTACCACGGCAACATTCCCGGGCTGGTGAAGTACTACCACAAGGACAGCGGTTCCGTGGTGCGCAGCCTGGTGTACGGCACCCTGCTGGCATTGGCTATCTACATCCTGTGGCAGTATGTGATTCAGGGCAATATCGCGCGCGACGCCTTTAAGCAAGTGATCGCCGAAGGCGGCAATATCGGCAGCCTGCTCAAGCAAATGGGCAACGTCTCCAGCAGCCAGACCGTCAGCCAACTGCTGAACGCCTTCTCCTATATGGCGCTGGCCAGCTCGTTCCTCGGCGTATCGCTGGGCCTGTTCGATTATCTGGCGGACTTCTGCAAGTTCAAGGACGACGCCGTCGGGCGCAGCAAGACCGCCCTGGTGACCTTCGTGCCGCCGACCCTGGCCGCGCTGCTGTTCCCGAACGGTTTCCTGTACGCCATCGGCTTCGCCGGGCTGGCGGCCACCGTCTGGGCGGTGATCGTGCCGGCGCTGATGGCGCGCGCCAGCCGCCGCCGTTATCCGCAGGCCGGTTACCGTGCACCGGGCGGCAACGGCGTGATCCTGTTCGTCATCCTGTTCGGGTTGATCAACGCTGCCGCACATATTCTGTCGCTGTTCGGCCTGCTGCCGGTCTTCCGGTAATCCTCGAAGGGAGAGCGCCTGCTCTCCCTTTCCTGCACTGTTTTTACGCCGGGCTATTGCCTGAAATCGGCGGCGCGAGTACCTTGTCGCAACTTCTCTAATACTCTTCATTGCGGATGAAATTGAAATGGCAAGAGCTAACGAAATTAAGCGCGGCATGGCGATCAGCTACAACGGCAAGCTGCTGCTGGTAAAAGATATCGACGTGCAGAGCCCGAGCGCCCGCGGCGCCAGCACCCTGTACAAAATGCGCTTCTCCGACGTGCGCACCGGCCTGAAAGTGGAAGAACGCTTCAAGGGCGACGATATCCTGGACACCATTTCCCTGTCGCGCCGCAAGGTGAACTTCTCCTATATCGACGGCGAAGAATACGTGTTCATGGATGACGAAGACTACACCCCGTACATTTTCAAGAAAGACCAGATCGAAGACGAGCTGCTGTTCATTCCGGAAGGCGGCCTGCCGGGTATGCAGGTGCTGACGCTGGATGGCCAGGTGCTGGCGCTGGAGCTGCCGCAGACCGTGGATATGGAAATCGTCGAGACCGCGCCGGGCATTAAAGGCGCTTCCGCCAGCGCCCGCAACAAACCGGCCACCATGGCGACCGGCCTGGTGATCCATGTGCCGGAATACCTCAGCGCCGGCGACAAAATTCGCATTCATATCGCCGAACGCCGCTACATGAGCCGCGCAGACTAGTCGCGCCTACGGGGCCGATACTCGGCCCCGTTTCATTTTCCGCTACGGCAATTCCGGGAAAAAGCGCCGCTTGAGCGCCAGCTCGACGCCGCGCAGCTCCGCCAGCCCTTTCAACCGCCCGATGGCCGAATAGCCCGGATTGGTTTTCTTTTTCAAATCGTCCAGCATCTGATGCCCATGATCGGGGCGCATCGGGATCGGCCGCCGATCGCCCGCCCGCTGCCGACGCAGTTCTTCGGTCAGGATCGCTTCGATCACCGCCACCATGTCCACATCGCCCTGCAGATGCGCTCCCTCGTGGAAGCTTTTCGGGTTTTCCTCGCGGCAGGTGGCGCGCAGGTGGGTAAAGTGAATGCGGTCGCCGAAGGTTTCAATCATCCGCACCAGATCGTTGTCGGCGCGCACGCCGTAGGAACCGGTGCACATGGTGAAGCCGTTATGAATGCTGTCGACGGTCTGTTTCAGCCACTGCATGTCTTCGATCGTGGAGACGATGCGCGGCAGGCCGAGGATCGGCCGCGGCGGATCGTCGGGATGCACCGCCAGCCGGATGCCGACCTCTTCCGCCACCGGCACGATGGCGCGCAGAAAGACCGCCATGTTTTCGCGCAGCCGCGCCTTGTCGATGCCGTCGTATTCCGCCAGGCGGCGGCGGAACTGCTCCAACGTATAGCCTTCTTCCGCACCCGGCAGCCCGGCGATGATGTTGCCGGTCAGCGTGGCTTTCTCCTCCTCGCTCATGGCGGCGAAATAGGCCGCCGCCTGACTGCGCTCTTGCGCCGTATAGTCCGCCTCGGCGCCGGCGCGCTGCAGGATATGCAGCTCGAACGCGGCGAAGGCTACCTGATCGAAACGCAGCGCTTTGGAACCGTCCGGCAGCGGATAGGCCAGATCGGTGCGCGTCCAGTCGAGGATCGGCATGAAGTTGTAGCAAACGGTGTCGATGCCGCAGGCCGCCAGATTGCGCAGTGACTGCTGGTAATTGGCGATGTACCGCCGCCAGTCACCGCTGTGGGTTTTGATCTCCTCATGTACCGGCACGCTCTCCACCACCGACCACACCAGCCCCTTTTCCGCCAGCAGCGCCTGCCGCGCGCGGATCTCGTCGATCGGCCAGACTTCGCCGTTCGCAATATGGTGCAGCGCCGTGACCACCCCGGTCGCCCCGGCCTGACGCACGTCATCCAAAGAGACCGGATCGTTCGGGCCATACCAACGCCATGTTTGTTCCATGTTGTGTCCTTATGCCTGTCTCGCATTGCGATGTTGTTATACCAGTTTAATTTAGATGTCAGCTAGCTTTAACTTACTCTTTCGCCGCGCGCTGTCAAAATTGAACCGTTCATTGGTTGATCCGCTTCACGATTCTGGCTTATTTTGGCCTGACCAATTCCCTTAACCTGCCGACAACTTTAGACTGGTGGCAGTTTTTTATCGTCAGCGCGCCCTTGTTGATGGGGCGACAAACTGGTCCGCTAACTTGACGCAAGTGGCCCGCCAGCTGTCTACTCGCTTTGGAGATGAGATGAATACGATCGCCAACACCCCGCTGCCGGGCGCCGTCCGGCAACCGAATTATGATCGCCGGGCCCTGCGCAGCCGCATCGTGCACCTGGGTTTCGGCGCGTTCCACCGCGCGCATCAGGCGCTGCTGACCGATCGGGTGCTGAACGCCCAAGGCGGCGACTGGGGCATTTGCGAGATCAGTCTGTCCGGCGGCGTGCCGCTGTTTGAGGCGCTGCGGCAACAGGATCATCTGTACAGCGTGCTGGAGAAAGGCGCGGACAGCCATCAGGCTATCGTGATCGGCGCTGTGCGTGAGAGCCTGCACCGCAAGCTGGAGGGCATCGCCGCGGTGCTGGAGAAGCTGGCCGAACCGCAGGTGGCGATCGTCTCGATGACCATCACCGAAAAAGGCTACTGCATCGAGCCCGGCAGCGGACGGCTGGACAGACAGCATTCGGGGATCGTCGCCGATCTGGCGTGGCCGCATCAGCCGCAGACCGTGCCCGGCATTTTGGTGGAAGCGCTGCGGCTGCGGCGCGAACGCGGCCTGCCCGCCTTCTCCCTGCTCTCCTGCGACAATATTCCGGAGAACGGCCATGTGCTGCGCCGGGCGGTGCTCGATCTGGCGCAGGCGCGAGATCCGTCGCTCGCCGATTGGATCGCCAGCGCCGCTACCTTCCCCTGCACCATGGTGGATCGCATCGTGCCGGCCGCCACGCCGGCCACGCTGGATGAGATCGCCACCGCGTTGGGCGGCGTGCGCGACGAATGCGCCATCGCCTGCGAGCCCTTCATTCAATGGGTAGTGGAAGACAACTTCACCGCCGGACGCCCGGCGTGGGAGTTGGCCGGCGCCCAGTTGGTCAGCGATGTGCTGCCGTTTGAACACATGAAGCTGCGCATGCTGAACGGCAGCCACTCGTTCCTGGCTTACTTAGGCTACCTGGGCGGCTACCGCTATATCAACGAGTGCATGGCGGATGAGCACTACCGCCGCGCCGCCCTGCGGTTGATGCTGAACGAACAGGCGCCAACGCTGAGCGTCACCGGCATCAGCCTGCCCGATTATGCCGCACAGCTTATCGCGCGCTTCAGCAATCCGGCGCTGCAACACCTCACCTGGCAGATCGCCATGGACGGCACGCAGAAGCTGCCGCAGCGGCTGCTGGATGCCGTGCGCTGGCATCTGCGGCACGGCGGCGACTATAGCGGGCTGGCGCTGGGCGTGGCGGGCTGGATGCGTTACGTCGGCGGCGTCGATGACGCCGGTGAGCCGATCGACATTCGCGATCCGCTGGCAGACGTGCTGCAGCAGACGATCGCCGCCACAACGGACGATCGACGGCGCGTAGCGGCGCTGTTGGCGTTGAAATCGGTATTCGGCGAAACGCTGGCGGCGCATGCGGCGTTTAGCGAAGCGGTGACGCAAGCCTATTTATCACTGCGCGATCGCGGCGCGCGTGAAACGGTGAAGGAGTGGGTGATGCGGTGAGGAGCCTGCAGGGCCGAGAATAACCATGCCGGCGTAACGTTACGCCGGCATGGCGGAACGACTTAACGATAAACGACCGTCATAACAGCGAGTTTCTTCTGTTGGTCTACCCACTTCATTTCGGTTGTGCCTAGATTTAGCGGAAGTTCTTTGCGTGTAGTATCAAAACCTGACAACGCTTGCTGAGCCTGATAATGCTGGCCGTTGCGGTAACATTGCGTATTCGCCTTAGAATCTGCAATCTTGACCGTGCAAGGACTTTCAACGATAGAGCCGACGAAGCGAATTACCCCGCCGGCCACTCCTGCCTGACTCACTGCCGTCCATGAAAACAACATTCCTACGATCAAAAATAACCGAAAGGTATTCATGGCAACCTCATTTTTAGTTAAGCCAATTTAACCATAGAGGAACTTGTTAGGAATAATCGCAAGGAAAGGGACGAGATTTGATCGTTAATCTCGTCATTAACAATGTAAAAACAAGCTACTAACAAAAGTTAACCGCATCTAATACAGGGTTTTATCTAAGAATTTTCTTGTTATAAACGGTGGATTTTGTCGGTTGAAAAGCGCATGGTGACGTGCAAAATTTGCGAGATAGAGCACAAATTAAATTGCGGCCGTTTCACCGACACGGCTGCGTAACTCATTTATTAAGCAGGTTAATTTTTGCGCCAGGAATTATTAATGACCAAAACCAATTTGATTACCGGTTTCCTCGGCAGCGGCAAAACCACCACTATCCGCCATTTGCTGGCTCATAAGCCCGAACATGAACGCTGGGCGGTATTGGTCAATGAATTCGGCGAGATCGGCATTGACGGCGCGCTGCTGGCAGACAGCGGCGCGGTGCTCAAAGAGATCCCCGGTGGCTGCATGTGCTGCGTCAACGGCCTGCCGATGCAGGTGGGCTTGAATATGCTGTTGCAGCAGGCCAAACCGGATCGGCTGCTGATCGAGCCGACCGGGCTCGGGCATCCGAAACAAATCCTGTCGCTGCTGACCCAGGAGAGCTATGCCGGCTGGATCGATCTGCAGGCCACCCTGTGCCTGCTGGATGCCCGCCAGCTCAGCCAGCCCCGCTACCGCGACAACGAAAACTTCCGCGATCAGCTGGCCGCGGCCGACATTATTTTGGCCAGCAAAAGCGATACCTACCGGCCGGAAGACAGGCTGGCGCTGGAGGCCTGGAAGGCGCAAGACCCGCTGCAGCGGCCCTGCTACGCCATCGCGCAAGGCGAAGCGGATGGCGCGCTGTTGTCACTTCCGCGCACGAATCGTACAGAATTGCCGGACGCGCAGCATCATCATGGTCAGGCGAAAAAGCAGGGGCTGGCGGCGCTGCGGCTGCCGGAGCACGCCCGCTGGCGGCGAGCGTTGAATGAAGGGCAAGGCTTCGCCAGCTGCGGCTGGATTTTTGACGGCGATACCCGGTTCGACACCGCCGGCTTCATGGAATGGGTGCGACTCGCGCCGGTCGAACGCGCCAAAGGCGTGGTACGCATCCCCGAAGGCACATTGCTGATCAATCGTCAGGGGCAGGATCTCAACATCGAAACCCGCCCGGTCGCGCCGCTCGACAGCCGAATTGAGCTTATCCACAGCGAAAATGCCGATTGGAATGCCCTGCAATCCGCCTTGTTTAAGATTCGTTTAAGTTAGACCCCGTACCGTTGCCCCCCGGTTGCCGCAGGGCTGCCGGGTTTTATTTCGTTTTCATTTTTCCAACAGGTTATGTCATGACACGCCGCAATTTACCCCTCATTCTCTTCTTCAACTTACTGGGCGTTGCGCTGTTTCTGTCCTGGTTCCTGCCGGCCAATCACGGCGGCTGGTTTACCCTGGATTCGGCGATTTTCTTCTTCTTTAACCGCCATCTGGCCACCGACCCGGCGTTTTTACACCTGGTCGCCATCACCAACAACCGCGCGTTCGATGTGATTTCGCTGCTCGCCATGGGGCTGCTGTATCTGTACTTTTATCTGAAGCAGGACGCCGCCGGCCGCCGCCGTCTGGTGATCACCGGCGTGGTGATGCTGCTGACCGCCGTGGTGCTGAACCAGCTTGGCCACCTGCTGCCGGTGAAACATCCAAGCCCCACCCTGACCTTTGACAATATCCATCGCGTCAGCGAGCTGACCGGCATCCCCACCAAGGACGCTTCCGGCGACAGCTTCCCCGGCGACCACGGCATGATGCTGATTATTTTTTCCTGCTTTATGCTGCGCTATTTCGGCCGCGGCGCCTTCGCCGTCGCCCTGCTGATTACGTTGGTCTTCTCATTGCCGCGCGTGATGATTGGCGCCCACTGGTTTACCGATATCGCCGTCGGCTCATTGTCCGTGGTGCTGGTTGGCGCCAGCTGGGTGCTGATGACGCCTTGCAGCGACTGGATCGTCGATCGGTTGAATCGCCTGTTGCCCGGTAAGCACCGCCCCGGCCAACCATAATTTGTGTCTATGACTCATGCCGGGAGGCTTACGCCTCCCGCCCTCTTCCCCTCGCCGCGCGCAAAAATTTCCCCACCGTTCGTTAACGCTTTTGCAACCTGATTTCACGCCAGATTCATACATCGGGCAATTGGCGTTTTTTATATGAAGATTTACATTATGTTACATCACAAATTCATATAAAAAAGACGGGAAAAAGGCTCGCAATCCCCTATTGGTTCCGGTAATCTCAGATGCGTTTGTGCCTGGTTTAAGTCGAATCAGTATGAAATCCGATAAAAATGTGCGTTCTCGCACGTTTTCAACGGTAACTGGTTGTCGATGCAACAGGTGCGGACTAGGCTCGTTTCGTTTGGCATTTTTCAGGTAGCGACTTTCGTCGTTAAGGACTTCAAGGGAAAACAACAACAATGGTCAAATCTCAACCGTTTCTGAGATATTTTTTGCGGGCAGTCCCTGCAATTGCCGCTGCGGTTATGCTGTCAGCGTGCAGCTCGACTCACACTTCGAACTTGAATAACGCACAAACTGAGATGCGTGCAGTTAATGACAAAGACGGTCTTTTACTGCAAGCCTCTCAGGATGAATTCGAAGCGATGGTCCGCAACGTTGACGTCAAGTCAAAGATTATGGATCAGTACGCGGATTGGAAAGGCGTTCGCTACCGCTTAGGCGGTGACACCAAGCGCGGCATCGATTGCTCGGCGTTTGTACAGCGCACCTTCCGCGAACAGTTCGGCATGGATTTACCGCGTTCGACCTATGAACAGGAAGATCTCGGCAAGAAAATTCAGCGCACCAAGCTGCGCGCCGGCGATTTGGTGCTGTTCCGTGCCGGTTCTACCGGGCGCCATGTCGGCATCTATTTAGGCAACGATCAGTTCGTTCACGCCTCCACCAGCAGTGGGGTCATGATTTCCAAGCTGACCGATAACTATTGGAATAAACGTTATCGAGAAGCGCGCCGGGTGCTGACCAACGGTTAACGGCGCAACGCCCTGAAGATCCTGAATACCAAACGAGCGATAAGCGCCGCCCACGGGCGGCGTTTTTTTTGGTTGTCGAACAGGCATCATCAAAATTGATCCCTGCCTTATCGTCACCTTTCCCTGCTTAACGCCGCCGCACGCCATTATTTTGATAAACTGTTGGCAGGAAATCGCCCCGTCGAGGAAAAACTCGCCTATTATCGTCAGATGATGGCAACGGCACCCCGGCGTTATTTAAAACGTTTCCGCTGATATTATGCGCATGATATTTCTGTCGGCGACGCCGCATATTTAAATGGCGCCGCCGGTTGGTACGGGATAAAAAGGCAAAAATGAAAAAAAAGCCGTTGGCACAATCCATTAACTGGCTGCGCGACACGCCTGACGCCCGGTTGCAGAGGACTCGGTTATGGGCTTGAAAAGAGCTTTCGCCCGTAGCGTGTCTCACCGACAACGCAGCCTGGCTAAAAGCGGTGTCGCCGCCCTGGTATTTTTTACGCTATTCACCGCGGTCACGCTTTCTTTGATCAACCACCAGCGCACGCAATATCAACATAAGGTCGAAGCGCGCACGCAAAAGTTCACGCTGGGTTATATCTCGCATCTGACGGCGGTGATGCGGCAAATGATGCCGCTTCTGAACAAGCCTTGCCTCTCCAGCCAGTCGGATATTACCTACCAGGCGGCCTTTACCAGCGGCGTGCGCACCTTCCTGTTGGTGAAGGACGGCTACGCCTATTGCTCCTCCGCCACGGGCGACATGATGTTGCCGATGAAAAATATCTATAAGGATATCGACTGGGATCTGCCTCTGGATCTCAAGCTGCAGCAGGGTACGCCGATGGTGCCAAATAAACCGGCGGTTGCGGTTTGGCTGCGACATCCCGCCGAAAAGGCCACCGGCATCCTCGCTACGCTGGACATCGATCTGATGCCCTACCTGCTGTTCACCTCGCACGACGAACAGGCGCCGGGCATCGCCATCGTGATGGGCAACCGCGCGCTGACCACTTTCAGCCCGAACCTGATGCCGGTCAATCAGCTACCGAAGGGCAAGGCGGATACCCTGACGCTGCCCAATCTGCCGCTGACCATCCTGTTCTACAACGAGAAACTGACCCCCAACGACATTCGCCTGACGCTGCTGGGCAGCCTGGTGCTGTCATTGATGACCGGCGTACTCTGCTACTACATGCTGCTGCTGCGGCAAAGCCCGGAACGCGCGCTGCTGCGCGGCATCAAGCGCAACGAGTTCTTTATCGAATACCAGCCGGTGTTCCATACCGATAGCAACAGCATCGGCGGGCTGGAAGCGCTGATCCGCTGGCAGCATCCGATCGAGGGCCGCATCCCACCCGATGTCTTTATCCCCTACGCCGAAAGCAACGGGCTGATCGTGCCGCTTACCCGCCACCTGTTCAGGCTGATCGCCGAAGATGCGCCACAGCTCGCCAAAGCGCTGCCACGGGGAGGTAAAGTCGGCCTAAACATTTCCCCCGCCCACCTTAGCGCACCGTCGTTTCACCAGGACGTGTATGAACTGTTGACGCAGCTGCCGGGCGATTACTTTACGCTGGTGTTTGAAATCACCGAACGCGGCATGGTGGAAGAAGAGAGCGCGCTGACGGAGTTTGACTGGCTGCACAAACAGGGCATCGAGATCGCGGTGGATGATTTTGGCACCGGGCACAGCGCGCTTATTTATCTTGAACGCTTCACCATGGATTATCTGAAGATTGACCGTGGCTTCGTCAACACCATCGGCCAGGATACGGTCACCGCGCCGGTGCTGGATGCGGTGATCTCGCTGGCGAAAAAGCTGAAAATGCTGACGGTGGCCGAAGGCGTGGAAACCGCCGAGCAGATGCAGTTTCTGCAAGAACACGGCGTCAACTTCATGCAGGGGTACTACTTCAGCAAGCCGCTGAGCATCGATGATTTCGTCGCTTACTGCAATGCTCATCAGGTCTTTGATTATCAGGAAAAAAATAGTTAATCTTTAAGCATCTTTACCCTGCGCCCGTCCGAAGAATGTTATGCTGGGCGCAGGTTGTACTTTATTCCACAGCAGGAGCTTACCGTCTGATGTCCGTGCGCATTTTCGCTGCTCTGGTGCTCTCGGCACTGAGCTTCGGTCTGCGGGCCGAAGCCCTCAACGAAAGCTACGCTTTCGCCCTTCTCGGTGAACCGAAATACGCCACCGACTTCAGCCATTTTGACTACGTCAACCCGGCGGCGCCCAAGGGCGGCGACGTGCGGCTGGCGGCCATCGGCACCTACGACAACTTCAACCGCTTCGCTACCCGCGGCGTGCCCGGCGAGCGCACGATGGAGCTGTACGATACGCTGTTCACCAACTCCGACGACGAACCCGGCAGCTATTACCCGCTGATTGCCGAATCGGCCCGTTTCCCGGCCGACATGCGCTGGATGGAATTGGATATCAACGCCCGCGCGCGCTTCCAGGACGGCAGCCCGATCACCGCCGCCGACGTGGCCTTTACCTTCAATAAATTCATGACCGAAGGCGTGCCGCAGTTTCGCTCCTATTACAAAGGCGTCACGGTCAAGGCCATTTCCCGGCTGACGGTGCGCATCGAGCTGCCTAAGGCGAACCGTGAGCAAATCCTCAGCCTGCTCAGCCTGCGCGTATTGCCGGAAAGCTTCTGGAAAAACCATAAGCTCAACGAACCGCTCAGCACCCCGCCGCTCGCCAGCGGCCCGTATAAAATCGGCGATTATCGCCTCGGCCAGTACATCACCTATCAGCGGGTGCGCGACTACTGGGCCGCCAATCTGCCGGTGAACCGCGGCCGCTACAACTTCGACAGCATTCGCTACGATTATTATCTGGACGACAAAGTATCGTTGGAAGCCTTCAAGGCCGGCGCCTACGATTTCCGCATCGAGCCGTCGCCCAAGAGCTGGGCCACCCAATATCAGGGCGGCAACTTCGCGCGCAACTACATCATCAAGCAGGACGAGACCAACCAGGCGGCGCAGAATACCCGCTGGCTGGCGTTCAATCTGCAAAAACCGCTGTTCGCCGATCGTCGGGTACGGGAAGCGATCGGCCTGGCTTTCGATTTTAACTGGATGAACAAGGCGCTGTATTACAACGCCTATCAGCGCGCCGACAGCTATTTCCAAAACACCGCCTACGCAGCCCGCGGCTACCCGGACGCCGCTGAACTGGCCTTGCTGGCACCGCTCAAGGGCCAGATACCGCCGGAGGTATTTACTAGTATCTACCAACCGCCCTCCTCCGACGGTAGCGGCAACGATCGACAAAACCTGCTGAAGGCGACCCAACTGCTGAAAGAAGCCGGTTGGGTGGTCAAAAATCAAAAGCTGGTCAACGCCAAAACCGGCCAGCCGTTCACCTTTGAACTGATGCTGCTGAGCGGCAGCAACTTCCAGTACGTGCTGCCGTTCCGCCACAACCTGCAGCGGTTGGGCATCGAGATGCAAATCCGCGAGATTGACGCCTCGCAGTACACCCGCCGCATGCGCGAGCGCGATTTCGACATGATGTCGACGGTGTATATGGCGATGCCGTTCCCCAGCGCCGATCTGCAAATTCTGTGGGATTCGCAGTACATCGATTCCAGCTATAACACCCCCGGCGTCAAAGATCCGGCGGTCGACAGCCTGGTCAGGCAAATCGCCGCCCATCAGGGCGACGAAAACGCCCTGTTGCCGCTCGGCCGCGCGCTGGACCGGGTGCTGACCTGGAACAACTACATGCTGCCGATGTGGTACTCCAACCACGACCGCTACGCCTATTGGGACAAGTTCTCCACGCCGTCGATCCGCCCGGCCTATGCGATCGGCTTTGACAACTGGTGGTACGACGTCAACAAGGCGGCGCGCTTACCGGCTCAGCGGCAATAAGGAGTCGGAATGGCGGCCTATCTGATACGCAGACTGTTATTGGTGATCCCCACGCTGTGGGCGATCATCACCATCAACTTTTTTATCGTGCAAATCGCCCCCGGCGGTCCGGTCGATCAGGCCATCGCCGCCATTGAGCTGGGGCACGGCAGCGGGTTTGGCAGCGGCGGTGTCGGCGAAGGCCTGGGCCACGCCCGGACGGGCATCGCGGCTGGCGACGGCCAATATCGCGGTTCGCGCGGCCTGGATCCGGAGGTGATCGCCGAGATCACTAAGCGTTACGGCTTCGACAAACCGCTGCACGAGCGCTACTTCACCATGCTGTGGAACTATATGCGCTTCGACTTCGGCGACAGCCTGTTTCGCGGCGCTTCGGTGATGCAGCTGATCGGCCAGAGCCTGCCGGTCTCCATCACGCTGGGCCTCTGGAGCACGCTGATCATCTATCTGGTGTCGATCCCGCTCGGCATCCGCAAGGCCGTCCACAACGGCAGCGCGTTCGATACCTGGAGCAGCACGCTGATTATCATCGGCTACGCCATTCCGGCTTTTCTGTTCGCCATTCTGATGATCGTGCTGTTCGCCGGCGGCAGCTACCTGGACTGGTTCCCGCTGCGCGGCCTGGTATCGAGCAACTTCGACACCCTCTCATGGCCGGCGAAGATCGCCGACTACCTGTGGCACATCACCCTGCCGGTGCTGGCGACGGTGATCGGCGGTTTCGCCACCCTGACCATGCTGACCAAGAACTCATTCCTCGACGAGATCCGCAAACAGTACGTCACCACCGCCCGCGCCAAGGGGCTGGACGAGAAAAAAATCCTCTACCGCCACGTGTTCCGCAACGCCATGCTGCTGGTGATCGCCGGTTTTCCGGCCACCTTTATCAGCATGTTCTTCACCGGCTCGCTGCTGATTGAAGTGATGTTCTCGCTCAACGGCCTGGGGCTGCTGGGCTACGACGCCACGCTGCAGCGCGACTACCCGGTGATGTTCGGCACGCTGTATATCTTCACCCTGATCGGCCTGCTGTTGAATATCCTCAGCGATATCACCTACACCCTGGTCGATCCGCGCATTGACTTCGAGGCCCGCCAATGAGCCGCCTTAGCCCGATCAACCAGGCGCGCTGGGCGCGTTTTCGCCGCAACCGCCGCGGCTACTGGTCGCTGTGGATCTTTTTGGTGCTGTTCACCCTGAGCCTGGCCGCCGATCTGATCGCCAACGACAAACCGCTGTTGGTGCGTTATGAAGGCCGGTTGTACCTGCCGTTTATGATTAGCTACAGCGAAACCGCCTTCGGCGGCGAACTGAATACCGAAGCCGACTATCAGGATCCGTTCGTGCAGCGGCAGATCGAACGGCACGGCTGGGCGGTCTGGGCACCGATCCGCTTCAGTTACGACACCATCAACTTCGCCACCGAGGTGCCCTTCCCTTCGCCGCCTTCGCGGCACAACCTGCTGGGCACCGACAGCAACGGCGGCGACGTGCTGGCCCGGGTGCTGTACGGTTTTCGCATTTCGATGTTGTTCGGTCTGGCGCTGACGCTGTTTTCCAGCCTGATCGGCGTGTGCGTCGGCGCGACGCAGGGGTATTACGGCGGGCGTTTCGATCTGTGGGGACAGCGCTTTATCGAAGTGTGGTCGGGCATGCCGACGCTGTTTCTGATCATTCTGCTGTCGAGCATCGTCCAGCCCAATTTCTGGTGGCTGCTCGGCATCACCATCCTGTTCGGCTGGATGAGCCTGGTGGGCGTAGTGCGCGCCGAATTCCTGCGCACCCGCAATTTTGACTATATCCGCGCCGCGCGCGCCATGGGCGTGCCGGATCGGGTAATCATGTCCCGCCATATGCTGCCCAACGCCATGGTGGCGACGCTGACCTTCCTGCCGTTTATCCTCTGCGGCTCGATCACTACCCTGACGTCGCTCGATTTCCTCGGTTTCGGTCTGCCGATAGGCTCGCCGTCGCTCGGCGAATTGCTGCTGCAAGGCAAAAACAATCTGCAGGCGCCGTGGCTCGGCATCACCGCCTTCCTGGTATTGGCAGTGCTGCTGTCGTTATTAATCTTTATCGGCGAAGCGGTGCGCGACGCCTTTGACCCCAGCAAGGCGCATTGATATGGCCACTCCTTTGCTCGCTATTCAGGATCTCAGCATCGCCTTCCGTCAGGGCGACACCGTCACGCCGGTGGTCAACGAACTCTCGCTGCAAATAGCGCCGGCGGAAACGCTGGCGCTTGTAGGGGAATCCGGCTCCGGCAAAAGCGTCACCGCCCTGTCGATACTGCGTCTGCTGCCCGCGCCGCCGGTGGTTTACCCTGCCGGCGATATTCTGTTCAACGGCGAGTCGTTGCTGCATGCGCCGGAGACTGACCTGCGCAAGGTGCGCGGCAATCAGATCGCGATGATCTTTCAGGAACCGATGGTGTCGCTTAACCCACTGCACACCATCGAGAAACAGCTGGCGGAAGTGCTGATGCTGCACCGCGGCCTGCGGCGCGAAGCCGCGCGCGCAGAGATCGTCGAATGCCTGGAGCGCGTCGGCATCCGTCAGGCCAAAAACCGGCTGCAGGACTATCCGCACCAGCTGTCCGGCGGCGAACGCCAACGCGTGATGATCGCCATGGCGGTGTTGACCCGCCCGAAACTGCTGATCGCCGACGAACCCACCACCGCGCTCGACGTGACTATCCAGGCGCAGATCCTGACGCTGCTGCAAGAATTGAAGCAGGAAATGGGCATGGGGTTGCTGTTCATCACCCATAATCTGAATATCGTGCGCCGCCTGGCGGACAACGTGGCGGTGATGCGCCAGGGGCGCTGCGTAGAGCAAAACGGCCGCGCGCAGCTGTTCAGCCGGCCGCAGCATCCCTACACACAGCAGCTGCTGGCCGCCGAAGACGTCGGTGAGCCGCTGCCCACCGCGCGCCCCGGCGACGAGCGGCCGCTGCTCAAGGTGGAAGATCTGCAGGTGCGCTTCCCCATTCGGCGCGGCCTGCTGCGCCGCACGGTGGATTATCACTATGCGCTGAAATCGTTGAGTTTCGAGCTGCGCGCCGGGGAAAGCGTGGGGCTGGTGGGAGAATCCGGCTCGGGTAAAAGCACCACCGGGCTTGCGTTATTGCGTCTGCTGGCCTCGCAGGGCGCCATCTGGTTCGACGGCGAACCGCTGCACCCGCTCACGATGAAGCAGATGCTGCCCTACCGCAGCCGAATGCAAATCGTCTTCCAGGATCCATATTCCGCCCTGAATCCGCGCCTGAACGTGCAGCAGATCATCGCCGAGGGGCTGGAAGTGCACCAGCGGCTTAGCGCCGAGCAGCGGGAACAACGCGTGATCGAGGTGTTGCGGGAAGTCGGCCTGGATCCGCAGCTTCGCCACCGCTATCCCACCGAGTTTTCCGGCGGCCAGCGCCAGCGTATCGCCATCGCGCGCGCGCTGATCCTGCAACCGCAGCTGCTGATCCTCGACGAGCCGACCTCTTCACTGGATAAATCGGTGCAGGCGCAGATCCTGACGCTGCTGAAATCGCTACAGCAACGCCACCGGTTGGCTTATCTGTTCATCAGCCATGATCTTCAGGTGGTGCGTTCGCTATGTCACCAGGTCATCGTACTGCGACAGGGGGAAGTGGTTGAACAGGGAGACTGCCGGGCGATTTTCGCGGCGCCCGCAGCCGACTATACCCGTCAACTGCTGCAGTTGGCGGATTAGCGGCGAATTCAGAAGGGGTATTGCGCGCTGAGCGGTTCGGCGATCGCGGCGCCGACGTTTTTCAGGCGGCACATGGTGGCGCTCTCATCGCTGCGCTGCACGAACAGGCAAGGTTCCCCTTCCCATTCAACGATCGCACAGTCGACCTGAATCTCCTGCAGCGACAGATTGAGCTGTTGCATTACCTGCCAGGCCTCGGCCCCTTCATGGCTGAGCAGCTTCAGTCCAATCAGGTTGTTATCTTCGTCTATTCCGTTAAACGGAATCGGTTCGACCTTCACGCCGGTGAAACCGGATAGCCAACGATAACTTTGCGGCAAGCGATGCACTACCGAAAGTTGGATACTCTCCACATGAAATCCCTAGTTTGAAAAGGTGAAACACTTTTACCTGACAGGGTTACTAAGTTATAGCCGTTGACTCCCGACTCTGCCGCGCACAAATGTTATTTAAATGTAAATTTTGCCGCAAGCCATTAACCTGACCCCGTGCTTGCCGATGCCGTGCCACTTTTTGGCGCGCCGTGCGGTGTTATTTCACGGCATTTTGCGACTCAGCTCGCATTTTTGCGTTATATGTAACCCTTTCCCGCAGCGATCTCAACTCTTTTTTCTTGCAATGCGACTACTTTTTCGTCGCCATATTTTTACAATGAAGAAACATCTTACCCGTCACGTTAGCGCCGTCACCGCTGCTAATACCTTGATTTACATCAATCCTAATACAAACCCCCCGCGCGGCTCAGCCGACAGCGCGCCGCGCCTCCCGGGGAATATTGGGCGGCACGGCGGCGGAATTTTTTAACAAAAAGCACACAGGTGAGAAAGCGGCTAATTGATTAGCTTGCGTATATTTAGCAACAAATTTTTCATTGCCGGTTGCACCCTGAAATGGCAGGGCGCAACCCCGTGACGATGCGGAGCGACACGCCCCGAATCGGGAGAACGTCAGGCTGCGCGATCGCGCGGCCGGCTGGCGTAAACATAGAACAGCACCGCCACGATGCTGCACAGCGCCATCGAGGTGACCATTGGCCAAGCGCTTTTGCCCGGCGCCATCGACAGCACCGCCCCCACCAGCGCACCTATGCTGAAGCGCAACGTGCCGGCCAGGGAAGAAGCGGTGCCCGCCATATGCGGAAAATCATCCAGGATCACCGCCATGGCGTTGGAGGAGATCATCGCGATGCACCCCAGATAGACCGCAACGCCGATCACCAGCGCCCAGAAGCCCAGGCCCACGGTGCTCACCGCCATTAGCCACAGCCCCATCGCCAGCTGTACCAGCAGCCCCAGCTTGAACATCTTGACCGCGCCGAAGCGCCGCACGTTGCGGCTGTTGATCAGCGTCGTCAGGAACAGGAAGACGATGTTCAGCGCAAAATAGTAACCGAAATGCTGCGGCGAAACGTGGTTCAGTTCGATGTAGACGAACGGCCCGGCGCTGAGGAACGAGAACATGCCCGCAAACGAGAAGGCGCTGGCCAACATGTAACTCAGCACCCGCTTATGACGGAACAGCGAACCGAAGTTGCCCAGCGTGGTGCGCAGGTGGAACCGCTGGCGCCGCTCTTTCGGCAGCGTCTCCTTGATGAACAAGGCCACCAGCAGCGAACCGATCAGCGCCGCGGCGCCCATGGTCCAGAAGATGGCGTGCCAGCTGAACCACAGCAGCAGCGCACCGCCGATCATCGGCGCCAGCAGCGGCGCAATGGTCATCACCAGAATGACGAACGACATCATGCGCGAGAACTCATCCTTGGTGAACATATCGCGCATCAGGGCGTTGATCACCACGCTGGCGGCCGCCGCCGCCAAACCGTGCAGGAAACGCAGCCCGATCAGTTGATCGATCGACTGCGCCATGGCACAGGCGCAGCCGGCGATGGCGAAGATCAGCGTTCCCCACAGGATCACCGGCTTGCGGCCGATGCTGTCCGACATCGGCCCATAGAACAGCTGCCCGAAGGCAAAGCCGAGCATATAGGCGCTGAGCGTCATCTGCACGCTGCCGGACTCGACGCCAAACTGGGCGGCGATCACCGGCATACTGGGCAGGTACATGTCGATGGCCAACGGCATCAACATGGACAACAAGCCCAGAATGAAAATCAAACCGAGATGAGAGGTTCGGTTCTGTTGCACGTTCCACGACTCCTTAATCGGCCGCAATCAATGATCGGTTATCAGTCCTGCAGGTGCGGCGCGCCCACGCTGGCGATCTCTTCTTCTGTCAATGGGCGGTATTCGCCCGGCGCCAGATCGTCATCCAGCACGATGGCGCCGATGCGCTCGCGGTGCAACGCGATCACCCGGTTGCCGACGGCGGCGAACATCCGCTTCACCTGGTGGTAGCGCCCTTCGCTGATGGTCAAGCGCACCACGTGCTCGTCGACCTGCTCCAGCGTCGCCGGCCGCGTCAGATCTTTCTCGTTGTGCAGTTGCACCCCTTCAGCGAAACGCTGCGCGGTGTCTTCCGCCAACGGGTGCTCCAACGTGACCAAATAGGTTTTCTCGCAGTGGTGGCGCGGCGACGTGACACGGTGCGACCATTGACCGTCGTCGGTCATCAGCACCAGCCCGGTGGTGTCGATATCCAGCCGCCCGGCGGCGTGCAGCTTGTACGCGACCGGCTCATCGAGGAAATACAGCACCGTCGGATGATCGGGATCGTCGGTAGAGCAGACGTAGCCCTGCGGTTTGTTGAGCATGAAATAGCGCGGGCCGTTCTGCTGCTGCAGCGGATTGCCGTCGAACGCCACTTCTTGCTCCGGGGTCAGTTTGACAGCCCCGCTCTTCACTACCTCACCGTCCACGGTGACGCGTTTAGCCCGAAGTTCGCGCGCGACCAGCGCACGGCTGATGCCTAACTGCTGAGATAAAAACTTGTCCAATCGCATGGGATCTGCTTTGCCTGCCGTTGTTATGATCGCATTGATCGTATTGCCAAAATATGACGCCCGCCGTTGCACCGGGTGCAAATAGCAGGTTCAGGGGGGGAATCGCGTGGGGGAACAGCGATTGCTGTCACACAAGTATAGCGACACAACGCGTTGCCCGACAGAGGTAATTTTCACGCTTCTCGCACCGCGCGTGCGCAGAAGGCATAATAGTAGAAATTTTTCGGCCGCCCGGGGCGTAAAATGTCGCTGTTTCTATGGGAACGGGGGCGACAAGACCTGTACCCGGCGGCCCATTCCACTCTACGGCGTTCATTTTATGGCCTTTACCCTACGCCCCTACCAACTGGAAGCGGTCGAAGCCACCATCAACCATTTCCGGCGGCGTCCCGAACCGGCGCTGATCGTGCTGCCGACCGGCGCCGGCAAAAGCCTGGTGATCGCCGAACTGGCGAAGCGCGCCCGTGGGCGAGTGCTGGTGTTGGCGCACGTCAAGGAACTGGTGGCGCAAAACCACGCCAAATACTGCGCCTACGGCCTGGAGGCGGACATCTTCGCCGCCGGTCTGCAACAAAAAGAGAGCGCCGGCAAAGTGGTGTTCGGCAGCGTGCAGTCGGTGGCGCGCAACCTGCCGCTGTTCGACGGCGCCTTTTCGCTGCTGATCGTCGATGAATGCCACCGCATCAGTGACGACGACGACAGCCAGTACCAACAAATCATCCAGCATTTGCAGAAAACCAACCCGCAGCTGCGGCTGCTGGGGTTGACCGCCACGCCCTATCGTCTGGGCAAGGGCTGGATTTACCAGTATCACTACCACGGTTTTACCCGCGGCGACGGCGCCAGCCTGTTTCGCGACTGCATCTATGAGCTGCCGCTGCGCTATATGATTAAGAACGGCTTCCTGGTGCCGCCTGAGCGGCTGGACATGCCGATTGTGCAGTACGATTTCAGCCGGCTGGAGGCCAGAAGCAACGGCCTGTTCAGCGAAGCGGATCTGAACCGCGAGCTGAAGCGGCAAAACCGCGTCACGCCGCACATTATCAGCCAGATTGTGGAGTACGCCGACGATCGCAAAGGGGTGATGATCTTCGCCGCCACCGTCGAGCACGCCCGCGAGATCCACGGCCTGCTGCCGAACGGCGAGGCCGCGCTGGTCAGCGCAGAAACGCCGCCCGCCGAGCGCGATGCGCTGATCGAGGCGTTCAAACAACAGCAGTTGCGCTATCTGGTCAACGTAGCGGTATTGACCACCGGTTTCGACGCGCCGCACGTCGATCTGATCGCGATCCTGCGCCCGACCGAGTCCGTCAGCCTGTATCAGCAGATCGTCGGCCGCGGGCTGCGGCTGGCGCCCGGCAAGGAGGATTGTCTGATCCTCGACTACGCCGGCAACCCGCACGATCTGTTTACGCCGGAGGTCGGCGTCAGCAAGCCGCACGGCGACAGCCAGCCGGTGCAGGTGTTCTGCCCGGCCTGCGGCTTTGCCAATCTGTTCTGGGGCAAGTGCACCGAGAACGGCGATATCATCGAGCACTACGGCCGCCGCTGTCAGGGCTGGCTGGAAGACGACGACGGCCACCGCGAACAGTGCGATTACCGCTTCCGGTTCAAGAGCTGCCCGCACTGCGGCGCGGAGAACGACATCGCCGCACGCCGCTGCCATCAGTGTCAGGAGGTGCTGGTCGATCCCGATGACATGCTGAAGGCGGCGCTGAAGCTGAAAGACGCGCTGGTGCTGCGCTGCGGCGGCATGGAACTGCAGAGCGGCCGCGATGACAAGGGCGAATGGCTGAAGGCCACCTATTACGACGAGGACGGCACCAGCACCAGCGAGCGCTTCCGCCTGCAGACGCCGGCGCAGCGCAAAGCGTTCGAGATGCTGTTCCTGCGCCCGCACCAGCGCGCGCCGGGCGTGCCGTTCGCCTGGCACACCGCCGCCGACGTGCTGGCGCAACAGCAGGCGCTGCGCCATCCGGATTTCGTGGTGGCGCGCAAACGCGGCCAGTTTTGGCAGGTGCGCGAGAAAGTGTTCGATTATCAAGGCCGTTTCCGCCGCGCCAATCAATTGACCTGAGCGAACGGTCCCCAATCTGGACAGGTTTTCGTTGCCCTGCAGGCGGCTTTCCGTTAAAATGCCGCGCGCTTTACCTGGGCCTGCCCAGCGTTAAAGCGGATTTCCGAACTTGCTACTTGGGTCGCCTGTAGCAGGGTAAATTTTCTTTTAAGAGAAAAAACAATGTTCACTATCAATGCAGAAGTACGTAAAGACCAGGGTAAAGGTGCGAGCCGCCGCCTGCGTGCAGCAAACAAATTCCCAGCTATCGTTTACGGTGGCAAAGAAGCTGCAGTTTCCATCGAATTGGACCATGATTCTGTTAAGAACATGGAAGCTAAACCAGAATTCTACAGCGAAGCAGTAACTCTGGTTATCGACGGTAAAGAAACCAAAGTTAAGGTTCAGGCTGTACAGCGTCACCCGTTCAAGCCAAAACTGGCTCACATCGACTTCGTTCGCGTTTAATCGCTACGTTTTCGAACCTTTCGGGACGCCGAAATAAAGAACGCCGCAATTGCGGCGTTTTTTATTGTCTGCGATCCGGCGCGCTTACTTGCCGCTGCCGGTCCGGCGCTGCAGCTGATCGCGCAGGTTCGGCGGCGTGCCTCTGATGGTCAGCGTGTCGGTGGCCGCATCCCAGAAAATGCGCTCGCCCAACAGCATGGCGTCGAAATTCAGGCTGATGCCGCCGCCGCTGCCGGCAAATTTGGTCAGCTGGCGCAGCGTGCCGCGATCCGCCGGGAAGCTTTCCTCCAACTCATACCCTTGCTCGCTGGAGAACTGCATGAAGTCTTTCTCACCGACCGGCGACAGCTCCTGCGACAGGGCCTGCAGTTCAATCTCTTCGCCCGCCTGCAGCTGTTCGTTGCAGTAGCTGTACACCTGTTGGCGCACCGACTGGCGCTCGTTCTTGTCCAACTGCGCATCGGCGCAGTAGTCGTCCACCGCCTGCAGCAGCCCGCGGTTTTGCGCCTTGGTGTCCAACCCTTCGGACGCCGCCAGGAAATCCATGAAGAAGTCGGCGACCTTGCGGCCTACGCGCCCGCGCAGGAAGGTCAGATAGCGGGTCGATTCCGGGTTGGTTTCCCATTCGGTCAGATCGATGCGCGCGACGATATCGGCGTTGTTGATGTCCAGATAGTGCGTGGTGTTGATATCCAGCTCTTCGTTGACGCGCATGCTGTTACGGCTGTTCAGCACCGCGATCAGCAAGTACTCCACCGCCAGATAACGGTATTGGCCGAACAGCACCACGCCGCCTTCGGCAAACGGATACTTCGCCAGTTCGTCGCGCAGGCGGCCGGTCGCCGCGCGGCTGAAGGCCAGAAAGTCCTTATCGTCCTTGCGGCAAGTGCGCAGCGCTTCCGCCAGTTCGCTGCCTTCGTTGAACAGGCCCAAGGCCTTGCTCTTGGCGCTGTAGACGCGATGCAGTTCCGTCATCATTTCTTCCACCGCCGCGTTGGTGGGAAGCAAGGTATCGCGCAACACCACGTCCAGCGTTTGCTCGTCGCGTTTCACCAATTGGTGCAGAGCGATCTGGTCGATATCCAGACTCATGATAAATCCTCCTGTTCTTTAGGCGCGTATTCAAACACTGAAGACCCCGCCCTGCAATACTAAAAAGCTGCGGCCAACCGGAAAGGCGCAGCGGGGCCCCGCCCCGGCGCGGGCGAACAATTTCCCGAATGACAGGAAGTGATAAAAGAGCGGAAAATCACTGCCCTATACGGTAAGATAGGGCACTTTGCAGATTACTAAGCGCAATTTTATGCCACAATCATCCCGTTACAGTGACGAACACGTTGAACAACTGCTCTCAGAGCTGGTCAATGTTCTGGAAAAACACCATACCCCCACCGATCTTTCCCTGATGGTGCTGGGCAACATGGTCACTAATTTGATCAACACCAGCGTTGCCCCCGCGCAGCGGAAAACCCTGGCGAGATCGTTCGCGGAAGCCTTGCAGGCTTCTGTCCGTGAAGATAAAGCACATTAATATTGACTTATGGTGACAAACCGTCAGCGTTATCGTGAAAAAGTCTCCCAGATGATCAGCTGGGGGCACTGGTTCGCCTTATTCAACATCCTGCTCGCCCTTGGGCTGGGTAGCCGCTACCTGTTTGTCACCGACTGGCCCGCATCCCTGCTGGGCCGGGTCTATGCCTTTGTCAGCCTGCTGGGGCATTTCAGCTTTATCGTGTTCGCCGGCTATTTGCTGGTGATCTTCCCGCTCACCTTCGTGGTGATGTCGCAGCGGCTGCTGCGATTTATTTCCGCCGCGTTGGCCACCATCGGGTTCACGCTGTTGCTGGTCGACAGCGAAGTGTTCTCCCATTTCCACCTGCACCTCAATCCGGTGGTGTGGGATCTGGTGGTCAACCCGGATCAAAGCGAGCTTTCGCGCGACTGGCAGCTGATGTTTATCTGCGTGCCGGTGATCTTCCTGGTGGAGATGCTGTTCGGCACCTGGAGCTGGCAGAAGCTGCGCAGCCTGAACCGCCGCCGCTTCGGCAAGCCGCTGGCGGCGCTGTTTATCAGCGCCTTTTTCGCGTCGCACCTGATTTATATCTGGGCCGACGCCAACTTCTATCGCCCGATCACCATGCAGCGGGCCAACCTGCCGCTCTCGTACCCGATGACCGCGCGCAAGTTCCTCGAGAAACACGGCCTGCTCGACCAGCAAGAGTATGAGCGCCGTCTGGTGCAACAGGGCAACCCGGAAGCGGTGTCGGTAGAGTATCCGCTCAGCGATCTCAGCTACGGCGATAAAGGCAGCGGCTATAACCTGCTGATGATCGTAGTGGACGGCATTCGCGCCAAAGACGTGGCGCAGGATATGCCAACCCTGACCCGCTTCGCCCAGGAAAACGTGCGTTTCAGCGATCACTACAGTTCGGGCAACCATGCCGATACCGGGTTGTTCGGCCTGTTCTACGGCATTTCCCCGACCTATCTGGACAGCGTGCTCGCCGGCCGCAAGCCGTCGGCACTGATCAATGCGCTCGGCGATCGGGGCTACCAGCTGGGGCTGTTCTCCTCCGATGGCTTCAATGCCAGCCTGTACCGCCAGGCTCTGTTGACCGACTTCTCGCTGCCGACGCCGGCGCCGCAAAGCGACGCCCAAACTACCCAGCAATGGCAACGTTGGTTGGCGGACCAGGGTAGCAAAGAGCCGTGGTTCTCCTATATCAACTTCAGCGGCGCCGAGCCGACCGAAGGCGACAAAAAACCGGTTCCGTCCGACTTTATTCGGCGCTACCGCACCGGCGCGCAAGATGTGGATGCCCAGATAGGCCAGGTGCTGGACACGCTGAAACAGCGCGGCCTGCTGGATAAAACCGTGGTGGTGATCACCGCCGAGCACGGCGTCGAGTTCAACGACAGCGGCAAAGGCCAATGGGGCGCCGGCACCGCCTTCAACCAGGCGCAGCTGCAGGTGCCGTTGGTGATCCACTGGCCGGGCACCCCGGCGCAGACCATCAGCAAGCTGACCGGCCATAACGACGTCATGCGCACCTTGATGCAACGCCTGCTGCATGTGAAAACCGCGCCGAAAGACTATTCGCAGGGCGAGGATCTGTTCACCGCCCAGCGCCGCAACAACTGGATCGCCACCGGTGATGGCAACCAGCTGGTGATCACCACGCCGACACAAACGCTGATGCTGGACAACAATGGCAACTATCGCGTCTACGATCAGAACGGCGAAGAGATAAAGGACGAGAAACCGCAGCTTGCTCTGCTGTTGCAGGTGTTGACCGATGTAAAACGCTTTATCGCCAACTAACTGCTTAAAACTAAAGCAATCAAGTGGCGAGGCGCTTGCATTAACATCGGGAATCGGTAGTATGATTTTTCATAGCGTCGGCATGTAGCGCAGCCTGGTAGCGCACCGTCATGGGGTGTCGGGGGTCGGAGGTTCGAATCCTCTCATGCCGACCAAATTTAAGAAAACCTGCTGTTACAGCAGGTTTTTTTTCGTCTGCACGTCGAGAGGATGAGAATCTCCGCAGGAGGTTTGAGCCGAACGAAGTGAGACCACGTTGCTTTAGCAACGGCCCGCAGGGCAAGCATCGAAGATGCGCATAATCCTCTCATGCCGACCAAATTTAAGAAAACCTGCTGTTACAGCAGGTTTTTTTTCGTCTGTACATTGAGAGGATGAGAACCTCCGCAGGAGGTTTGAGCCGAACGAAGTGAGACCACGTTGCTTTAGCAACGGCCCGCAGGGCAAGCATCGAAGATGCGCATAATCCTCTCATGCCGACCAAATTTAAGAAAACCTGCTATTACAGCAGGTTTTTTTTCGTCTGCACGTCGAGAGGATGAGAATCTCCGCAGGAGGTTTGAGCCGAACGTAGACATGGCGCAAAGCCCCTCCGTAGCATAATGAGTGCGAATTCCCTTTTGTTACTTTTAAGCCTCCCTTTAAGGCGGTGCCTAACTTAATTCATTCATTTTGGCACGCGCGCCGAAGCAAATGATAAATATGAATACAATGCCTACCAACTGCGGCCAAATTTCGCCACAAAGGAAGTCGTCTCCTATATGCTTACTGAGATCGAGGCATGTGTAAACCGTAGCCCCAGAGAACCAAGCTTTTATCCAAGAGGTTTTCTTCATGGGATATCCCTATTCCAAAACATTTTAATATGTCACATAACAGAGTAAAAAGTCATCAATATAAACATTGATTCGATTGTGGAAAAGAGCTAATTATAAAGAGTCTTACGAAGGCTTACATAGTGTCAATCAAATAATCAAAAGGAGTTGTTTATGAAAGTTATTGATCCATCTATGCTCGACCATGTTTCTGGTGCAGGAAATTTTGGGGATAACCGTGACGGTGGTGGCCGAGTCAACAACAATGGTGGCAGCAATCGTGGCCACGATTCTGGACGTGATGCAGCCCAAGCAGCAGCTGCGGCGGCCGGAGGCGTTATCGGTGCGTTGGTCACTGGGCCGGGGGCACCCTTAGGCGCTATTGTGGGTACCGTAATCGGTGGTGTTCTTGGTGGGGCCGGTTTTGATGCCGCATGGAATGCCACTCACAGCAACAATGGTGGTAACGATCGTGGTGCCTTTGGCGGTGATAGCAACAAAAACAGTGTTAATGGACAATGCCACTGGTAATTCGATGATGACCGCGGATATCTCCCGGCCACTCTAAGCAGGAGCTCATTTCGCTATGAAGAAATTTATCCGAGTTTTTTTACTTTTCCTATTTTATTTTACCGTAGTAAACATTTTTCAAGGAGCTGAATTTAAACCTTTCTTTGTCATAAAAACCCTGTGTTATTCAGTCATTATCGCGTTAGGTTATGTCTTTGTGACCAGTGAGTGGTGGAAAAAAAATGTGCTGAGACTCAGGAAAGACTGATGGATGGATGCCTTGTTTTCAATGCTGGTGCTATGAAAAGTAATAGCCAGTTACCATGATAAAGCCATTCATCAGCATATGTAGCAGTACCGGCATGCGCAGAACCAATGAAAAACAGGTCAGCGTGAATACAAGGCGTGACTTGTTTATTGAACCGCCTTGTGGGTCAGAACGATGACGCGATCGGCCGAGGCAATGGTGGTTTCGCGGTGGGCAATAATCACCCGTGTAATGCTGAGTGCCTTAATCGCCTGATTCACCTTTGCTTCACTGTCCTTGTCCAGCGCACTGGTCGCCTCATCCAGGAACAAAATCGCCGGTTTCTTGTAAATGGCTCGGGCAATAAACAGGCGTTGCTTCTGCCCGCCGGACAACCCTTCCCCCAGTTCGCCGATCAGGGGTTCATACCCCATCGGCATGCGCATGTTCACCTCATGCAGATAGCTGGCGCGGGCACAGGCTTCCATCCAGGCATCATCCATCTCATCCGCAAACCCGCAGATATTTTCCCGGATCGAGCCGGAGAACAGCTTGTCGTCCTGCATCACGCAGGCGATCATTTTGTGGTAGTTGTTGATGCCGAGCTGCCGAATATCGACGCCGTTCACCTCAACCCCAGCAAAGACTTACTCCTATTTTTTGAGGGCAAATCCAAAAAGCAAACCATTGCAACGGAGAACTAAGGTTTCATCGAAAACGTTAATTCATTGAATATCTTTATACTTAGCAGAATAATACTTCGTGATAGTTATTCATCATTAATTTAAACTTGACCAACCCACTAAAAAGCGTTAATCGTAACAAGCTTTAAACATGGTTGTACAAGATAACGTCAGCAAGTAAAAGGAATTATTTATGAAAACCATTGATTCTTCAATGCTGGGTTGCATTGCTGGTGACCGTGGCAATAATGGCGGCGGCCGTGTTGACAACGAGAGGTAGAGTAGTCATTCCGGCAGTAAAAAATTGCAAAAGCTCAATGCTCGCCTCTTGTGATTTTTTACTCCTCTTCAACAACACAACATTACAATATCAGACAGGACTAAGACGGTGACAAGGATTATCAGTTCATTAATTGTGTTTTTATCCATCCTGGCCGGTTCTTTTTTTCTGAGTGGCGCCGGGGTAATTGGTTACCAACCGTGGTTTTCTGCACCCGTGAATTTGTCAAAATTTGTGATTATCGTTGTCACCTACTGCTCTTTTGTTTACGGCGCATTAAGTATTTATAGAAAACTTAAAAAATAAACCCCATAAGAAAGCCATAAAACAGGCATGCCGTTTAGTTTTGGGTTAAAGAATAGAATTAACTATAAATTAACCCTCAATAATTCAGTTTTTCGTCTGCCGTTTACGCGGAAAGTTTGACGATCGCCGCCGGAATACCCTGACGCACCGCCGCACCGGTCACCCAATCCAGCCAGGTATTCGGCACTTCGCGCGTCAGATCGGCAAACCCCAGATCGTTGAGGTTGATGCCGGCGGCGATGCGCTCATCCATCGCCAGCGGTTCGCCATCCAGGTAGTGCTGGCTGGCCCCCATCTCCCGGTGGCCGTAGCCGTGTTCCACCGCGATCACGCCGGGCATCACCCCCGCCAGCAAACTGATCTGCGCCTCGCGGCTGCCGCCCGGCGTGCTGATGCGCACCCAATCACCGTGTTGAATACCGAAACGCGCCCCGTCCGCCGGGTTCAAGGCCACCAGGTTCACCGGCTTCACGTCGTGCAGGCGCCGGATCACCGCGGTGGAGCTGCTCATCACATTCGATTTGAAGGACATCAGGCGCAGCGGCCACTGCCGTTCTGGGTAGAGCGCTTCCACCGCGCGGCCGTCCGACAAACGCGCCGGGTAGCAGGTGGGGCAGCCGCTGAAACGCTCGCCGGTGATCGCATGCCGGTGCTTCGCCACTTCCGCATTCCAGATCTGCAGCGGTTTCTCCCAGCGGTTGCCCACGCTGCCGTCGCAGCGGCCGCTGTCGTGATCAGCGAAGCGGCCGCCGCGGCTGTAGATAAACGCCACGCGGTCGATCTCATCGGCGCGCAGCGTCTGCCCCAGCTGCGGCAGCAAGCGATCGACACCGCTCAGCGCCAGTTCGTCCGCCCTCGCGGCCGGCACCGGCGCCTTGCCGGCAAACGCCACGTTGGCGGCGGCGCGCAGATAATAATCCTCGGCACGGTTGAGCGGCAGCAGCCCGCCCTGGCCGTCGCCGATAGCGCGATCGCCGAACCCCGGCAATGCCAGGCGTTTGGCGACGGCAATGCAAAACGCCTCCATGGAAATCGGCTGCCCTTGCGCCGTTTGCGCAGTCGCCGGCGTCACTATCGGCCAGCGCGCGGTGGTGGCCTTACTGGCGACGCCGCCCCAGGGGGCGCTGAATCCCCAACTCTCAAAATTATGGGTGTCCGGGACGATATAGTCGGCCAGCGCCGTCGTTTCGTTGATAAACGCATCGATAGCGATAAACAGCGGCAAACGCGCCGGATCTTTCAGCCGCTCCTCCGCCACGCCGCGCAACCCGGCGATACCGTACAAGGGGTTGGTCATGTTCGAGATCCAGGCTTTCAGCCCATACGGGTACCCTGCCAGCGCCGAGGTCAGCAGCTCGGTCAACTGCCCGGCGACGAACGGATACCAGGGCGCTTTGGCCGGCCAGGGCGAAACGCCCGCCGCCACTTTTTCGCGGTATTCGTCGGAGGTTTCATAGGCGGCCTTGCTGCGCGCGATATTCAGCCCTTTCGGTTTTACCAGGCCAGGAAACTCGACCAGGTTATAGCGCGGCCCCTCGGCGAAGCCGTTGAATTTACCGCCGCCGACGAACACGCCCCCCGCCAGGCTCAGGTTGCCGATCAGCACGTTAAGCATCATCACCGCCCAGGTATTGTAGAACCCGTTCGCCGCCATCATCCCGCCATGGGCGATCACTGCCGCCTTGCGCCCGTGGGCGGTAAAGGCCTCGGCCAATGCCGCGATGCGTGCCACCGGCACGCCGCATTGCCGGCTGTACGCCTCCGGCGACAGCTTGTCGGCGGCCTCTTTCAAACACTGGAAGCCGCTTTTCACCTCCATCTGCGCGCCATCGTGCAGCGTCACCGTACGGGTTACCCACAGCTCGGCGCTGTCGCACGTCTCGGCCGCCACCAGCTCACCCGCGCCGTTGACCACCAGCGGCGACGCAGACCCGGTGCCGTTCAGATCGGCCTGCGTCAGATGCTGCCCCGCCCGCGGATGCTCGCTCTCGGCGATCACCAGATGCGTGGCGTTGGTCCAGCTCTTCTCGCCGGCGCGTTGCATGGCGGCCTCCGACGGGATGGCGAGATAATCGGCCTGATAACGCCGGTGGTCGAGGATCCAACGGATCATCGCCATCGCCAGCGCCGAGTCGGTACCCGGCAATATCGGGATCCAATGGCCATGATCGTCCGCCAACGTGGTGGTCAGCGGCAGCGCCGGCGCCACTACCGCATAACGGAATTCGCTGCGCAATCTGGCGCTGGCCAATTGCCGGGCCTGGCGCTTGAACGGGTTGCCGGACTGCGCCGGTGAGGTCCCCATAAACAGCGCGAATTCGACCTGTTCCCAGTCCGGTTTCACGTGCGGGTTCTTGTCCAGATCGTTCATCAACGCGCCGGAACCGGCACGGTAGGCCAGCCCGCAGTAAGCGCCGTGCGCGCCGAAGTTTTTGCTGCCGAAACTGTTCTGGGCGAAGCGCCGCAGGAAGCTATCGCGCCCGTCGTCACCGGCATTGGTCACCAATAGCTGGTTGGCTTTTGGCCCCAGCCCCGGCCGTCGGGCATCGATCGGCGTCTCCAGATCGCGGATCGCCCGCAGGCCGTCCACATGCCCCTCGCCGAACAGATTGCCGCCCTCCACCACTTCGGCGATCAACTGCTCAAAGCTGATGCGCTGCCACTTGCCCTCGCCGCGTTTGCCGACGCGCTTCATCGGCTCCAGGACGCGCAGCGGGCTGTAAAGCCCCTCCAACAACGTGGCGCCGCGCGCGCAGGCGGTGGAACGGGCGTCGAGGCCGCTTTCGCCGCCCAACTGCGCCAACGCGTCCTGCAGCGGCAACGCAGAGTCGACGTGCCGTTCCTGAGACAACGGATGATAAGGGTTGCCGGCAATGCGCAATACCCGGTCGGTCTGCCTGTCCACCCGTACCCGCACGCCGCATTGCGTCCAGCAGCCGAAACATTGGGTCATCGAGATGGCCTGTTGCGGATTGCCTTGCCATTCCGGCATTGCCCGCCCTTCGGGCGGCAGGGAGTTGCCGTTGATGCGATCCAAAGTCACCCGCCCTGAGGTGCCGTGAATCAAGCCGTCGATCGCCCGTTTGGCGACTTCGCGATAGCTCAGGCCGAAAGCGGACAATCCGCCGAAGGCCAGGCCCACTTTCAACCACTGACGCCGGGTGAGTTTAGCCATGTTGTTTTCTCCGCAGTAAAAACGCCTGTGCTTCACGCACCATGATCATTAACGCCAGCCACAAGCCGAAGGTGCCGACGATCGCCAGCAAACCGTCGGTACCGAGCGGCAGGCTATAAGAGGAGTTAGACGCGCTGTATTTCGGGATGGTTTGTACTTCGATCAACAGCGTCCAGCGCATCAGCCAGCTCAGCCCTAGTGCGCCGGCCACCAGCAGCGGCGCACCGCCGCGCGGCAAGCGCCGATAGCCGGCCCAGGCGGCGCACGCCAGCGTCAGCCCCCACAGCGCAATCCATCCTGCGGCATACCGGCGCGCCATCGCCTGCGTCTGCAGCCAGTGGCGTACCGCCGCGCCGGATAACGTATCGCCGCACACCCACAGCAGGATCGCCCCGCCGAGCAGCAGCAGTGTCAGCAACATCCCGCGCGCCAGCGGCGCCTGCAGATCGGGCCGTTCGCGCATCGCCAGCAGCAGCAAAGCCAAGAGCGCCTGCAGCGCACTAAGGAACATCACGATAGGAAACCCGTAGCTGAACCAAATTGGGCGGGCGCGCACGACGGAAACCTCTCGCCCGGTGTACAACAGCAGGCCGATCGCTACCAGCGCGCAGGCGGGCGCTATCCCACGCAGCAGCGCAACCGGTCTGCCCGTCAGCCGCGTAAATTCAATCGCGATAAACCACAGGCCGATCAGCAGGGTAAACAGCGGCAAGAACAGCGCGCCCCACGGCATCCACGACCAGGGCGTCGGGTAGGCGTAGAAATGCCAGAAACGGGCGGTTTGATGCAGGTCGGCGGTCAGCGCCAGCGGCGCGGTAATGGCGCACGTCAGCCCGATAAACAGCGCCGCGCGCTCCAGATGCGCGGCGTTATCTCCACCGCGCCAGCGCCACACGCAGGCCAGCAGCGCGGCGCAGGCGGCGATGCCGATAAAGAAGAAATATTGTACGGCCCACGGCAGCCAGCTCACCGCCTGCGGCTGGCTCAGCACTTCTGCGATCATCAGTTGGCGGCTCATCGTCTTTCTCCCCATAAGGCGACCTGCGCCCGCCCCGGCAGCGGCGTGACGAAGGCGTCATCCAGCCCCAGATAGAACACGTGGGGCGCGGTTTGGTGCTCCGGCTTGAGGACTTTTATCTCGGCCTCGTGGCGCCGCAGCAGCTTGCTCAGCGTGCTGTGCGGATCGCGCATATCGCCGATGATCCGCGCCCCTCCCACGCACGACTCCACGCATGCCGGCAACAATCCCGCCTCCAGCCGGTGCACGCAAAAGGTGCATTTGTCCGCCGTTTGGGTTGTGTGATTGATAAAACGGGCATCGTACGGACAGGCCTGTACGCAATAGGCGCAACCCACGCAGCGTTTGTTGTCGACCACCACGATCCCGTCCTCGCGCTGAAAGGTGGCCTGCACCGGACATACCGGCACGCAGGGCGGGTTGTCGCAGTGATTGCACAGCCTGGGCAACAGCACGTTGGTCGCAGCGGCTTCGCCTTCGAGGCTGACCTGATACTGGTTTACCGTGGTGCGAAACTCCCCGTGCGGCGTCTGGTTTTCAATGGCGCAGCTCACGGTACAAGCCTGGCACCCTACGCAGCGCCGCAGGTCGATCAGCATCGCGTAACGGCGGCTCGCATCGCCCTCGCGCCGCGTCGGTGCTAACGTCAGCCCGGCCTCCGCCACGGAGATCAGCGAAGCCCCCGCCGTCAATACACCCAGCCGCTGTAAAAACTGCCGTTTACCGAAATCCATGCGCCTCTCCCACGTCCTGGGCATCACCCCGATCACGCTATTGATGCCCGTTAGATGAATAAACAATGTCGATGATTTACAGTGTAAAAATGACATTGGGCTCAGCTCTATTGTGGTTAACCACATACCGGACCTAACGTTGATCTAAAACAAGTGACGGCAGGCAGATTACCCATCAGGAGGGGCCGTGAGGGTCGTGTTATTACTGCTGCTCAGTCTCGGCTGGGGTATAGCGGCGCAGGCGGGCGAGTGGTCGGTCGGCGTGCTGGCGATGCGCGGCGATGCGGCGACCGCGCGTGACTGGCAGCCGCTGATCGACAGGCTCAACGGCAGCGTCGGCGGTGAACGCTTCCGCCTGCAGCCGCTCGATCTGGCGCAGATGCGCGAAGCGATCAATCGGGGCAGCGTGCAGTTCGTGGTCACTAATCCGGCGCAGTTCGTGCAGTTGAACAGCCACTATCATCTGCGCTGGCTGGCGTCGTTGCGCGCCGCCAACGGCGATCGGGCAACGGGCAACATCATCGGCAGCGTGATTTTGGTGCGGCGCGACAGCGGCATAACGACGCCGCAGGCGCTGATGGGCAAAACGGTGGGCGCCATCGATCCGCAGGCCTTCGGCGGCTATCTGACCGGCTATAAGGCGCTCAGCGATGCCGGTATGCGGCCCGAGCGCGATTTTCACCTGCGCTTTACCGGTTTCCCTGCCGATGCCCTGCTCTATCTGTTGCGCGAGCGCGCCATTCAGGCCGCCATCGTTCCCGTCTGTCTGCTGGAGAAAATGGGTCGGGAAGGCTTGATCAACCCGGCGGATTTTCGCCCGCTGCTGCAACGGCCCACATCGATTCCCTGCGTCACCAGCACGCCGCTTTATCCCAACTGGTCGTTCGCCGCCCTGCCCGGTCTGGATAACTCACTGGTGGATGCGGTGGCAAGAGCCTTGCTGACCGCACCGCCGCAGTCTCCCTTTCAGTGGGGCGCACCGGCCTCGACCAGCGCAGTGGAAGCGCTGCTGCGCGCCGTCAATCAGCACCCGGAACAGCGGCACCTGTGGCTGGATATCAAGAGCTGGCTGATCCAGCATCAGACGGCCGTCAGCCTGTCGCTGGCGGTGCTGGCGCTGTTGATCGTCAACCATATCTGGATCGCGCTGCTGGTGCGCCGGCGCGGGCGACAGCTGCTCTATGTCGGAGAACAACTGCGCCGTCAGGAGCAGGCGCTGGAGAACGCCAGGCAGTTGAACGTGCTGGGAGAGATGGCCTCCGGCTTTGCGCATGAGCTCAACCAGCCGCTGGCAGCCATTCGCCACTATGCGCAAGGGTGCCTGATCCAACTGCGCAAAACGGACGCCGGGCACCCGCTGCTGACGCCGCTGGAAAATATTGATCGACAGGCGCAGCGCGGCGGCGAGACGATTCATAACCTGCGCCAGTGGGTGCAGCCCCCCACCGAGAAGGTAGACAAGGCGAGCTGGCGCCCCATCTCGATAAACGAAACCGCCGAGCGGGTGTGGGCACTGCTGCACCTGACGCAACGCTACCCCGACCTGAAACTGTTCAACAACGTGGCACCTTCGCTGACGCTAACCCTGCCGCCGGCGCTGCTGGAACAGCTGCTGGCGAACCTGCTGCTGAACGCGGCGCAGGCCGGCGCCAACGCCGTCTGGCTTTCCGCCGACGAGCGCGAACGGGCGCTCGATGTGCATTTGCAGGACAACGCGGGCGGGATGAGCGCGGCCGGGCTGGAGCAGGCTTTCCGCCCCTTCAACACCACCAAGGCCGGTGGCATGGGGCTGGGGTTGGCTATTTGCCGCCGCCTGGCCCGCTATGGCGACGGCGAGATCCAACTGGCTAACCGCCCCGCCCCCGACAGCCACAATGGGCTATGCGTCACCCTGCATTTCATATTTAACGATGAGGAAAACCATGTCGCTAATTCATCTGGTGGATGATGACGTCGCCGTCACCGACGCCTGCCGTTTTTTGCTGACCAGCCTCGGCCACGACGTACAGTGCTGGAATGACAGCACCGACTTTTTGGCGCAGGCCGATCTGTTTCAGACCGGGATCGTCTTGCTGGACATGCGGATGCCGAAGTTCGATGGCCACCAGGTTTACGGGGAGCTGCGCCGCCGCGGCGGCACGCTGGCGGTGGTGTTCCTGTCCGGCCATGGCGACGTGCCGATGGCGGTGGAGCAGATGAAGTACGGCGCGGTGGACTTCCTGCAAAAACCGATCGCCGCTGAACCGCTGATCGCCGCCCTGGAACGGGCGCGGCAGGTCTCGGCCAAAGCCTGGCGACGCCATGAAACTTGCGGCCGCTACCGCACGCTCACGCCGAAAGAACGCGACATCGCGCAGCTGGTGGTGCGAGGCATGATGAACAGGGAAATGGCGGAGCGGTTGAATATCGCCCTGCGCACCGTAGAGGTTCACCGGGCGAAAGTGATGGAGAAAATGCAAGCCGCCAGCCTGGCGGAATTAGTGATTCAGTTGCAGGGGTTACCGCACGCCGCGCACGAATGAACGCATCATGCAAAATTCCGCGCACCCTCTTGCCAACCGGCCTTCCTCAGGCCAGAATACTGTACATTAATTCAGTGTTTACAGGTGAGTCATGTTTGTAGAATTGGTGTACGACAAACGCAACGTCGCTGGGCTGCCCAACGCCGCCGAGATTATTCGCAACGAGCTGGAAAAACGTGTGCATGCGCTGTTCCCGGAAGCTGACGTGCGCGTGAAACCGATGCAGGCCAACGGCCTGAACTCCGACGCCAGTAAAAGCGATCGTGAGAAGCTGAACCGAATGTTGGAAGAGATGTTCGAAGAAGCGGATCAGTGGCTGGTCACTGATATATAAACCCAACCTGATCGCTGGGCTCCTCAACCGGCTATTTTCCCGCCAGAATACAGCAAACGCTCAGCCCTTGATTAATGGGCTTGACGCGGTGCCTCCCCCATCCGGTTATCGGTTGGTTAGTGTTAATATCGACGCTATTCGAAGCGTGCAGTGTGCACTTTTCCAGCGCACAAGTACCATAACAAAAAGCCCCAGCATCGCTGCTGGGGCCTCTGTCATGGTGCCGGCTACCGGAATCGAACTGGTGACCTACTGATTACAAGTCAGTTGCTCTACCTACTGAGCTAAGCCGGCTGAATTTGGCGGAAGGACAGAGATTCGAACTCTGGGAGCTGTTACACTCGACGGTTTTCAAGACCGTTGCCTTAAACCACTCGGCCATCCTTCCAATGGGCGCTGATATTAGCGATACCGTTATGAAATGTCTATCATTTTGATGCAAAAAAATGGCATTGGCGGTGCAGTTGCCTAAACTTCAGGCCTTAAACGCTTAAAAAATGAAAAGCCCCGCAAAAGCGAGGCTTTTATGTTCGGCTGAAACGCGATTACTTCGGCTGCGAATCGTAGTCTGAACAGGTTTGATAGCCCTTGTTCATGACATGGCCCGTGTCGTTGTAGCTGACAAAGTACGTTTGCACCTTGCCATCGCGCGGCGCGACCGCATAGGTATCGCAGGTGCCTTGCGCATGAATCAGCGTGGCGGTGGTCGACGGCGGACCGGCAATCGCCCGCACCTGCTGCTTGGTCATCCCTACTTTGACATCGCTGACCACCGGCTCATTGACATAGCTGGTTGCGCGGTCATAGGCGGTGCAGCCGGCAAGAATGGAAAATACCGCGGCAGTGCCGACGGCCAAAACCAACTTCTTCGTCATAGCTTGTCCTCTTGGAGTACGTTTGTTGTCCCCTAAGTCTAGAAGTGGAAAGGCTTTTCTACAAATTCCCGTTTGTCGATCGGTGCGGTTTTTCTCGCTATCGGCCAGTACGGGGCGACATCGGATTCAAAAACCGAAATCGCTCAGCGCCGGGACATCGTCCGGGCGCCGACCGAGCGGCCAATGAAAACGCCGATCCTGTTCGCGAATCGGCATGTCGTTGATGCAGGCATGGCGGTTGTTCATCAACCCTTCCTGATTGAACTCCCAGTTTTCGTTGCCGAAGCTGCGATACCAGTTGCCAGAATCGTCGCGCCACTCATAGGCGAAACGCACCGCGATGCGCGCGCCGTCAAACGCCCACAGTTCCTTAATCAGCCGATACTCCAGCTCTTTCGCCCACTTGCGTTGCAAAAATGCGACCACCGCCGCGCGGCCGTCGACAAACTCTGCGCGATTACGCCAATGGGTATCGAGAGAATAGACCTGTGACACCCGCTCAGGATCGCGGCTGTTCCAGGCATCCTCCGCCAACCGCACTTTTTCGCTGGCCGATTCACGGGTGAAAGGCGGCAATGGGGGTTTAATGCTCATGATCATCTCCTGCGCAATAATGTAGACAACTCTGTCTACATTATTACGCTAGCGCATGTAGACAGAGTTGTCTACAATCACTCGAAAATAGCCTGGGAGAAAATGATGACCGCCGATCGCAATACCTTACCCGCCCGCCAGCGCATCCTGTTGACGGCTCACGATCTGTTTTATCAGGAAGGGATCCGCGCCACCGGCATCGATCGCATCATCAAAGAATCAGGTGTCACTAAAGTGACGTTTTACCGCCACTTTCCCAGCAAGAACGATTTGATTACGGCGTTTTTGGCCTATCGCCACCAGCAGTGGCTCACCTGGTTCAGCACTGCGCTGGATCGCCATGTGGCACAAACCGGCGGGTTGCTGCCGGCGCTGGCGCCCTGCCTGGCGGAATGGTTCGACGATCCGCGCTTTCGCGGCTGCGCGTTTATCAATACTGCGGTGGAAATCGCCGATCTGCTGCCGGAAAGCCTGCAAATCGCCGGCCGACATAAACGGCAAATGGCGGATGAACTGGCGCGTCACCTGCCCGCCGGCCCACAGCGGGAACAGCGGGCGGCAATGCTGGCGATGCTGATCGACGGCGCCATCGTCAGAGTGCAGATAGAGCGGCAACCGCAGGCCGCGCTGCAGGTGCTGAATGCCGCATTGGACATGTTGGCGCAAGGCGGGTTCGATCAGTAGTTGGCCCAAATGCCCGGCGTCACCAGTTCCAACAGATGGGCGTCGGGATCGCGAAAATAAATGCTCTCCCCGCCGTGTTCCCAGCGCATCCGCCCCTCAATCTCCACGCCGTTGGCCACCAGATGCCGTTCCCAGTGCGGCAGTTGCTCTTTCGCCACCGCCAGCCCGATATGCGCCGGCCCCACGCCATCGTGCGCAGGAATAAACCCGGTCGGATAGTGCGCCCCGCGCAGCGAATCACCTTCGATAAACAACAACAGTACGCTTCGATCGCCGACGTTGTAGGCGCGAAACCGTTCGTTGGCGGCCATCGTCGGCAGCTTCAGCACCTCCCGGTAAAACGCGTCCGCGCGTTCAATATCGCTGACGTACAGCACCGTTTCTATCACCCTGTCGATTTTGAGTTCCATAATAGCCTCCGCTCTGTTTTCCGTTCTGACAGCGTAGGTCGAACGGAGGCGAGCCGAAGCGCTTCCCGAGCCGACAACGGATCAATCCGTGCTTTTTACCAGCAAAAAAAACGCGGCCCGAAGGCCGCGCTGTGTGATTCACACGCTGGTGCTTAGAACTGGTAAACCAGGCCCACGGCAACCACGTTGTCGGTGTTGATGCCGGCAGCGTCGGTGAAATCGTTGTTGTCCACCAGGTTGATTTTGTAATCAACATAGGTAGACATGTTTTTGTTGAAGAAGTAGGTCGCACCCAGGTCGACGAATTTGACCAGGTCTTGATCGCCGTAGTCCTTGCCGTTGCCGGCGCGGCCCAGGTCTTTACCTTTGGTCTGGTTATAGCCCACGAACGGACGCAGACCGAAGTCGAACTGGTAGTGCGCATAGGCTTCGAAGCTCTGCGCCTTATTGGCGTAGCCGTAAACGCTGCTGTCGGAGCTGCCGAAACGCGCCGCGTTATAGGACTGGGTGAACATCACCGCCAGGTAGACATCGTTGGCGTCATATTTCAGACCGCCGGAGTAGCCTTCCGCCTTATCGCCGCGGCCCATGATGTTCTGGTGACCGTTACCGCCGTTCTGCTCGCTGGTGCGGCGAGAGTTAAAGAAGGCGCCCGCCGCGCTGATGCCGTAGCCCATGTCATAGCTCATGGACATGCCGTAGCCTTCGCCGTTTTGGCCCAGAACGTCACGACCGTTGTTGGTCTCTTCGCCGTTGCCGTTTTTACCCTGGTACTGCAGGGCGAAGTTCAAGCCGTCAACCAGACCGAAGAAGTCGTTGTTACGGTAGGTCGCCAGGCCGCTGGAACGCTGGAACATGAACTGGTCGGCGCCGTAGGTCATACCGTCGAACTCAGGCTGCAAGTCGGTATACGCCGCGACGTCGTACAGCACGCCGGTGTTACGGCCGTAGTCGAAGGAGCCGTAGTCGCCGAATTTCAGACCGGCGAAGCCGTAACGGGTGAAGTTCTTGTTGTCCTGGCTTTCAGCGTGGTTCAGGTTCGCCTGATATTCCCACTGGCCGTAACCGGTCAGCTGATCGCTGATTTGCGTTTCGCCGCGCAGGCCAAAACGCATATAAGACTGATCGCCGTCCACGCCGTTGTTGCTGGAGAAATAGTGAAGCCCGTTTACTTTACCGTACAAATCCAGTTTATTACCGTCTTTGTTGTAGATTTCCGCCGCGCCTGCTGTGCCTGCAACCAGCAGTGCGGGTACCATCAGAGAGAGTACTCGAAGTTTCATCGTTATTATCCTCGTTAATTATGTCGAGCTACGGCCACTGCCCTTTTCGAGCATTATTAGCACGACTGTGCATTACCATTCTGGTAACAAGGGTTATATTAATCCAGAAAGAAAATGATACCAAGTATCCGATAGTGTTTCATTGTAATTAATAAAGGTTTCAAAATGTAAATACGCGCGAACTTTCACAAAACATTACCGACAAACAAAATAAAGCACTTAAAGATAAAAAATAGACTAATTGATAAAAAATCATGTAGTTATACATATCTTTAAGAAAAAAAAGCCAACCATACAATTGAGCGAGACAATAAGCACATTGTGCCAAAACGCGAACCACGCGCAGCCGCTATAATCACCTCGCTATCATCATTATTTTCATTATTACCTTCATTATCCGAAGATAATTTCTGCATTCCTTTAACCGGCTTCTGGCCGGTTTTTTATTTTCCGCCCTACTTTCCTCACAATTTCAGCCCGTACAAATAGCACGCAAATAAATAACCTAATGATATAGTTTCATTAATTTACTTTCGCACTAATTGCTAATCTTTTTCCTTATTTTGGTCTACAAATTGAACTTGCTTTTCATTTCGTGCTTTATCTCATCGATTATTTCCCGCCGCAGGCACAATTAGCCGCAGAGATTCAGTTCTGGTAATCTGAAAAAAGCGCACCTTCAGCGAGTAAAATTCATGATGCCCTTTCAACCCGACGTGCTGTGGCGGCGGCTGCAAAGTTCCCCCTTCCGCGCTCGCTTCCGTTTAAATGCCAAGGACCAGACTTATCTCGAGGGTAAGGGATTGCCGCTGATCCTCAGCCATGCCCGCGATTTTATCGACCGCCGCCTGGCCGCCGCCCATCCTAAAAACGACGGCAAGCAAACCCCGATGCGTGGCCACCCGGTGTTCGTCGCCCAGCACGCCACTGCCACCTGCTGCCGCGGCTGTCTGGAAAAGTGGCACGGCATACCGCAGGGCGTCGCACTGGACGAACAGCAAAAGGACTATATTGTCCAGGCTATCGCGCTGTGGCTGGTGCGCAGAGGCGGTGCCAGGGATGTGTCCGGCACGAATATTTTCGACCCGGATCGCGGATTGTGATAAAAACTGTCAGTAACTTTCACCATTCTTTTGACCCAAGATCCTGACGCTTACATGACAGCCACCTTGTGCAATGAACAGCAAACGCCCGGCGTTCCTCAACAGATCGCCACCCGTCTGGCCTTTTTCGTCGCCGGTCTCGGCATGGCCGCCTGGGCGCCGCTGGTCCCCTTCGCCAAAGCGCGCATCGGTATCGATGACGGCTCGCTCGGCCTGTTGCTGCTCTGTATCGGCGCCGGCTCCATGTTGGCGATGCCGCTGACCGGTTTCCTGACCGGCAAACTGGGTTGCCGTGCGGTGATCCTGATGGCCGGGCTCGGGTTGTGCATCGATCTGCCGCTGTTGGCGCTGATGGACTCCCTCGGCGGCATGGCCGCGGCGCTGCTGCTGTTCGGCGCGGCGATCGGCATGATCGACGTAGCGATGAACGTGCAGGCGGTGATCGTCGAACGCGCCAGCGGCAAGGCGATGATGTCCGGTTTTCACGGTTTCTTCAGCATCGGCGGCATTGCCGGCGCCGGCGGCGTCAGCGCGCTGCTGTGGCTGGGGCTGACGCCGCTGCAATCCACCCTGCTCACCGTGCTGGCGGTGATCGCGCTGCTGACGCTGGCCAGCCGCCATCTGCTGCGTGAGAGCGGCGCCGATGACGGCGGGCCGATGTTCGTCTTGCCGCGCGGCTGGGTGATGTTCATCGGCATTTTGTGCTTTATCATGTTTTTGGCGGAAGGATCGATGCTCGACTGGAGCGCGCTGTTTCTCACCACATTGCGCGGCGTCGAACACAGCCAGGCCGGTCTGGGCTATGCGCTGTTTTCCATCACCATGACGCTCGGCCGGCTCAATGGCGATCGGGTGGTGAACTCGCTGGGCCGCTACCGGGTGCTGCTGCTGGGCAGCCTGTGTGCCGCTCTCGGCCTGAGCCTGGCCATCGCCTTCAATCACGCTACCGTTTCGCTGGTCGGTTTCATGCTGGTCGGCCTGGGCGCCTCGAACGTCGTGCCGATCCTGTTCAGCGCCGCAGGCAACCAGCGCGACATGCCGGCCAACTTGGCGATCGCCTCCGTCACCACCGTCGGCTATGCCGGTATTCTGGCCGGCCCGGCGCTGATCGGCTTTGTCGCTCAGTTTTCCAGCCTGACGGTGGCCTTCGCTTGCGTAGCCGCTCTGCTGTTGGCGGTGGCCGCCAGCGCCAGGGCCGTCACTCGCTGATTCAGGAATGCGCAGCCACTATGCAAAATAAACAATTGACCATAAGCTCCAGCAACATTACCCGCTGCTTCCTGCTGTTTATCGTACTGCTGACGATCGGCATCGGCCTGTATGGCTACAACTACACCAACGCCTGGCTGGCGGAAAAGAAGTACACGCTGAACAGCATCGCCGGTTCGCTGCAAAAGCGTATCGATGCCTACCGCTATATGACCTATCAGGTCTATGACAAATTCGGCAATGCGCCGGCACAGAATGTCGATCCCGGTTTGCAGGAAACCCGCCTGCGGCCCGATGTCTATTATGTCGAGAAACCGCACAAGAAAACCGACGCGGTGATCTTCGGCAGCCATGACGAAAACACGCTGGCGATGATCGCCAACATCTCGGACTACCTGGACACCCGCTGGGGCGCCAAGACCGAGAACTACGCCATGTATTACCTCAATGGTCAGGACAATAGCCTCAGCCTGATCACCACCCAGCCGCTCAAAGAGCTGGCTTCGCGCTTTCGGGAAAGCTACCTGACCACCTCGGCGGACGAACGCCGCGCCGAGATGCTGCAACAGGCCAATATGCTCGACGAACGCGAGAGCTTTTCCGACCTGCGCAAGCAGCGCTTCCAGAACGCCTATTCGTTCTCGATTCGCACCACTTTCAATCAGCCGGGGCATCTGGCGACGGTGATCGCCTTCGATTTGCCAATCAACGACATCATTCCGGCCAATCTGGCCCGCGCCAATTTCCTGCTGCTGCCGGACGATGTCGATCTCGACGATAGCGCCATCCCGGCGGAAACCGTCCTGGGTACCCATGCGACGATGAGCGGCGGCTGGGTGGAGTTCAGCGCCGCTCTGCCCAATGCGCCGCTGAAGGTGATGTATCGCGTTTCGGCCATCAATCTGGCCATCGATCTGCTGCGCAACAATATTTGGCTGATCGCAGTCAACTTGCTGCTGCTGGCGCTGTCGATGCTGAGCATCTACTTTATCCGCCGCCAGTACATTCGCCCGAGCGAAAACATGGCGGTAGAGCTGGAGGCCGAGCGCGCGCTGAATCAGGAGATCGTCTCCAGCCTGCCCTCCGGTCTGCTGGTCTACAGCTTCGCCAACAATACGGTGATCGCCAGCAACAAAATCGCCGAGCATCTGCTGCCGCACCTCAGCCTGCAAAAGATCGCCCATATGGCCGAACAGCATCACGGGGTGATCCAGGCGACGGTCAACAACGAGGTGTATGAAATCCGCATTTTCCGCAGCCAGCTGTCGCCGGACACCTACCTGTTCCTGATGCACGATCAGGATAAAGAGGTGATGGTGAATAAGCGGCTGCAGCAGGCGCGGCGCGAATACGACAAGAACGTGCAGGCGCGCAAACTGATGTTGCACAACCTGGGCATCGAACTGAATCAGCCGGTACGCCAGATGCACGATCTGGTCGACAGCCTGCGCAACCAGCCGGATGAGGAACAACAGCAGGCGCTGCTGGGCCAACTGACGGCGGCGTCGTCGTCGGTGCTGGGATTGATCGATAACATCACTCTGCTGACGCGGCTGGAAACCCAGGACTGGCAACCGACGCGCGAGCCGTTCAACCCGGCGGCGATGATCGACGAGTTGCTGCTGGAAGCCCTGCCCGCCCTCAATCAAAAGGGGCTGGCGCTGTTCAAGCATTTCCAGCTGGACGTCGAGCAGAACTATATCGGCGACGCCAACGCGCTGCGCAAGGTGATCTCGCTGCTGGTGCATTACGCCATTATCACCACCGCCTGCGGCAAGGTTTCTCTGGTTATCGACCATGAGCCCGGGCACCCTGACCGCCTGATTTTCCAAATCAACGACACCGGCTCCGGCATCTCCAACGAAGAGATCAGCAACCTTAACTATCCGTTCCTCAGCCAGACGCTGGTGGACCGCTTCAACCACGGTTCCGGCCTCACTTTCTTCCTGTGCAATCAGCTGTGCAAGAAGCTTAACGGCCAGTTGGACATTCGCAGCAAGGTGGATATCGGCACTCGCTACACCATTCGCGTCGCCATGGAGATGGAGAAAAAAGAGCCGCAGGAGCAGGAAAAGCTGCTCGACGGCGTCACCGCCTTGCTGGACGTCACGTCGGATGAAGTGCGCGGCATCGTGACCCGTCTGCTGCAGGCCTACGGCGCCGACTGCCTCGTCTCCGAAGATCGCGCGGTCAACCGCGATTATGACGTGCTGCTGACCGACAACCCGCAGCGCGCCGATGATTACACCCTGTTGCTAGCGACCGATGAGCCGGGCTGGCAAGCGCTGGATAAACGCTACATTCGGGTGAACTATAATCTGAACGGCGCATTAATCGACGCCGTGCTGATGCTGATCGAACAGCAAATGGCCGCGCTGGAACAGGAAGAAAGCACGCTTTCATTGAGCTCAGAAGATATCCAACTCTATGAAAAACAATTGAAATCAAGTGATTACTATGGGCTGTTTGTCGATACAGTACCCGACGATGTCAAAAAACTGTATACTGAGGCGGGCAGCAGTGATTTCAATGCGCTGTCACAAACCGCACACCGCCTGAAAGGCGTGTTTGCCATGTTAAATCTGCTTCCCGGCAAGCAGCTGTGCGAATCGTTAGAACAGCGCATCGCAGAAGGTGATGCGCCCGAGATCGAGAATAACATCAGTCAGATTGATTTTTTCGTCAGCAGACTGCTGAAGCAAGGTAGCCAACAACATGAATAACCTGAACGTAATTATTGCTGATGACCATCCTATCGTACTGTTTGGCATCCGGAAGTCACTTGAGCAAATTGAATGGGTGAATGTCGTTGGGGAGTTCGAAGACTCAACCGCACTGATCAACAATCTGTCCAAGCTGGACGCCAACGTGCTGATCACCGATCTGTCGATGCCGGGTGACAAATATGGCGACGGTATCACGCTGATTAAATACATCAAGCGTCATTATCCGCAGTTGTCGATCATCGTGCTGACCATGAACAACAACCCGGCGATCCTGAGCGCGGTATTGGATCTGGATATCGAAGGCATCGTGCTGAAACAAGGCGCGCCGACCGATCTGCCGAAGGCGCTGGCCGCCCTGCAAAAAGGCAAGAAGTTCACGCCGGAAAGCGTCTCCAAACTGCTGGAGAAGATCAGCGCCAGCGGCTATGGCGACAAACGCCTGTCGCCGAAAGAGAGTGAAGTGCTGCGTCTGTTCGCCGAAGGTTTCCTGGTGACCGAAATCGCCAAGAAACTCAACCGCAGCATCAAAACCATCAGCAGCCAGAAGAAATCGGCGATGATGAAGCTGGGCGTCGAGAACGACATTGCCCTGCTCAACTACCTCTCGTCCGTCAGCATGACGCCGTTGGACAAAGACTAAAGCCCGCCTCACGGCAGGTTAACGCCAAACAGGCACGGCATCCGCCGTGCCTGTTTGCTTTTCAGACCTCGCTGCGGTTGTAGCGTACCCGTTGGCTGTAATATGCCAGCGTCTGCTCCAGCGTCTCCAGCGTAACCGGCTTCGACAGGCAATTATCCATGCCCGCCTCGAGGCAGCGCTGTTTCTCTTCCGCCAACGCGTTCGCCGTCACGCCAATCACCGGCGCACTGAATTGCATCTGCCGCAAGGCCTGCGTCAGGCGATAACCGTCCATATTCGGCATATTGACGTCGGTCAGCACAATATCGACGTGATGCTGTTTCAGCACGCCGAGCGCATCGACGCCGTCGTTGGCGGTCACCACCTGATACCCCAGCGACCCCAACTGATCGGACAGCAGGCGACGGTTGATCGGATGATCGTCAACCACCAGCAGATGAATATCGCCGTTGTCCGCCGCACTGGCCTTGGCGGGCACCGGCAGCTGTACCAGCGCCTCTGCCGCGCCGTTGCCGACGCCAAATAACCGGTTGATTAAGGTCAGCGTTTCACGCGGCGTAGAGGTGCTGTGCATCCAATAGCCCGGCCGGGTTTCCTGCGATGGGCCGATATGTTCGGTGGAGAATTGGATCTGAGCCAGCAGCGGCATGTCCAGCATCAGCGGGTAATCGCTGAGCAAGACCTCGCCGGCAGCGGTCTCCTGCCCGTCATAGCGCTTGATATCGGCGCCGTAGCCGCCCAGGATCGCCATCAGGTAGCTTTCCAGGCGCTGATTGCGGATATCCAACCACAGCCGCCGGCCCTGCCAGGTATCGCTGGCCTGCGGGATCGGAAACTGGGCGTTAAACAATGGAATGCGAATGCTGAACAAGCTGCCCAACCCCGGTTCGGATTCGACGTAAACATCGCCGTCCATCAGGTTGACCAATTTTTCGCAGATCGCCAGCCCCAAACCGGTTCCCTGGAAATGGCGCTGCACGCCGGTCCCCACCTGGAAGAACGGATCGAACAGGCGCGAGATCTCCTTCTCCGGGATACCGACGCCGGTATCGCGCACGCTGAATTCCAGGTAGCTGCCGCGGGTGCGGACCTGCAGCACGATACAGCCGGTATCGGTGAACTTGATGGCGTTGTTCACCAGGTTGGAGAGCACCTGCTGCAGCCGCACCGGATCGCCGAAAATGCGCTCCGGCACGTTCTGTTCGATAAAGCAGTACAGCCCCAGACGTTTCTTCACCACCAGCGGCAAATAGTTGCCGGCGATATGGGTAATCACCTCCAGGCAAGAGAACTCGCGCGGTTCGATCTTCAGTTGCTCGGACTCGATTTTGGAGAAATCGAGAATATCGCTGATGATTTTCAGCAGCAGGCCGGAAGAGTTGTTCATCGCGTTGACCAGCCGATCGACCCCTTGCGGCAGCGCCTTGGTTTGCAGCAGATCGAGGTTGCCGATAATGCCGTACAGCGGCGTGCGCAACTCATGGCTGACGGTGGCCAGGAACATCGATTTGGACTGACTGGCCTGCTCCGCCGCCGCCGCCATCTCCTGCAGCGACTCTTCCATCTTCACGCGCGCGCTGACGTCCACCAGTACGCAGATCGCCACCTCTTCGTTACGGTAGCGCGAGTGGACAAAGCTGATCTGCAGGTTGTTATTGTTGCTGGTCATCACATCGACGAAATTCGCCTGCTGTTCGCAAATGATGCGCGTAATGCGATCGCGATCTTCGTGGGTCAACAGGTTGATGTAGTTGTGCGCCAGTTCGTTACTCAGAATATTGGTGCCGTCGCTGATACGCAGGATGCAGATGCCCACCGGCGCCGAGGCGACAATCTTGCGGTTGAACTGCTCGTGTTCTTCCAGACGGAAGGCGTTCTCCTCCGCCGGCAAGAACATCTTGCGCTCAAACAGCCACGCCAGCGTGAACAGCACGATAGCCGATAACAGGTTCAGCAACAGCGCGTTGAGGATCAGCATCTTGAAGCGTTCCACCACGCTTTTCACCGGCAGCGCATAAACGATGCTCAGCGATGAAGGCGGCAGCGCTTTTTTCAGGATCAGATCGCGGTAGTTGTCGACATAACCGAAGTAAGCATGCTCTTCGGGGTAGCTGTTGAGCGCAGCGGCATAGCGATCGCCGTCCGCCAGGCGCAGCACCGGCTCGTTATTCTCATCCAGCAGCGTGACGCCGATCGGCAGGCTGCCGGCGGTGACGAAATCTTCCAGCCGGACGGTTTGCTCGATGCCCAGCAGCGCCTCCAGCTTATTACCGATATAGAGAGGCGTCAGCACATACAGATAACCGATGTCGGGCCGCTGCGCGCTGGGGCTGATCCAATACAGGTTGTTGTCTTTGTCCAGATTCTTGGCGTTGCGGTATTTCAGAATGCGCTCATGCAGGGACTTCAGCACGTTTTCCCGATTGGCGCTCGCGTTGCCGCCGCCGAATTCCGCCATGCACAGGCTGTCGCCGCCGATGAAGAACACCCGGTTAAGATCGTAGGCCGCCACGAAGTTCTCTTTCCAGTACTGGATCAGGCCGCTCAGCGAATCGAGCGAACTGCGGTAGGTGGTGCTCAGCGCGCAGTTGGACTCCGGGTACAGCGGAAAGAATTGCGGCGGGCTGCCTTTGCCGGGAAACACGCCGCTGAACATGTCCAGACTGCTGACCGAACCGTTGAGGCGATTCTCCGCCATATACTTGATGTCGCGGATGATGTCGGCGGAATGGCGGATGTAGCCCTGCGCCTGATCGAAATTGAGGTTGTACTCCTGGCGGATGTCCGATTCTTTCTGATGCAGGATATTCAGAATATAAAAGGTGGTGAGCAGCGCTCCCAACGACCACAGCAAAATCGCCAGCACCCGGAACAGATAGCGGGATATCTTCAGCGTAGTTCGAAAAGAGGCTAAATATTTCAATCGGATACCATACGAAAGTCAGTGGCGGCGCGCGTTGTCGCCGGCGCGGCGGCCGGCGGCTCGGTGCGCCAATTAAACCATATAACTGAAAAAGGGCCTAGCATCGCTGCCAGGCCCTTTTGTCTCAGTGCATTACGGTGTCGGCATGCCGACGCCCTCACCTTGCTTAAACGTTGTCGTCGTCCATCGGCTCAGCCGCGTCGTCGCCATCGTCCAGCGGCGTGGTGTCTTCTTCCACCGCTTCCGCGCCCGGTTCCAGGCTGTCCAGCTCTTCGTCTTCCACCGGTTCGGCCACGCGCTGCAGACCGACGACGTTTTCGTCTTCCGCCGTGCGGATCAGCGTCACGCCCTGGGTGTTACGACCGACCACGCTGACTTCCGAAACGCGGGTACGCACCAGCGTGCCGGCATCGGTGATCATCATGATCTGATCGCTGGTTTCCACCTGCACCGCGCCGACCACCTGGCCGTTACGCTCGCTCACCTTGATGGAGATAACCCCCTGGGTGGCGCGTGACTTGGTCGGATACTCGGTCACCGCGGTGCGTTTACCGAAGCCGTTTTGCGTCACGGTCAGAATGTCGCCCTCGCCGCGCGGCACGATCAGTGAGATCACGCTGTCGCCTTCGCCGAGGTTGATGCCGCGCACGCCGGTCGCGGTACGGCCCATCGAACGCACCTGCGTTTCCGGGAAGCGCACCACTTTACCGTTGGCGGAGAACAGCATCACTTCGTTGCTGCCGTCGGTCAGATCGACACCGATCAGCTCGTCGCCCTCGTTGAGGTTGACGGCGATGATGCCGGCGCTGCGCGGACGGCTGAACTCGGTCAGCGCGGTTTTCTTCACGGTACCGCTGGCGGTGGCCATGAACACGTGGCGCCCTTCTTCATACTCGCGCACCGGCAGAATGGCGGTGATACGCTCATCGGCTTCCAGCGGCAGCAGGTTGACGATCGGGCGACCGCGCGCGCCGCGGCTGGCTTCAGGCAGTTGGTACACCTTCATCCAATACAGGCGGCCACGGCTGGAGAAGCACAGGATCGTATCGTGGGTGTTGGCCACCAGCAGGCGATCGATAAAGTCTTCTTCTTTAATACGCGCGGCGGACTTGCCTTTGCCGCCGCGGCGCTGCGCTTCATAGTCGGACAGCGGCTGATACTTCACGTACCCCTGGTGAGACAGGGTCACCACCACGTCTTCCTGGTTGATCAGGTCTTCGATGTTGATGTCGGAAGTATTGGCGGTGATCTCGGTGCGACGGCCGTCGTTGTACAGCTCTTTGACCGCCACCAGCTCTTCGCGGATCACTTCCATCAGGCGCTCTGGGCTTTCCAGAATAAAGATCAGCTCGGCGATAAAGTTGAGCAGTTCTTTATATTCGTCCAGCAGCTTCTCGTGCTCCAGGCCGGTCAGTTTCTGCAGGCGCAGATCCAGAATCGCCTGAGCCTGCTGCTCGGTCAGGTAGTACTTGCCGTCGCGGATACCGAACTCCGGCTCCAGCCACTCAGGGCGGGCGGCATCGTCACCGGCGCGCTCCAGCATGGCGCTGACGTTGCCCAGATCCCACGGCTGCGCCACCAGCGCGACTTTCGCTTCCGCCGGGGTCGGCGCACGGCGAATCAGCTCGATAATCGGGTCGATGTTGGCCAGCGCGATAGCCAGCGCTTCCAGAATATGGGCGCGGTCGCGGGCCTTGCGCAGTTCGAAGATGGTGCGGCGGGTGACCACTTCGCGGCGGTGGCGCACGAAGGCTTCGAGGATGTCTTTCAGGTTCAGCAGCTTAGGCTGCCCCTGATGCAGCGCGACCATGTTGATGCCGAAGGTGACCTGCAGTTGTGTCAGCGCATACAGGTTGTTCAGCACCACTTCGCCGACCGCGTCGCGTTTGACTTCGATCACGATGCGCATGCCGTCTTTATCGGACTCGTCGCGCAGCGCGCTGATGCCTTCCACGCGTTTTTCTTTCACCAGCTCGGCGATCTTTTCGATCAGACGCGCCTTGTTCACCTGATACGGGATCTCGTGAACGATGATGGTTTCGCGCCCGGTCTTGGCGTCGGCTTCCACTTCCGCGCGCGCGCGCAGGTAGACTTTCCCGCGCCCGGTGCGGTAGGCCTCTTCAATGCCGCGGCGGCCGTTGATGATCGCCGCCGTCGGGAAGTCCGGCCCCGGGATGTGTTCCATCAGCCCTTCGATGCTGATGTTTTCATCGTCGATATAGGCCAGGCAGCCGTTGACGACTTCCGCCAGGTTGTGCGGCGGAATATTGGTGGCCATGCCCACAGCGATGCCCGACGAGCCGTTGACCAGCAGGTTCGGGATCTTGGTCGGCATGACGGCCGGGATCTGCTCGGTGCCATCATAGTTAGGCACGAAGTCGACGGTTTCTTTTTCCAGATCCGCCAACAGTTCGTGAGCAATCTTGGACATGCGCACTTCGGTATAACGCATCGCCGCCGCGGAGTCGCCGTCGACGGAACCGAAGTTACCCTGGCCGTCCACCAGCATGTAGCGCAGTGAAAACGGCTGAGCCATACGCACGATAGTGTCGTAAACCGCGCTGTCACCGTGCGGGTGATATTTACCGATCACGTCCCCGACGACACGGGCCGATTTCTTGTATGGTTTATTCCAGTCGTTACCCAATACGCTCATCGCGTACAGAACGCGGCGGTGAACCGGCTTCAGTCCATCACGAACATCTGGCAGCGCACGTCCGACAATAACGGACATCGCATAGTCCAGATACGAGTTTTTCAACTCGTCTTCGATGTTTACCGGTGTGATTTCTCTGGCAAGGTCGCTCATGGAGCTGCTATCCCTCTACTAATGATTCATCTGCCCGCTGCCATAGTGGCAAAGGTGTAAAACTATATCACAAAGCACGCTTTACGGGAAAATAACCGCCGCTGTTTCACGGAAATTGTGCAGATAAGTGCGCTAAAAACGCATCGGCACAGACGATGCCGCGCCGGAACATGTATAATCCGCGCAACGAGAACAAGGAGCCAGACAAGCCCATGAACGCAGAATCATCCAGCCGAGTGCAAAACGTTGACCACCAGGAAATCGCCAAGTTCGAGGCCGTCGCCTCCCGCTGGTGGGATCTGGAAGGCGAGTTCAAACCGCTGCACCGCATCAACCCGCTGCGCCTGAACTACATCATGCAGCGCGCCGGCGGCATTTTTGACAAGCAGGTGCTCGACGTGGGCTGCGGCGGCGGCATTCTGGCGGAGAGCATGGCGCGCGAAGGCGCCAAGGTAACCGGGCTGGACATGGGCGCGGAGCCGCTGCAGGTCGCCCGGCTGCACGCGCTGGAAAGCGGCATGGACGTCACCTATGTGCAGGAGACGGTGGAAAGCCACGCTCAGGCCAACCCGCAGCGCTACGACGTGGTCACCTGCATGGAGATGCTGGAGCACGTGCCCGATCCGGCCTCGGTGGTGCGCGCCTGCGCCCAACTGGTGAAACCGGGCGGCCACGTGTTCTTTTCCACCATCAACCGCAACACCAAAGCCTGGCTAATGGCGGTGATCGGCGCGGAGTACGTGCTGAAGATGGTGCCGCAGGGCACCCACGATCATAAGAAGTTTATTCGCCCTTCCGAACTGATCGGCTGGGTCGACGGCACGCCGCTGCGCGAAAAGCACATGATCGGCCTGCATTACAACCCGATCACCGATCATTTCAAGCTTGGGCGCAACGTTGACGTGAACTACATGGTGCACACCCAGCACGAAGGCTGACCGCTGTAAACCGCGCCGGCCCTGCGTTATCGGGGTTCGGCGCCAACGCGCTGTTAGGAAAAATACCTAATTTCCGCGACTTCGATCAAAATCGTGGTTGTAGACAGTTTTTTAGAATATTAAATCAGATCAATATGCCGTTTTTTTCTAACGTTTAATAAAGCGCCAAACGATCGGTTTTTTCAGTTTTTCAGTAAAATCTGATCTCGCTTATTGACAAGCTTGTCGCGCCAGTCACGGCGCGCACTGCGAACGGCAAGTTACATTTCACCCCCAAGTTATCCACAAATTAGGCCGGTTTTGTTCACTTGCAAACGCCGTTTTTTCTCACTATCTTGTTACCTCACCGACATACAACCCCTATATATAGTGTTTACATACTGAGCAGAGCGACTACACTTCTGCTTAGGGGCACCATACGGACAGGTAAAACACCACATGAACCAAAGTCTGCTTGTAACTAAACGCGATGGCCGTAAAGAGCGCATCAACCTCGACAAAATCCACCGGGTCATCGATTGGGCCGCAGAAGGATTGCACAACGTCTCGGTTTCTCAAGTAGAGTTGCGTTCCCACATTCAGTTTTATGACGGCATCAAAACCGCCGATATTCACGAAACCATCATCAAAGCCGCTGCCGATCTGATCTCCCGCGATGCGCCGGACTATCAGTACCTGGCCGCTCGCCTGGCGATCTTCCACCTGCGCAAAAAGGCTTACGGCCAATTCGAGCCGCCGAAGCTGCACGCTCACGTGATGCGCATGGTCGAGATGGGCAAATACGATAAACATCTGCTGGAAGACTACAGCGCTGAAGAGTTCGAGCAGATGGACTCCTTTATCGATCACTGGCGCGACATGAACTTCTCTTATGCCGCCGTCAAGCAGCTGGAAGGCAAGTATCTGGTGCAGAACCGCGTCAGCGGCGAGATTTACGAAAGCGCCCAGTTCCTGTACATGTTGGTGTCCGCTTGCCTGTTCTCCAACTACCCGCGTGAAACTCGTCTGGACTACGTCAAACGTTTCTACGACGCGATTTCCACCTTCAAGATTTCGCTGCCAACGCCGATCATGTCCGGCGTGCGCACCCCAACCCGTCAGTTCAGCTCCTGCGTGCTGATCGAGTGCGGCGACAGCCTGGACTCCATCAACGCCACCTCCAGCGCCATTGTGAAATACGTTTCGCAACGCGCCGGTATCGGCATCAACGCCGGCCGCATCCGCGCGCTGGGCAGCCCGATCCGTGGCGGGGAAGCTTTCCATACCGGTTGCATTCCGTTCTACAAACATTTCCAGACCGCCGTCAAATCATGCTCGCAGGGCGGCGTGCGCGGTGGCGCGGCAACGCTGTTCTACCCGATGTGGCACCTGGAAGTGGAAAGCCTGCTGGTGCTGAAAAACAACCGCGGCGTTGAAGGTAACCGCGTGCGTCACATGGACTACGGCGTGCAGCTGAACCGCCTGATGTACCAGCGTCTGATCAAGGGCGAAGACATCACCCTGTTCAGCCCGTCCGACGTGCCGGGGCTGTATGACGCATTCTTCGCCGATCAGGACGAATTCGAGCGCCTGTACACCCAGTACGAAAAAGACGACAGCATTCGCCAGAAGCGCGTGAAAGCGGTTGAGCTGTTCTCGCTGATGATGCAAGAGCGCGCCTCTACCGGCCGCATCTACATCCAGAACGTCGACCACTGCAACACCCACAGCCCGTTCGATCCGCAGATCGCGCCGGTGCGTCAGTCCAACCTGTGCCTGGAAATCGCCCTGCCGACCAAGCCGCTGGAAGACGTCAACGACGAGAACGGCGAAATTGCGCTGTGCACCCTGTCCGCCTTCAACCTGGGCGCGATCGACAGCCTGGACGATCTGGAAGAGCTGGCGACCCTGGCGGTGCGTTCACTCGACGCCCTACTGGATTATCAGGATTATCCGATCAAGGCCGCGCACCGTGGCGCGATGGGGCGTCGCACCCTGGGCATTGGCGTGATCAACTTCGCCTATTACCTGGCGAAGAACGGCGTGCGCTACTCCGATGGCAGCGCCAACAACCTGACCCACAAAACGTTCGAAGCCATTCAGTACTACCTGCTGAAAGCCTCCAACCGCCTGGCTCAGGAACAAGGCGCTTGCCCGTGGTTCAAAGAAACCACCTATTCGCAGGGTATCCTGCCGATCGACACCTACAAGAAAGACCTGGATGCGATCTGCAACGAACCGCTGCACTACGACTGGGAAACCCTGCGTAAAGAGATCCAGGAAACCGGTCTGCGCAACTCGACGCTGTCCGCCCTGATGCCGTCGGAAACCTCTTCGCAGATTTCCAACGCCACCAACGGCATCGAGCCGCCGCGCGGCCACATCAGCATCAAGGCGTCGAAAGACGGCATCCTGCGCCAGGTGGTGCCGGAGTATGAGCGTCTGAAAGACAACTACGAGCTGCTGTGGGAAATGCCGAGCAACGACGGCTATCTGCAGCTGGTGGGGCTGATGCAGAAATTCATCGACCAGTCGATTTCGGCCAACACCAACTACGATCCGACCCGCTTCCCGGGCGGCAAGGTGCCGATGAAGCAGCTGTTGAAAGACCTGCTCACCACCTACAAGTTCGGCGTGAAAACGCTGTACTACCAAAACACCCGCGACGGCGCGGAAGACGCCCAGGAAGATTTGCAGCCTGCCAAGGCCGGCGATGACGACTGCGAAAGCGGCGCCTGCAAGATCTAAAGTTTGACCTAGCGGGCCGGAATTTTCCGGCCCCTTCATTTAGCCACGTTACGATGGATTCAGGCTTATGGCTTACACCACTTTTTCTCAGACCAAAAACGACCAGCTGCAAGAGCCGATGTTCTTCGGCCAATCGGTAAACGTTGCGCGTTTCGACCAGCAAAAGCATGAAATCTTCGAAAAACTGATCGAAAAACAGCTCTCCTTCTTCTGGCGCCCGGAAGAGGTTGACGTCTCTCGCGATCGCATCGATTATCAGGCGCTGCCGGAGCACGAGAAGCACATCTTCATCAGCAACCTGAAGTATCAGACCCTGCTGGACTCCATTCAGGGCCGCAGCCCGAACGTCGCCCTGCTGCCGCTGATCTCGATCCCTGAACTGGAAACCTGGGTGGAAACCTGGTCGTTCTCCGAGACCATCCACTCCCGTTCCTACACCCACATCATCCGCAACATCGTCAACGATCCGGCGCTGGTGTTCGACGACATCGTCACCAACGAAGAGATCAAGAAGCGCGCGAAAGACATTTCCGGCTACTACGACGATCTGATCGAGATGACCAGCTACTATCACCTGCTGGGTGAAGGCACCCACCAGGTGAACGGTAAAACCGTCACCGTCAATCTGCGTGCGCTGAAGAAGCAGCTGTACCTGTGCCTGATGAGCGTGAACGCGCTGGAAGCGATCCGCTTCTACGTCAGCTTTGCCTGCTCCTTCGCGTTCGCCGAGCGCGAATTGATGGAAGGCAACGCCAAGATCATCAAGCTGATCGCCCGCGACGAAGCGCTGCACCTGACCGGCACCCAGCACATGCTGAACCTGATGCGTTCCGGTGCGGACGATCCTGAAATGGCGGAGATCGCCGAGGAGTGCCAGCAAGAGTGCTACGATCTGTTCGTGCTGGCCGCTCAGCAGGAGAAAGAGTGGGCGGAATACCTGTTCCGCGACGGCTCGATGATTGGCCTGAACAAAGACATCCTGTGCCAGTATGTGGAATACATCACCAATATCCGCATGCAGGCGGTCGGCCTTGGTCTGCCGTTCGAAACCCGCTCCAACCCGATCCCGTGGATCAACGCCTGGTTGGTGTCCGACAACGTGCAGGTAGCGCCGCAGGAAGTGGAAGTGAGCTCTTACCTGGTTGGCCAGATCGACTCGGAGATCAACGCCGACGACCTGAGCGACTTCGAACTGTAAGCGATGGCGACGCCAACCGTAACGCTGCGCGCCGCCGGCACGCAGCTCTCTTGCCCTAACAGTGAAAACTGCCTGCTCGACGTGCTGGAACTGCACGACGTGCAGGTGGAGTACCAATGCCGCTCCGGCTATTGCGGCGCCTGCCGCCTGAAGCTGGTGAAAGGCGAAGTGGCCTACCGCCAACAGCCGCTGGCGTTTATCAACGCCGGCGAGATCCTGCCCTGCTGCTGCATGCCGCTGACGGATATCGAGCTGGAAATGTAAAGTCGGGTGCCGGAAACCGCGCCTGGAGACCAGAAGGCGGGGTTGCCCCCGCCCTAGGATTACCGCTTCACCTCACACGCCAACCTGATCAGGATAGTGATATTTTCCTGGTAGATTTTCAGCTCGCACAGCGAGTCTCTTATCATCCAGATAAATAACAAAACCGTAATACATACAACGGTTAGCGAGTGAAACACATGCCTTAAGCGCATGCTTGCCTCCTTGCTGTGAAGGGGCTACCATACCGGTGTCTAGGCGGTATGTGCAGCCCCATTCTGATTGAGAGTCAGTCTGGGGCTTTCATCTATCCGCCTTGTCACACAATGCCCAAGACGAACAGTCTCAAGCACCCGTCAAGAGAGTAACAGCATTCCCTCACCGCGAATATCCCCTATAAGATTATGATTAATCAGGGATATATAACTATCCTCAAAGTATTTCGCTTAGCGCCCCTTTCCCGCCGATGTGGAAAAATAACGCGCCGGGGAATCGCCGAAGGCTTTACGAAACATGGCGATAAAGTTACTCGGCGAGGCATACCCTAGCGCTTCCGCGATCTGCAGCACCGTTTCGCCTTCGGCCAACTTCGCCAATGCATATGACAACCGGGCCTGCTGACGCCACTGGGCAAAACTCAACCCCGTCTCGCCGATCATCAGCCGCCGCAGAGTACGCGGCGACATCGCCCCCCATTCAGCCCACGCCTCCAGTGAACGTTCGCTCCCCGGTTGCGCCAGCAAGGCCTGCAGAACGCCGGCCAGGCGCGGATGGGACGACATCGGTAAATACAGCGGCTCCGTCGGCGCCAGCCGTATCTCGTCACGCATCACCTGCGCCATACGCTCCTGCTCCAGGGTAAGCGCGCTGCGTTTGTCCCAACCTTGCGCACGCTGAGCCAGCGCCTGCAGCACGGCGCTGATGCCAATAACGCAAGGTGTATTCGACAGATCGTGGCAGGCCTCCGGCGCCAGCAGTAAACTCCAGCCGCTCAGCGCGCCGCAAACCTGTACCTGGTGCTGCGTCGCCGGCGGGATCCAACCCGCCCGCTGCGGCGGCAGCACCCAATCGCCCTGCGCCGTGCGTACATGCAACAAGCCGCTTTCGACGCACAGCAACTGCCCGCGCACATGCTGATGCCAGTCGTATTCTCGCGTGCCCAACCGATACTCCCGGCCTGCCGCATCGCGGCCGCCAAGCGCGATAAGCCAAGGGCCCGCCGACCATTCGCTGCAGTCAGCGTCGAGGGCATGAAGGTTTGCATCCATATTGGCCACTAATCACTATTTTTAGTCCAGATACCGTTATACCAACCTTTTCCTGCGCCGACATAATGAAATACTTCCGGCCGCGACCGTCTGTGGCCACTGTTTCACGAGGGAACATGATGACAACACTCAGCATTGGCATTATCGGCGCAGGGCTCGGCGGCCTGTGTCTGGCTCAGGGACTGCGCCGCTTCGGCATCCACGCCACGGTATTTGAACGCGACGCCACACCGCAGGCGCGCGATCAGGGCTACCGGCTGCGCATCGATCCGTCGGGCCAGCAGGCGCTGACCGCCTGCCTGCCGCCGGCACACTACCGGTTGCTCTGCGCCGGCAGCGCGCAAAACAGCGGCGAGAGCAATCTATGGGATCCGCAGCTTGCCCCGCTCACCGACCGGCGCCCCGAACACTGGTTGCCCTCCAGCCAGCGACAAACGCAAGAACCGAGCGGCGATCTCGGCATTCATCGCCAAACGCTGCGCGAGATCCTGCTTGCCGGCCTGCAAGACCAGGTGCGCTTCGGCCATACCTTGCGTGAATTTGCACAAACGCCGCAGGGTGTGGAACTGCAGTTCGCCAACGGCGAGCAAGTGCGGGTCGATGTGCTGATCGCCGCCGACGGCGTCAACTCGCTGGTGCGGCGGCGCTGCCTGCCCGAGGCGGGGCCCGAAGACAGCGGCGCGGTCACCCTTTACGGTAAAACGCCGCTCGATGCGGCGACCCGGGCCCAATTGCCCCCCGAGCTGCTGAACGGCGTATCGGTGATCTTCGCCGACGGCGCGTCGCTGGTGCTTGAACCGATGCGCTTTCAGGCCCCTATGGCGCAGCTGGCGGCCGACTACGCACCCGATTGCCGCCTCTCACCGGTCGACGACTATCTCTATTGGGCCTGTATCGGATCGGCTGGGCGTCTCGGCGGGCCGGTGCGAACTGAGGGAACCGCTGCGCTGCAGGCGCGCGTACGGCATATCTCGCAGGGATGGGCGCCCGCCTTGCAAACGGCGTTAGCGCTGGCGGATCCCCTGTCGCTCAGCGTGCGGACGGTGCAGGTTACGGCGGCGATGCCAGAATGGCACAGCGAACGCATCGCCTTTCTCGGCGACGCCGTGCACGCCATGAGCCCGGCGGGTGGGCTCGGCGCCAACACCGCGCTGGTAGACGCCGCCAGCCTGGCGGCGCATCTGACGCACTCAGACAGCGCCGCGCAGGCGCTCAGGAACTACGGTACAGAGCTGCAAACGCGAGGCGCCGCGGCAATACGTCTTTCACGCCTGGCGTCCGAACGGCTGATGCAGCGCGATGAAGCCGACAAGACGGGAGACTCAGCAACGCCAATACCCGTCACTCGATAATTTCCACCACCTCCAGCCAGGCGTTTTTACCGCACGCCTGGCCCCCATTCAGCCAGCGGCGCAGCATATCCAACGCCAGCATCGCGACCGACTCCTGCCGCAGCCGCAGGCCGTGGCGCGACGCGCGATAACGCACGGTCTGGCCAATGCCGCCGCGCGGCGTGTGCAGCGCAATGCTCACCTGCTCATCGCGCATGGCGCTGACCGCCAACGCCAACGGCGCACCGGTCAATTCTGCCAGCGAGCGGGCGCGCGCCAGCGTCGTTTCCAGCGTTTCGATGCAGTGCGCCGGCAGCAGCTCGCCACCCGCCAGCGGCGCCCCTTCGCTCTGCAGCTGCAGATTGATCAAACCGCCGCTGAACTGCTCGCTCAACGCCAGCTTCAGCCCTTGCTGATTCAGACGCTGCGTCAGCGTCGCCGGCAACCCGTCGGTGCCTTCAAAGATGCAGTTGTCCCCCGCTACCTCGCGCACGCGTCGCCAGGCCAGCTCCATCTCCGCGCGCCGGCTTTCCGGCCCGGTCAGCTTCAGCTCAATGATCGGGCTGGACGAGCGGTAACCCAGCACCACGTCCGGCGGCAGCGGCAGGCTGTCCAGCTCGGCGGCCAGATCGCTCTCGGAGGTGCCGAAGGTCGTCAGGCGCAGGCACAGCGGCGGCGCCGGCAAGGTGAAGCGCTGGCGCAGACGCGGCACGATCTGCTGTTCGACCATCACTTTGAATTCCGACGGCACGCCGGGGGTGAAGAACATCAGGCATTGGTTCAGCTGCAGCGCGAACCCGCAGGCGGTGCCTACCGGGTTATCCAGCATTTCCGCGTTGGCCGGGATCTGCGCCTGCTTGCGATTGGAAGGGGCCATCGGCCGCCCGCGCTCGGCGAAATAGGCTTCCATGCGCGCCAACCAGTCAGCCCGTTCGACCAGCTCTACGCCGCTGGCTTTCGCGGCGGCCAGCGCGCTGAGATCGTCGCTGGTCGGCCCCAGGCCGCCGTTGACGATCAACACATCGGCGATGTGGCTGCGTTCCTGCAGGATCTCGATCAACGCAGAGAGGCTGTCCCCGACCGTTTCACGCCCGCTCATCGGCACCCCCTGCTGGAACAGGTAGTCCGCCAGCCAGGCGGCGTTGGTATCAATAATTTGCCCGTGCAGCACCTCATCGCCGGTGCTGAGCATCTCCACCCTTAACATTGATCTCTCCCACATTTTTTGGTCATTCCACTATAGAAGCCCGTAAATAACTTTTCACTAGCCGCCTGCGGATAATTTCAGCCATGGGTTCGTTTCTCATGTGCCATGCCGGTCGCCACTATGTAAATATTTATGTACATCATGCGTAACGTCGGTTTGACACAAATTAGGGCTTCCACTATCCTGCCATCCTCATAAATCGTTACCTATAATTTTCAAAATCTTTCGGCTGGTAGAGAAAAAACGTGAAGAATCGCACTCTTGGCAGTGTTTTTATCGTGGCGGGCACCACCATTGGCGCCGGGATGCTGGCGATGCCGCTGGCGGCGGCCGGCGTCGGCTTCGGCGTCACGCTGGCCTTACTGGTCGGGCTGTGGCTGTTGATGTGTTACACCGCGCTGCTGCTGGTAGAGGTTTACCAGCATGAGCAGGCGGATACCGGTCTGGGTACCCTCGCCAAACGTTATCTCGGCGGCGGCGGCCAGTGGCTGACCAGCTTCAGCATGATGTTCCTGATGTACGCCCTCACCGCCGCCTACATTAGCGGCGCCGGCGAACTGCTCGCCACCAGCATCAGCCAATGGACATCGCAGGACTTCCCGGTGTCGCTCGGCGTTCTGTTGTTCACCCTGGTGGCCGGCGGCGTGGTGTGCATCGGCACCCACTCGGTCGACTTGTTCAACCGTATCCTGTTCAGCGCCAAAGTGGTATTTCTGGTGGTGATGCTCGGCCTGATGTTGCCGAATATCCACCAAACCAACCTGATGACGTTGCCGCTGGAGCAAGGCCTGGCGCTGTCGGCTATTCCGGTGATCTTCACCTCCTTCGGCTTCCACGGCAGCGTGCCGAGCATCGTCAACTACATGGGCGGCAACATTCGCAAACTGCGCTGGGTGTTTATCATCGGCAGCGCCATCCCGCTGATGGCCTATATCTTCTGGCAGCTGGCGACGCTGGGCAGCATCAGCTCCGACACCTTCGTCGGCATTCTGGCGCAGCAGGCCGGGCTGAACGGCCTGTTGCAGGCGGTGCGCGACGCGGTGGCTTCGCCGCACGTTGAACTGGCGGTGCACCTGTTCGCCGATCTGGCGCTGGCGACCTCGTTCCTCGGCGTGGCGCTCGGGCTGTTCGATTTCCTGGCCGACCTGTTCAAGCGGCAAGATAACGTGCGCGGCCGCCTGCAAACCGGCGCCATCACCTTCCTGCCGCCGCTGGCCTTCGCGCTGTTCTACCCGCGCGGTTTCGTGCTGGCGCTGGGATTCGCCGCCATCGCCCTGTCGGTACTGGCGCTGCTGCTGCCTTCGCTGCTGGTGTGGAAAACCCGCCAAAAGCATCAGGCGCAGTATCGCGTCTGGGGCGGCACCCCTGCGCTGGCGCTGGTGTTTGTCTGTGGGGTAACGGTGATCGCCATCCAACTGGGCATCGCCAGCGGCATGCTGCCGGCGGTCGGGTAAGCGACGAAAGACAAGAAATGATAAAGAGAAAGGGGCCGCAATGGCCCCTTTTTGCTGAGCGTCAGAAGCTCAGCCCTACGCCGACATAAGGGCCATCGGCCAGGGTGTTGTCGCGACGCCCGTCTTTGCCTTCCATCTGCATGTAACGGTAGCCCACGTCCACGCTCAGCGGACGGAACTTCCAGCGCAGGCCGCCGCTGGCTTCGTTATAGGCCTTCACGCCGCTGGTGAAAGACTCAGGGGCAAAGTAACCTTCGCCGTGCAGGCTGAAGTAACGGTTAATCTCCCACTCCAGGCCGCCGCCCAGCGCCACCGCCCCGCCGCTCTTCCCGTCTTTCGGGCTGAGGTACAGCGCTTTGGCGCCCACGGTCGCCGTCAACGGCCCCAGCGGCACGCCGAAGTTCAACCCCACGCTGCCGACGTTGCCGTCGTGGTCGCTGCGCGCCCAGTTGCCGGTCAGGCCCAGACCTGAAGAGCCGGTGCTCATGCCAACGCCCAGGTTGGTGTAGTGCTGCCCGGCTTCGCCCGACACGCTGATGGCGTTCGCCGCGCCGGTCACCAACAGCAATCCTGCCGCGCACGCGACCCAAGTCTTTTTCATCATCTTTCCCTCTGGTTTGTCATCCGTATCGAATGTTCGAATCAACGCATAATAATAACGTCACGAGTCTATACCAAAGCGCAATGCGTATTTAAGGGATAAAAGCGAAAAAATTCTTCAATAATCAAATAAATGTAAATATTTGCAAACAATAATCTATATTCGTCAAGGCGATGCCAACGATAACCGAGACCTATTTGCCGTCGCTCGGCAATAGGGCTACAACTAGTAGTGGCTTTGACCAAGGTCAGGGGAAGAAGCCCCGCCAAAGGACTATGCTGATGAACGCTTAAACCGCCCGAGTCTTTACTTAAATGCACTACGATAAGGAGCAAGTGATGAGCAAGAAAGGACTGACCACCGCAGCCGGCGCCCCGGTTGTCGATAACAATAACGTGATCACCGCAGGCAAACGCGGCCCGATGCTGTTGCAGGACGTGTGGTTCCTGGAAAAACTGGCCCACTTCGACCGTGAAGTCATCCCCGAGCGCCGCATGCATGCCAAGGGATCCGGCGCCTACGGTACCTTTACCGTCACCCACGACATCACCCGCTACACCCGCGCCAAGATCTTCTCCGAAATCGGTAAGCAGACCGACATGTTTATCCGCTTCTCCACCGTCGCCGGTGAACGCGGCGCCGCCGACGCCGAACGCGACATTCGCGGCTTCGCCATGAAGTTCTATACCGAAGAAGGCAACTGGGATCTGGTGGGTAACGATACGCCGGTGTTCTATCTGCGCGATCCGCTGAAATTCCCCGATCTCAACCACGTGGTGAAACGCGATCCGCATACCAACCTGCGCAACCCGGTCTACAAGTGGGACTTCTTCTCCCACCTGCCGGAATCACTGCACCAGTTGACCATCGACTTCAGCGATCGCGGTATTCCGAAGTCCTACCGCCACATGCACGGCTTCGGCAGCCACACCTTCAGCTTTATCAATGCCGCCAACGAACGTTTCTGGGTGAAATTCCACTTCCGCTGCGAACAAGGCATTGAAAACCTGATGGATGAAGAGGCAGAAGCGATCATCGCCAAGGATCGCGAAAGCTCACAGCGCGATCTATTCGAGGCGATCAAACGCGGCGACTTCCCGCGCTGGAAGCTGCAAATTCAGATCATGCCGGAACACGAGGCCTCGCAGACGCCCTATAACCCATTCGATCTGACCAAGGTGTGGCCGCACGGCGACTACCCGCTGATCGACGTCGGTTATTTCGAGCTGAACCGCAATCCCGACAACTACTTCTCCGAGGTCGAGCAGGTGGCGATGAACCCCGCCAACGTGGTGCCGGGCATCAGTTTCTCGCCGGATAAAATGCTGCAGGGCCGTCTGTTCTCCTATGGCGATGCGCACCGCTACCGTCTGGGCGTCAACCACCACCAGATCCCGGTGAACGGCGCCAAATGCCCATTCCACAACTACCATCGCGACGGCGCGATGCGCGTGGACGGCAACAGCGGCAATGGCGCCACCTACGAACCAAACAGCTTCGGCCTGTTCCAGGAGCAGCCGGACTTCAGCGAACCACCGCTGAGCATTGAGGGCGCGGCCGACCACTGGAACCATCGTGAAGACGACGATTACTACAGCCAGCCGCGCGCGCTGTTCAACCTGCTGAGCGCCGAAGAGCACCAGCGCATGTTCACCCGCATCGCCGGCGAACTGTCGCAGGTGCCGGAACAGATCCAGCGCCGTCAGGTCGAGCTGTTCACCAAGGTGCACCCGGACTACGGCGCCGGCGTCGCCAAGGCGTTGGGGCTGAAATAACCCCCCTGCAGCCATCCACTCAGCCGCCCTTTCAGGCGGCTTTTTTATGCCTGGGAGAAACGCTGCGCCACCCACTGCTGCAATTGGCGGCGCGAAATCTTGATGCCGCCGTTTTTCAGCTCGTCAGGCAGCGGAAGCAATGCCGTCGGGCGTTGGAAATTGGCCAGCTTATCCTGCGACCAGGCGAGCAGCGCCCCCAACGACAGCGCCGGATCGCCGTCGATCACCGCCACCGGCCGCTGGCCGAACTCAGCGTCCGCCATCGGCACCACAAACGCCTGCGTGATCTGCGGGTGCGCCGCCAGCACACGTTCGATATCCTCGGGCTGCACCCCTTCGCCGCCGCTGAAAAACAGGTTGTCCAGCCGGCCGAGAATGCGCAGTTCCCCCTCCGCCATCACGCCGCGATCGCGGGTCGCGAACCAGCCCTGCTCATCGGCCAACGGCTGCAGATGCCCATGACGCCAGTAGCCGAGCGCCAGGCTGTCGGCGCGGATCCAGACCTCTTCGTCCACCAGTTTTACTTCGCGGCCGCCGAGCGGCAGGCCGACGCCTGGCCGCGCATCGGCGCGCTTGGCGCACACCGTGGAGGCCAGTTCGGTCAGCCCGTAGCCGCACCAGCAGCGGATCCCCGCCGCCTCCGCCCGTTCGGTCAGCTCCACCGGGATCATCGCGCCGCCGAGCAGCACCGCTTTCAACGTCATGCCCGTCAGCGGTTGCGCCAACAGCCGCCAGAGCTGCGTCGGCACCAGCGAAGCATGCGTGCATCCTGCCAATGCCTCCGCCAGCGGGTGCGTCTCGCGCACCGCCAGCCGCGCGCCCGCCGCCAACCAGCGCCAGACGATGCCCTGGCCGGAGACGTGAAACAGCGGCAGTGACAGCAGCCAGCAATCCTCGCGTTGAAAATCCATCAGCTGCAACACCCCGGCGGCGCTGGCCAGATGATTGGCGTAGCTGTGCGCCGCCGCCTTCGGCATGCCGCTGGAACCGGAGGTCAACGTCAGCGTCGCCAGACGCTGCGCCTCCCACGTCGGCAGGTCTGGCCAACGCGGCTCGGTCGAGGGCGGGGTCAATCGAATCACCTCTTCCGGCAGCGCCGGCAACGAGTCCGGGCCGAAGACAAAGGTCATATCCAATTCCGGCAACAGCTGCGCCAGCAGCGGCGTCGGCAAGGCGGGATTGAGCGGCAACAGGCGTGCGCCGCACTGCAGCAGCGCCAGATAGGCCAACAGCAACGGATAGCTGTTTTTACCGCACAGCGCCACACCGCAGCCCGGTTCTACGCCCTGGTGCTGAAAATCCGCCGCCAGTTCATCCACCTGGCTTTGCAACGCCAGCCAGCTCAGCGGTTGTTCGCCGAGCAACAGCGCCGTCGCCTGCGGCTGAGTGCGCGCCCAGTGTCGCCACGGCCAATCGTTCAACGGCGCCATAGGCACTCCAGCGCCGAGACATCCAGCAGCGGCAACGCGCTGCCCGGCCACGGGCGCAGCACCTGCGCCTGCATCAACCCCAGCGTGTCCAGCCCCGGCATGGTGTCCGGCGTCAGCCAATGGGCGATGCGCGCCAGCTGGGTCAACCCCAGGCTGGATTCGAGGCTGGAACTGATCACCGCCGTCAGGCCCGCCGCGTGCGCCTGCGCCACCAGCGTCTGGCAACGCGCCAGGCTGCCGACCAGCGTCGGCTTGATCACGATGGCCGCCACACCCGGCTCGGCTTGCACCACAAAGTCCGCCTCCCGCACGCTCTCATCCCAGGCGATGGCGATACCGGTCGCCCGGGCGAAGTCGCGCGATTCATCACGGGTCTTGCAGGGCTCTTCCAGGAAGGCGATGCGATCGCGCCACGCTGGGTTAACGTACCTGGCGAAGCCGTCGGCCTTGGCGCGGGTCCAGCTGCGGTTGGCGTCCAGCCGCAGCCGCAGATCCGGCAGCGCCTCCAGCAGCACGTTGACGATCATGCCGTCGCGCACCGCCTCATACAGTCCTACTTTCACCTTGGCGACTTTCTCGCCCGGCAAAGCGCTCAATGTCTCGAACAGCTCGTCCGGATCGCCAGTACACAGCGGCGCCTTGCGGAAATCCGCCTGCGTCGGCAAACGCTGCTCCAGCTCGGCCTGCGCACAGCTGAGCCCAAAGGCCACCGAGGGCAGCTCGCTGTCATCCGGTTCGTTGCCCGCCAGCCACGCCTGCAGCCAGTCCAATGCGGCTCGTTCGGCCTGCGCCGGCGTTTCCCGGCTGAACTCCGGCAGCGGCGCGATCTCGCCCCAGCCTTCACGATCGCCCTGACACAGCTGCACCACCCATCCGTCACGCGTTTTCAACCGCTGATTGCGCAGCACCACGCCCGCCTCCATCGGCAGGCTGTAACGGTATAGCGCCGCGCTGCGGTTTGCCCCGCTCATTACGGGTTACGCTTGAATTTGCTGAAATCCGGCTGGCGCTTCTCGTTGAACGCGTTGCGCCCTTCCTGCCCTTCGTCGGTCATGTAGAACAGCATGGTGGCGTTGCCCGCCAGCTCCTGCAAACCGGCCTGGCCGTCGCAGTCGGCATTCAGCGCCGCCTTCAGGCAGCGCAGCGCCATCGGGCTGTTCTGCAGCATTTCGCGGCACCAGCGCACCGTCTCTTTTTCCAGATCGGCCAGCGGCACCACGGTATTGACCAGCCCCATGTCCAGCGCGGCGGCGGCGTCATACTGGCGGCACAGGAACCAGATTTCGCGCGCCTTCTTCTGACCGACGATGCGCGCCATGTAAGACGCCCCCCAGCCGCCGTCGAACGAGCCCACTTTCGGGCCGGTCTGGCCGAAGATGGCGTTATCCGCCGCGATGGTCAGATCGCACATCATGTGCAACACGTGGCCGCCGCCGATCGAATAGCCGGCCACCATCGCCACCACCGGTTTCGGGCAGGTGCGGATCTGGCGCTGGAAGTCCAGCACGTTGAGGTGGTGTACGCCGCTGTCGTCGCGATAGCCGCCGTAGTCGCCGCGCACTTTCTGATCGCCGCCGGAGCAGAAGGCCTTATCGCCGGCGCCGGTGAGAATAATGACGCCGATGCCGTCGTCGTAACGGGCGTTGGCCAGCGCGTCGATCATCTCTTTGACCGTTTGCGGGCGAAACGCATTGCGCACCTGCGGCCGGTTGATGGTGATTTTGGCGATGCCGTCGGCGGACTTGTGATACAGAATGTCTTCGAAATCGCCGGTGCAATCCTGCCAGGCGATGGCGGCATACAGCTGTTCTTCATTCGGATAAAGCATGTTCGGTTCCTTTAACCAGGGTTAACGAGAAAGGTCTGCAGCTCGGCGACGAACTCCTGCGGATTGGCCAGATGCGCGTTGTGGCCGGCCTGCGGCACGATGCGCAACGGCAACCCGGCGTCGCGCGCCAGCCGTTGAAATTTGGGGTCGTTCTCACCGCACAGCACCCGCAGCGGCACGGTCAGTTGGCGCAGCTGCGGCGCCAGATAGGGCTGTCGCCCGAGCGATGTGGCTTCGAGCATGTCGGCGATCGCCGGGCCGCTGTTGACCGAGCGCGCGGCGATCAGCGCCTGGCGGTGCACGTGGCTAAGCTCTTTGAACACCGGTTGCTGATACCAGTCCGCCAGGACTTCGGCAATCGGCTCACTGCGAAAACGCGCCGCCCATCGCGCATCCTGCTCGCAACGGTCACGGCGCAGTTGTTCGTCCTCAAGCCCCGGATTGCCGCCCTCGACCAGCACGCCTTGCAGACCGTCGTGGCGTCCGTGGCAAGCGTGATACATGGCGATGCGCCCGCCAAGCGAGTAGCCCACCAGCCAATAACGCTCGATATTGCGCAGTTGCAGGGTCGCGGCGATTTGCGCGCTGATGTCGTCGAAGCCGCGGCAGCTCACCGCCACGGAATCGCCGTGGCCGGGCAGATCTATGGCCAACGACGGCCATTCCGGGCAGCGCGCGGCGATCACCCGCCATTCATTGTTGTTGCCGAGCAGGCCATGCAACCATATCAGCCAGGGGCGGCCCGCTTCGCCCTGTTGCAAAATTCGCGTCGCCAGCATCATTGCACCGCCATCTGTTGCACCAGGTATTGCAGGCTTTCGGCCCCTGCGCTCGGCGGCACCTGCAGCTCTATCAACGTGGCGCCGCCGCGCCGCCAGCCTTGCTCAACCGCCTGTTGCAACTGGCTCCAGTTTTCCGGCCGCGCATAGTCAAGCTGGAACATCGCCGCCGCGTGGCTGAACTCAACGTTCTGCGGCATGCAGTAAAAGCGCTGACGCTCCTCTTCCGGCGTCGGCAGCAGCGAGAAAATTTGGCCGCCGTTGTTATTGACGATGATCAGCACCGTCGGCGCCGAACAGTGGCGCAGCAGCGCCAGCGCATTGAGGTCATACAGGGCGGAAAGGTCGCCCACCACCGCCAACGTCGGCCTGGCGGTGGCGCGCTGTACGCCGGCGGCGGTGGAAATCAGACCGTCGATGCCGCTGGCGCCGCGGTTGCTGAATACCGGGTAAGCGGCAGGCAGCATCGTTAACGCGTCGATCAGTCGCACCACCAGGCTGTTGCCGAGAAACAGCTGGCCGTTCTCCGGCAGCAGTTCCGGCAGGCGGTGCGCCAGCTGCGCTTCGCCAAAGTTATCGTGCAGATGCGTGGACGCCGCCGTCAACGCTTTATCCGCCAGCGCTGCCAGCCCGGCGGCCCACGGCGCGCGCGGTTGCGCGGGATGCTGCGCCAACCACTGCGCCACGCCGGCGCGCAGGCGCCGCCCCCGGTGTTGGGCCGGATCGAGCCGCCCCGGCAGCTCGTCGATAATCCAATATTCTTCCGGCTGACACTGCGCCTGCCATTGCAGCAGGCGTTTGCCGGTCAGGCTGCCGCCGAACTGCACCACCAGCTGCGCATCTTGCAGTACGCGCTGCGCCTGCGGATGCGCGAGCCACAAATCGGCGCAGGGCAGCGGTTGCCCGGTCTGCGACAGCACATCGCCGATCAGCGGCCAGCCCAGCGTTTCGGCCCAGTCGGCCACCTGCGCGCCCTCTTCCGCACTCATGCGCCCGGCCAGCACCACGCCGCGCTTTTGCCGCCAGGAGAACCAGTCCGGCTGCGGCGACGGCGCCGCACGCGTCTCGCTTTCCTGCAGCCACGGACGATCGCTCTGCCACCAGTCGCCCAGCGCGGCGGACCAATCGGCATAGTGACGCTCATCGCCGCCGTACAGCGGTTCGGCGAACGGGCAGTTGATATGCAAAGCGCCATGCTGCAGGCGCGCCATTGCGCTGTCGACGCTGGAGGCCAGCCACGCGGCCGGAATATCCGGCGTCGGACGCGGCAGATCGATCGCCAACGTCGGGTGGCTGCTGTAGAGACCGTTTTGACGGATCGCCTGATTGGCGCCGCAGTCGATCAGTTCCGGCGGCCGATCGGCGGTGAGAAACACCAGCCGTTCACCGGTCAGGCCGGCTTCGATCAACGCGGGATAAAGGTTCGCCGCCGCGGTGCCGGACGTAACGATCACCGCCACCGGCTCACGCGCCGCCTTCGCCAGCCCGAGCGCCAAATGGCCGAGCCCGCGCTCATCAAAATGGGTATGGCAGATAAACGATCGGTTGGCCGCGGCGGCCAGCGTCAGCGGCGTGGAGCGCGATCCCGGAGCGATACAAACATGCCGCACCCCATGGCGGGCCAGCGCCTCGAGCAGCACAGCCGCCCACCGGCGATTAAAAACACTTGTCGACATAGTTCGCTCACAAGTCAGTTAGCAGAGATCGTCCCCGGCGCAGCCGACGGACGCCGCGCCTGTAGTTACGTTCTGTATTATATGAGGTGTTATTTTCACGGCTTTTGCGCCAGCGCAAGAACGCCGTATATCCCTGGGTGTTTACACCAGATAATTGTTTGATTTAGAACAAAAAACAAACAATTAAAACACAAACACTTTACACTTGCGACGACACCGGCTCAATCCGTCCATACAAAAACAAGGGAGATAAAGGCGCTCCAACGGCGGCCAGCGGGAAGTATAGGCGGGATAAGGGAAAGCGATCGGGGAAACGGCGGGATGAACGACACAGTCTGCAGAAAAGCACGAGGCGGCCTGCGCCGCCCCGATGACATGATTTATTTGCGGGCCAGCAGCAGCCCCAGCACCAGCCCGACGGTGGCACCGATGCCTACGCTGTGCCAGGGTTTATCCCGCACGTAGTCGTCGGTGCGGTGCACCGCTTCTTTGGCGCGCGCATAGTAGGATTCGCCGGTGTTCGCCCAGCGCGCCTTGACCTCACTCAGCGCCTGCTCGGCGTGCGACTTGATGTCAATGTAGGCCTGATCCGCGCGATCGCCGGTGTATTGCAACACTTCTTCCAGCGTCTCGGTCAGCATTCTCAGATCGTCATCCAGCGTAGTTTGCTCAGCATCCGAATGTCTTGCCATAGTGAGATCTCCGTGGTTGAAAAATTAAGCGTTCCTACACTATAGACAAGGATCGTCGCCTGCGGCCATCGGACTTTTACCCTAAAACACCAATTGCACCTTGGCGGCCTGGCGCTTGTCGCCGGCAAACTCCAGCGCCTGCGCCAGTTGGTCCCCGGCGAATTCCGCCGACAACAGCGGCAGCGGATCGACCACATCGCCGGCCAGCCAGGCCACCGCCAGCGCAAATTCCGCCACGAAGCGAAACGATCCGAGCAGGTTCAACTCTTTGGCGATCAACAACATCAGCGGGAAATCAGGGAAACCGCCGCCCATGCCTACCTGCACCACGGTGCCTTTGGCGCGGGTGATCTCCAGACAGCGCTGCAGCGACAGCGGGTGCCCCGCCACTTCGAAGGCGACATCGAAATAGCCCTTGTCCTGCTGATAGTCGCTAAAATCGTCGTCCGCGGCATGCAGGCACCGATTGGCCCCCATTTGGCTGGCGATCGCCAGGCAGCGCGGACTGAGATCGGCGCAGACAATCTCGGCGGCGCCCAGCGCTTTCAGCGCCGCCACCAGCAGACAGCCGATCGGGCCGACGCCGGACACGAAGATCTTTTTCCCCGCCACATCGCCGGGCTGCTTCGCCGCGTGGACAGCCACCGCCAGCGGTTCGGCGAACACCATCACCCTGTCGTCGCGATCGGCGGCGTAAGGAATGCACTGCGCGCTATCCACCACTTTGTATTGGGTAAAAGCGCCGTCGACGTGCGGAAAATACATCGCGCTGCCGAAAAAGCGCATCTCGACGCATTGATTGCTTTGCTGCTCCAGACAGTATTTGCACTGCCCGCAGGGTTTGCTGGGATTGAGCGCCACCTTCTGCCCGGCCGGCAACTGCGGCGAATCGCTGGCGACCACCTCACCGATCACCTCATGGCCCAGCACCATCGGCTGACGCACCTGAAAATTGCCGACCTTGCCTTCCTGGAAGTAATGCAGATCCGAGCCGCAGATGCCGCCGCGGCTGATTTTCACCAGCGTTCCCTGCCCTCGATAATCCACTTCTTGCGCGATCACCGCCACGTCTCGCTTGCCTTTGACCACGCAGGACTGAGTTTGAATTTTCATCGCAAGACTCCACGGAAAAAGATTACACCGCCGCCGACATGCCGCCATCGACAAACAGCAGTTGCCCGTTGACGAAGGCGGAGGCGTCGGCGGCCAGGAACACCGCCGCGCCGATCAGCTCCTGCGGATCGCCCCAGCGCGCGGCGGGCGTGCGTTGGGTCAGCCAGGCGGTGAAGGCCGGATCGTCGGCCAGCGCCTGCGTCATCTCGGTTTTGAAGTAGCCGGGGGCAATGCCGTTGACCTGAATGTTGTAGCGCGCCAGCTCCACGCACATGCCGCGCGTGAGCATTTTCACCGCCCCTTTGGACGCCGCATAAGGGGTGATGGTGTCGCGGCCCAGCTCACTTTGCATCGAGCCGATGTTGACTATCTTGCCGCGCCGGCGCGGCACCATGTAACGCGCCACGGTCTGCGACACGATGAAGACCGCCTTCTGGTTGACGGCAATGATGTCGTCCCAGTCTTGCTCCGGAAACTCGGTGAACGGGTGGCGGCGCTGGATGCCGGCGTTGTTGATCAAAACGTCTATCGCGCCGATGTCCGCTTCGATACGGTCGATGGCGGCATGCACCGCCTGGGAATCGGTGACATCGAACGCCGCCGCCTCGGCGCGCAGCCCCTCTTCGCGCAAACGTTCGGCGGCGTGCCGGGCATGTTCTTCGGTGGTGGCGTTGACCAGAATATGCGCGCCTTGCTGCGCCAGGCCGCGTGCCAGCAGAAAACCGATGCCGCGCGAGGCGCCGGTGATCAAGACGGTCTTGTTATCCAGTGAAAACAGATTGTTCATAGTGATTCCCGGCCATCAGGCCTCCAATCGGACAGGCTTCTATCTCAGCCGATTGTTACCGGTAAAAACGTGATGGAAATCACTGAAAATCATGTTACGAAACCCTGTTACCCTTAACGTGATCTCACGCAGGCAGCCAGCGGGTAAAACTTATCTATCCGATTGAAAAAAGGCTGTTTTCAATAGAAGCACATTCATTGTTATCACCAAATCGATGGGTTAACATGCCGCTATCCCCCTTGCCGCGCCGCCCGTGAAGGCCACCGAATGAAACACCTCCGCGTTACGCGACAGGACATCGCACAATGGGCCGGCGTAACCCAAATGCCGGGTAACCAAACGCTGGTGGTGAACTGCCGTCTCTCACTCGGCGGCACCGTTTGAGCCGGCATTCGGGCCAATCGGCGGCGTAGCACGGGCTTTTTCGCTGCGCGCCGCCCACCACAGACCGCTGTTTTTCATCGCATAGCCGAATAGCAGGCCCACCAGCAGGGAAAGCGTCACCAGCGGCCAATCGCCGCCGCCGGCGAAGGTCGCACAGGCGCCGATAAAGGTGCCGGGCACGAACCCCAGCCACTGCTGTTTGGCCTGAATGCACATCAGGAACGCCACGACGCCGGTCAGCAGATACCCCAGCAGATTCCACTGCGGCGCCAGTTCGCTGCCGTGGATGATCGCCATTGCCCAGAAGACGCCGCTGCAGCAGGTCAACGCGCCGATCAACAGCCCTTTCAGCCCGCCCTGCGGGCAGGCGAAATACGCCGTGCAGCCGAGAAAACCGGCCCAACCGATCAGCCCCAGGCTGACGGCAACCCAGCCCCAAACGCCGGAGAGGATCCCGGTAGTAACGGCAATGGCGAAAAGAACGTTCATAAAGTGACCCGCGGCAAAAATAAAGCGCGCAGTTTACCCGAAGCGAGCGATTTTTTCGTGATTAAAATCACAATAAAAATGCAAACAAGGAAATGGAAATATAAAAAAAGCAATGTTTATCACAAAAAAAGCCAGCGTGACGAGCACGCTGGAATAACACAACACCAGGGAAATCACGATCTCAAATGAAATGCCTACATGCGACGCCTGTCGCCCCCCTCCCGAACGCCGGTTTCAGCGTGGGAAGCCCGCACGCGTTACCATGACGCTCAACATCAAACAAATCACGGCGCTGCTCAGGAATAACAAGTGGGTCGCCAAATGCAAATCGGCGTGGTCGATCACAACGCCCAACAGGATCGGCACCCAGTTAGCGATATACGCGATCACGTAGAACAGGGAGATCAAACGCGCATGGCTGGCTTTCGGTGAAATCAGATTCACCAGCGTGGCGCTGCCGACGAAGATCGCGCCATAGGCGTAACCGGCGATCACCATGCCTGCGGCGGCCAGCGCCAGCGAATGGATCTGAATCGCCACGGCGAACACCCCGACCGACAAAGCCTGAGCCAGGCAGCCGAACATCAGCGAATGGCGGGCGTTGATGCGACGACTCAAAATCTGGCTGATGCCGGCAATCACCAGATAGACGGCGACCACATAGCCAAAGACGCCACGGCTCTGCATATCCAACAGTTTTTCGGCGACGCTCGGCCCTATCGCCAGAATGCTGGCGGCAACCGCCCAACAAATGAACAACGCCCCGGCGCACAGGAAGAATTTACCGCCGGTCGCGCGCAGGCCATCCGCCAGAGAGCTTTTCGCCACCGGCGCGTTATCCGCCGCTGCGCTATCGGCCTGCGCCGCCACCGCCTCTCGCGGCCAGCGCAGCATCACGCCCAGTGCGGCGACGGCGGCAATGGCCATGATGATGATGAACGGCAATGACGTGGTATGAAAACCGGTTTGCAGTGCGACGCCGCTAAAGATCGGGCCCAGGGCCAATCCGGTGGTAAAGGACAGCGTCGCGATCAACGCCGCATTTTTTCCGCCGTCCTGCGGCCCGAAACGCACCAACGCGATATTCGCCGCACCGGTCAGGGCGCCGGTGCCGACGCCGGCCAGCAGCCGTGCCATAAACATCATGAAGAACGACGACGCCACCGAAAACAGCAGCGCGCCAAGCAACACCACCAACAGCGCCGGCACGATCATGCTGCGCAGGTCTTTTACTTTCCCCGCCATATTGCCTACGCCGAACAGCGAAATCAGCACGCCCGCGGCATAAGCGCCGTAGATGATCGTCAGGCTGACCGAGCTCAACGCCAGCTCATGTTGATAAAGCGGATAAAGCGGCGTCGGCGCGCTGCTGTTCAACAGCGCTGACATCAATGCCAACGCCAGAAACAGCAAGATAGCGAAATGCGATGTACCCGCCTTCGCTTTAGCCGTTTCTTCAACGGCGATACTTTCTGACATGTTCAACTCCCGAATCGATCAGGCATTCGCCCTAAATAAATGCGTCTTCCCGCATGCCACGCGGCTTCAGGAAGCGCGCTTATCATAGCGTTGGGCTATCACGCCCAAAATAGCCAAGAATGCATCATCGTGATTCATTAATGCAGCATCGCAGCGTCAGGCATGCATTTCTGCAGCATGCGACGCCGCCAAGCGATGGCGCAACCGCCCAATGCCACGCCATACACTGCATGGTTGGCCAGGCTGGCGATCAGCAAAGCCGGATTTTTGCCGGCCATTCCCCAAAACCCCAACCCCACCGAGGGATAAATAAAGCACAGCGAGATCAGCGAACAGGCCAGGCCATACGTCAGCGCCCCGACGAACAGGCCGCCCCCCGACTTAACGCGCGGGCAGATCAGGCAATAGAACGGGATCGCCAGGCTAATGCCGGCAAAATAGTGCGCGCCGTAGCCCATCATCAGAGCCTCTGGCACATCGGGAATGTCGCCAGGCCGCAAAAACCAAAATTGCCCCTGCAGCCATTGATTCATCAGTTTGCCGATGAAGGCCAGGTTGAGCTTGCCGATGAGACCGACGCTGGAGGCGACACTGTTCACCCCATCCATCGTCAGCGTCGCCACTATGCCAAACAAGACCGCCATCGCCATGACGCCAACCGGACGCATGTTCATTGTTTCGTTCCTTATCACGTTATGCCACCGCCGCCTGCTCGGACTTGGCCGAAGCACGCTTGCGCACCGCCAACGCGCCGGACAACACGATCAGCGCCATACCGGCGGCGGCGATATAAGACAGCCGCTCGCCAAATATCAGATAGCCAAGCAGCGTAGAGAAAATAATGGTGCTGTAAGAGAGAATGCTGACAATCACCGCATTGCCGCCCCCGTAGGCGCGAGTCATGGCGATCTGCCCCAGACTGCCGAAGACGCCAATGGCGCAGACGCACAGCAGCATTGCGCCGTCCAGCAAGGAAAAGCCCAGCAACGCAGTCATCAGGCCGCCAACCAGCGTTCCCACCAGCGAGAAATAGAACACCACGCGCAGTTCCGGCTCACCGCGCCGCACCAGCTTGCCGACGTTAAAGTAAGCCAGCGCGGTCAACAGACCGGCCGCCAGCCCGACCAGCGTGGCAACGTACTCCCCGTTGGGGGCGTCGGGGCGCAGCAAGACCAAAATGCCGGCAAAGCCCAACAGCACGGAAAACAACAGCCGACCGGTCAGCTGCCCTCGGGTCGTGATGAACGCGATCGCCGACTGAAAGAGGGGGTTGGTATAACCCAACGTGGTGGCGGTGGCGATCGGCAGATGTATCAGCGAATAAAAACCGCAGTACATCGCCGCATTGCCTATCGCCGCCCGCTTCATATGCAATCCGAGATGACGGGTGCGAAAACCGAGACGCTGGATCTTGATCAGCGCCGCGACGATCAGCACATTGATGAGAGAACGATAAAAAATGATGTCGAAAAATCCGACCGTCGTCGACGCCAACTTGATGCAAGCACCCATCAGCGCAAAGAATCCGCTGGCGACGACCATCCACAAAGCTACCATGATCTTCTCTTATTAACGGCCTTTGGACAGGGCCGTATCAACACTACCCGGCGGCTTTCACCGTCAACGGTTTATCGTCCGCGCAAGCGAAGAACACCAGCATTTCGGCGCCTTGCTCGCCGGAAACGCCCTGATGCACGATATCCACGGTATCGGTAAACGAATCCCCCTGCCGGAACGTGCGGCGTTCACCGGTTTTCCTGACGGTGAGCGAAACGCTGCCGCCGCTCATGTACACTGCGCTGATACAAGGATGCGTATGCCAGGCCAGTACCTTGTTCGGCTCTACCGTCACCTTCAGCATGGTGATCTGCGGCGCGCCTGCGGGATACTGACGATATGCCGAGCCCTCCCATGCGCTGTCGGTCTTGAGCAACGTCGTTTTGACGATGCCTTCGCCATGCCCCTCGGCAGCCTGAACCGGCCCCTGAAATACTGCCAACAATGCCAAAATGCCCCACTTAACCATCTTATCGCTCCCTGACTGCCGCGAGTAAAAATGCCAGGCGCCGCGCGCGGTGAACCTGGCGAGTTGAAAAAACAGCGTTGTGCTACAGTCCTTTGATGCGCTGCTCGTATTCTGCGATGCTCTCGGCGTAGTAGCGGTTAGGCGCCGCAAAGTTGCCCACCATCACTTCGATGAGGTACGGCCCCGGATGTTTCGCTGCGGCGCCGAGGGCCTCGTCCAGATCCTCCAGCGTCTCCGCCTTCGCGGAGGCGACCCCCAGGCTGTTGGCAAACGCTTTCCAGTCATGGTTGGGCAAGGCGGTATAGTCGGCGGAAATGCCGCGATTTTGCAGCGTGTCGATGTGCATGGCGCCGTGCGCGCTGTTGTTCATCACCACGAACACCACCTTCACGCCATAACGCGCGGCGGTCTGAATTTCGATGCCGTGCATCAGCATGCAACCGTCGCCGGTCACCACGAGGCAATCCCGCTGCGGTACCGCCAGCTTGATGCCGATGCCCGCGCAAATGGCCCACCCCATCGGCGCCAGGGAGCTGGAGGTGTGATAATCCCCCCGCCCGGCCGCCAGCCAGTGATGCGCCATGAAAATGCGGTGTGCGCCCGAATCGACCACGACGTTGGTATCCGGATTCATGCGGCTGCGAATGTGTTTAATCGCATCGCCGGGATACAGCCGGCTTTCGCCCTGGGCGATGCGCGCCTGCAACGTCGGCTGCGGCTGTTCCAGCGGCAGTGCGCGAACCCCTTCCAACCAGGCGTCACGCAGGTGAGCCGCGTCGCCAAGCCGCGCGTCCTCATCGCCAACCGCGGCCAACAAACAGTGCAACGTACCGCTCAGGCTGGAAAATATCTGCAGATCCGGCTGGTAATGCGAGCTCACTTTGTCGAAGTCTTCGTCGATCGCCACCAGCGTTTTATTGCCGTGCAGTCTCGGGTTCCAGTTCAGACTGTCGCGCTGGCTGAGATCGCAGCCCAGCACCAGCAGCACGTCGACGCCTTCACCGTTGAGGGTTTCTACCGCGCGGGCATGGCCGGCAAAACCGTAGACCCCTAATGCCAGGGCGTGCCCTTCGGGAAACGCGCCCTTGCCGGACAACGTCGTGGCGACAGGCAAGCGGTATTTTTCCGCTACCCGCAACAACAGCGCGGCATCCTGCGGATTGTTCATCCGGTTGCCCACCAGGCAGGCGACGTTGAGACCGCGCAGCAGATAATCATGCAGCAGCTGTTCCACCGCTTGCACATCCACGGCCGCTTCACGGTGCTGCGGCACTCGCTCAGGCTGGTCGCGACGATCGCCGAACGCGGTTTTCTTCTGCATGTCGACCGGCACGCTCAGATAGGCGCGCCCTTTCCGCTGTGGGTTCAGGCTGGAGAGGCTGCGGCGCAGCTCATGCTGCAAGGTCAGGTTGTTTTTCGTTTCTATCGCGGCGCAAAGCAACGGTTTGACGATGGTCAGCTCATCGATGCCGCTGTTGCTGCCGTCCTGAAAAGCGCCCTGCGCCTCATGATAGGTGGCGATGCTGCCGGCCAGGTACAGCACGGGGATCTTATCGGCTTGCGCGGCGGCCATCGCCGGCAGGAAATTCATGGTGCCGGGACCTGAAATGCCCAAACAGACGCCAAACTTTCGGCTGGCGCGGGCATAGCCATCGGCCATAAATCCGCATGCGGTTTCATGGGCACCGACGATGCCGACAATCTCGGAACGGTCAATAGAAGTGATTAACGGATAAACCAGTTTGCCGGGGACCAAAAAGATATGTTGAATGCCGCGCGCTGCAAGGCCTTGAATAATGACATCGGCGTTGTTGCGTTCCATCTTCTCGGCGCCTGGCGCCACGGTAACTCTGACTCCGTCCTCCGTCGCCAACGCAACGGGGGGGCACAGCATCTCTGCGTGAGACTCCATTTTTTTATATCCAGTCATATCATCGTGAGCTAACTTGATTCAGAGTCGATCCCACTTGGCGGTCGCCCAGAAATAACGGGAACCGGCTCTTATTCGTATTGCTTATGCATTAGGGTGGCCTTGGTGTAAAATGTGCGTCGGGTCGCAGCATAAGCGCCGATAAGAATAAGCATTACCAGACAAAAATAAAGGTGCAAAACCGCTTCACGGTGATGCATTTATACATATCCTGAAACATTATAAATAATGATGATACGAAGCATTTTTTTCGGTCTCCACACCAGAATAAACACCGCATCACACCGCTTCCTTCCCCCTCCCGCCAGTCTGTACAGAGGAGGAGTGCAATGAACTGGGACGACGCTCGATTTTTTCTCGCCGTTGCGCGCTGCGGCACGCTACGCAAAGCCGCCAGCCAGCTGCATGTCGATCAGGCGACCGTCGGCCGACGGCTCTCCGCTTTCGAAGATGCGCTCGGCTCCAAGCTGTTTATCCGCACGCCGAAATCCTTCGCCCTCAGCCCGCTGGGGGAGGAAATGCTGGCGGACGTGATGAAGATGGAAAATGCGGTGCAGGCGATCAACCGTAAAGCCGCCAGCGGTGACGAAAGCCTGTGCGGCAACGTGCGCATCGCCACCACCGATACCCTGGCCGAAGCCTTCGTGATGCCTGCGCTGCAAGATCTGCGGGAACGCTATCCGGCCATCACCGTCACGCTGCTGACGGCGGTCAACATCGCCGATATTTCTTACCACGGCGCAGATCTGGCGATCCGCGGCGCCCGTCCCGATGACGATGAGCTGATCATCAAACGGTTAGCCACCATCGAAATGGGCCTGTATGCCACTCAGCACTATTTGGCGCGGCGCGGCATGCCGGTCAAGGGCGAACAGTTGCGCGGCCACGATCTGCTGATGTTCCCGCGCGAGCTGGTGCCGCGCCACTGGAACAATTTCTGCGGCGAGGCCCTGCACGAGCCCAACGTCGTGCTGCAATGCAATTCGCAGCTGCTGCTGCGTTCCGCCACCCGCAGCGGGCTGGGCATCGGCCTGCTCTCCGCTTTTTTGGCGGACAAAGACCCGGAACTGGTGCGTCTGTTCCCGGAGAACAAAGACTGGGTGGATATCTGGCTGGTGCTGCATCCCGATTTGCAACGCGCCGCCCGCGTGCGCGCGGTGGTACAGGCGCTGGAAACGTCGTTTAGCGCCCATTACGGCTGAGTGCCGGCGCATGAAAAAGTAGCGCTAAGCATCACGCCTCTTTCTTCGGCAAGGTTGAAGCAATAAGATATAAAGCTTATTATCTAATCATCGCACAGGACGTGCGTTCGGCCCGAGGGAACCATGGCAAAGATTAGCTGGTCACGCAAAGCACTTAAACAATTGATGACGCTGCCTGCTCAGAATCGGTTGGCCATTGCGGCAAAGGTTGAACAATTAGGCGCTTTCCCGGCGGTCCGACTGGACATTAAAAAACTGCACGATGCTGATAACCAGTACCGCCTGCGCGTAGGAAACTACCGCATCATTTTTGAGATCGTCGATGAAGAACCTATTGTGTGTCTGATTCAGCAGGTAAAACGCAGAACATCGACAACTTATTGAAAGTCAGAGGTATGCCGAATGGCGAAGCTGCAGTATATCCATGATGACTCAGGCAAACCGCTTTATGTGGTTTTACCGCTTGATGAATACAAAAAGCTGGTGAGCCAGCGAAATGACGACGAGTCTATTCCCTATCGCGCCGATGAGCATGATGATGAAACCGTACCTCATGAAGTCGTTTCCATCATGCTGAATCAAGACGTCAGCTTGATTGCCGCCTGGCGGATTTTCCGTGGCCTCTCACAATACGATGTGGCGGAGAAATTGGGCACAACACAATCTGCCGTTTCCCAATGGGAAGCGCCGCACTCAAAACCACAAAAGAAAACCCGGGAAAAGCTGGCTGCACTCTATCGCTGCCAACCCGCACAAATGACCTTGTAATCCCAATCTCTTTTCCCCGCCCATAAAAAAAGGTCGCCAAAGCGACCTTTTTACCGTCTGAAGCGTTATCAGAACGTCGGCTGCGCCATCTGCACCAGCGAAATCAACGGCTGCGGATAAACCCCCAACAGCAGCACCAGCGCGGCGGAGATCAGCACCACGACGCCACCGGCGGTCAACGCCCAGTTGTTCGGGGTATCACGCTGCAGCGATTCCGGCGCGCTGAGGAACAGGCTGACGGTCACGCGCAGGTAGTAGTACAGACCGATGGCGCTGCCTACCACGACTGCGCCGGTCAGCCACCACAGGTGTGCGCTGACGCCCATCGCGATCACGAAGAACTTACCGATAAAGCCCAGCGTCATCGGGATACCTGCCAGCGACAGCATCATCACCGTCATCACCGCGGACAAGATTGGCTTGTGCCAGAACAGACCACGGTAAGAGAACAGCGAATCCGCATCCGGGCCGCGGTACGGGCTGGACATCAGGCTGACTACGCCGAAGGCGCCCAGGCTGCTGAACAGGTAACCGGCCAGGTAAACGCCGGCGGTTTCCAGCGACAGCTGGTGGGTTTGCACCGCAATCAGCGCCACCAGCAGGTAGCCCAGGTGAGCGATGGATGAGTAGCCCAGCAGACGCTTGATGTTGGTCTGGCTGATGGCCATCAGGTTACCGAACAAGATGGAGCAGAACGCGATGATCGACAGCACCATGCGCAGCGCTTCGTTGTCGGCGGCCGGGGCATACAGGAACAGACGCATCACGACCGCGAAGATCGCGATCTTGCTGGCGGTCGCCAGGAAGGTCGAGACCGGCGCAGGCGCGCCCTGATACACGTCCGGCGTCCACAGTTGGAACGGCACCAGCGACAGCTTGAAGCCCAGACCGACGATCATCATGCCCATGCCGGCCAGGATCAGCGGCTGGTGCATCATGTTTTCCTGCAGGCTCTTGCCGAGGCCGGCCAGCGACAGATCGCCGGATTCAGCATACAGCAGCGCCATGCCGAACAGCAGGAATGACGACGCGGCGGCGGACAGCAGCATGTACTTGATGGCGGCTTCCAGCGGGCGCTTCTGGCGATAGGCGTAGCCCACCAGGCCGAACAGCGGCAGCGAGATCAGCTCGATACCGATGAACAGCGAAGCCAGATGGTTGGCGCTCGCCAGCAGGATGCCGCCCAGGGCGGCGATCAGCACCAGCAGGTAGAACTCTTCGCGGTTATCCGGATAGCCGACCAGCCACGGATAGGCGAAGGTGCAGGTCGCCAGACTCGCCAGCAGCACCAGCCCGGTGTAGAACATCGAGTAGCCGTCAACCCGCAGCAGCGGGGTGACGTCCATTGGGCCTGCCTGGCCGACAAAGTACAGCGAAAGCAGCGCCAGGTTGAGACCGATCACGGTCAGGGTGGCGTTGATAAAGTGGTCGCGTCGCCACGCAATGCCTAGCATCACAACCACCACCGTCAATCCGACGATCAACAGCGGCAGCAGTGCGATCAGTTGTTGAGGAGTTATTGTCATGGCGAATTACGGCCTTGTTGTTGAAATTGCTGAAACTGACGAACCAAACCAGTGTTGCACGTTGCTCATCGCCGCGTTGGAAGTATCCAGAATCGGCTGCGGGTAAACCCCCAGCAGAACCAGCAACACCACCAGCAGAAGAATGATGAACAGTTCGCGCGCGGTCATGCCCTGCAGCGGCTGGTCGGATTTAGGCGCACCGTAGTAAGCGCGCTGCATCATGATCAGCGAGTAAACCGAAGCGAACACCAGACCGAAGGTGGAGATCACGGTGATCACCGGCACCACCTGGTAGCTGCCGAACAGAATCATGAATTCGCCGACGAAGTTACCGGTGCCCGGCATCCCCAGCGTAGCCACGGCGAAGAACAGCGACAGCGCAGGGATGAACTTGATGCGCCCCCACAGGCCGCCCATCTGACGCATGTCGCGGGTGTGCAGACGTTCATACAGCTGGCCGCAGATGATAAACATGCCGGCGGCGGACAGACCGTGCGCGATCATCTGGATCACGGCGCCCTGGTAAGCCAGCTGGCTGCCGGTGTAGATGGCGATCAGCACAAAGCCCATGTGCGAGACCGAGGTGTAAGCGATAAGACGCTTGATGTCGGTCTGCGCGAACGCCATCCAGGCGCCGTAGAAGATACCGACCACGCCCAGCCACATGGCGATTGGCGCGAACTCGTGTGAAGCCTCAGGGAACAGCGGCAGGCTGAAACGCAGCAGGCCGTAGGCCGCGGTTTTCAGCAAGATGCCCGCCAGGTCGACGGAACCTGCGGTCGGCGCCTGGCTGTGCGCATCCGGCAACCAGCCGTGCAGCGGCACCACCGGCATTTTCACCGCGAAGGCGATGAAGAAGCCCAGCATCAGCAGATATTGCACGTTGTGGGACATCGGCGTTTGCAGCAGGTCTTCGTAATCGAAGGTCCACACGCCGGTGGCGTTGTAGTGCACGAACACCAGGCCCAGGATCGCAATCAGCATCACCAGACCGCTGGCCTGGGTGTAGATGAAGAACTTGGTCGCCGCGGTGATGCGGGTTTTACCGTCCGACGCCTTGTGGCCCCACAGCGCGATCAGGAAGTACATCGGCACCAACATCATTTCCCAGAAGAAGAAGAACAGGAACATGTCGATGGCGAGGAACACGCCGATAACGCCGCCCAGGATCCACAGCAGGTTAAGGTGGAAGAAGCCCTGATACTTCTGGATTTCACGCCAGGAACAGAGGATCGCCAGCACGCCCAGCAGACCGGTCAACACCACCATCAGCAGTGACAGACCGTCCAGCGCCAGGTGGATGGAGATGCCGAAGCGCGGGATCCACGGCAGCAGGAATTCGCTCTGCCACTGCGGAATGCCTTTCGGCGTGGTCAATGTATAGCCGCCCTGCATCCACAGCTGCAGAGAGAGCGCCAACGTCAGCCCCATTGCGATCAGCGCTATCCAGCGCGGCACCTTAGTACCGAAGCGCTCAAGCTGCCAGCACAGCAGACCGCCGATAAAGGGGATAAGAATTAGCCAAGGTAATAGCATGGCGTTTTGTGTCCCTTATACGAATAATTTCAAACTTTGTACGTAGCGCCTGTCCGGCGCTACGCCCGAAAAATGCGTCTGTTTAAATTATTCAATTAAACCAGAATCAACAGAGCCAATACGACCACTGCACCCACACCCATAGACGCTATATACCAACGCACCTGGCCGTTCTCGCTCACCGTCAGACCGCGGTTCCCCCAGCGGGAGAAGACGGCCGGCAGGTTCATCAGCGAGTTCAGCGGATCGCGTTGCAGCAGCTTCGCAATGCCCAGGTACGGCTTGACGAACACTTTGTCATACAGCCAGTCGAAGCCCCAGGCATGGAACCACCAGGTCGAGAAGAAACGCCCCGGCGCGCTGTTGGCAATGCTGTTGACCAGGCTGCGTTTGCCCAGCCACAGCGCGGCCGCCAGCAGAATGCCGACGATAGCCACCACGCCGGAGGTGATTTCAAGCGTCAGCACGCTGCCGTGCGCCAGTGCGGTCGTCTCCGGCAGCACACCCTGCAACGGCGGCACGATCATCGCGCCGACGAAGGTGGACAGCACCAGCAGAACCAGCAGCGGCAGGTGGTGAGTGATGCCTTTACCGGCATGCGCTTTGATTTTCTCTTCGCCATGGAACACGATGAAAATCATACGGAAGGTGTACAGCGAGGTCATGAACGCACCGACCAGGCCGGCAACCATCAGGTTGATGTGGCCGTTGGCCATCACGCCCGCCAGGATCTCGTCCTTACTGAAGAAGCCGGCCGTGACCAGCGGCAACGCAGACAGCGCCGCGCCACCTACCAGGAAGCAGACGTACACCAGCGGGATGCTCTTGCGCAGGCCGCCCATCTTGAAGATGTTTTGCTCGTGGTGGCAAGCCAGGATCACCGAACCGGACGACAGGAACAGCAGCGCCTTGAAGAACGCGTGAGTCATCAGGTGGAAGATCGCCGCGTCCCATGCCTGCACGCCCAGCGCCAGGAACATGTAACCGATCTGGCTCATGGTGGAGTAAGCGAGCACGCGCTTGATGTCGGTCTGCACCAGCGCGGCGAAGCCGGCCAGCAGCAGAGTGACCGCACCGACGATGCCCACCAGATGCAGCACTTCCGGCGCCATCAGGAACAGGCCGTGCGTGCGGGCGATCAGGTAGACGCCTGCGGTCACCATGGTCGCCGCGTGGATCAGTGCGGAAACCGGGGTTGGGCCCGCCATCGCGTCCGCCAGCCAGGTTTGCAACGGCAGCTGCGCCGATTTACCGACCGCGCCGCCCAGCAGCATCAGCGTCGCCCAGGTGATGGCCGTATCGCCCACCGCCAGTTTCTGCGGCGCCAGGATCATCAGCTCGCGGATGTTCAGCGTGCCCAGCTCGTTGTAGAGGATGAACAGCGCGAACGCCAGGAACACGTCGCCCACGCGGGTGACGATAAAGGCTTTCATCGCCGCCGCGCCGTTGGCCGGATCTTTGTAGTAGAAGCCGATCAACAGGTAGCTGCACAGGCCCACGCCTTCCCAACCCAGATACATCAGCAGCAGGTTGTCCGCCAGCACCAGGACCACCATGCTGGCGATAAACAGGTTGGTGTAGGCGAAGAAGCGCGAATAGCCCTCTTCACCGCGCATGTACCAGGAAGCGAACATGTGGATGAAGAAGCCGACGCCGGTGACCACCGACAGCATGGTCAGCGACAGGCCGTCCAGCACCAGAGTCACGCCGATATTGAAGTTGCCGACGGCCATCCAGGTCCACAGGCTTTGCTCGAACAGCTGCACGCCGGCGGCTTTCTGGGCGAAGAAATCCATCGCCACATACACCGTGACCAGCGCAGCCAGGCCGATAGAGCCCACGCCGACGGTGGCCGCCGTGTTCTCAGACCAGCGACCGCGGGAAAATGCCAACAGCAGGAACCCGATCAGCGGTAGCAGAATTGTTAAATATAATAGGTTCATCCGCGCATCTCACTGACAGTATCAATATTCAGGGTATGACGACGACGGTAGAGCTGCAGCAGCAGCGCCAGGCCGATACTGGCCTCGGCTGCCGCCAGGCTGATCGCCAGGATGTACATCACCTGCCCGTCCGCCTGGCCCCAGTAGCTTCCCGCCACGATAAACGCCAACGCCGCAGCGTTGATCATCACTTCCAGGCTGATCAGCATAAACAGCAGGTTGCGGCGCACCAGCAGCCCGGTCAACCCGAGCACAAACAGGATAGCCGCCAGGATCAGGCCGTGTTGAAGAGGGATCATGCTTGCTCCTCCGATTTTCTTCTCGCCATTTCGCCACCCACCGGCGCGTTGCTCAGCACCTCGCCAGGCTTGTGCTCGCGGCCGATATGGAAGGCGACAACCAGACCCGCCAACAGCAGCATTGAAGCCAGCTCAACCGCCAGTACGTAAGGCCCGAACAGGCTGATGCCCACCGCCTTCGCGTCGACCATCTCACCGCTGATGCCCTGATCGGATACGCTGCGGATCGCAACGATCAATACCACCAGCAGCGCCAGTGACAGCAGGCCAGGCCCGATCCACACCGTCGGTTTCATCCAGTCGCGCTCTTGCTGCTGCACGTTGCCGAGGTTCAGCATCATCACCACGAACACGAACAGCACCATGATGGCGCCCGCATAAACGATGATTTCCAATGCGGCGGCAAAGTAGGCGCCGAGAGAGAAGAAGACTGCCGAGATCGCCAATAACGAGACGATCAGATACAGCAGCGCATGCACAGGGTTGGTATGGGTGATCACGCGAATCGTCGCGGCCACCGCAATCAAACCTGCCAGATAAAATGCAATTTCCATGCTTGCTGGCTCCTTAGGGCAACAGACCTTTGACGTCGATCGGTTTGGCTTCGTTTTCGGCTTCGCCTTTGGCTTTGCCGTCAATCGCCATACCGGCCATCCGGTAGAAGTTATATTCCGGATATTTACCCGGCCCCGAGATCAACAGATCTTCTTTTTCGTACACCAGATCCTGACGCTTGTACTCACCCAGTTCGAAATCCGGCGTCAGCTGGATAGCGGTAGTCGGGCAAGCCTCTTCGCACAGGCCGCAGAAGATGCAGCGCGAGAAGTTGATGCGGAAGAACTCCGGATACCAACGGCCGTCTTTCTGTTCTGCCTTTTGCAGCGAGATACAGCCGACCGGGCAGGCAACCGCACACAGGTTACAGGCGACGCAGCGCTCTTCGCCGTCCGGATCGCGCGTCAGCACGATGCGGCCGCGGTAGCGTGGCGGCAGGTACACCGGTTCTTCCGGATACATCTGGGTTTCGCGCTTGGCGAAGGCATGCATGCCAATCATCCAAATGCTGCGCATCTGGGTGCCGAAACCAACCACTAACTCTTTCAATGTCATGGTTTATTCACCCCTTATTGAGCGTTGTACAAAATGACCGCGGCGGTTGCCAGCAGGTTCAGCAGCGTCAGCGGCAGGCACACTTTCCAGCCGAAGGACATCACCTGGTCATAACGCGGACGCGGCAGCGCGGCGCGGATCAGGATGAACATCATCATGAAGAAGGCCGTTTTCAACGCGAACCAGATGAATGGCGGCAGGAACGGACCCTGCCAGCCGCCGAAGAACAACGTCACAATCAGGGCGGACACGGTGACGATACCAATGTATTCCCCCACGAAGAACAGACCGAACTTCATGCCGGAATATTCGATGTGGTAACCGTCGGCCAGTTCCTGCTCGGCTTCCGGCTGGTCAAACGGGTGACGGTGACACACCGCCACGCCGGCGATCGCGAAGGTCACGAAGCCGAAGAACTGCGGAATGACGTTCCAGACGTGCGCCTGAGATTCAACGATGGCCTGCATGTTGAACGAATCCGCCTGCATCACCACGCCCATCAGCGACAGGCCGATGAACACTTCGTAGCTCAGGGTTTGCGCGGAGGCGCGCATCGCGCCCAACAGCGAGTATTTGTTGTTGCTCGACCAGCCGGCGAACAGCACGGCGTACACCGCCAGGCCGGCCATCATCAGGAAGAACAGAATACCGATGTTGAGATCTGACACCGCCCAGGTCGGGCTGACCGGCACGATGGCAAATGCCAGCAACAGGGAAGTAAAGGCGATCATCGGCGCCAGGGTGAAGATCACCCGGTCGGAGAATCTCGGCACCCAGTCTTCCTTGAAGAACATTTTGATCATGTCGGCGACCAGCTGCAGCGAGCCGCCCCAGCCTACGCGGTTCGGTCCGTAACGGTTCTGGAACAGGCCGAGCAGGCGGCGTTCGCCGAAGCTCATGAATGCCCCGCACGCCACGACCACCAACAGGATCACGACCGCTTTAAGAATGGCGATCAAGATGTCGATCACCTCAGGGGTAAACCAGCTCATCGTGCCGCCTCCCGCAGATTGTCTACCTTAGCACCCACCAAGATCGGCGGGATCCCTGGCAAGCCGAGCGGCAAACCAACCTGGCCCTGGGTCAGGGTTTCACTCAGACGCACCGGCAGACGCAGAGTCTGGCCCGCGCAGCTGAACTCCACCAGGCTGCCCGCATTAACGCCAAGCGTCGCCGCATCGGCCGGGTTGACCATCACGTAGGCTTCCGGCATACGCTGCTGGATCACGTGAGAGCGCTGCGACATTTCATCGCTGCCGAACAGGTGGTAATAAGGCGCGACACGCCAGCCGTCGACCGGATTGAACGCGGCAGGCACGCGGTCGAAGTAACCGAGGCTGCCCTCCCCCGCTTCGATCAGGCGCACGCCCGGATCGCCGTGGCGCAGTTTGCCGCCCACTTCGGCCTGGAACTTGTTCCATGCCTGCGGTGAGTTCCAGCCTGGCGCCCAGGCGAACGGGATCTGCTGACGATCGGCCAGCGGGCTGTTGTTCCCTTCCATCGAGAAGGCGAACATGGTGTCTTTATCCTGCGGCTGACGCGGCTCGTGCACGCTGATGTTGGCGCGCATGGCGGTACGGCCGCTGGAACGGTGCGGCGAACGCGCCAGCTTCTGACCGCGAATGCGGAACGTCGCGTCCGGCGCGGCATCGACGATGCCCTGCAGCTGCGGCAACGCGGCGACGCAAGCGGCGATCACGTCATCGAGCTGGGTCCAGTCCACGTGGCGGCTGGTGTAGGTGGAGTGCAGCGAGTGCATCCAGCGCCAGCTTTCCAGCATCACGGTGAACTGATTCTTCTTGGCGTCGTCGTAATAAGCCGGATCGTATACCTGGAAGAAGCGCTGCGCGCGGCCTTCCTGGTTGATCAGCGTACCGTCGCTCTCGGCGAAGCTGGCCGAGGAGAGGATCAGATTGGCTTTGTCCATGATCGCGGTGCGCTGGTGGTCGGCGACGATCAGGTTATTGACCTTGGCCAACGCCGCGTCCACTTGCGCCGCCGGCGCATGGCGATAGAGATCGTTTTCCATCACGATGGCGGTGTCGGCTGCGCCGCTCGCCAGCTGTTCCAGCGCCTGATCGAGCGAACCGCCGCCGATCATCGCCAAACCCATGCTGTTGGCTGCGCCCGCCACGAAGGTGATGCCGACATCTGAACCACGGCCCTTCAACGCTTTGGCGATGTTGGCCGCCGCTTCGATGATGGCTTCGCTGCCGGCGTTGCTGCCGGTCACGATCAGCGGTTTGCGTGCGCCGGTCAGCGCCTGCACGATGATATCGACTTTCTTGTTCAGGCCTTCTGCCAGATCGTTCACCGCCGGCGCTGCGCTATCCAGCGCGTGAGCGATGGCGAAGCCGAAGCGCGCCTGCTCGTCTACCGGCGCGCGGTAGTTCCAGGCGGCGATGTCATCCAGACGGGTGTTATCGACGTTGGTGGTGAACAACGGATACTTGGCGTGTTGGCCGATATTCTGCACCGCCGCGATCTGCCAGTCGGCCACGCGTTGCGCCGCCGCCATCGCGCGGGCTTTGCCCTTGACGGCCTGGCGCACAGACAGCGCGATGCGCGCGCCGGTTTGCGTCAGGTCTTCGCCCAACACCAGCACCGCGTCGTAATCTTCGATCTCACGCAGCGCCGGCGTATGAACGCCGCCGTTCTTCAGCACGTTCAGCATCAGCGCCAGACGTGATTGTTCCGCCTGAGCGATACCGGTGTAGTAGTTCTCTGCGCCAACCAGCTCGCGCAGTGCGAAGTTGCTTTCCAGGCTGGCGCGCGGGGAGCCGATGCCGATGGTTTTCTTCGCCTGACGCAGGATGTCCGCCGCGCCCTGCATCGCCTGCTCGGCGTTCAGGGTGATCCAGTCGTCGCCGCGCAGCTGCTGCGGTTGACGCGGACGATCTTTCTGGTTGACGTAGCCGTAACCGAAACGGCCGCGGTCGCACAGGAAGTAGTGGTTCACGCTGCCGTTGTAACGGTTTTCGATACGGCGCAGCTCGCCATAGCGCTCGCCCGGGCTGGTGTTACAGCCGATGCTGCACTGCTGGCAAATGCTCGGCGCGAACTGCATGTCCCATTTACGGTTGTAGCGCTCGGAGTGCGTTTTGTCGGTGAATACGCCGGTCGGGCACACTTCCACCAGGTTGCCGGAGAACTCGCTTTCCAGCGTGCCGCTTTCCGGGCGACCGAAGTAGACGTTGTCGTGTGCGCCGTACACGCCGAAGTCGGTGCCGTCCGCATAGTCTTTGTAGTAACGCACGCAGCGGTAGCAGGCGATGCAGCGGTTCATCTCGTGCGAGATAAACGGCCCCAGTTCCTGGTTGTTATGGGTGCGCTTGGTGAAGCGGTAGCGACGGAAGCTGTGGCCGGTCATTACCGTCATATCCTGCAGGTGACAGTTACCGCCTTCCTCACACACCGGGCAATCGTGCGGGTGGTTGGTCATCAACCACTCAACCACGCTTTCACGGAACTGCTTCGCTTCGCCGTCATCGATGGAGATGAAGGTGCCATCGGATGCCGGGGTCATACAGGACATCACCAAACGGCCGCGCGTATCTTCCGCGTTTTGGTATTGCTTTACCGCACATTGGCGGCAAGCGCCGACGCTTCCCAGCGCCGGATGCCAGCAAAAGTAAGGAATATCAAGGCCGAGGGAGAGACAAGCCTGCAGCAGGTTGTCCGCCCCGTCTACCTCATACTCTTTGCCGTCTACATGAATCGTAGCCATAGTCAGCATGCTTCCAAGTGGCCTGCCTTGCGGCAGGCGTTAATCAAAAATTCTGGCCGTGTTCGGGCGAGTCGGCTTACCAGCGCTGCTTCAGCAGGTTGTTCGGCTGAATGCCGCCAATCGCATGAGCGTTGCCGAAGTGCTGCACGGCGATACCCGCCTCGAACTCTTCACGGAAATATTTAATCGCGCTTTGCAGTGGCTCTACGGCACCTGGCGCGTGGGCGCAGAAGGTTTTGCCCGGGCCGAGGGAACGGCACAGCTGTTCGAGGGTTTCAATATCCCCCGGCTGCCCTTCGCCGTTCTCCAACGCACGCAGGATCTTCACGCTCCACGGCAGGCCGTCGCGACATGGCGTACACCAGCCGCAGGACTCGCGGGCGAAGAACTCTTCCAGGTTGCGCACCAGCGGCACCATGCCGATTTCGTGGTCTACCGCCATCGCCAACGCGGTGCCGAGACGGCTGCCGGCTTTACCGATCGCGCCGTATTCCATCGGCAGGTCGAGGTGATCGGCGGTCAGGAAGTCGGTGCCCGCGCCGCCCGGCTGCCAGGCTTTGAAGCGCAGACCGTCGCGCATGCCGCCGGCGTAGTCTTCCAGGATTTCACGCGCGGTGGTGCCGAACGGCAGCTCCCAGACGCCCGGATTTTTCACCCGGCCGGAGAAGCCCATCAGCTTGGTGCCTTTGTCTTCACTGCCGGAGATGCCGGTGTACCACTCCACGCCGTTCGCCAAAATGGCCGGCACGTTGCACAACGTTTCGACGTTGTTGACGCAGGTCGGCTTGCCCCACACGCCGGCGCTGGCCGGGAATGGCGGCTTGGAGCGCGGGTTGGCGCGGCGGCCTTCCAGCGAGTTGATCAGCGCGGTTTCTTCGCCGCAGATGTAACGGCCGGCGCCGGTGTGCACGATCAGCTCGAAATCAAATCCGGTGCCGAGAATGTTCTTGCCCAGATAGCCGGCTTCGGTGGCTTCCGCGATGGCGCGACGCAGGTGCGCCGCCGCTTCGATGTACTCACCGCGCAGGAAGATGTAGCCACGGTAGGCTTTCAGCGCGAACGCGGAGATCAGCATGCCTTCCACCAGCAGGTGCGGCAGCTGCTCCATCAGCAGGCGGTCTTTATAGGTGCCCGGCTCCATCTCATCGGCGTTACACAGCAGGTAACGGATGTTCATGGATTCGTCCTTCGGCATCAGGCTCCACTTCAAACCGGTGGAGAAGCCCGCGCCGCCGCGGCCCTTCAGCCCGGAATCTTTCACCAGGCTGACGATCTCGTCGGGCGCCAGGCCCTTCAGGGCCTTTTCCGCACCGGCATAGCCGTTTTTGCTGCGGTATTCGTCCAGCCACAGCGGCTGCTTGTCATCGCGCAGACGCCAGGTCAGCGGATGCGTTTCGGGAGTGCGTACAATGTGCTTGGTCATTGATACTGCTCCAGTAGCGTCTCGATATCTTCAGGCTTCAGCTGACTGTGAGTGTCCTCATCAATCATCATGGTCGGCCCTTTATCGCAGTTGCCCAGACAGCAGGTCGGCAACAGCGTGAAGCGGCCATCAAAGGTGGTTTGACCCGGCTTGATGTTCAGCTTCTTCTCGATAGCGGCCTGAATGCCCTGGTAACCGGTGATGTGACAAACAACGCTGTCACAATAACGGATCACGTGACGTCCTACTGGCTGACGGAAAATCTGGCTGTAGAACGTGGCCACGCCTTCTACGTCGCTGGCGGGGATGCCCAGCACTTCCGCGATGGCGTAAATCGCACCGTCCGGAACCCAGCCGCGCTGCTTCTGCACAATTTTCAGTGCCTCGATGGAAGCGGCGCGCGGATCCTCGTAATGGTGCTTTTCGTGCTCGATCGCATCACGTTCTTCCGCGCTCAGTACAAATGCATCAACGCCGCTCTGAGGAGCGGCTGCGTTGATGGGCTCGAGCGCATCATTGACTGCGTGATTGTCTTTTTGATCATGCATAGTTAGCGGTCCACATCTGACATTACAAAATCGATACTACCCAGATAGACGATCAGGTCGGAAACCAGGCTGCCACGGATGACCGATGGGATCTGCTGCAGGTGCGCAAAGCTCGGCGTACGTACCCGGGTGCGGTAGCTCATGGTGCTGCCGTCGCTGGTCAGGTAGTAGCTGTTGATCCCTTTGGTGGCTTCAATCATCTGGAATGATTCGTTGGCTGGCATCACCGGGCCCCAGGAAACCTGCAGGAAGTGGGTGATCAGCGTTTCAATGTGCTGCAGCGTGCGCTCTTTCGGCGGCGGCGTAGTCAGCGGGTGATCGGCCTTGAACGGGCCTTCCGGCATGTTGTTCAGGCACTGTTCGAGGATGCGCAGGCTCTGGCGCAGCTCTTCCACCTTTAGCATCACGCGGGTGTAGCAGTCGCTGGTGCCGTCGCCGACCGGCACTTCGAAGTCGAAGTTCTCGTAGCCGGAGTACGGGCGCCATTTACGCACGTCGAACTCAACGCCGGTCGCGCGCAGGCCGGCGCCGGTCACGCCCCACTCCAGCGCTTCTTTGGCGTTATAAGACGCGACGCCGATGGAGCGGCCTTTCAGGATGCTGTTCTTCAGCGCCGCTTTCACGTAGGAGTCCAGACGCTTCGGCATCCAGTCGAGGAATTCACGCAGCAGGCGATCCCAGCCGCGCGGCAGATCGTGCGCGACGCCGCCGATGCGGAACCAGGCCGGGTGCATACGGAAACCGGTGATCGCTTCCACCAGATCGTAGATCTTCTGACGGTCGGTAAAGGCGAAGAACACCGGGGTCATCGCGCCGACGTCCTGAATGAAGGTGGAGATGTACAGCAGGTGGCTGTTGATGCGGAACAGTTCGGACAGCATCACGCGGATGGTGTCGACGCGCTCAGGCACCTTGATGCCGGCCAGCTTTTCAACCGCCAACACGTAAGGCATTTCGTTCACGCAGCCGCCGAGGTACTCGATGCGGTCGGTGTACGGGATGTAGCTGTGCCAGGATTGACGCTCGCCCATCTTCTCGGCGCCGCGGTGGTGATAGCCGATATCCGGCACGCAGTCGACGATCTCTTCGCCGTCCAGCTGCAGAATGATGCGGAACGCACCGTGCGCGGACGGGTGGTTCGGGCCGAGGTTGAGGAACATGAAGTCTTCGTTCTCGGTGCCGCGCTTCATGCCCCAGTCTTCCGGCTTGAAGGTCAGCGCTTCCATCTCCAGATCTTCTTTCTGCTTGGTCAGCACGAAAGGATCGAATTCGGTGGCGCGCGCCGGGTAGTCCTTACGCAGCGGGTGCCCTTCCCAGGTCTGCGGCATCATGATGCGCGACAGGTGCGGGTGGCCGTCGAAGGTGATGCCGAACATTTCCCAGGTTTCGCGCTCGTACCAGTTGGCGTTCGGGAACACCTTGGTCGCCGTCGGCACGTGCAGGTCTTTTTCAGACAGCGCCACCTTCAGCATGATGTCGCGGTTGCGCTCGATGGAGATCAGATGGTAGAAAACGGAGAAATCCGCAGCGGGCAGGCCGTCGCGGTGGGTGCGAAGACGTTCGTCCACGCCATGCAGATCGAACAGCATGACATACGGCTTCGGCTGTTTTCTCAGGAACGTCATTACTTCCAGTAACTGGTCAGGTTTAACCCATACCACGGGCATGCCGGTGCGGGTGGCCTGAACAGTAAAGGCTTCCGGCCCAAAACGGTTGCGCAGTTCGCCGATCACCGGGTCGTCAAGGTGATCTCGGGTCTGCCAGGCAGGCAAGGCGTCGTGCGTCGTCAAATCTGTCATAATTTTTTTTCACCACACTAAAGGGTTATTCGCCGCAAGTTTCACTTTTCGCTGTGTTAACCAATAGCGCACTAAGATGGACGTTAAATGAACGTCTTAAATCTCGTCAGGCGTCCGGAGGTTGGTCACCGCGATGCGCTCGCCGTGTTTACGCTCTCTTTCAGACTGCATATTGGCGCGGTAAACGCCCTGATCGCCGACAACCCACGACAGCGGGCGACGTTCTTTGCCGATGGATTCCTGCAGCAGCATCAGCGCTTGCATGTAAGCTTCCGGACGCGGTGGGCAGCCGGGAATGTACACGTCGACCGGCAGGAACTTGTCCACGCCCTGCACCACGGAATAGATGTCGTACATGCCGCCGGAGTTGGCGCAGGCGCCCATCGAGATCACCCACTTGGGCTCCAGCATCTGCTCGTACAGGCGTTGGATGACCGGAGCCATCTTGGTGAAGCAGGTGCCGGCCACCACCATCAGGTCAGCCTGACGCGGGGAGGCGCGCAACACTTCCGCACCGAAACGCGCCACGTCGTGAACGGCGGTAAACGACGTCACCATCTCCACGTAACAGCACGAAAGGCCGAAGTTATACGGCCAAATAGAGTTTTTACGCCCCCAGTTCACCATGTCATGCAGCGCATGTTCGAGTTTACCCATGTAAACCGTGCGGTGGACCTGTTGTTCCAGGGGATCGGCGACGATCTCCTGTTTTTGCAGGGGATAACGGTCGTTCTCACCGTTCGGGTCTATGCGGGTGAGCGTATAGTCCATCTTAATGCCTCGCTGTTACTGCGGATGACTGTTGGTGTTAGTGATCGTGCTCGGTTTACTGCGGCGTTGGGAACGCGCCGGAGTCCAATCCAACGCGCCGATGCGCACCAGATAAACCAGACCGGCCAATAGCACCAAAATGAAAATGGCGGCTTCGATAAAGCCCACCCAGCCGCTCTCGCGAATCGAGACCGACCAGGCATACAGGTATAAGGCTTCAACGTCGAAAATAACGAAGAACATGGCCACCAGGTAAAACTTGGCGGACAAGCGCATGCGCGCCGTGCCGACGGAGTCGATACCTGATTCAAACGGGGTGTGTTTGGCGCGCGCCCGGGCTCTCCCGCCCAAGAAGAACGCACCCAGCAGCATTAAGCCGCAAAGCCCGATAGCCACGACGAGAAATACGGCGAGCGCCCAGTGATGAGCGATAACTTCAGTGGTTGTTGACATACTCTATGCTTACTCATCAAAAGTGGCGTCGATCGCACTGCTCTTGTCACCGGCAGTTAGTGCGCCACATCGATTTAAGGGAAGGATAAATAACCACACAAACAAACTGCTTTTACAGCGAGTTAGGCAGCGTTTTTCTGTGGGCTTTTTACTCCTTTCTATAACCTTTTGTCAACTTTGACAAAAGTATCTACACACTAGTTTACATACGTATCATTTGATTAACATTTGATGCGCCAGGGACAGGCTAAATCGTGTCAGTTAATTTTTGTGTAGAAACAGATAGATATAAACCAACATGCACATTTCAGTTTTACTATACCATTGTCTCAGGAATTCCCTGTTCTTCCACTCACTACCTAGGGGTATTTTTTTGATCCAGGACACGTTTTCAGCATAAATCCTCAAAAAAAGTGTGGCCCTTTAACAATTTTCCTCAAATTAAGCCGCAAAAACGGCCGTCATAAGCTAACAAAATAACCCTGCTATTACCATGCCTTTAACTCATTCAATCTTATTGTTCAAAAAATAAACCCAGCATCTTAAACCCGGTCAAATTCTCTTTTCAGCAACGCTTAAAAGTTAATAAAACAGCCAACTCATAACAAAATCGTCATTAAATCCCTATAACAGTAAAAATCGCCAAAAAAAGGGCAAAAAAAACCTCCGCCGAAGCAGAGGTTTTTCATCAGATATCACGCCGCGGCGTTATTCTTCTTCGTCCACCAGGCTGGCGTCATCCTGATCGCCCTGGAGACCGGCTTCCGCGCCGTTGAAGCCATAGCCGTCATTGCCGCCCTGCATCGCGCTGAAGATGGCCATTGCCAGTTCGTTGCTGCACTGCGCGTTTTTGCATAGAGCATACTGGGTATCCGGCAGCGGCGGCAAACCTTCCACCGCGCCCAGCACCCGCAGGTCGGGGCTCATCATTTCGATCGGCCGCGCGGTCACGCCCAGGCCGGCCTTACAGGCCGCCCGCACCGCAGACAGCGTGGAGGCGACGTAGGCGATGCGCCACGGGATACCGGCTTCGTCCAACTGTTTGATCGCCAGCGCGCGGAACGGGCTTGGTTCATCCATCACCACCAGCGGGATAGGTTCGCCGGCCTGATAGTGGTAATCGGCAGCGCAGTACCACAGCGTCGGCGACGTGCGCAGCACGATGTGTGGGTGCCCGGCCGGATCGGCCGTGGTCACCGCCAGATCGATCTCACCCTCTTCCAGCAGATCGACCATCGTCGTGCTGCGCTTTACGCGCACGTCAATGGCCAGCTTCGGATAGATGGCGGTCACGCGGTTCAACAGGAAAGGCAGAATGGTATCGGCGGTGTCGTCGGAAGCGCCGATGGTCAGAACACCTTTAATATTGTTGTACATCAGCGAGGTACAGGCTTCGTCGTTAAAGCGCAGGATCTTCCTGGCATAACCGAGAAGCTGAATACCATGCTCAGTCAGGAGTTTGTTGCGCCCATGGCGGGCAAACAGTTCTTTGCCGACCAGTTGCTCTAATCGCTGCATTTGTTGACTGACGGCTGATTGCGTACGGCAAACGGCAACAGCCGCCGCCGCAAAGGTATTCAAATCAGCAACCGCAACAAAGGTTCTTAGCAGATCGAGGTCGAGATTAAGTATCGGACGATTTGCAGTTGTCATAGTGTATTCTTCACTTTTTTAAATTCTAATTTACGAACTACTACCCTGGTGTGTTTCTCAGACGCCGTTGAAAAGGACGGTGCCTGTTATGACAGTACCCCACTCATAAGTGGAGGGCAAAAAAATTACTTATGATTCGTTACCTCTATCGCCTTTTAAAATGCGATCTATCGATGGTGCTTATAGAACGCGGGGGACTGAATACCGGTGAAAAGGGAAAACCCCCACCGAACCTGAGATTTTACTCATTGATACCGCCTAATTTCCACTCCATTCGTGCTACTGAGAATCCTTATCAACCGGCGTTCAGACTGCATTTCAGAGTAAGAAAAATAAATAATTAACGGCGCCAACTTCGTGTTATCACTCAATGAATTTAATAAATTCAATCAGTAAGATTTTTACTTTAAATAACAATCCTATAACCACATAAACAATGCTTAAGCTGAAATATAAAGTAAAGCTAATGTAAATATGCCATTTTCTTAGTGTGGTGCGCTAACCGGCAACCCGCTATCAGACAACTCCGGTATTATCATTCCTTTACAGTTTATTGAAGCCCATTCTCACTTTCGGCTTATCATTTCACTGCTACCGGCCGCGATCGTCGGCACGTCTCGTTTATCGACACGCAATTTCACAGAACAAAACCCTAGTAAAATTATAGTTCATGAAATTATGAACCACAAAATAACTTTACCTTTGCTTATCATAACTAAAATCCCCCGTTACGACATGCATTTGCACCAAAGGCGTGCAAAACCCTTCAAAAGCAACTACGCCAGGAGTACATTGGGCGGGTTGCGGCGTCCCACGGTAGGAGCGCCCCTATCCCAGCAAAAGGCTCAACTTTTTATGTCCCCCATTGAGAAATCCAGCAAACTGGACAACGTCTGCTATGACATTCGCGGCCCGGTGCTTAAAGAAGCTAAACGTCTTGAAGAAGAAGGCAACAAAGTCCTGAAACTGAACATCGGCAACCCTGCCCCGTTCGGTTTCGACGCCCCGGACGAAATCCTGGTCGACGTGATCCGCAATCTGCCCACGGCGCAAGGTTACTCCGACTCCAAGGGCCTCTTCTCGGCGCGTAAAGCGATCATGCAGCACTATCAGGCGCGCAACATGCGTGACGTGACCGTTGAGGATATCTACATTGGCAACGGCGTCTCCGAGCTGATCGTTCAATCCATGCAGGCGCTGCTCAACAGCGGCGACGAAATGCTGGTGCCGGCGCCGGACTATCCGCTGTGGACCGCCGCGGTTTCGCTGTCCGGCGGCAAGGCCGTACATTACCTGTGCGATGAGCAGGCCGGCTGGTTCCCGGATCTGGACGACATCATCAGCAAGATCACCCCGCGCACCCGCGGCATCGTGATCATCAACCCGAACAACCCGACCGGCGCGGTGTACAGCAAAGCGCTGCTGGAGCAGATCGTCGAGATCGCCCGCCAACACAACCTGATCATCTTCGCCGACGAAATCTACGACAAGATCCTGTATGACGAAGCGGAGCATCATTCGATCGCTGCGCTGGCGCCAGATCTGTTGACCGTGACCTTCAACGGCCTGTCGAAAACCTACCGCGTGGCAGGCTTCCGTCAAGGCTGGATGGTGCTGAACGGGCCGAAGAAGCACGCCAAAGGCTATATCGAAGGGCTGGAGATGCTGGCTTCGATGCGCCTGTGCGCCAACGTGCCGATGCAGCACGCCATTCAGACCGCGCTGGGCGGTTATCAAAGCATCAGCGAATTCATTCAGCCCGGCGGCCGTCTGTACGAACAGCGCAACCGCACCTGGGAACTGCTCAACGACATTCCGGGCGTCTCATGCGTGAAGCCGCAGGGCGCGCTGTATATGTTCCCGCGCATCGATGCCAAACGCTTCAATATCCATGACGACCAGAAACTGGTGCTGGATCTGCTGCTGCAGGAAAAAGTGCTGCTGGTGCAGGGGACCGCATTCAACTGGCCCTACCCGGATCACGTGCGTATCGTCACCCTGCCGCGCGTAGACGAGCTGGAAATGGCGGTCGGCAAGCTGGGCCGCTTCCTTGAAGGCTACCATCAGTAATCGCCTGGGGCGCAGCGCCTTGCTGCGCCCTTCTCTCATTGCCCGGTTGCAAAATTCGCCGTCACTGCTTCACAATGGGGCCCTCACTTGCCGTTAAAGAGAGCACCATGAGCCAGAGCCATTTCTTCGCCCATCTGTCCCGCCTGAAACTGATCAACCGCTGGCCACTGATGCGCAACGTGCGTACCGAGAACGTCTCCGAACACAGTCTGCAGGTGGCCTTTGTCGCCCACGCGTTGGCGGTGATCAAGAACCGCAAATTCAACGGCAACCTCAACGCCGACCGCGTTGCGCTGCTGGCGATGTACCACGACGCCAGCGAAGTGATCACCGGCGACATGCCGACGCCGATCAAGTACTACAATCCGCAGATCGCCCATGAGTACAAGAAGATCGAAAAGATCGCCCAACAAAAGCTGCTGGACATGATCCCCGCTGAGCTGCGCAACGATTTCCGCACCATTCTCGATGAGCACTACTACAGCGAAGATGAAAAGCAGGTGGTAAAGCAGGCGGACGCATTGTGCGCCTACCTGAAATGCCTGGAGGAGCTGTCTGCCGGCAACAACGAATTCACCCTGGCCAAGGCACGGCTGGATAAAACCCTGGAGCAGCGCCGCAGCCCGGAAATGGACTACTTCATGGAGGTATTCATTCCCAGTTTCAGCCTGTCATTGGACGAAATCAGCCTCGACAGCTCGCTGTAACCCCGCCGGCGCAGCCTCGCTGCGCCGTTAAAAACCGTAGAGCCACGGCACCACAATCACGCTGACCGCCATCACCAACAGGGTGAACGGCACGCCGAGCCGCACAAAATCGCCGAACTTGTAATTGCCCGGCCCCAGCACCAGCGTATTGACCGGTGAAGAGACCGGCGTCATAAAGGCGGCGGACGCGGCGACGGCGATAATCATCGCGAACGGGTATGGCGATACCCCCATTTCGCGCGCGGCGGCGATGGCGATCGGCGCCATCAGCACCGCCGTCGCGGTGTTGGAAATAAACAGGCCGATGGTGGCGCACAAGACGAACAGGCACAGCAGCATCACGCGCGGCCCCGCGCCGCCGGCGACGTCCATCAGCCCGCTGACGATCAGATCCACCCCGCCGGTCTTTTGCAGCGCCTGCGCGAACGGCATCATGCCGACAATCAAAATAATGCTCGGCCAATGGATCGATTTATAGGCGCTCTCCATATCAATACAGCGGAACTTGCCCATCAACAAACAGGCGATCAGCGCCGCGATTGGGTTGGGGATTTCGTCGGTCAGCATCATCGCCACCATCAGCGCCAGACAAAACAGCGCGTGCGGCGCCTGCGTGATGGCCGGTGCCACTTCGTCCACCTCGGCCGGCAGATTGAGCACGATAAAGTCGTGGGTTTTGGCCTGCAGCTGACGAATCGCCTTCCAGTCGCCGATCACCAGCAAGATGTCGCCCAGTTCCAGCGGCTCGTCCACCAATTTGCCGCCCAGCGTCTCGCCGTGGCGGCGGATACCCACCACGTTCAGATCGTAGCGGCTGCGGAACGCCGCTTCGCGCAGGCTTTTACCCAGCAGCGCCGAGTCCGGGATCAGCGAGACCTCCGCCATGCCGACGTTGCGCGACTGTTCAGAGAAGTAATCACCGCGCAGCACCATCGGCTCCAGCCGCTGTTCGCCGCAGAATTCGCGCAGATCGACCTGGCTGTCCGACATGTCGATCAAGAGGACGTCGCCCTCGCGCAGTTCGGTGCTGCCGGAGGCGCTGACCATCACCCGCCGGAAGCGTTTCCAGCGCTCGATGCCCACCACGTTGGCGCCATAGCGCGCACGCAGGTGCAGCTCGTCCAGCGAACGCCCGATCAGCGGCGAAGCGCTGCGGACAGCCAGCCGCCGCGCACGGCCGGTCAGCTTATAATCGCGGATAAGGTCACGGAAGGAGCGGCGCTGCCAGTCGTCGCCGGCTTTGCCCGTGTCACTGCTGCCCAGCCAACGGCGGGCGATCAGCATGTAGCCGACGCCCAGCGCCAGCACCGCCAGGCCGATGGGCGTCACGCTGAAGAAACCGAAACCATGGATGCCTTCGCGCACCAGTTCGCTGTTGACCACCATGTTGGGCGGCGTGGCCACCAGCGTCATCATGCCGCTGATAAGTCCGGCGAAACTGAGCGGCATCATCAGCCGCCCCGGCGCGATCTTCATTCTCGCCGTCACGCTGAGCACCACCGGGATAAAGATCGCCACCACGCCGGTCGAGCTCATAAATGCCCCCAGCCCGGCGACCGTCACCATCAGCAGCATCAACATTTTAGTTTCGCTGCTGCCGGCGACTTTGACCAGCCAGTCGCCCACCTGATAAGCCACGCCAGTGCGCACCAGCCCTTCGCCGATCACGAACAGCGCGGCGATCAAAATCACGTTGGGATCGCTGAAACCGACCGTCGCCTCCTGCAGGCTGAGCGTGCCGCTCAGCACGAAAGCGATGATCACCAACAGCGCCACCACGTCCATACGCAGCTTGTTGGTGGTAAACAGCACGATGGCAATCAGCAGTAAACTCAGCACCCACAGTAATTCGCTGTTCAAAACGGTCTCATCCGGCAAATGTCCAAGGGCCTAAAAAATAGCATAAAAAAACCCCGCCGAGGCGGGGTCTAATCAATTAGGGTGAAGATAATGCCACTTAGGCCAGCCGGCGAACGATCGCGCCCTGCGCCGTTTTATCGACGGCGATCTGCGCCAGCGAATCCAGCCGCAGGTCGACCTGCTCCAGCTTCGGCGCATCGGCCGGGGCGTTGACCGCAATCACCTGGCAACCCGCCGCCAGGCCGGAGAGAATGCCGGCCGGTGCGTCTTCGACCACCACGCACTCGTGCGGCGCCAGCCCCAGGCGCTCGGCGCCCAGCAGATAGGCGTCAGGCTGCGGCTTGCCATGTTTAACCTGCTCAGCGGTGATGAACACCGCCGGCTGCGGCAAACCGCCGGCCTGGCGGCGAGCGCCCGCCACCGGCACCGAACCGGAGGTGACGATCGCCCAAGGGATGCCGAGCGCGTTCAGGCGCTCCAGCAACGCAATCGCGCCCGGCAGCGCGCGAACGCCGTCGGTATCCTGCGCTTCCACCTGCTCCAGCAATTGGAATTCACGCTGAATTTCCGCTTCGCTTTCGCCCGGCATAAAGTGGCGCAGAGAAGTAATGGCCTGTTTACCGTGAATGAAGTCCAGCACCGCTTGCGGGTCGACGCCGCGGCGCTCGGCCCAGTGCGTCCAGGCGCGCTCTACCGCCGGCAGCGAATCCACCAGGGTGCCATCAAGATCGAACAGAAAACCCTTACACTCCACAGAAAACCTCTTCTTAATCAAGCATTGATGATTTGCGCTATCTCAACGGCGCTCAAGTGATACTGGCGCGGGCAGGCCTGCCAAATCGCCAGCATACGCTGATATTTTTCCCACATTTTGGTCTGGGCGTTAAAACCGTGGCTGCCGGAATCAAAGTGAGTATAGCGCCCCTCGGTGCTGACCAGGAAACGCACATAACTCAGGTAGCGCGCCTCGGTCGCGGCATCGAAACCGAGAAACGCCAGGCGGCGCTCGTCCAGATCCTGCTTCTCTTTCAGGTTGCCCCAGGAAACCTGCAGCGCATGATGCATCTCCATCACGTTGATGATGGTGCGGCACACCTCTTCGCTCAGTTCGCCGAAGTCGCGATCCAGCTCGCGCATTTGCAAACCGAAGCCGCGTTCGACGATGGTTTGCAACCGGCGATAACGATCGCCGTTGTCCGGATCGAGCAGGGTCATCATCTTATACTGATTCGACAGGATCAGCCGCTGGGCGTTGGTCATTTCCATCAGGATTTCCTCATTTCTGTGTGATGGCGGGAGCATCGCACAGCGCAAGAACGCAGGAAATCACAACTCGACCGTTCTTTGATTTAAACCGGGGTTATTGGCGCTTTGACGAGAAAGGCCGCATCAGCGCGGCCTTTTTTCATTTACAGATCGTCGAGGAAGGTTTTGTCCAGCTGCTTGAAGGCGCGCTTGAGCAAATCAGCCAACGTCTGATAGGTCGGCGTGCCTTCGAGCGGCGCTACCGCCTGCCCGGCTTCCGTCAGCTTGTTGCGCACCTCATGAAACCATTGCAACAGCGTCGGTGGCAGCGGCGTAACAGAGCGGCGCCCCAGCCACCACAAGCCCTGCATCGGCAGGCTGCAAGCGAACAGCGCGGTGGCGATCGCCGGGCCGAGCTGGCCGCCGAGCGCGATCTGCCAGGTCAGCGTGAAAATCGCCAACGGCGGCATGAAACGAATAGCGAAACGGGTGGCACGCGCAACGCGGTTCTCCGGAAAGACCGGTGCCAGACGTTTGTCTGACGGCCAGGTTTTCATATAATGCTGCCCGCGCTGGAAGACCTGAAACCAGCTTACGGAACCGGACGGTTTGCTCGTCATTGCGTACCTCAACGTCACGTAAAGAAACTAAAAGCGTGCTGCCAGAGACCATACTAAAAAATTTGAAGCTTTAAATTTATTTTGTGTTTGCACCGGGCTATCGGTATCCTAAGCCGGCCTTGTGGCCGGTAGAAGATGACGTAAATTTTGTCAACTTTTAGCCCTATAAAAATCAAGATTATTTAAACCGCAGAGAAATCATCGGTTTTTCCATCATCCTGTGATTTGTGCACTTCACATGATGTTAATCATAAATGTCATCGGCACTATGCGCTACGCTTGTTGTCTGATTGACGATTAATTCACCACGTGTGTTCGATTTTCTTTTAACAACACGACTATTTAAGTAGGTACTTCCATGTCGAGTAAGCTAGTACTGGTTCTTAACTGCGGCAGTTCTTCTCTGAAATTCGCCATCATCGATGCCGTTAACGGCGACGAATTCCTCTCCGGTTTGGCCGAGTGTTTCCACCTGCCTGAAGCTCGCATCAAGTGGAAAATGGACGGCGCCAAACACGAAGCTGCCCTGGGGGCCGGCGCTGCACACAGCGAAGCGCTGAACTTCATTGTTAATACTATTCTGGCACAAAAACCAGAGCTTTCCGCGCAGCTGACCGCCATCGGCCACCGCATCGTGCACGGCGGCGAGAAGTTCACCGCCTCCGCCGTGATCAACGACGAAGTTCTGCAGGGTATCAAAGATTCCGTGCCGTTTGCACCACTGCACAACCCAGCTCACCTGATCGGCATCGCGGAAGCGCTGAAATCCTTCCCTCACCTGGCTGACAAGAACGTTGCCGTGTTCGACACCGCGTTCCACCAGACCATGCCGGAAGAGTCTTACCTGTACGCCCTGCCGTACAGCCTGTACCGCGACCACGGCGTTCGCCGCTACGGCGCACACGGCACCAGCCACTTCTACGTGACTCAGGAAGCCGCGAAGATGCTGAACAAGCCGGTGGAAGAAGTGAACGTGATCACTTGCCACCTGGGCAACGGCGGTTCCGTCACCGCAGTGCGCAACGGCCAGTGCGTTGACACCTCCATGGGTCTGACCCCGCTGGAAGGCCTGGTAATGGGCACCCGCAGCGGTGACATCGATCCGGCTATCATCTTCCACCTGCACGATTCTCTGGGCATGAGCGTTGATCAGATCAACAAGATGCTGACCAAAGAATCCGGCCTGCTGGGCCTGACCGAAGTCACCAGCGACTGCCGTTACGTTGAAGACAACTACGACAGCAAAGCCGACGCCAAACGCGCCATGGACGTGTTCTGCCACCGTCTGGCCAAATACGTCGGCGCCTACAGCGCGCTGATGGAAGGCCGTCTGGACGCGGTGATCTTCACCGGCGGCATCGGCGAGAACGCCGGCATGGTGCGTGAGCTGACCCTGAACAAACTGGGCCTGCTGGGCTTCGAAATCGACCACGACCGCAACATGGCCGCTCGCTTCGGCAAATCCGGCGCCATCACCAAAGACGGCAGCCGCCTGGCGCTGGTGATCCCGACCAACGAAGAGTTGGTCATCGCGCAGGACGCATCCCGCCTGACCGCGTAATGCTCTCAAAACACCGTCAGCCCAGGCTGACGGTGTTGTTTTAGCCTCATGTTAATCGTGAAGAGGACTATTCTGTGTCACGTACTATTATGTTGATCCCCACCGGCACCAGCGTCGGCCTGACCAGCGTCAGCCTGGGTGTCATCCGCTCCATGGAGCAAAAAGGCGTTCGTCTGAGCGTGTTCAAACCTATCGCTCAACCGCGCACCGGCGACAACGCACTCGACCAGACCACCACTATCATCCGCAGCAACTCCACCATCCCGGCGGCCGAACCGCTGCGCATGGATTACGTTGAGGGCCTGCTGAGCTCCAACCAGCAAGACGTGCTGATGGAAGAGATCGTGGCGCGCTACCACGAGAACACCAAAGACGCGGAAGTGGTGCTGATCGAAGGCCTGGTGCCGACCCGCAAACATCAGTTCGCCAACGCGCTGAACTACGAGATCGCCAAAACCCTGAACGCCGAGATCGTCTTCGTGCTGGCGCTGGGCAACGACTCCCCGGCGCAGCTGAAAGAGCGCATCGAACTGGCGCGCACCAGCTTCGGCGGCAGCAAGAACAAAAACATCACCGGCGTGATCATCAACAAGCTGAACGCACCGGTCGACGATCAGGGCCGCACCCGTCCTGACCTGTCCGAAATCTTCGACGACTCCACCAAGGCCAGCATCGCCCATGTCGATCCTGCGCAGCTGTTCGCCAACAGCCCGCTGCCGGTTCTGGGCTGCGTGCCGTGGAGCTTCGATCTGATCGCCACCCGCGCCATCGACATGGCTCGCCACCTGAAGGCCCGCGTGGTCAACGAAGGCGACATCATGACCCGCCGCGTGAAGTCCGTGACCTTCTGTGCGCGCAGCATTCCGCACATGCTGGAACACTTCCGCCCAGGCTCCCTGCTGGTGACCTCCGCAGACCGTCCTGACGTACTGGTCTCCGCCTGCCTGGCGGCGATGAACGGCGTGGAAATCGGCGCTATCCTGCTGACCGGCGGCTACGCCATCGACGAGCCGATCAAGAAGCTGTGCGAACGCGCCTTCCAGACCGGCCTGCCGGTGTTCATGGTCGACACCAACACCTGGCAGACCTCGCTGAGCCTGCAGAGCTTCAACCTCGAAGTGCCGGCGGACGACCACCAGCGCATCGAGAAAGTGCAGAACTACGTGGCCAGCCACATCAGCACCGAGTGGATCGATTCGCTGACCGCCACCTCCGAGCGTTCACGCCGCCTGTCTCCACCGGCGTTCCGTTACGAGCTGACCGAACTGGCGCGTAAAGCCGGCAAGCGCATCGTGCTGCCGGAAGGCGACGAGCCGCGCACCGTGAAAGCGGCGGCCATCTGTGCCGAACGCGGCATCGCGGAATGCGTGCTGCTCGGCAACCCGGACGAGATCCAGCGCGTCGCGGCGGCGCAAGGCGTTGAGCTGGGCAAAGGCATCGAAATCGTCGATCCGGTCGCCGTGCGTGAAAACTACGTGCCGCGTCTGGTTGAGCTGCGCAAGAGCAAGGGCATGACCGAAGTGGTCGCGCGCGAGCAGCTGGAAGACAACGTGGTGCTCGGCACCCTGATGCTGGAACAAGGCGAAGTCGACGGTCTGGTCTCCGGCGCGGTTCACACCACCGCCAACACCATCCGTCCGCCGTTGCAGTTGATCAAAACCGCGCCGGGCAGCTCGCTGGTGTCCTCCGTGTTCTTCATGCTGCTGCCTGACCAGGTACTGGTCTACGGTGACTGCGCGATCAACCCGGATCCGACCGCCGAGCAGCTGTCTGAAATCGCCATCCAGTCTGCGGATTCCGCCGCCGCCTTCGGCATCGAGCCGCGCGTAGCGATGATCTCCTACTCCACCGGCAACTCCGGTGCGGGCAGCGACGTCGAGAAAGTGCGCGAAGCGACCCGTCTGGCGCAGGAAAAACGCCCGGACCTGATCATCGACGGCCCGCTGCAGTACGACGCCGCCATCATGGCCGACGTTGCCAAATCCAAGGCGCCGAACTCACCGGTGGCCGGCCAGGCGACCGTGTTCATCTTCCCGGATCTGAACACCGGCAACACCACCTACAAAGCGGTACAGCGTTCCGCTGACCTGGTCTCCATCGGGCCGATGCTGCAAGGCATGCGCAAACCGGTGAACGACCTGTCGCGCGGCGCACTGGTTGACGATATCGTCTACACCGTTGCGCTGACGGCGATCCAGTCTTCCCAGGCTGACGCTGCCGCCGCCAAGGCCTGATATTCTTCAGGTTGAGCGATAAAAAAGCGCCGGTCATTGACCGGCGCTTTTCTTTTGCGTTCCCTAACGCGCCAGCAACTGCCCGGCGGCCTCCAGAATATGTTCGGCGGTCAGACCATACTCCTGCTGTAAAAACGCCTGGGTGCCCACCTGGCCGTAACGCTCCTTCACCCCCACGCGCCGCATCGGCGTCGGGCACTCCTCCGCCAGCACTTCCGCCACCGCCGATCCCAGCCCGTTATGAATGCTGTGGTTTTCACAGGTGACGATGCGTCCGGTCTTGGCCGCGTAGGTTTTGATCAGTTCACGGTCAATAGGCTTGAGGGTGAACATATCGATCACCGCCGCGCTGACGCCCTGCCGCGCCAGCATCTCCGCCGCCTTCAGCGCCTCCGCCACCATGATGCCGTTGGCGATCAGCGTGATATCGTCGCCGTCGCGCAGCAGGTTGCCCTTGCCGATGGTAAAGCGCGAGCCCTCCTGGTAGATGCGCGTCGCCTGCTTGCGGATGGTGCGCACCCAGTAGAAGCCGCGCAGATCCATCAGCTGGCGCAGAACGTCGGCGAACATGGTGGCGTCGGTCACTTCCAGCACCACCGAATGCGCCAGCCCGCGCACGATGCCCATGTCTTCGAACGACATGTGGGTGCCGCCGTTGTGGCAGGCGCTTACCCCCGCGTCGGAGGCGATCACTTTGACGTTGTTGCGCTGGTAATCCAGCGACATGAACAGCTGATCGAAACAGCGGCGGCTGGCGAAGGCGGTGAAGGTGTGCACGAACGGCACCCGGCCGGTGAGCGACAGCCCGGCGGCGACGCCGATCACGTTGGCCTCCATGATGCCGCAGTTGATCACGTGCTGCGGGTGATCCTTGTGCACACCGTCCATCGCCATCGAGCTCATCAAATCCGCCTCCAGCGCGATGATCGGCGCGCCCGCCTCAATCTGCCGCCGCACCGCGCCGGCGTAGACTTTGCGCATTTCGACGGTGTCGTTTTCCAACTGCGTCACTACGTTAAACATGGGCGGCCTCCAGTTCGGCGATGGCTTTTTCGATCTCCAGCTGCACGTCCGGCGTCAGGCGCAGGTGGTGTGAGTTCGACAGGTTTTCCAGATAGGTCACGCCCTGTCCCTTGATGCTGTCGAGCACGATCGCCAGCGGCCGCTGTTCACCGCCGCGCGCCGGCGCTACCGCCGTCAGCAGCGCCGCGATGTCGTCGCCCTTGACAGTCTGCACCTCAAAGCCGAAGGCGCGGAACTTGGCGGCCAGATCGAACGGTTGGATCACCTCGTCCAGCGCGCCGTCCAGCTGTTGCTTGTTGTAATCGATGAACAGCGTCAGGTTGTTCAGGTTGTGGTGGGCGATAAACTGGAACGCCTCCCAGCACTGTCCTTCATTCAGCTCCCCGTCGCCGAGAATGCTGAACACCCGATTGCGCCGCCCCGCCAGCCGATGGGATAACGCCATGCCGGCGGCGATCGACACGCCCTGCCCCAGTGAGCCGGTGGTGGCGTCCACGCCGCGCGTGCGCAGCCGGTCCGGGTGGCTCGGCAGGCGCGTGCCGTTCTGGTTGAGGGTCTTCAGTTCCGCCAGCGGGAAGTAGCCCTTGATCGCCAGCGTGCTGTACAGCGCCGGGCCGGCGTGCCCTTTCGACAGCACAAAGTCATCGCGCTCCGGCCAGTCCGGATCCGCCGGATCGATGCGCATCACGCCGCCGTACAGCACCGCCAGCGTCTCCACCACCGACATGCAGCCGCCATAGTGGCCGAAGCCCAGCCCGGTCAGCGCTTTCAGCGTTTCCAGGCGGATCGCGCGCGCCAGGGCACGCAGCTCTTCAATTTCCGTTTCGCTCGTTGTGTCGTTCATCAGTCTGCCCTCGTTATTTCTCGACGCGGTCAGCGGCCGGCGCGCCTTTGCGTTTTCCCAGGAAGTTATGCGCCACCAGCAGCGCGAACACGGCGACGATCGCCAACATGATCATCTCCTTCGACATAAAGCGCGCCATATTGCCCAGCAGGATGCCGATCGCGCCGAAGTCGGCGTCGGAGAAAGTGGTGTTGGCAAAACCAAGCGCCCCCAACACCGGCAGCAGCAGCACCGGCAGGAAGGTGATCAGCAGCCCGTTGGCAAAGGCGCCCAGCATCGCGCCGCGCCGCCCGCCGGTCGCGTTGCCGAACACCCCGGCGGTAGCGCCGGTGAAGAAATGCGGCACCACGCCGGGCAGGATCAGCACCATCTTCAGTTGCCCCAGCAGGAACAGCCCGGCTAACCCGCCAAGAAAGCTGAACAGGAAGCCGATCAGCACCGCGTTGGGGGCATAGGGATAAACCACCGGACAATCCAACGCCGGCCGCGCGTTAGGCACCAGTTTTTCCGAGAAGCCGGTGAACGCCGGCACGATCTCCGCCAGAATCAAGCGCACGCCCTGCAGAATGATGAACACCCCAGCGGCGAAGGTGATGGCCTGGATAATCGAATACACCAGGTAGTTCTGGCCGCCGCTGAGCTCGCTTTCCACATAGGCCCGCCCGGCGCAGATCGCCAGGATCAGGTAGATGACGATCATGGTCATCGAGATCGAAATGGAGCTGTCGCGCAGGAAGCTGAGATTTTTCGGTAGGTTCATCTCCTCGGTTGAGCGCGAATTTTTGCCCACCTTCGAGCCGATCCAGCCGGACAACACATAGCCCAGGGTGCCGAAGTGGCCGAAAGCGATATCGTCATTGCCGGTGATGCGGCGCATATAGCGCTGGGCAATCGCCGGGAAGAACGCCATCACCAGCCCCAGGGTCAACGCGCCGGTAAACACCAGCTGCACGCCCTCGAAGCCTGCCACCGTCAGGATGATGCCGATCATGCAGGCCATGTAGAAGGTGTGGTGGCCGGTGAGGAAGATGTATTTCAGCCGGGTGAAGCGCGCCACCACGATGTTCGCCACCATGCCAAACGCCATGATCAAGGCGGTGGAAGCGCCGTATTTCTCCAGCGCGATAGAGACGATCGCTTCGTTGTTCGGAATGATGCCCTGAATATTAAACGCGTGTTCGAACATGCCGCCCAACGGATTGAGCGACCCGACCAATACCGTGGCGCCGCCGCCCAAAACGATAAAGCCGAGAATGGTTTTTACCGTGCCTTTCACCACGTCGGAAAAGGATTTCTTTTGCGCCAGCAAACCGATCAGCGCAATAAGCCCGACCAGCACCGAAGGCACCTTTAATATATCCACCACAAACTTGAGCGTTTCCTGGATAAACATATCCACCTCGCCAATCGTTTTATTCAGAGGATTGAGTGGGCTTCGAAGTAAGCGCGCAGCTTGGCTTCCAGCTCATTGATGTCGATGATGTTGCTGATCACCACCAGCTGCTCGGCCGGCACGCTGGCGCTGTCGGCAATGTCTTTCGCCATCACGAACACGTCGGCCGCGCCGGGAGTGGCGGACGACAGATCGGAGTGTTCAACCTCGGCCTCCACCCCCATCTTTTTCAGCACCTTTTTAATGTTCATTTCCACCATAAAGCTGCTGCCGAGACCTGAACCGCAAATCGCCATGATTTTCATGATATCCACCTGTTGAATTTAGCGTGTAGGGTAGCGCCGCCGGTCATATTCCCGGCGTTGTTAGCATTAATAGTGTTCCTGGTGATTAAACGTTAATAGCGGGCGATAATATCCTCGATTTGCCGTTTATCTTTGGCGTGAAATAACGCCTCTATGGCCTGGTTATCGGAAAATAATTCCGCCAGTTGCGAAATCAATTCGATGTGGCTGTTGCCGTCGGGTGCGGAAAGCATCACCACCACCTGAACCGGATCGTTATCCGCGGAATGAAAGTTCACCCCCTGATGGATCTTCAACAGCGATAACCCCAGCGCGCTGGCGCCTTCCTCCGGCCGGGCGTGTGGCATGGCGATGCCCGGCGCCAGGACAAAGTAAGGGCCGAGCTTCTCCTGCTGATGAAAGATGGCCGTCAGGTAATTCGGCGTAATCACACCGTCTTGCAGCAGCGGCTGCGCGCTCAGCGTTACCGCCTGGCGCCAGTCCTCCACCCGTTCGCACAGCTGTATATGATCGGCGGTCAGCCACTCTTTCAGCACGTTATCCTCCCGAAAGTCGATGATTGCGGCCGGTGATTAATTCACCGGCGACGGTAAAACTTTAATCAACCCCTCCCGGGCACACAGTGATGGACATCACAAAGATAGCGCTACCAAAGCGCTATCATGCAGATCTGTGATAGCGCTATCAAAACGCCGTGCCGCGGCATGACGTTAACCACAATTTTTTCTCGCTCTTTCCGGTAACGGGGTAGAATGTGCCGCATACGGGGATCGTCGAAGCCGCGCCGTCGGCTTCCCACCCTCACCATTTTTATGCGCCGCGCGCGCATTTCAGTCGGGATTTGGCATGTCGATCGGTAAAAAACGACGCAGCACGGGCAGGGTGACGTTGGCTGATGTAGCGCAGCTGGCGGGCGTCGGCACCATGACGGTGTCGCGCGCGCTGCGCACGCCGGAGCAGGTTTCAGACAAACTGCGCGAGAAGATTGAAGCCGCGGTGAGCGAGTTGGGGTATCTGCCCAACCTGGCCGCCAGTTCGCTGGCGTCGGCCTCCTCCTACACCATCGCCATGGTGGTGCCCAGCCTCTCCGAATCCGGCTGCGCCGAGATGTTCGCCGGCCTGCAGAAAGTGCTGCAGCCCGCTGGCTATCACATCATGCTGGCGGAGTCGCAGCACCACCTGGAACGCGAGGAGAAACTGCTGGAGACCCTGCTCTCTTACAACCTGGCGGCGGCGGTGCTGCTCAGCGTCGAGCATTCGCAAAATGCCCGCAACGCGTTGATCGCCGCCAACATTCCGGTGGTGGAGATCGGCGCCGTGCGCGCCGATCCGATCGACATGAGCATCGGCATCGATTACGTGGCGGCCATGTATCAGCTGACGCAAACGGTGATCGCCAGCGGCTATCAGAACATCGGGCTGCTGTGCGCCAATCAGGAACAGTGGATTTTCCAGCAGCACCTGCAGGGCTGGCACAAGGCGCTGCTGCGCAACCATATGTCGCCGCATCGGGTGATCAACGCCGCGCAGCCCGCCAGCTTCAGCACCGGCGCGCAGCAGCTGCCGGAATTCTTGCTGGCCTGGCCGGAGCTGGACGCGCTGGTGTGCGCCTCGGACGAACTGGCGGGCGGCGCGCTGTATGAATGCCAGCGGCGGCGCATCAAGGTGCCGGACAATCTGGCGGTGGTGGGATTCGGCAACAGCGAGTTCAGCCGGGTGTGCCAGCCGCCGCTGACCACCATGACCATTCCGCATCGCGATATCGGCATTCAGGCCGGTCAGGCGCTGCTGGCGAGGCTGAACGAGCAACCCTGGCAGCCGGCAGGTTCCCTGCCCGCCACGCTGTGCCGCCGCGACAGCTGCTGAATCCACAGCATAAAAAAAGCCGGTCGATGACCGGCTTTCCTCACGCGTTGGCGTCTCAGTGGTTATCGAGCGGCTTACCGTAATCCTGCTCGTTGTTGCGCGTCAGCCACAGCGACAACGCCTTCAGAGAATCCGGGGTAAACTCGTCGCAGCGCGCGGTGATCTCTTCCGGCGTCAGCCAGCACACTTCAGCCACTTCTTCTTCCTGCAGCGCGAACGGGCCGTGCGATACGCAGCTGAACAGCGCGCCCCACACCCGGCACTGCTCTTCTTCGAAGTAGAACAGACCGTGTTCGGCGAAAGGCACGCCGGCGATGCCCAGCTCCTCTTCCGCCTCGCGGCGCGCCGAATCCAGCACGTTTTCACCGCTTTGCACTACGCCACCCGCCGTCGCATCCAGCCAGCCAGGGTAGAAGTCCTTGATCTCGGTGCGACGCTGCACCAGAATTTTTCCCATCCCATCATGCACCACAATATAGGTAGCACGATGACGCAGCCGCTCCGCCCGCATCTGTTGACGACTGGATTGCGCAATCACCTCGTTTTGCTCGTCGACGATATCAACCCATTCGGTATCTGCAGCCTGACCCTGTTCCGCCATCCTCTAAAACCTTCTATTTTGGCGCGATGCATCCCGCGCGCTGGTTAATCAATGAGTGTTTTTCAAAGATTTTTATTGTGTGTGTATAAATTAGTGCGTTTAGCGTGTTAACGCCACCTCCGCGACGACCTTGCCGTCGTCGAGCGCCAGCACGCGCAAAGTGCCCCGATCCAACATGCCGTAGCTGGCCGGAAAACCCCCTTTCGGGATGCTGACCGAGCCCGGATTGAAGCAATAGATCTCACCCTGCCGCTCCGCCTGCGGCAGATGCGTATGGCCGTAGGCCAGGACGTCACCGCGGGATAACGGCGGCAGTGCCGAGGGATGATAAAGGTGACCGTGGGTCAAAAACAATCGTCTTTTTTGCAGTACAACCTGTTGCCAGGGCGCCTCGATAGGGAACGTCAGCAGCATCTGATCGACCTCGCTGTCGCAATTGCCGCGAACGGCGATGATCTTGTCGCTATAGCGATTCAATCGTTCGGCAACCTGAGCGGGCTGATACCCGGCCGGCAGCGCGTTGCGCGGGCCGTGATTCAGCAAATCGCCCAGAAGAATCAGCCAGTCGGCGCCCTGTTGTGCGAACAATTCCAGCACGCGTTCGGTAGCCGGCAGCGATCCGTGGATATCCGAGGCGAACATCAGCTTCATAACCTTGTCCTATAGAGGGAAATAAGCGCCATTTTACCGCGCCGGCGCCGTGCGGCAAACCGCCGCCCGCCTCGGTGTAGAATTGTGATCCAACTGTGCAGATAGCATCGGACGAATCCCACATAGCCTGCTATCCTTAGCTGCTATTGTTGGATCTCTGATATACCTTTGTGCGCGGCGAAGACCGCAGCAACGTGTAATGAATTACAGATCACCTTACCGCAGGAGGCAACATGATTGACCTGTATTACGCGCCTACTCCCAATGGTCACAAGATCACCTTGTTTCTGGAAGAGGTCGGCTTGCCCTACCGTATCCATCGCGTAAACATCAGCGCCGGCGAGCAGTTCAAACCGGACTTTCTGAGCATTTCTCCCAACAACAAAATCCCGGCGATTGTCGATCAGCAACCGGTGGACGGCGGCGCGCCAATCAGCCTGTTCGAGTCCGGGGAAATCCTGCTGTATCTGGCGGAGAAGACCGGCAAGCTGCTGAGCAAGGGCCTGCGCGAACGCGCCGCCACTCTGCAGTGGCTGTTCTGGCAGGTGGCCGGGTTCGGGCCGATGCTCGGGCAGAATCACCACTTTAACCACTACGCGCCGCAGCCGGTGCCTTACGCCATCGAGCGTTACCATCTGGAAACCAAACGGCTGTACGGCGTGCTGGACGCTGAACTGCAAAAACACCCGTACCTGGGCGGCGATAACTACAGCATCGCCGATATCGCCACCTACCCGTGGGTGGTGTCGCATCCGCGCCAGCGCATCGATCTGGCAGATTACCCGGCGGTGCGCAACTGGTTCGAGCGCATCAGCAACCGCCCGGCGACCGAGCGTGCCTACAAACTGGCCGAACAAGCCTAAGCGCCTCCTCCGACTCCCCGTCGGCCGGGGAGTCACATCGTCCTCACGTTATCATTTCCTTACTTTCCGTGTATTCTGAACGCTAATAATCAGACCTATGGAGAATCTCTGATGTCTTTCAGTCAACCCGACGCCGTTATTCGCATTAAAAATCTGCGGCTGCGCACGTTCATCGGTATCAAGGAAGAGGAAATCAACAACCGGCAGGACGTGCTGATCAACGTGGTGATCCACTACCCGGCGGACAAGGCGCGCAACAGCGAAGACATCGCCGACGCGCTCAACTACCGCACCATCACCAAAGCGATCATCCGCCATGTGGAAGATAACCGTTTCGCGTTGCTGGAAAAATTAACGCAGGATGTGCTCGACATCGTAAAAGAACACGCCTGGGTAACCTATGCTGAAGTGGAGATAGATAAACTTCTGGCTCTGCGCTACGCCGATTCGGTCTCCATGACCATGAGCTACCGCCGGGGCTAACTCAGGGAGGTAGACCATGCGGATCCTGATCACCGGCGCAACGGGATTGATAGGCAGCAGCCTGACGGCAAGACTGCTGGCGCTTTCTCACCACATTACGGTACTGACCCGCGACGAGCGGCGCGCCCGAACCAAACTGGGCGATCGGCCGAGCTATTGGCAAACGCTGGACGGCCGGCAGTCGCTGGATGACTTCGACGCGGTGATCAACCTGGCCGGCGAACCTATCGCCGACAAGCGCTGGAGCGCGCAGCAGAAAGAGCGCCTGTGCCGCAGCCGCTGGGATCTGACCGAACGCCTGGCGCAGCTGATCAAAGCCGGCAGCACGCCGCCCGGCGTGCTGATTTCCGGTTCCGCCGTCGGCTACTACGGCGATCAGGGGCAGGCGGTGGTCACCGAAGAGGAGCCGCCGCACGACGAATTCACCCACCAGCTGTGCCAGCGCTGGGAAACGCTGGCGCTACAGGCGCAGGGCGACGCCACCCGCGTCTGCCTGCTGCGCACCGGCGTGGTGCTGGCGCCACAGGGCGGCGCGCTGGCCAAAATGCTGCCGCCGTTCCGCTTCGGGCTCGGCGGCCCGATCGGCGACGGTCGCCAATACCTGCCGTGGATCCACCTCGAAGACATGATCAACGGCATTATTTATCTGCTGGATCACGCCACCCTGAGCGGCCCGTTCAACATGGTGGCTCCTTACCCGGTGCACAACGAGCAATTCGCCGCCCAATTGGCCAACGTGCTCGATCGCCCGGCGTTTCTGCGGGTGCCGGCGTTCGTCATGCGTTTGTTGATGGGGGAAGCGGCGGTGCTGGTGCTCGGCGGCCAGCGGGCGGTGCCGAAGCGCCTGGAAGAAGCCGGCTTCCACTTCCGCTATCTGGAGTTGGAACAGGCGTTGGATGACGTTGTCAATCAGCGGGCCGAAGCCCGCTGATCTGAGGTTACTTCAACGCGCCGGACAGGAACTGCTGCAGGCGCGGGCTTTTGGGGTTGCCGAACAGCTCGGCCGGCGGGCCCTGCTCTTCGATCAACCCTTTGTGCAGGAAGATCACGTGGTTCGAAACGTGGCGCGCAAATTCCATTTCGTGCGTCACCACCACCATGGTTTTCCCCTCCTCCGCCAGCTTCTGCATGATGCGCAGCACCTCGCCCACCAGTTCGGGATCCAGCGCCGACGTCGGTTCGTCAAACAGCAGCACCTCCGGCTCCATCGCCAATGCACGGGCAATGGAGACGCGCTGCTGCTGGCCGCCCGACAGGTGCACCGGGTATTTGCCGCGCGCCCGCTCGTCGATGCCCACTTTGTCCAGGTAGCGCACCGCGCGCTCGTGCGCGTCGGCCTTGCTCAGCCCCAGCACCTGCACCGGCGCTTCCATCACGTTCTCCAGCACCGTCATGTGGCTCCACAGGTTAAAGTGCTGGAATACCATGGTCAGACGGGTGCGCAGCAGCTGCAGCTGCTTCTTGTCGAATACCTTCAGCTGGCCGTCCTTGTCGCGCACCATGCGAATATCTTCGTTGTTCAGACTGATCGAACCCTCGCTCGGCTTCTCAAGGAAGTTGATGCAGCGCAGAAAGGTGCTTTTGCCGGAGCCGGAGGAGCCGATGATGCTGATCACATCCCCGGCGTTGGCCGCCAGCGAGACGCCCTTCAGCACTTCGTGGTCGCCATAGCGTTTGTGCAGTTCCGTGACGGCTAATTTATTCTCAGACATGGTTTTCTTCCCGTCATTTATCAGTGACTAACGTGTGCCATCCAGCGTTTCTCAGCTTTGCGGAACAGGCTGATTAACACGTAGGAGATGATCAGATACAGCACCGCCGCGATGCCGAAGGCGTAGAACGGCTGATAGGTCGCGGCGTTGATATCGCGCGCGATCTTCAGCAGATCCGGCACGGTGGCGGTAAACGCCAGCGCGGTGGAATGCAGCATCAGGATCACCTCGTTGCTGTAAGCCGGCAGCGCGGTGCGCAGCGCCGAAGGCAAAATGATGCAGCGATACATCTTGAAGCGCGAGAAACCGTAGGCGTTGGCGGCCTCGATTTCACCGTGCGGCACCGAGCGGATCGCCCCGGCGAAGATCTCGGTGGTATAAGCGCAGGTGTTGAGCGTCAGCGCCAGGATGGTGCAGTTGAGCCCGCTGCGGAAAAACGCATTGAGAAACTCGCTGCCGCGCACGATCTCGAGGCTGTACATGCCGGAGTAGAACACCAGCAGCTGCACGTACAGCGGCGTGCCGCGAAACACATAGGTGTAGAGCCACACCGGGAAACGCACCCAGCGAAGGGAAGACACACGCGCCACCGCCATCGGGATCGCCAGCAGCCCGCCCATCACCACTGAAGCGATCAGCAGCCACAGCGTGATCGCCACGCCGGTAAAGCGATAGCCGTCGCTCCACAGCAGCGACTGCCAGTACTGTTGCAGGATATCGATCATAGCTCGGCCCTCTTGACGCCCAGTGAGTAACGCCGTTCAAGCCACAGCAGCACGCCGTTGGAAACGGTAGTGAAGACCAGATACACCACGCCGGCCACGATGGCGAAGAAGAACGGCTGATAGGTGCCTTTCCCCGCCAGCTGCGTGGCTTTGACCACGTCGTTCAGGCCAAGGATCGACACCAGCGCCGTCGCCTTCAGGATCACCTGCCAGTTGTTGCCGATGCCCGGCAGGGCAAAACGCATCATCGCCGGGAACAGAATGCGCCGGAAGATCTGCGCGCCGCTGAAGCCATAGGCCGTCGCCGCTTCGATCTGCCCTTTCGGCACCGCCAGATAAGCGCCGCGGAAGGTCTCGGTAAAATAAGCGCCGTAGATAAAGCCGAGGGTTATGATGCCGGCGCCGAGCGGATCGATATCGATCTGCGCGAAGCCCAGCAGCGTAGTGATATTGTTCAGCGCGATTTGCAGACCGTAAAAGATCAGCAGCATCAGCACCAGATCGGGCACGCCGCGGATCAGCGTGGTATAGGCGCCGAACAGGCCGGAGATAAAGGGGTTATGAGACAGTTTGCCACCGGCGCCGATCAGGCCGATCACCACCGCCAGCAGCACGGAACTGAGGGCCAGCTCCAGCGTCACCAGAGCCCCCTCGAAAATCAGTTGGGAATAGCCTTGCAGCATCTACTTCACCCTGTGGTCTAGGATCCGAACCATCGGGGCCGGCACGCCGGCCCCGCAGTCACAGCATGGAACGGTAAGCGGATTACCCGCCGTAGACGTCAAAGTCGAAGTACTTTTTCGCGTATTTGTCGTAGGTGCCGTCTTTGCGCATCTCGGCGAAGGCTTTGTCCAGCGCCGCTTTCAGCTCGGTATCGGTCTTGCGCAGCCCCATGCCGGTGCCGACGCCGAAGAACTTGTCATCCTTCACCGATTCGCCGGCGAACGCATAGTCTTTGCCCGGCGGCTGTTTCAGGAAGCCGTCGCTGCCCGCCACTTCATCCTGGAAGGCGGCGTCGATACGCCCGGAAGCCAAATCGGCGTAAACCAGATCCTGGTTCTGGTAAGGCACGACGGTGATGCCCTTCGGCTGCCACATGGCGTTGGCGTAGGCTTCCTGGGTAGTGCCCTGCAACACGCCCACGCTCTTGCCTTTCAGGGCGTCCACGGTAGGCAACAGCTTGGATCCTTTCGGCGCGATCAGACGCGCGTTGGCGGCATACAGCTTGTCGGTAAAGGCGATTTCCTGCTGGCGTTTTTCGGTGATGGACAGCGAAGAGATGATGGCGTCGATTTTCTTCGCCTTGAGGGATGGGATCAGCGCGTCGAAGTCGCTCTCCACGAAGGTGCATTGGGTATTGATGCGTTTGCACAGCTCTTTGGCCAAATCGATGTCAAAGCCAACCAATTCGCCTTTGGCGTTTTTGGATTCAAACGGTGCGTAAGTCGGATCGGTGCCAATCTTCAGCGTGGAAGGAATGGCGGCAAAGGCGCTGCTGGCGGCGCTCAAAGCCAGAACTAACGGCAAAATCAAAACCCGCTTTTTCATAAATTACCCTCAAATTGATTTTTTTGATGCCACTACGGGCATTACTTTTCCCCACCAAATCAATTTGCAGTAATCGTGCCACATTAGGTGCTACGGGCGGAGGGAACGGCTCCGGCCTTCACAATACTGTTTCCTGGGACGATAACCGCAAAATTAAATCGGCCGCTCGGGGCCGCGCCACTGGCAGCCGCGATAAGGCGGCGCCATGAAACAGTGAACGTGATGAAGTGGGATCATTATGGTGCATGCGCCGCCCTAATTCAGTGCGGTGTTGCACAAATGTACCAATTTGGGGATGAAAATGTTAATCAGCGCCCTGCCAGCGGGTGAACAGATCGGCCGGCAGTTCGATATCAAACTGATCGATCACCCGATTGACGGTCTGATCGATGATGTCTTCCACGCTTTTCGGCTGGTGGTAAAACGCCGGCACCGGCGGCATGATCACCGCGCCCATCTCCGCTGCCTGCGTCATCAGCCGCAGGTGCCCAAGGTGCAGCGGCGTTTCCCGCACGCACAGCACCAAACGGCGGCGCTCTTTGAGCACCACGTCGGCGGCGCGGGTCAGCAGCCCGTCGCTGTAGCTGTTGACGATGCCGGACAGGGTTTTGATCGAGCATGGCAGGATCGCCATACCCAGGGTTTTGAAAGAGCCGGAGGAGATGGCGGCGGCGATATCGCGCGCATCGTGCACCACGTCGGCCAGCGCCTGCACTTCACGCAGGCTGTACGGCGTTTCCAGAGCCAGCGTCTGCCGTGCAGCGTTGCTCATCACCAGATGGGTTTCCACCTCTGCGACGTCGCGCAAAACCTGTAACAGGCGCACGCCGTAGATCGCGCCGCTGGCGCCGGAAATGCCGATGATGAGTCGTTTCATGGAAAATGGCCTCTGCCGTAAAAAGTAAGATCAGGCAGACTTTGCCGTAATGGCGAGGGATAAGCAAGTTCACAGGAGCAAGGCGCACCGCCGCAGACGCGGCGATGCCCCCCGAGTAATCAACGCGGCCGGTTAGCCTTCGTTGTGCAGTTCCAGATTTTCCGCTTCGGTTTGCCCTCGCAGCGCCTTGGCGTCGTCGCTGCGCAGCGACTCCAGGTATTCCAGATAGCTTTGATCGACGTCTTTGGTCACGTAGATGCCGTTGAATACCGAGCATTCGAACTGGGTGATGTCCGGGTTCTCTTCGCGCACCGCTTCAATCAGATCGTCCAGGTCCTGGAAGATCAGCCCGTCGGCGCCGATGATCTGGCGGATTTCATCCACTTCACGCCCGTGGGCGATCAGTTCGTTGGCGCTCGGCATGTCGATGCCGTAGACGTTAGGGAAACGCACTTCCGGCGCGGCGGAAGCCAGATAGACGCGCTTGGCGCCCGCTTCGCGCGCCATTTCGACGATCTGCTCCGAGGTGGTGCCGCGCACGATGGAGTCATCCACCAGCAGCACGTTCTTGTCGCGGAATTCGGCGCGGTTGGCGTTCAGCTTGCGGCGCACCGACTGACGACGCGCCTGCTGGCCCGGCATGATAAAGGTGCGGCCGACGTAGCGGTTCTTCACAAAGCCCTGGCGGTATGGCTTCTCGAGAATACGCGCGATCTCCAGCGCGATGTCGCAGGAGGTTTCCGGGATCGGGATCACCACGTCGATGTCCAGATCTTCCCATTCGCGGGCAATCTTCTCACCCAGCTTCTGGCCCATGCGCACGCGGGCGCTGTAGACCGAGATCTTGTCCATAAAGGAGTCCGGGCGAGCGAAATAGACGTATTCGAACAGGCACGGGTTGGTTTTCGGGTTCTCTGCGCACTGGCGGGTGAACAGCTGGCCCTTGGTGGTGATGTACACCGCTTCGCCCGGCGCCACGTCGCGCAGGAACTCAAAGCCCAGGGTATCCAGCGCCACGCTCTCGGAAGCCACCATGTACTCGCTGCGGCCATCCTCCAGCGTGCGCTTGCCGATCACCAGCGGGCGAATGCCGTTCGGATCGCGGAACGCCAGCAGGCCGTGGCCGATGATCATCGCCACACAGGCGTAAGCGCCGCGCAGTTGCTGATGCATCGCGGCGACCGCGGTAAAGATGTTGTCGGCCTCCAGCGGGTAGTGCGGGAAGCGATCCAGCTCGCTGGCCAGCACGTTCAGCAGGATTTCCGAGTCGGAAGTGGTGTTGACATGGCGGCGGCCGCTTTCGAACAGCTTTTGGCGCAGCTCATGGGCGTTGGTCAGGTTGCCGTTGTGGGCCAGCGTAATGCCGAACGGCGAGTTGACGTAGAAAGGCTGGGCCTCAGAGGCGCTCGAGCTGCCGGCCGTCGGGTAACGCACATGGCCAATGCCCATGTTGCCCTGCAAACGTTGCATATGGCGCGCCTCAAACACATCCTTCACCAGGCCGTTGGCTTTACGCAAACGGAACCCGTTGTGGGCGTCAATGGTGACGATGCCTGCGGCATCCTGGCCACGGTGCTGAAGCACCGTCAGCGCATCATAAATCGACTGGTTTACCGGCATGAAACCGGCGATACCGACAATACCGCACATGTTGTCTTTTCCTCATCAGCGCTACCGCCCCGGCAATTGGGTCGGCAAGAAACTCGACGTGCTCTGCAGGTAGTCAAAGAACCACCTGATGACGTAACTGAACTGGGGAATGAGCTGCGACTGTTTCCAGTCGGCGCTTTGTGAGAAGCCGGTAAAGGTATCCAGGAAGAACAGGATCGCCGCGACGATCAACACTCCGCGCAGCGCGCCGAAGCAGATGCCCAACACGCGGTCGGTGCCCGACAACCCGGTTTTCTCTACCAGTGAGCTAATCACATAGTTAACAATAGCCCCTACGATCAAGGTCGCGATGAACAAAATCGCGATCGCGATGCCGTTTCGCACCAGTTCATCTTCAAAACGAGTGAAATAGACCGCAAGGTAAGAGTAGAAATGGCTGGCAACAAAAAACGCACATCCCCATGTCACAAGTGACAATGCTTCGCGAACAAACCCTCGGATCAGGCTCACCAGAGCCGAAAATCCAATCACCGCTATAATGACGTAATCAATCCAGACCATGAACTATTCCAATAATGAATCGCCCCTGCATCCAATTCGCGGCGAATTCTAACAGAAAAAGAAAACGTTTGCGTAGGGGATTTCCTACCACGTTACAAATAAAAAGCGGCGATCAAAAAATTCCCAATCGCCGCGCCTACATAGGTGATTTCGCCTGTAAAAGGCGCGGTTTTTCTCGCTTTCTCTCCACCACTCCTTAATTCAGGGGCGCATCGTGCTGCGCCCCTGCGGGGTTTAACGGCCGTACGGCTTCACCTGCCCGCTCAGCCCGCTGATCGAGTTCAGCGACGGCAGCGCCGCCTGCAGCTTCTGCTTGGACGCATCCGGGCCGACGTAGATGCGGGTGATCTGCCCCTGCACCGGCGTTGACGGCACGGTAAAGGCGCGATAGCCCGAGAGGCGCAGCGAGGCGACAATCTCGTTCGCCTTGGCGGCATTTTTCAACGCCCCGAGCTGCACGACGTAGGCTTGCCCGGCCGGCGCTTTTTCTTCCGCCGGTTTCGGCTGCGGCGTCGGTTCAGGTTTCGGCGTCGGCTCCGGCTTCGGTGCCGGCTTCACTTCCACCGGTTTCGGTTGCGGCGCCGGTTTCGGTTTCACTTCCACCGGTTTGGTTTCTACCGGTTTCGGCTTGGGCTGCGGCACCGGCTGAGGACGCGTTTCGACCGGCGGCGGCGCCACCTGCGCCGGCTGCTGAGCATTCTGCCGCGCAGCCTGCTGCGCCGCGGCTTCATTGGCCGCCTGCTGTTCGACCAGCGCGCCCGCCCCTTCCGGCGGTTGCGCCGGCAACGGTTGCGTCACCGGTGGCAGCACGTCGTTCTCTTCGACGTCGCCCGCCTTCGGCACCAACGGAATGGCCGCGAATTCATCCTCGTAATGCTTCTTTTTGCCGTCCAGCAACCCTGGCAGGATGATCACCCCCAGCGCCACCAGAATCACGGTTCCGACCAGTCGGTTCTGAAATTTACTCGCCACTCACACTCCCCGCATCTCGTCTGACGCCGCCATCACCTGCGCCACGGTGTGGAACGATCCACAGACGATCACAATATCCTGTTTATCAGCATCCTGCATAGCCTGCCGCCAGGCAGTTTCGACATCATTAAAGCGGCGCGGTTCCGTCAGATGTTGCGCCAGCTGTTCGACGCTGGCGCCGCGCGGCCCGTCGAGCGGCGCGCAGTACCATTCATCCACCTGCTCGCTCAGGCAGGCCAGCGTGCCGGCGATGTCCTTGTCCGACAGCATGCCCACCACCGCGCGCACCTTGCCGCCGTTGCGCGGCAGTTTGGCCAGACGCCCGGCCAGATAGCCGGCGGCGTGCGGATTGTGCGCCACATCGAGGATCAGCGTCGGCTCCCGCCGCACGATCTGGAAACGCCCCGGCAGCGTCGCCTGCTGCAGGCCGGTGAAAATCGCGCGTTCGTCGATTTCCAGCGGAGAACAGTTGAGCGCCGCCAACGCGGTAGCGGCGTTGGCCAGCGGTACGTTCGGCGTCGGCAGATCGGTCAGCAGCGTGTCACCGCCCTGCCACTGCCAGCGATCGCCCTGCTCGCTGAAGCACCAGGCTTCACCACGGCGAAACAGCGGCGCGCCCAGCGTTTCGGCAACCTGGCGAATGCTGTCCGGCATGTCGGGTTCACCGACCACCGCCGGTTTGCCGCTGCGAAAAATACCGGCCTTTTCACGGCCGATGCTTTCGCGATCGTTGCCCAGCCAGTCGGTGTGATCGAGCGCAATGCTGGTGATCACCGCCACGCTCGGATCGACGATGTTAGTGGCGTCGAGGCGCCCGCCCAGGCCCACTTCCAGGATCACCACGTCGAGCCGCGCCTGTTTGAACAGCTGCAGCGCCGACAGGGTGCCAAATTCGAAATAAGTCAGCGACGTTTCGCCGCGGCCGGCTTCAATGGCGGCGAACGAGCGGCTGTGCTCCGCTTCGCTCAGCTCTTCCCCCTGAATGCGCACGCGTTCGGTATAGCGCACCAGATGCGGCGAGCTGTAGACGCCGACGCGCAGGCCGGCGGCCAACAGAATAGCTTCAAGGGTGCGACAGGTGGTGCCTTTGCCGTTGGTGCCGGCAACGGTGAACACCGTGGGTGCGGGGGTCAGTAAATCCAGATGCGCCGCGACGCGCTGTACGCGCTCAAGGCCGAGTTCGATCGCCTGGCTGTGCAGACGTTCCAGATAATAAAGCCACGAGCTCAATGGCGACGTGGCTTGGGGAATTTGGTGGTTTTGCATGAGTCCCATCACTGAACTTGGGTTCATTAATCCATCAGGGCACCACCCTCACCGCGGTAAAGGCGATGCGCTTCGTGACTGCCGCCAGCCTGCCAACCGCAGCGGATAGGCTACGGCCGGCAGAGAGCGGGCATCAGCCGTCACTTAGCCACAAAGTGGCGGCTGAACCCGGGCGGGATCTGTCTTTGCCTCAGGCGTCGGCCTGCTGCTCCGGCTCAATAACCGGCGCGGCCTCATCGAAATGCGGCTGCGGCTGGTTGGTCAGCTTGGACAGAATGCTCGCCAACGTTTGGCGCATTTCCGGACGGCGAACGATCATATCGATCGCGCCTTTTTCGATCAGGAACTCGCTGCGCTGGAAGCCTGGTGGCAGTTTCTCGCGCACGGTTTGCTCGATAACGCGCGGGCCGGCAAAACCGATCAGCGCTTTCGGCTCGGCGATATTGATATCGCCCAGCATCGCCAGGCTGGCGGAGACACCGCCCATGGTCGGGTCGGTCAGCACGGAGATATACGGCAAGCCGCGCTCCTGCATTTTGGCCAACGCCGCGCTGGTTTTCGCCATCTGCATCAGCGACATCAGCGCTTCCTGCATACGCGCGCCGCCGCTGGCGGAGAAGCACACCAGCGGACAGTTGTCCTCCAGCGCCTGCTCAACCGCACGCACGAAACGCGCGCCGACCACGGAAGACATAGAGCCGCCGATGAAGGCGAATTCGAAGGACGCGGCGACGATCGGCATACCGTACAGCGTGCCCTTCATCACCACCAGCGCGTCTTTCTCGCCGGTCGCTTTCTGTGCGGCGACCAGACGATCTTTATAGCGCTTGGAATCCTTGAATTTCAGAACGTCCTTCGGCTCCAGATCGCTGCCCAGCTCCACTTCGCTGCCTTCGTCCAGCAGGGTATGCAGACGCGCGCGCGCGCCCATACGCATGTGGTGGTCGCACTTCGGGCACACTTCCAGATTCCGCTCCAGCTCGGCGCGGTAGAGAACCTGGCCGCAGCTGTCGCATTTAGTCCAGACCCCTTCAGGAATGCTCGCCTTACGGGTTTGTGTGATATTGCTCTTGTTAAGAATTCGTTCAATCCAGCTCATCGATGACCTTTCTGTTTGAACCTGGCACACGCCAGTCCGCTGTTCATGCTTTAACAATCCCCCCGAAAACACCCCAATGAAAAAATGCCCGTTCGCGGCGCGGCAAGCGCGGCGACTGAGGCATCGGCTTCAGGGTTGTTCGCAGGAACAGACCATAATGTCGCTCATTAAACCATATCGGCCCGACGCTGTGGACAAAAAACTGGTCGAACCGACAGGTTAAGCGATGTTTTTACTGTTTTTGCTGGCGGGCGGCCGCGCGCTTGTGGCGCCAAATTTCAATCCCCCCCGGCAGAATCGAAACGATGATGATCCCGACGATCAACAGTTTCAGGTTCTCCTGCACCACCGGCAGATCGCCGAACAGGTAGCCAGCATAAGTGAAGAGCAGCACCCAAACCAGTGCGCCAATCACGTTGTAGGCGGCGAAGTGGCGATAGGACATATGCCCCATACCGGCGACGAACGGCGCAAAAGTACGCACGATCGGCACGAATCGCGCCAGAATAATCGTTTTCCCGCCGTGCTTTTCATAGAACTGATGCGTCTTGTCCAGGTAGCTGCGGCGGAAAATTTTCGAATTCGGGTTGCTGAACAGCTTCTCGCCGAACAATCGCCCGATAGTGTAGTTCACCGCATCGCCGATGATCGCCGCCACGGCCATCAACGCCACCATGGTGTGCACGTTCAGATCGTTGGTCGGCAACGCCGCCAGCGCGCCGGCGACGAACAGCAAAGAATCCCCCGGCAGGAACGGCGTCACCACCAGACCGGTTTCACAAAACAGGATCAGGAACAGAATAGCGTAGACCCACATGCCGTATTGTGCGACCAGTTCGGCCAGGTGCACATCAATATGCAGAATGAAATCAATAATAAACTTGATGATGTCCATAAATTCTCTCATTGATGCCGGGCGTTTCAATCACCCGGCAGAAGCACAAGGGAGCGACGCTTTCAGGCGTGCCGGCGTTTAATCGTCGGGCAAAAACAGCGGCCCCATCGGCGGCCGCGGCAGACCAAAGTGGTCAGGGTAATCCACGGCAACCAGATACAGCCCCTCGGCTCGCGCCGTCGCCGCCGCCAGATTGCGATCCTTCAGCGCCAGCAACTCGGCCATCCAGTTCTCACTCTGATTGCCACAGCCGATCTCCATCAGGCTGCCGACGATGTTGCGAACCATATGATGCACAAAGGCATTCGCCTTGATATCTACCACAATATATTCGCCGTAGCGCGTAACCTTAACGTGTTTTACGCAGCGCCACGGAGTGCGCGACTGGCATTGCACCGCGCGGAACGACGTGAAATCGTTCTCGCCCAGCAGCGCCTGCGCCGCCCGATGCATGCGATCGGCGTCCAGCGGGTGATAAAAATGCGTTACCCCCTGCTGCAGCACCGCCGGCCGGTAGCGATGGTTGAAAATGATATAGCGGTAGCGGCGCGCGGTGGCGCTGAAACGCGCGTGAAAATCGTCGGCGACGGGGCTCACCCAACGCACCGCAATATCCGGCGGCAAATGGGTATTCACCCCCATCGTCCAGGCGGCGTCCTTGCGGCGCGCAGTGGTTTCGAAGTGCACCACCTGCCCGGTGGCGTGCACCCCGGCGTCGGTACGCCCGGCGCACAGCACGGTAATCGGCGCATCCGCCACCTTGCTCAACGCCTGCTCCAGGCGTTCCTGCACGCTGGCCACTTCTTGCTGCCGCTGCCAGCCGTAGTACCGGCTGCCGTCATATTCGATGCCCAGCGCTACCTTCAGCGTCGGCTGAGCGGGCGAGACCACCTCAGACATCAGTACATCTGCTCCTGCACCAGACGCTCGGCGGTTTCGATAGCCATCAACGCGCCGCCGAAGCGCACGTTGTCCGCTACCGTCCAGAACTGCAGCAGCTCGGGGATGCCGTAATCGTTACGCAGGCAACCGATGCTGAGCGCATCGCTGCCGGAAGCGTCGGTGACCTGGGTCGGGTAATCGTCCTCTTCGCTCAGCTGAATGTCTTCGACCTCTTCGAGCTCGCTGCGCGCCTCTTCGGCGGACAGCGGGCGCAGCGCTTCCAGGTGCACCACCTGCGCGTGGCCATAAAACACCGGCGACTGAACGCAGCTCACCGAAATCGGCAGCCCTTCATCCTGCAGCACCTTGCGCACCTGCTCGACGATCAGGCGCTCTTCGCGCACGCTGCCCTGCTCGTCGGCGACAAGCGGCAGCAGGTTGAACGCCAGCTGTTTACCGAAGACGCCTTCCTCGGCCGGAATGCCGTTCAGCAGGCGCGCGCTCTGGCCGGCCAGGTCGTCCACCGCCACCTTGCCGCGCGACGATACCGACATCAGCGTGGTGACGTGCAGACGCGACAGCCCCGCCTGTTCGGTCAGCGGTTTGATCGCCGTCAGCAGTTGGCTGACCATGCTGTCGGCCACCGCCACGATATTGCGGTTACGGTAATCCGCCAGCACCTGCGGGTTAACGCCCGGCACCACCAGCGGCACATCCGGCTCCATGGCGAACAGGCCGCTGGTGTCGATCACCAGGCAGCCCATGTTGCCGGCTTCTTCGGCATAGCGCGCGGAAGCGTCGCTGCCGGCGACGAAGAAGGCCAGCTGCGCCTGCGACCAGTCGAACTCTTCGGCGTTTTGCACCAGAAGAGACTTGCCGTTGAAGCGCACATTGGCGCCCGCGCTGCGTTCGCTTGCCAGAGGATAGAGCTCACCCACCGGGAACTGGCGTTCCTGCAACAATTCCAGCAACGCTTCACCTACCGCGCCAGTGGCGCCGAGCAGCGCGATATTCCAGCCGTCAGACATCGGGTTTTCTCCAGAGTATTTCATTCATAAAAGCACACGGGCAGTGCAATCACCGCCCGATAATCTTTACCGCTCACTGTAGCGGCGTTGGCTTAAGACAACCTTACGCCCTACGCCACGCTGAAGCCCAGCTTGCCGAGCAGCTCGGCGCTGGCGCTGTCATCGCATTGCACGGCCAGCGAAGACCACTCGCGGCGCTCCTGGTAGTGCTTGCGCAGGCGATCGAATTCGCCCGGTTGCCCGGCGACTTTGCGCAATGGCGCATCATCGCGGCGCACATCATACACCAAGTGCATCAATCGTTTTAACCGCGCTTCATCCAGCGGCCCGTTGAGGCGGATCTGGCTGAACTCCGGCGTCGGCAGCAGCGAGGCCAGCGCCACCTGCTGCGGCTGCCCCAGATGGCGGCTGAACGCTTCGAACACCTGGGTGGTGCCGCGCGCCTTGCCTTCCAGCGTATACCCGGCGATGTGCGCGGTGCCGATATCCACCCGCGCCAGCAGCGGCAAGGCGAGGTCCGGCTCCGGTTCCCACACGTCCAGCACCGTGCTCAGCTTTTTGCCCTTTTCCAGCGCCTGCAGCAGCGCGGCGTTATCCACCACCGGCCCGCGACAGGCGTTGATCAGAATGCGGTTGTCCGGCAGCGCCGCCAGCAGGTCGGCATCCGCCAGATGCAGCGAATGGTATGGGCCGGATTTATTCAGCGGCGTATGGAAGGTCAGCACATCGGCCTCGGCCACCAGCTTCTCCAACGGCCAGAACTCCCCGGCGTCGCCGCGATCGGCGCGCGGCGGATCGCACAGCAGCGTGCGCACGCCCAACGCTTTGAGGCGCGCGTCCAGGCGGGAACCGACGTTGCCCACGCCGACGATGCCGACGGTTTTATCCCGCAGGTGGAAGCCGTCGCGTTCGGCCAGCAGCATCAAGGCGGAGAACACATACTCGACCACCGCGATGGCGTTGCAGCCCGGCGCGGCGGAAAACCCGATGCCCTGCCGTTGCAGCCAGGCGTCATCGACGTGATCGGTGCCGGCGGTGGCGGTGCCGACAAAGCCGATGCGGCTGCCGGCCAACAGGGCTTCATTGACCTTGGTGACCGAACGCACCATCAGCGCATCGGCATCCGCCAGCGCCTCAAGCGGGATCGGACGCCCCGGCACCGCCTGCACGTCGCCCAGGCGGCTGAACAGCTCGGCCGCGTACGGCATATTTTCATCAACCAGAATTTTCACTGCGTTCTCCGACGGTTTACGGCTATTGGTCTGCGAAATAGTGTGCCATTGAATCAGGCACGGCGAAAGCGCTCAGGGGTGGTGCCGGCGATCTGCTGGAACATGACGATAAAGGCCGATGCGGAGCTGTAGCCGACGTCCAACGCCACGTCCTGCACGGTTTTGCCCTGCTCGAGCAACGACACGGCATGCAGAAAACGCAGGCGCTGGCGCCACTCGCTGAACGACATGCCCAGATCCTGCTGGCAGCGGCGCGACAGCGTGCGCTCGGTGGTGTAGACCCGCGCCGCCCACGTTGCCAGCGAGGTGTTGTCCGCCGGGCAATGCTCCAGCGCTTCCAGCACCGGCGCCAAAAATTTGTCGTCCGACGACGGCAGATAGGTTTGCTGACGCGGCGACAGGCGCAGCTGGTCGATCAGCACCTGACAGAGGCGCAAATCCTCCTCCGCCTGCGGAATGTACTGCTTGCGCGCATAGAAATCCTCGGCGATGGCGCGGAAGATGGGCGTTACGCTCACCAGACAGGGGTCGGCCGGCATGCCGGCGCACAGCGCCGGCGTAATGTCCACCATGCGGCACTGCGCCAGTCGCTGGTTGTAGCAGGAGTGTTCGATGCCCGCCGGCGCCCACAACACGAACTCCGGCGGCGCCAGAAAGCGCTGCCCGCCGATGCGCAGCACCATCACCCCGGCTTTGACCCACATCAACTGGCCCCAGGTGTGGCTGTGCGGCTGGAATTCGGTGCGCGCGTTAAACTCTTCACAGCGGAACTGCACCGGGTTGGGCGCCGGGATCAGCGACTCAGGGAAATGGCGGATTTCTGGCATGGTTTCGTCCCGTGATTTGTCTTGTTTACGCCGATTTTTGTCTGGATATCGCTATATATGATAAACCAGACACGCGTAGACTAGCCAGCATGTTGGACGTTATTGAGAATAATTATCATGAATATGCTCTTCCCACTGTTGGCCGTGCTGATATGGTCGATTAACGCCGTCGTCAGCAAACTCTCCGCCACCGCCATCGATCCGGCGGCCATTTCACTTTACCGCTGGCTGCTGGCGTTGATCGCCCTGACGCCGTTCGTGCTGCCGGGCGTGCTGCGCAATTGGGCGCAGGTACGCGCCAACTGGTGGAAACTAATGATCCTCGGCTTGCTGGGCATGGTGCTGTATCAAAGCCTGGCCTATTACGCGGCGCACAGCGTCAGCGCGCTGTTTATGGGCATCATCGTGTCGCTGATCCCGCTGCTGACCATCCTGATCAGCATCGTCCTGCTGCGCATTGCGCCGACCGTCGGCGTGCTGCTCGGCAGTATTCTCTCCTTCGGCGGTTTGATCTGGCTGGTCAGCGGCGGCCAGCCCGGCGTGCTGCTGCAGCACGGTATCGGCAAGGGGGAATTGATGATGCTGCTCGCCACCGCCTCTTACGCGCTGTATGGCGTGTTGACCAAACGCTGGGCCATCGCGCTGCCGAACTGGCAATCGCTGTACGTGCAGATCCTGTTCGGCGTGCTGCTGCTGCTGCCTAATTTCCTGATGGCGCAGGATGTCGGCTTGAACGGCCATAACCTGCCGCTGGTGCTGTTCGCCGGCATTCCGGCTTCGATCATCGCCCCGTTCCTGTGGATCCAGGGCGTGATGCGCCTGGGCGCCAACACCGCCTCGATCTTCATGAACCTGGCGCCGGTGTTTACCGCCGCTATCGCCGTGCTGTTCCTGCATGAGCAGTTGCACGGTTATCACCTGATCGGCGGCGGCATTACCCTGCTGGGCGTTATCCTGTCGCAGCGGCTGCGCACGCCGCTGACGCGTAAAGCCAAAGCCCCGGCGGCCGACGTCGAGTCCTGCAAAGAACAGGCTTAAGGCAACAGCCTGAAACGCACCCGCACCAACAGACCGCCCAGCGCGGCGGAGCTCAACAGCTCCGGGCGGGTGCCGTGATAGGCGGTGATGTCCTTCACCAGCGCCAGCCCCAGGCCGGCGCCCGGCTGATCGCCCACGTTGTCCAGCCGGTGAAACGGCTGCAGCGCCAGCGCCTTGTCCTGCAAGGCGATGCCGGGGCCGCTGTCTTCAATCTCCAGCACGCCTTCCCCCGTCGCCTTCTCCTGCGTGAGGCGAGCGGTGACCACGCCCTGACGCGGTGTGTATTTCAACGCGTTGTCCAACAGGTTGGCGCACAGCTCGGCCAACAGCAGCGGTTCCCCCGCCACCTGACACGCCGCTTCACCTTCGAAGCCGAGATCGATCTGTTTGCTGCGCGCCTGCGGCAAGCGGGAAAAACAGGCGTCGCGCAGCACCTGCGCCAGATTGACCGGCTGCAGCTTGCGCTCGGCCTGGTGCTCGCTGGCCTTCAGGCGTGAGAGATACAGCAGGCGGTCGGTCAGTGCCACGGTATTGTCCAGCGTCGCGCTCATCGCCTGCAGGCTTTCGCGCCACTGCTGCGGCCGATCGCTGGCCAGCGCCACCCCGACCTGAGTCTTCAACACCGCCAGCGGCGTGCGCAGCTGGTGGGAAGCGTCGGCGCTGAAACGTTCCTGACGCGCCACCATCAGCCGCAGCCGTTCGATATAGCGATTGAACGCCACCAGCAGCGGCTGCATCTCCGACCACGGCAATACCCGCGGCAAGGGCGTCAGCTCGCCCGGATCGCGCCGCAGCATGATGCCGGAGAGTTTACGCATCGGCTTCAACACCCGCTTGAGCAGCGCGAACGCCAGGATCAGGGTCAACACCACCACCGTGCCCTGACTCAGCAGCGCCGCGATCATCATCTGCCGCGCCAGGTAACGGCGCGACTCCAGGGTTTCCGCCACCAAAATGGTCGCCATGCCGCTCACCCCCGACTCGTTGACCGGCTGAAACAGCGCCGCCACGCGGATCGGCCGGCCGAGATATTCCGCATCGTAAAAATGCACCAGCGCCGGGTAGAGCGTGGAACGCGGGATATGGGGCGGCAGCGACGGCAAATCGTCATAGCCCGAGATGCTTTTTCCCTGCGGCGAAATCACCTCGTAATACAGTTGATCGTTCATGTTGCGCTCGAAGCTGTCGAGCACCACATAGGGCACATCGACCGCCAGCTTGCCTTCGCGCACCACCAGTCGCTCCGCCACGGTGCGCGCCGACGCCAGCAGCGTGCGATCGTAAGCCAGAGTGGCGGCGCTCATGGCGCTGAAATAGTGGGTGTAGATAGAGATGCCGCCCAGCGCCAGCAGCGGCAGGCCAAAAAACAGCAGCAGTTGATAGAACAGCGAACGCGGGGCGTTAAACCACCGCATTGCACAGCTCCAGACTGTAGCCCAGACCGCGCAGCGTGACGATCGCCACGTCGCTGCCCTGCAGCTTTTTCCGCAGGCGGTGTACGTAAAGCTCGATGCTCTCCGGATTGGCCTCGTCGGACAGCGTAAACACCTGCTCGAACAGCTGTTGTTTGGCCACCGGGCGGCCGCGCCGATGCATCAGCGCGGTCAACACCGCCAGTTCGCGCGGCGTCAGCCCCAGCGGCTTGCTCTCCAGCAGAAAATAGCCTTCGTCATGGTAGGTCAACGCGCCGTACTGCAACGCCGGCTGCGGGGCGCCGACGCTGCGGCGCAGCAGCGCCCGAATACGCGCTTCCAGCTCGTCCAATTCGAACGGCTTGGTGAGGTAATCGTCCGCCCCCAGATTCAGGCCCCTTACCCGATCGGCCACGTCGGTGCGCGCCGTCAGCAACAGCACCGGCAGATCCTGCCCGCGCTTGCGCAGGCGCGCCAGCAAATCCAGGCCGTTCAAACGCGGCAGCGCCACATCCAACACCGCCAGCGCATAACGCTCGTTGAGCAACAGATGATCGGCCGCCACGCCGTCCGGGGCGACGTCGACGGCAAACCCGGCGCCGGTCAGCGCCTTTTGCAACCAGTGAGACAGCTCGGGGTGATCTTCAACCAATAACAGTCGCATGTTCCCATTCCATTGATTTTCCTGAACAACCTGGCGCCGACACGGCGTCCGTTAACAGGCTGATAACAAAGAATGGCATGAAAAATAAGGGGATAAAAGAGCGCCGCGCCGCCAGTTTTGGGAGCTGGCACACAATTATGCGTATGGGCGCGATCGTATGGCGGCGCTAAACGAGCGGGATTGGGCTGTGGGCAACGGCAAGCTCCAGCACCGGACGCAACTTTTCCGCGGTAAACGGCGATGAAACCAGCACGGAGCGGTTGTGAGTGGAGAACACCAGATCGATCCCCGTCACACAGGCGGTCATCTGGCAGGCGTATTTTTCGCCATCGGCGCCAGAAAAATGCAATTCAAAAAAACCGATTTCCGCCCGCAGGTGTTTCAAACGACAGCGGCCGGCCTCGCCAACCATATCAACATAAACCTCTGGCAACATCTTAATCGCCCGTACCTTGGCGTTATCCCTGCCGCCGAATAATTTCCCTAACAAAAACATATCGCTAGCACCATATTGATTTCATTCATCATAATTTTACCGCGAAAAAAGCGCGGCAAACCTGATATTACGCAGGATTTTAGCAGGCTTTGCACCCTGTTGTTACTCGCTTACTTATGATAGCGCGCTCTCTTCAGGAGACGCCAATCACAGACTGAAAACTTTTCCGGCCACTGAAAGGTAAATGAAAGGTTGTTGTTTTAACAATCCTGCAACCGCACCCGGCGGGATTTCACAACCAGAACAATACCGAGGGCAAGTCACAATGAAAAAAATAATGACCCGAACCTTTACCGCCGCCGCCCTGTTGCTGGCGGCCTCTCAGTCCTTTGCCGCAGAGGCGCCCAAACGCACCGAATGCATTGCGCCGGCCAAACCCGGCGGCGGCTTCGATCTGACCTGCAAACTGATTCAGGTGTCGCTGCAGGATACCAAGGCCATCGATAAATCGATGCGCGTCACCTATATGCCCGGCGGCGTCGGCGCGGTGGCCTACAACGCCATCGTCGCGCAACGCCCGGCGGAGTTCGGCACCGTGGTGGCCTTCTCCGGCGGCTCGCTGCTCAATCTGGCCCAGGGCAAGTTCGGCCGCTACAACGTGGACGACGTGAGATGGCTGGCGGCGGTCGGAACCGACTACGGCATGATCGCAGTGCGCGCCGACTCGCCTTACAAGACCCTGAAAGACCTGATGGACGCTTTCCAAAAAGATCCCAACAGCGTGGTGTTCGGCGCCGGCGCCTCCATCGGCAGCCAGGACTGGATGAAAACCGCGCTGCTGGCGCGTGAAGTCGGCGTAGATCCGCGCAAGATGCGCTACGTGGCGTTCGAAGGCGGCGGCGAGCCGGTCACCGCGCTGCTGGGCAACCATATTCAGGCGGTTTCCGGTGACCTGAGCGAGATGGTGCCTTACCTGCAAGGCGACAAGATCCGCGTGCTGGCGGTGTATGCCGAGCAACGTCTGCCGGGCCAGCTGGCCGACATTCCGACCGCCAAAGAGCAGGGATACAGCCTGGTGTGGCCAATCATTCGCGGCTTCTACGTCGGGCCGAAAGTCAGCGATGAAGAGTATCAGTGGTGGATCGACACCTTCCAGAAAATGATGGCGACCGACGAATTCAAACAGCAGCGCGATCTGCGCGGCCTGTTCGAATTCAACCTGACCGGCAAAGAGCTGGACGCCTACGTGAAGAACCAGGTTGCCCAATACCGTGAGCAGGCGAAAGTGTTCGGCCTGGCCAAATAACCGCAGGGGAAAACCATGAGCGATCGTATTTTTGCCGGCTTTTGGCTGCTGCTGTGTATCGGCGGGCTGTTCATCGGCTGGGGCATCCAGAGCGAATACAGCTATGAACCGCTGGGGCCGCGCCCGTTCCCGCTGGCGATCCTCAGCCTGATGGCGCTGTGCGCGGCCCTGCTGTTGCTGCGCCGCCCGCAGGCGGTGGAGTGGCCGCACAGCAAGGTGCTGCAGCGGCTGCTGGTGCTGGTGATCACCCTGGTGCTGTATGCCTGGGGCTTTGAATGGCTCGGCTTCCCGCTGGCGACCGCGCTGCTGACGTTCAGCATCGGCCTGTTGTTTCAGGCCAGCCTGCCGGCGGCGGCCATCTCCGGCGTCATCATGGGCGCAGCGTTGTACTACGCCTTTGACCAACTTCTCGATGTCACACTGCCGCTCGGCGCCTGGCTGAGCTAACGGGAGCGATGATGGATACCTGGATGTATTTGACCCAAGGGTTTGAAGTGGCGCTGGTGCCGCAGAACCTGATTATCGCCCTGATCGGCTGCTTCGTCGGCACCATCGTCGGCCTGTTGCCGGGGCTGGGGCCGATCAACGGCGTGGCGATCCTGCTGCCGCTGGCGTTCGCCCTCAAACTGCCGGCCGAATCGGCGCTGATCCTGCTGGCGACGGTGTATATCGGCTGCGAATACGGCGGGCGCATCTCGTCGATTCTGCTCAACGTGCCGGGCGACGCGGCGGCGATCATGACCGCGCTGGACGGCTACCCAATGGCGCAGCAGGGGCGCGCCGGCGTGGCGCTGTCCATCTCGGCGGTCAGCTCGTTCGTCGGCTCGATGATCGCCATCGGCGGCATCATTCTGTTCGCGCCGTTGCTGGCACGCTGGTCGCTGGCCTTCGGCCCGGCGGAATATTTCGCCCTGATGGTGTTCGCCATCGCCTGCCTCGGCAGCATGATGAGCCAGAACCCGCTGAAATCGCTGCTGGCGGCGCTGATCGGCCTGGGGCTGGCGACGGTGGGCGTCGACGCCAACACCGGCGTTTACCGCTTTACCTTCGACAGCGTGCACCTCTCCGACGGCGTGCAGTTTATCGTGGTGGTGATCGGCCTGTTCTCGGTCAGTGAAATCCTGTTGATGCTGGAAAGCACCAGCGCCGGGCAAAAGCTGGTGCGTAAAACCGGCCGGTTGCTGTTCAACCGCAAAGAGGCGGCGCAGTGCGCGGGCCCGACCCTGCGTTCGTCGGTGATCGGTTTCTTCGTCGGCATTCTGCCGGGCGCCGGCGCCACTATCGCCAGCGCGCTGACCTACATGACCGAGAAGAAAATCAGCGGCAACAGCGATACCTTCGGCAAGGGCGATATCCGCGGCGTAGCTGCGCCGGAAGCGGCCAACAACGCCTCGGCCTGCGGTTCGTTCATTCCGATGCTGACGCTGGGGGTGCCGGGTTCCGGCACCACGGCGGTGATGATGGGCGCGCTGACGCTGTACAACATCACCCCCGGCCCGGCGATGTTCACCGAACAGCCGGATATCGTCTGGGGGCTGATCGCCGCGCTGCTGATCGCCAACGTCATTTTGTTGATCATGAACCTGCCGCTGGTCGGCCTGTTCACCCGCATGCTGACCATCCCGTTGTGGTTCCTGGTACCGGCGATCGCCGCGGTTTCGGCGGTGGGGGTTTATGCGGTGCACAGCACCACCTTCGACCTGCTGCTGATGGTCGGATTGGGGGTGTTCGGCTACATCCTGCGGAAAATGCATTTCCCGATGTCGCCGCTGATTCTGGGCTTTGTGCTGGGTGAGATGCTGGAACAAAACCTGCGCCGCGCGCTGTCGATCAGCAACGGCGAGTTCGGCATTCTGTGGAGCAGCAGCATCGCGCAAACGCTGCTGGTATTAGCGGTCGCGGTGCTGGCGTTGCCGCCGCTGCTGCGCCTGATGCGCAAACGCCGCCAACCGGCGGCCGAGGCCAAGGCCGAGTAACGCGAAACGGGCGGGGATCCCCCGCCCGTGGTGTTTAACGGCGCAAGGCCGCCATTCCCCTTTCCAGCGCCCCGATATCGTTATCGGCAAGCAACGGCTGAATCACCGCAAAGTCCACCTCGGACAAGTCATAGAGGCGCAAGGCAAGCAACCGTGCGATGACTTCCGGCGCGAACCGCCAACGGATAAACCTCGCCGGGTTACCACCGACGATGGCATAAGGCGCAACATCGCCGGCCACCACGCTACCGGCGGCGACGATCGCCCCCTCGCCTATCGAGATCCCCGGCATCAGCATCGCCCGCATGCAGATCCAGCAGCCGTCACCCAGCCGGGTATCGCCTTTGGGACGGTATGCCTGCTTGATGGTTGCCATAAACGGGTACAGGCTCAGCCAGTCGATGCGATGGGTGTGATTACCGCCCATCAGGATCACCGCTTCGGCCGCGATGCACACATAATCGCCGATCAGCAGGCGATCTATTTCGCCCAGCGGCTGCCATTGGCGGCTGACCGCGTCGCCGTGCAGATAGCGCACCACCGAGCGTTCGAAGCCGTTATCCCAGCAGTCGCTGTAGTAGCTGTGGGTGCCTTTGACGATGATATTCGGGTTGGTCACCGTCTGATGCAACAGTTCGGTTTGGGACCAGTGTTTTTCGGACATGGCGTATTCTCTTGTTACCGGAATAAAAGCCACGGAACGGAATGTCTGTGGCCGTGTTGTCGTTCACTCAACACGGCCATTCAAGCGATAAGCGCTCGTTTCAATCTCGGGTTATTCATCATTAGTGCCTCTCTTGCGAGGCACAAGGGTAACCGATCACGCCTCGGCGGTCTTGCTTTTCAACAGCAGCACCCCGCCCATCACCAATGCGCTGCCCAGCAGCTGCAGCTGATTCATGCTTTCCCCCAGCAGGAAGTAGGCGATCACCGCGGTGAACACCAGTTCCAGCGACAGGATCAGGTTGGCCACCGCCAGCGGCAGCGTTTTCAGGCTGATGTTATACAACCCGAAGCCCAACAGCGTCGGCCCGGCGGCCAATGCCAGCAGCAACAGCCAGCCGCTCCACTGGATGCCCTGTGCGCCGTGCGACAGGAACCACAAATCGCCGGCCATGCCGTGGAACGCCGCCAACGGGAACGCCGTCAGCGCCGCGTTGAACGTCAGCTGATACAGCGCCGAAAAACCGAACACGTACAGGATGGTGTTCCACACCGGATAGCCGCGTTCGCTGGCCACCCGCCCGCCGAGGGTATACAGGGTATAGCCGATGCCCGACAGCATCCCTACCAGCAGCCCCAGCAGATCGAAGTGGCTGTTGCCCATGCTGTCGCCGTTGCTGACCAGGAAGCAACCGCCCAGGCTGATGGCGATCACCAGCAGTTGGCGCAGCGTCAGGCGCTCGCTGTACATCACCCAGCCGAGGAACACGGTAAAGCCCACCGAACAGTAGGTCAGTATGGTCGCCACCGACGCGCCATTCAGCGCTACCGACAGCGTCCACAGGCTGTTGAACAGCGCCAGCAGCAGCCCGTAAAGCGCGTAGAACACCACCTGCTCACGGCGCAGACGCGCCCACTGCGGTTTCACCAGCAACAGCAGCGGCAACAGCACCAGCGCCACCAGCGCCGCGCGCCAGAACGCCAGCACGAAGGTCGGCAGTTGATAGTACTCGGTCAGCGCGCGGATGATGATGGCGGTAAAGGCCAGCAGCATGGCGCTGATAATGGCGATGACGTAACCCTGGCTGCTGCCCTGAAAGAGGCGCGCGCCGGGCAACGCCGGCCGGGCGGAAACGCCTGACGGTAATGACATGAGATCCTCGGGAAAATGGCGACATAAATGCTCAGGCGCACAGTGTAACGCGGCCATTTTTTCCCACTATAGCCACTTTTCAGCGTTGTCATGCAGGCCACTTTTATGCGCTTGAAGCCCTGTTGACATGGGGTATAGTAAAAAACCATCTCCCTAACCGGGCCAATTTCGCATGCACATCCCGTTAGATCGCGAACAGGACGTTCCGCTGTATTTGCAGATCGAAGAAGCGCTGCGGCGCGCCATCCTCACCGGCGTGTTCGTGGATGGCGACAAGCTGCCCTCGACACGCACGCTGGCTGCCGAATTGGCGGTCAGCCGTTTGACGGTGGATAACGCCTATGCCGAACTGGCGGCCAAGGGCTTTTTGCACCAGCGGCGCGGCAGCGGCGCCTATGTCGCGCACCCGCAGGCGCAAACGCGCCCGGCCCGGCCAACCAGCAACGCCCCTTTCCCGCTGGAGAGCTTCACCACCCTCACCTCGCGGCTGGACGGCTACGCCGACGCCCCGCTGCCGGAGGGGCTGATCAACTTCGCCGCCGGCGTCGGCAGCCCCAAGATATTTCCGCTGGAGGCGTTTCGCAAAGTGCTGCTGTCGGTGCTCAGCCGCCACGCGGAAGAAGCCTTCAGTTACGGCGAATACTGCGGCTACTACCCGCTGCGCGATACGCTGAGCCGCATTCTCAGCGCCCAGGGCATCCCCACGCAGGCCGAACAGGTGCTGATCACCAACGGTTCGCAGCATGCCATCAGTCTGGTGGTGCAAAGCCTGCTGGCGCCGGGTGATACGGTGATCGTCGAAGAGCCGACCTACGCCGAAGCGCTGGGCCTGCTGCGCCAGCACCGCATCAATATCGTCTCCGTGCCCGGCGATCGCCACGGCATGCTGGTCGATCGACTGCCCGAGCTGCTGGAACGCCACCGCCCTAAACTGATCTACACCATCCCCAACTTCCACAACCCGACCGGCCGCTGCCTGAGCGAGGCCCGCCGGCGGCGCCTGCTGGCGATCGCCCAACAGGCCGGCGTGGTGATCCTGGAGGACGACTTCGTCGGCGATCTGCGTTATCAGGGCAAACAGCTGCCGTCGCTGCGCGCGCTGGCGCAGCCGGGCGCGGTGATCTACGTCAGCACCTTCTCCAAAATGCTGCTGCCCAGCATGCGCATCGGCTATCTGGTGGCGGACAGCGAACACTATCAGCGTTTCGCCAGGCTGAAACACGTCGACAGCTTCACCAGCTCCAGTCTGATCCAGCGGGCGCTGGACGCGTTCGTCACCGTCGGCCGTTACGACAAGCAGCTGCGGCGCGCCGGACGCGTCTACCGCCTGCATCTGGAAGTAATGATCGACGCGTTGCAACATCGGCTGCCGCCGGGGTGCCGTTTCGAAACGCCGCAAGGCGGCTTGTTTATCTGGCTGACGCTGCCGGAGGCGGTGACCACCGCCGAGCTGATGCCGGTGGCCTGGCGACACGGGGTGACCTTCGCGCGCGGCGAATGCTTCTATGCGCAGGAACAGCTGGGCGCACACGGCCTGCGGCTGAATTTTGCCGCCAACTCGCCGCCGCAGATTGAAGAAGGTATCGCCCGGCTGTGCCGGGCGATTGAGCAGGTAATAACGGAGAAAAACGCCGGTTAGACGGCGGCCCACCACAGCCGCAGCTTCATCCCCCAGTAGCTGGTCCAGCCGGTGGTGCTTTGCACCACCTTGCCCTGCGAGATCACCACGAAGGTCGGCGTGACGCCAATCCGCCACTGCGCCGACAGCGCGCCGGCCGGATCGTTGACCACCGGCAGCGCCAGCCGTTTGCGCGCCAGCCACTGCTTCACCTGGGCATCATCGCCCGAGCGCAGCGCGACGGTCAGCACGTTGCCGCCCGCCGCCTGCAAGCGGGCGACGTCCGGCGTGGTGAAACGGCAAACGCCGCACCAGCTGGCCCAAAAGTAAACCAGCAGCGGCCGCTCATCGCTGAGCTGCGCCAACGACACGCGCTCGCCGTCCAGCGAGGTCAGCGTCTGGGCATCGAAGGCCGGCGGCGCCTGCGGCGCGTTCAGCCAATCCATCACCGTGACCACCGCCAATGCGATCAGCGCCAGCAGCAACAACTCGCGCCCCCAGCGCTTGAACTTAGCCATTGCTAGCCTTCGCCAGCTGCTGTTTCACCATCGCTTCCAGCTCTTCATACGACACCGCCCCCGGCAGCATTCGATCGCCGATCAGCGTCGCCGGCGTCCCTTGTACGCCCAGTTGCTCCGCCAACGTCATATTGGTGCGCAGCGTGGTCATGCTCTGTTCGCTCGGCGCCACCGCCTTGACGCCGGTTTTCTCTTGCGCGGCGGCGATGCTGGCATTGTCGTGGAAGCCCTTTTTCGCCATCAGCCGCTGGTGCAGGACCCAGAATTGATCCGGGTGCTGTTGCCAGGTGGTGAGCGCCACGCGCGCCGAACTGACCGAGCTTTCGCCCTTGAACGGCAGCAGCTTCACCACCAGCGCCACGTCCGGGTATTGCTTGACGATCTTCTCCAGCATCGGATCAAAACGCTTGCAGTACGGGCAGTTATAGTCGGTAAAGGTCACCAGCGTCAGTTTGGCGTTGGCGGCGCCCAGGCGCGGGCTGGCCGGATCCTGGTACAGCGTTTTGGCGTTCTGCTTGATAGCCTGGCTGATTTGCTCGCCGGCGGTTTGCTGCTGCCAGGCGTCCACCGCCTGCGCCAGAATGTCCGGATTGGACACCAGCGTTTCGCGTATCATCTCTTTGATACGCGCCTCTTGCGCCGGGGTAAAAGGCTCGGCGGCCCACGCTGGGGCGGCGATGATCATCAGTAAAATCAGTAGTTTTTTCATTGTTCGGTTCCTTTGGCATGGGAAAGCGTTTGCAGCACGGCGTCACGGGTCAACAGCGGGGATAGCACCACGCCGTCCGGGCTGCCGGGGCCATAGACTTGGTTGAAAGGCACGGCGACGCTGCCGCGCTTTTGCAGGAAGGCGCCGATGTCGGCCGATGGACGGCTCCAGTCGCCGCGCAGCGCGACCACATCGTCGGCGCTCAGCGCGCGCTGTACGTCATCACGCAGCAGCACATTGAATTTGTTGGCTTTACAGGTCACGCACCAGTCGGCTGTCACGTCGACGAACACCCGCTTATGCTGCGCCAGCGCCTCGGCGATCGCTTGCTCGCTCAGCGGTTGCCACTGCACCCGATCCTGCAACGGTTGGCGCCACAGGCCGGCGCTCAGCGATCCGGCCAGCAGGACCACACCCGCCAGCACCACAGTGCCCGCCGCCAGCTTGGCCGCCAAGCGTGCCCCCTGTTGGCGCCACACCGCCAGCAGCAACGCCAGCAGCGCCAACGCCCCCAGCCACAGCGTGGCCTGCACGCCGATATGGTTGCTCAGCAGGCTCAGCAGCCACAGCGACGACGCCAGCATCAGCAGCCCCATCGCCAGCTTGACGGTATTCATCCAGCGGCCGGGGCGCGGCAATCGCAGCGCCAGCGACGGCCAGGCGGCGATCAGCAGCCACGGCAGGCTCATGCCGATGCCAAGCGCGATGAACATGCCCCACAGCACCGGCAGCGACGCCGCCAACGCGAAGGCCACCGCCGTGCCGAGAAACGGCGCCGAGCACGGCGTCGCCAGCAGCGTGGCGAACGCGCCCTGCCAGAAATGGCCGCTCAGACCGCGCCCGTTATGGGTCGCCAGCGAGGTATTCAGATCGGACGAGAGACGCAAATGGAACAGGCCGAACAGGTTGGCGCTGAACAGCAGCGTCACCAGCACCATACAGCCGATAAACCACGGATTCTGGAACTGAATGCCCCAGCCGAGCGCGTGGTTGCCGAGCCGCAGCAGCGTCATCAGCAGGGCCAGCGCCATAAACGAGGCGACGATGCCCAGCGATGACGCCAGGAACTGCAAACGCACGCTGTGCCGATCGCGCCGCTCCACCTGCAGGATCGAACCGAGCTTGATGCCCAGCACCGGCAGCACGCACGGCATCAGGTTGAGGATCAACCCGCCCGCCAGCGCCATCAATACCGCCTGCCACAACGGGAACGCCGCACCGGCGGGTGCGGCCAACGGATCGCCAATCGGCAGCGTAATCTGCTGCGCCATGCCGCCGTCGTCGATCACCAGCGTCAGCGTTTTGCCGCGCAGGTCCGGCGCCGCATCGCCCCAGCCATCGCTGACCGGCACTCGCGCCAACAACCGATCGCCGTCGGTTTCAACCTGCGGCTTGCCGAGATCGGCATCCGCCAGCGTATCGAAGAACAGCGCAGGCTGTTGCCAGCCGGCGGCGCGTTCGGCGGCAATCTGCAGCTCGCCGCTGCGATACCCGGCCTTGACGCTTTCCGCCAACCCGGCGGCGATCGGCACCTGCCCCATCGCCTGCGCGAAATCGTGATTAAACTGCGGATCGTTCGGCGTCGCCAGATCCAGACTGAACGGGTAGTCAGTCAGAATGCAGACGTTGCTGCAGGTGGACAGCGTCAGCGTACCCGCCAGCGGGCCGGATACCTGGCCTGACATCACGATCGGCAACGTGACCCGATCGTGATAACCCTGGGTGGAAATGCCGGCCACCTCGAAACGCTGCGGCGTCGGCCAGTGCCAGGTCGCCGGCGGTGGGTTGCCTTGCCAGACGATAGCCGGCGCGATGCCGCCTTCGCCCGGAGAGCGCCAATAGGTTTTCCAGCCTTTTTGCAGCTCGACCGACAGCAGCAGGCGGGTCTCCCCCGGCCGTGACGTGTCGGCGCGCAGTCGCACCTTGGCATGATCGTTGGCCGGATTTTGCAGCCAGCCGCTGTCCGCCGCCTGCAAGGCAGGCAGCCACAGCATAAACAGGCAAGCGCAGGCCAGCCTGATGATTTTCAACATGTTAATTCTCCATAAATGATTAATTCACCACGAAAAACGGGCGATTAACTCATTCACGGAAGACGCATAATCGAAGGTGCACCCTGAGGGTGGGTGGTGAAATGGCGCGAGGAGGAGGAATGCGCAGACGCGCGGCAATGGTCGGCGCCAACAGCGCCAGCAGCAGACCCAGCCCGAACAGCACGGTTTCGAACATCACCGGCGGCGCGGCCAGCAATGACTTGGCGCTCAGCTCACAGGGCGTCGGCTGCGCTTCGGCGGCCTCATCGCCGGATTGAACGGCGGTGGCGGCCGGGATCCCCAGCGTTTGCTGCAGCGCATGCAGGCCCGCCATGCGCTGGGTCATGCACGTCAGCACCACCAGGCAAGCCAGGCATAAAAACCATTTTGCAATCCGCTGCCGTTTAACCATGCCATCCTCATGTTCAGATCTGGGGTTATCTTAGCGGCGCAGACGCGATTAGCAACGTTTTGTCGGTAAAGAAATGTCTGAGCGGCGGTATTGATGGTGGCGATTTACAGGTATCATAGTGGGTAAGCCTGCGCTTTTCGCCGGGTACGATGACGATTCTCTCCTCCAGGCATTCTGCGGGGATACACAGCGAAGGACTGGTGATATGCAACCTTTGAGTGGGCCGGGCACCCCAATCGCCGGCGAACGCCCCCCCTCCCCGGGCAAAACGGCGGCCACTGACGATCAACCCCTCTCTCCGGCGCAGCGCACGACGCTGGAAAAACTGATCGTGAAAATCATGACGCTCAGCCCGGTCAAATCGGCGGAGATCTGGGCGTCTCTGCGTCACGATCTCGGCGCCGACAAAGGCGGCGAACTGCTGGCGCGCCATTTTCAACCGGCGGAACAGCTGCTGCAAACGCGCCTGACGCAGGCGCAACAAAACCATGCCGGGCGCCAACTGCTGCAACAGCTGGCCGAATTGCTGCCGCAGGGCAATAACCGCCAGGCGGTCAGCGACTTTATTCGCCAGCAGTTCGGCCATACGGTGTTGAGCCAACTGAGCCCACCGCAATTGCAACAGGTACTTAATCTGTTGCAAACCGGCGGCCTGACCATTCCCCAGCCGCAGCAAACCGCCACCAGCGATCGCCCGCTGCTGCCCGCAGAGCATCAAAGCCTGCAGCAGCAGATCACCAAACTCAGCGCCGCCACCGGCGAAGCGCCGGCTAAAATCTGGCAAACGCTGTTCGATCTGGCGGGCGTGAAAACCAACGATCCGCTGCCGGCGCGCCACTTCCAGCTGCTGAACCAGTTTTTACAGGTGAAGGTGGCGCTCAGCCCGCAGAACGCGCCGACGCTGAACAACCTGCTGGCGGCGCTCAAGCAGCCGGCGGACGAGCGAGAACTGCAGCAGATGAACGACTATTGCCAGGCGCGCTTCAACTGCGGCGCCAATGCGCCGCTGACGCATCCGCAAATGAGCGACGCCATTCATCAGCTGTTTGCCCGCCGTCTGGATAAAGCCGGCCAGGCGCAGCCGATCGCCAGCCACCCTGTCGAACCGCAGCCGCTGCTCAACCCGCTGATCGCCGCCTTGCCTCTGCCGCTGCAAAAAGCGCTGAGCAAGCCGGCCGTAGCGCTGATCCTGCTGCTGTTGGCGTTGGCGATCGTGCTGGCGCTGGTGTTTTAACGCCTCAGGCGCAGCCGCAGTCCTCAGCAGCCGCCCGATCGCGCAACGATCCCGGCTGTTCTCCGATGGCCAATGGATGGCCATCGCGCAGCCAGAAGTCCAGCCCGCCGATCAGCTCCTTCACCCTGAATCCCAGTTTCGCCAGCTTGTAAGCACCTTTGGTGGATCCGTTGCAGCCAATGCCGTCGCAGTAGGTCACATACACTTTCCGGCGATCCAGCTGCGCCGTGCCGGCTTCATCCATCAGGCGATGCGGCAAACTGAGCGCACCGGGGATATGCCCGGCGGCGTACAGCGCCTCCGCGCGGGTGTCGATCACCACCATCCCGTCCACGCCATTGCGCAGATCTTCCGCCACATCCCAGGCATCCGCATAGCGGCTCAGTTTAGCCGCCAGATAGGCCAGGCTTTCTTCCGGCGCCGCCGGCGGAAAAGCCAGCACCAATGATTCTTTCGACATATCACTTACTCCCGTGCATCAAGACAGATGACAATAGTGCCCCATTTTGGTCTTATGATTGATACCCATTATCCACAGATGATAAGACCCATTATGCGGCACACGCTGATCACGCTGTTTCAGCAATCGCCCCAGGCCGTCGGCACGCTGCGCGAACGTCTTTGTGCAGCATTGCGGCAGGCCATCCACCACGGCACATTGAACATTGGGCAACGCCTGCCCTCCAGCCGAGTGCTGGCTGGGGATCTGAAACTCTCAAGGGTGACCGTCGAAGCAGCGTACGGCCAGTTGGAGGCGGAGGGGTATTTGCAGCGCCGCGTCGGCCAGGGCACATTTGTGGCTATCCGCATCGCCAAATCGCTGCCGCCGCCGCCGCCGCCTCGCACCGCCATGCCGCGCCTTTCGCAACGCGGCCAACAGATCGTGCAAACCGGCGGCTGCCGCGATCCGCAGCAGCCACAGGCGTTTGCCGCCGGCTCGCCGGATCTGCGCGCGTTTCCGCTAGCCTTGTGGAAGCAACTGACCGCACAGCGCCTGCGGCTACAGGGAGAAAGCCTGTTGCGCTACGGCGACCCGCAGGGCTATTTGCCGCTGCGTGAAGCGATTGCCGCCCACGTCAACCAAACGCGCGGCGTAATCTGCGATGCAAACCAGGTTATCGTGCTGACCAGTTCACAGCAGGCGCTGCAGCTGATCGCCACGTTGCTGCTGGACAGCGGCGACAGCGTCTGGATGGAAGAACCGGGTTACGCCGGGGCGAGAAACGCCTTTATCAGCGCCGGCGCCGCCCTGACGCCGGTGGCGGTAGACGGCGACGGCCTGCGCGCTGAGCCCTCCTTGCCCGAGCCGCGTTTGATTTATTTGACGCCCTCGCACCAATACCCAACCGGCGCAGCGCTCAGCCTGGCGCGCCGCTTGGCACTGCTGACGCTGGCGGAAAAGCAGCAGGCCTGGATCATTGAGGACGATTACGACAGCGAGTTTCATTACGACGGCCTGCCGATACCGGCGATGCAGGGTCTGGATCGCCGTGGCCGGGTGCTGTACCTCGGCACCTTCTCCAAATCGCTGTTCCCTTCGCTGCGGTTGGCGTACCTGATCGTACCGCCCACGCTGGTTGAAGCGTTCGTCACTGCACGCACGGTGTATGACGGCCACAGCGCGCAGCTGATGCAGGCGGTCACCGCCGAATTCATCCGCCAGGGGCACTTCGCCGCGCATATCCGCTACATGCGCCAACTCTACCATAGCCGGCGCGATGTGTTGCTGGCGGCAGTACGCGAAAAACTCGACCACTTCGCCACCCCCGCTCCCGCCGCCGGCGGCCTGCAGCTCAGCGTCTGGCTGCTGCCCGGCCAGGAGGCAGCGCTCAGCCGGCAGGCGCGGCGGCTCGGCATCCTTACGCCCGGGTTAACAGCGCAATACCAAACGGATCAGGCGCAGCGCGACGGGTGGCTGCTGGGCTTTTCGGCCCTGACGCCGGGCGAGATCCGCAGCGCCGTCGAGCGGCTGGCGCGGATCACCGTGGCTTAGCCTGGCCCCAATGGGACGCCGATCGGCTTATTGTTCGGTCAGGCGCATCTCCGCCACCAGCGGCAGGTGGTCGCTTACCGCCGGCCAATGCACGCCGTTCCAGTCGCCGCTGGTGTTCGGCACCGTCAGGCTGTCCAGATGCCAGCGCTGCGCGTTGCCGGTGAAGATGTAATCCACCTTGATCTCGGCGTTTTCCGCCGGCCAGCTGCGGCCGTCCTGCCCGTTGGGCATGATATCGTTCCAATAACGGCTCAGCTCCAGCCAGGTGACGCTGCCCGGCACATCGTTCATATCGCCGAACAGCAGCTTGATGCCGCGCACTTCGATGGTGCGATCGTTCAGCTCCCGTACCTGATCCAGACGCATCGTCGGATCTTCCTTGGTATCGAGGTGGGTGTTGAACAGGGTGATCGGCGTCGGGAACTCCGGCACATCGACCTTGGCGCTGAAGGCGATGCGCTGTTCGCGCTGGCCGGACGGCAGCGGATAGATCACGGCGTCGTGCAGCGGATACTTCGACAGAAACGCCAGGCCGTATTCACCGCCGTCGAAATCGATCGCCCGGCCGAACACCGCCTGCATGCCGGTCAGTTTCGCCAGTTCCGCCGCCTGATCGACCCGCCCGCTGCGGGCGGTGAGTTTATCCACCTCCTGCAGCGCCACCACGTCGACATTCATCGCGCGAATCGCCTTGGCGATGGCGGTCATGTCGCTGACCTTGCCGGCGGCGATATTGAAGCTGGCGACGCGGATCTTCGGCGCCTGCTCCAGTTCGTAGGTTTTGTTCTTCAGGCCGCCCAACGCGCTGGCCACTTCGCGGCTGTTGGCGTTGCTGTTGGAGTGCCCGGTATCGGCAGACGACCAGGCGCTGTGAGAGATGCCCAGGGACAGTAAGGTGATAAGCAGAGCGTGACCGGTGTGCATGAATTCTCCTTGAGGGACAGATAAGTGTTATGTGGGCGCTTCCTGGCCCACAGCTAACACCGATTTTGCCGCAGAAACCTGCGACTATTTCCTAGTTGCACCGCTATTTTTCGTTTCTGCGCGATGCTTCGCATTCTGGCGGTTTACGCATTGCACCGTTGGACAAACGGCTGATTTCGTTTTAAAACCGGTAGATTGCCAACCGCAAGGAGTTCCGATGACCAGCCCGATTGCCGAACAGCTTACCGAACGTTTCTTCCGCTATCTGGCGGTGACCAGCCAGAGCAACGCCGCCGCAGCCACCCTGCCCAGCACGCCGGGGCAGCATGAGATGGCGCAACTGTTGGCCGACGAGCTGCGCCGGCTCGGCCTGGCCGACGTGCAGATCGACGAGCACGCCACCGTCACCGCCCGCAAGCCCGGCACCCAACCCGGCGCGCCGCGCATCGGCTTCATCACGCATATCGACACCGTGGACGTCGGCCTGTCGCCCGAGATTCGCCCGCAGCGCCTGCGCTTCACCGGCGAGGATTTATGCCTGAATGCCGAGCAAGGCATCTGGCTGCGTACCGCCGAGCATCCGGAGATCCTGCCCTACCGGAACGAAGAGATCCTGTTCAGCGACGGCACCAGCGTGCTGGGCGCCGACAATAAGGCGGCGGTCACCGTGGTGATGACGCTGCTGGCCAACCTGACCGCGGCCGATCGCCACGGCGATATCGTGGTGGCGTTCGTGCCGGACGAAGAAATCGGCCTGCGCGGCGCCAAAGCGCTGGATCTGCAGCGTTTCTCCGTCGATTTCGCCTACACCATCGACTGCTGCGAACTGGGTGAAGTGGTGTACGAGAATTTCAACGCGGCGGCGGCGGAGATCCGCATCGAGGGGGTGACCGCCCACCCGATGTCGGCGAAAAACGTATTAATCAACCCGATACGCATCGCCAACGACATCATCAATCGATTCGACGTGCAGGATACCCCAGAGCACACCGAGGGGCGCGAGGGTTATTTCTGGTTCACCGATCTGGCCGCCAACGCCAATCAGGCGACGCTGAAGGTGTCGATTCGCGACTTCGATCGCGCGGCGTTCGAGGCGCGCAAGGCCCGCCTTGAGGAGACGGTGCGCCAGGTGGCGGCCAACTATCCGCGCGCCAACGTCAGCTGCAGCGTCAGCGACATCTACAGCAACATCAGCAACGCCATCGGCGAGGACCGGCGCGCTATCGATCTGATCTTCGGCGCCCTCGCCGCCCACGGCATCCCGCCGAAGGTGATCCCGATGCGCGGCGGCACCGACGGCGCGGCGCTCTCCAGCCGCGGCATCCTGACGCCCAATTACTTCACCGGCGCGCATAACTTCCACTCGCGCTTCGAGTTTTTACCCGTCAGCGCCTTCGTGAAATCCTATCAGGTGACCCGCAGCATTTGCCTGCTGGCCGCGCGGCAAAGCGGCCAACCGGCTTAGCTCATCACCCAGCCGAGCGACGCGGCCCATGCCAACAGCGGCAGCGAATAATAGTGGAAGCGCAACCAGATCTTGCGCTCCCCCGCCATGCGCAACGCAATCAGGTTGGCGAGCGATCCGATCGCCAACCCGAAGCCGCCGGCGTTGACCGCATAGGCCAACTGAGCGCTGGAGGGCATATAGTTGAGCAACAGTATGGTGGCCGGCACGTTGCTGACGATCTGCGACAGCCCGACGCCCAACGCATACACGCTCCCCTCGCTCAGCCCGGCGATGGCGGCGAACGCCGGCTGAAGCGGCGGCAAACGGGTAAACAGGCCGACATCGATGAACATGGCGGCGAACACGAAAATCAGGCTCCAGTCGATCTGCAACAGCACTCGGCGCGCCAGCAGCAAGAAACCGGCGAACACCGCCAGCAGCCCATACAACGGCAGATCGAAATCGAGACACAGCAGGAAAACCGCATACAGCCCTACACAGCTCAGCAACAGCGGCCGCTGGTAGGGATAGCCCTCGGTATTCGGCGTTTTCACGATGTCGCGCGCCGGGAAGCTGAACCAGGTCAGCGCCAGCAGGCTCAACATCATTGCGGCGCCAAACGGCGCCATCTGGCCGATGAAACCGAGGAAAGAGAGGCCGGAACGGCTCCACAGCAGGATATTTTGCGGGTTGCCGATCGGCGTCAGCAGCGAACCGGCGTTCACCGCCAGCGCCTGGAAGATGATCAGGCGGCCGACCGGCAGCGCCGACAGCTTTTTCAGCGTGATGGTGAGCGGTATGACGATAAACAGCGCTACGTCGTTAGTCAGAAACGACGACAGCAGCGCGGCGGAGAACACCAGGAACAGCGCCAGCCGCCGTTCGCTGTGCAAGCGGTTGATAATCTTGCGGCCGACAAAATCGAAGTAGCCGCTGACCTCAACGCCTTTGGTCAGCAGCATCAGCCCCAGCAGGGTGATGAGGGTACGGCCGTCGATAAAACCACCCAGCGCTGCCAGCGGCTGCGGATGAAAGGCGAACATCGCCACGCCGGCCAGCAGCAATGCATGCAAGAAACGGTCTTTGGCAAAGGGATGGATGAGCCGGGAAATGGCGGTTGAACTCATAGCGGCAGTGTGAACCTCACCGAAAAGAATGGGCAGACGTTAGCTCAGACGCGGCTTCAGCGCCAGCAAAATGCTATTTTACCTTTATCCGCTTTCCATTTGCCGCGCTTTACTTTATTTGTAGCGGCTTTCACGGTTTCAAAGGACATGTTATGGCTTCCCTGTTCGCCAAAGGAGCGCTGTTGAGCGCCTTATGCGCCCTGCTCGCCGCCTGCGACGACGCCTCCTCCCGCCCGCAAATCGATATTGACGGCAAAACCATGGGCACTTTCTACAGCGTAAAAGTCAGCGGTGACGTCGCGATCGGCAAACAAGAATTGCAGCGGCAGATCGACACGGTGCTCGAACGGGCCAACGACGACATCTCGACCTACCGCGCCGATTCGGTGCTGTCGAGGTTTAACCGCAATGTTAGCCTCGAACCGCAGCCTATCCCGCGCGGCATGGCGGACATCGTGTTGATGGCCCAACGCATCGGCCGCGATACCGGCGGCGCCATGGACATCACCGTCGGCCCGCTGGTGAACCTGTGGGGGTTCGGCCCAGACAAGCATCCGGTCAAGGTGCCGGAACAGGCGCAGATCGACGCGGCAAAGCAGCGCACCGGCCTGCAGCACCTGAAGCTGATCAGCGACAACCGCGGGGAGTGGCTGCAAAAAGATCTGCCGGGCATGTATGTCGATCTCTCGACGCTGGGCGAAGGCTATGGCGCCGATGAGTTGGTGCGCCTGATGAACCGTCACGGCATTACCAACTACCTGGTATCGGTCGGTGGTGCGGTCTCTTCACGCGGCGTCAACGGCCAGGGCAAGCCCTGGCGGGTGGCGATCCAAAAGCCGACCGACCGTGAAAATGCGGTACAGGCGCTGGTGGATCTGCACGGTTACGGCATCAGCACCGCCGGCAGCTACCGCAACTACTTTGAACAAAACGGCCAGCGTTACTCCCATGTCATCGATCCGACCACCGGCAGGCCAATCAACCACCGGCTGGTTTCCGCCACGGTGATCGCCCCGACCGCGCTCGAGGCCGACGGCTGGGATACCGGTTTGATGGTGCTGGGCCCGGAGAAAGCGTTGCAGCTCGCAGAAGAGAAAGGGCTGGCGGTCTACCTGATCAGTAAAACCGACGACGGTTTCAGCGCCGTGATGACGCCGCAGTTCAAAGCGTTTTTGGTGCAGTGAGATAAAAAAAGCCCGGCACGCAATGGCCGGGCTTGGTCCTGTTCCGCGCCGATCACTTGGTCAGCGCGATGATGCCGAGGGTCAGACCGGCAACCGCCGCCGCGCCGCCGGCGATCGCGCCCGCGGTTTCCCAGTTATCCTGAGTGGTGCCCTTCATGCAGGTGTTGGTGTGCACCAGACGCCCCTGGTCATCATAGACCGGCACGCAGGGAGAATCGGTGGCGCATCCGGCCAACACGGCCGACAGTAACCCAACCGCAATTAACTTTTTCATACTTCTTGCCTCAATGTTCGATCACTTTAGAAAGCTACGCCGAGCGATAATCATGCTACCAGGCTATTGTATGCCCAACGCGTGTAATGGCGAGGTAATGATGTGTCAGGGGATGTGATTTGGGAAAACTCCGAGCGCCCGTCAAATGGGCTTAGGGCAGTAAAAAGCCCGCGAAAACGCGGGCTTGATGGCGAGGTGAAGCTCAGGCGGAATTATTTCGCCAGTTTGCGCATCACCAGGGTGGCGTTGGTGCCGCCGAAGCCGAAGCTGTTGGACATCACGGTGGTCAGCTCGCGCTGAGTCGGCTGAGTCACGATGTTCATGCCGACCGCCTGTTCATCCAGGGTTTCGATGTTGATGCTCGGTGCGATAAAGCCGTGCTCCAGCATCAACAGGCTGTAGATCGCTTCCTGCACGCCCGCGGCGCCCAGTGAGTGACCGGTCATCGCCTTGGTGGAGGAGATGGCCGGGGTATTGTCGCCGAACACTTCGCGAATGGCGCCCAGCTCTTTCACGTCGCCCACCGGTGTGGAGGTGCCGTGCACGTTGATGTAGTCGATCGGCGTATCCAGATCCTGCATCGCCATCTTCATGCAGCGCACTGCGCCTTCGCCCGAAGGTGCAACCATGTCGGCGCCGTCAGACGTTGCGCCGTAGCCAACGATTTCTGCGTAGATATGTGCGCCGCGCGCCAGCGCATGCTCCAGTTCTTCAACCACCACCATGCCGCCACCGCCGGCGATGACGAAACCGTCACGATCGGCGTCGTAGGTGCGGGAGGCTTTTTCCGGCGTGTCGTTGTACTTGGTGGACAGCGCGCCCATCGCATCGAACTCGCAGGCCATTTCCCAGCACAGCTCTTCGCCGCCGCCGGCGAACACGATGTCCTGTTTGCCCAGCTGGATTTGCTCAACCGCGTTGCCGATGCAGTGTGCGGAGGTCGCGCAAGCGGAGCTGATGGAGTAGTTCACGCCGTGGATTTTGAATGGCGTCGCCAGGCAGGCGGAAACGCCGGAAGCCATGGCTTTGGTGACCACGTATGGGCCAACCGCTTTCAAGCCGCGCGGGCTGCGCATCGCATCGGCGCCGAACACCTGGAAGCGCGGAGAACCGCCGCCGGAACCGGCGATCAGGCCTACGCGCGGGTTGTTTTGATACTCTTCTTCCTTCAAACCGGAAGACGCGATCGCTTCTTGCATCGCCAGGAAGGCATAAATGGAAGCATCGCTCATGAAACGCACCGCCTTGCGGTCGATCAGGCCGGTAGTGTCGAGCTTAACTTGCCCCCATACGTGACTACGCATGCCGGAATCTTTCAGCTCCTGGGAGAAAGTGATCCCAGAACGTCCTTCCTGCAGGCTTGCCAGGACCTCCTGCTGGTTATTACCAATGCTGGAGACAACTCCCAGGCCAGTAATCACTGCACGTTTCATTCAATACCTCTTCCACTATTTACCTACGGGATTTTGCATCGCACTTTAGCGTACAGATGTAAGCCGAACAAGTCCGATCAGCGTTTTTCAGCTTTATTGTCGTCCAGTTTGCGCCGGGGCGCCAGCGCCGTTAGAATTCGCGGCATCCCTTGAATTTCGAGCCATTGACCGTGAACCACGCCCCCATCCAAACCGCAACGCTAACCTGGAACGAACAGGGTACACCTGTTTCGAAACAGTTTGATGACGTCTATTTTTCCAATCAGGATGGGCTGGAAGAAACCCGCTACGTCTTCCTGCACGGCAATCGGCTGCCGCAGCGTTTCGCCGCCCACCCGCGCTCGCTGTTTGTCGTGGCGGAAACCGGGTTCGGCACCGGGCTCAATTTCCTCACGCTGTGGCAGGCCTTCGCCGGCTTCCGCCAGGCCGAGCCGGACGCGACGCTGCAGCGCCTGCACTTTATCAGCTTCGAAAAATTTCCCCTGCAGCAGGCTGACCTGGCGGCGGCGCATGCGCGCTGGCCGGAGCTGGCGCCTTACGCCGACGAACTGCGCGCCCAATGGCCGCTGCCGTTGCCGGGGTGCCATCGCCTGCTGTTGGCCGAAGGCCGCATTACGCTCGATCTGTGGTTCGGCGACGTTAACGATCTGCTGCCGCAGTTTGACGCCAGCATGAATAACCAGGTGGATGCCTGGTTCCTCGACGGCTTCGCGCCGGCAAAAAATCCCGACATGTGGACCGATCAACTGTTCGCCGCCATGGCGCGTTTCGCCCGGCCGGGAGGCAGCTTCGCCACCTTTACCGCCGCCGGCTTCGTGCGTCGCGGGTTGCAACAGGCCGGTTTTCAGGTCAACCGCTGCAAAGGCTTCGGCCAAAAGCGTGAGATGCTCGCCGGCGAACTCCCGGCCGATGCGCAGCCCGCTCCCCACCCGGCGCCCTGGTATCGACGCCCGGCGGCGGACAACACCGCCGACATCGCCCTGATCGGCGGCGGCGTCGCCAGCGCGCTCACTGCGCTGGCCTTGCTGCGGCGCGGCGCCACCGTCACGCTGTACTGCGCCGATGAGCAGGCGGCCGAAGGCGCATCCGGCAACCGCCAGGGCGCGATTTATCCTTTGCTGAACGGCAGCGGCGACGTGTTGGAGAGTTTCTTCAGCGCCGCGTTTCCCTTCGCCCGTCGCCAGTACGACGCGCTGTTGCAACAAGGCGTCGCCTTTGATCACCAGTGGTGCGGCGTCAGCCAGTTGGCCTATGACGAAAAGAGCGGCGCCAAGATCGCCAATATGCTGAAAACCGACTGGCCGCAGGCCTTGGCGACGGCGGCCGGCCGCGAGACGCTCAGCGATCGGTGCGGCGTCGATACCGGCTTTGGCGGCATCACCTACCCGCTAGGCGGCTGGCTGTGCCCGGCCGAGCTGACGCGCGGCGCTATCGCGCTGGCGCAGCGTCAGGGCTTGGTCTGCCACTACCGGCACGATGCACAGAGGCTGACGCAGGAAGAAAACGGCTGGCGCATCGATTTCGCCCACGGCGACAGCCGGCGCCATGCGACGGTGATCCTGGCCAACGGCCACCGGCTGGCCGAACTGGCGCCGACGGAAGCCCTGCCGCTGTATTCGGTACGCGGGCAGGTGTCGCATATCCCAAGCTCGCCGGCCCTCGGTCAATTGAAACAGGTCTTGTGTTACGACGGCTACCTGACGCCGGTTAATGCCAACAACGGCCAGCACTGCATCGGCGCCAGTTACCAGCGCGGCGACATCGCCACCGACTACCGCGAGCAGGAGCAACAGGAAAACCGTGAACGCCTGCTGCGCTGCCTGCCGGAACAGGCCTGGCCGCAGCAGGTGGACGTCAGCGCTCAGCAGGCGCGCTGCGGCGTGCGCAGCGCCACCCGCGATCATTTGCCGATGGTCGGCGCGCTGCCGGACTATCAGGCCACGTTGACGCAGTATCAGGATTTGCAGCGGCAGAACCAGCGCGGCGAAACCGTCGCCGATGCGCCGGTCTATCCCGGCCTGTTCGCTATCGGCGGGTTAGGCTCGCGCGGCTTGTGCTCGGCGCCCCTGGCGGCGGAAATTTTGGCGGCGCAGCTGTTCGGCGAGCCGTTGCCGGGCGATGCGCGCCTGCTGGCGGCGTTGAATCCGAATCGGATGTGGGTGCGGAAATTGCTGAAAGGACGTGCGGTTTAATCAACCTTGAGGGGCGCGGCGACGCGCCCCGGCATGACGATCAGGCCGCAGGGGTTGCAGCCTGATAGAGGTTTTCCCACATGCCGCGCACCAGGATCTGATCCGGCGGCGAGAGTTCCCCGGCGGCGATCGCTTTGTGCAGGCTCTCCTCCACCCGCGCTTTCAGCGCTGCGGCGGTGTGTTCGCCCTGCTCTTCCGCCTCGGCCACCGCCAGCGTCAGATGACCGCGCAGGTAGCCACCGGCAAACAGTTCATCATCGCTGGCGTGCTCTACCATGTCATCAATCAGCGCCAAAATGCGCGCTTCAAATTCTGCGATCATCAAATTTCCTCATTAAATAACGGGCTGTGGCGTCAGTTGAGATCTTCCGGATACGGAAAGTGCTCGGCCGCCAACGGTGGCGTATTGTAGAACGATTGCAGCGCCTGAATAAAGCGCGCAGGCCTTGTGGGTATTCCCTGCTCCAGCAGCGCCAATACCCGGGCGCGCACCTTGCGTTGGAACGCAATGCGATCCGGCTCGCAGTCGCCGTTCAGGTTGTCGCAGCTGACGTTGAACGGGAAACCGGCCGCCACGCAGAACATCCATTCCAGTGCCTGCGGTTTGATCTCCACGGCTTCGAATTCGCTCTGGGTCTGCGCGTCGCGCCCGTCCGGGCAATACCAATAACCGAAGTCCACCAATTGACGGCGGGCTTCACCGGCGATGCACCAGTGCGAGATTTCGTGCAGGCCGCTGGCGTAGAAGCCGTGGGCGAACACGATGCGGTGATACGGCAGTTCGTCGTCGGCCGGCAGGTAAATGGGTTCGTCATCGCCCTTCACCAGGCGGGTGTTGTAGTCATCGCTGAAGCAGCGATTGAAGATCGCGATCAACTGCTCATAGTGATGACGGGTCTGCGTGTCTGACATAAAAATTCTATAACCACAAAAATAAAGAGGCCATTATATCCGATAAGACAGGGCGCGTAAGCAGCGCACCCTCTTCATCTTTAACCGTGCAAGAAGGCGGACAGCCACTGCTGAATCTCTGCGCCGTGATTGTCGTACAGCAGCTTGAGGCTCATCACCAGCGAGACGATCACGATCATCGGCCGAATCAGTTTCTGCCCGCGAGTCAGCACCATGTGCGCGCCCAAACGCGCCCCCAGCACCTGCCCTACCAGCATCACCAGACCGATGCTCCACACCACCTTGCCGCCGATGATGAACAGCGCCAGCCCGCCGACGTTGGAGGTAAAGTTCAGCACCTTGGCGTGCGCCGTGGACTTGGCGAGGTTGAAACCGCACAGCGTCACATAGGCCAGCGCGTAGAATGAGCCGGCGCCGGGGCCGAAGAAGCCGTCGTAAAACCCGACGCAGCCGCCGGCCACCAGCCCGAACGGCAAGGCGCCGAGGCGGCGTTGACGATCTTCCTCACCCAGGCGCGGCATCAGCAGGAAGTAGAGACCGATGCCGATCACCAGCAGCGGCAACATCTGCCGCAGCACATCGGCGCGCATATGCTGCACCAGAATGGCGCCGGCGATCGAGCCGATCAGCGTCAGAAAAATCGTCAGCTTCTGGTCGTTGAGGTTCACCGCTCGCCGACGAATGAAGTACAGACTGGCGGAGAAGGAGCCGCCGACCGACTGCAGCTTATTGGTCGCCAGCGCCTGCGCCGGAGGAACCCCCACTGCCAGCAAGGCCGGCACCGTCAGTAATCCGCCGCCGCCGGCGATGGAGTCGATAAACCCCGCCAGCAGCGCTACCGCAAACAACACCCCGAGCATCTCGGGGCCAATGACGAACCAGTCCATGTGTTATTCCGCTGAGAAATGGTGATCCAGCAATGCCTGACAGGTAGGCGGTAACGGCGGCGGCACGGATTTGCCCGGCTTCGCGTTCGGCTGATGAGGTACGAACCAACTCGCCAGTTCGGCGCCGCAGCCATCGCCCGGCGGCGGCGTATCCTGCTCCTGGCACTCCAGGCTGCCGGCCGGACAACGCAGACGCACGTGCATGTGCGCACGGTGGCCGAACCACGGCCGCACCTTGTGCAACCAGGCGCGATCGGCGCCGGCGTCCAGGCACAGACGCTGCTTGATCGCCGGGTTGACGAAGATGCGCGTCACGTCCGCATCCTGCGCCGCCAGTTTGATCAGCGACTCAATCTGCGGTTGCCATTGGCTCGCCACCACCTGCTTGCCGTCGCCCGACACCAGGTCGATCGGCTGCGGCTTGAGCAATTGCTGCGCGCTCCAGCGTTGGCGCGGCAGCTGCAGCCAGATGTCGACGTCGAGCCCAGACTGGTGGCTGGCGTGGCCGCTGCTGAAGCGCCCGCCGGCCGGCATCGCCATATCGCCGATCAGCACCGTGCCCAGCGCTTTCTGGTTCGCTTTGCTGCTGAGGCGCTGTATGAACGCCAGCAGATCCGGATGGCCGAAATAGCGGCGCTGGTCGGTACGCATCACCTGGTAGTTCGGTGAGTTCAGCGGCAACGGCTGCGCGCCGATGACGCAGCCGTTGGCGAAACCGCCCACCGCCTGCGGCGCGCCGGCCACCGGATGATCGATTTTCTGCCACGGCGTCAGCGCCATGGCGGAAGCGGAGGCCGTCAGGGCCACCAGGCCCAACATCCAGTTTTTCATGGCGATTACCAGCGTGGTACGTCGGAAACCACATCACCGTTTTGCGCGCGCTGGCGCAGCAGGTGATCCATCAACACGATCGCCATCATCGCTTCGGCGATCGGCACGGCGCGGATGCCCACGCACGGATCGTGGCGACCGCGGGTGACCATTTCCACCGCTTCGCCCTGGCGATTGATGGTGCGGCCCGGCACCATGATGCTGGAGGTCGGCTTCAGCGCCAGATGCGCAATCACCGGTTGGCCGCTGCTGATTCCGCCGAGAATGCCGCCGGCATGGTTGCTTTGGAAGCCTTCCGGGGTGATTTCATCGCGGTTTTCGCTGCCGCGTTTGGTCACCACGGCGAACCCGTCGCCGATCTCCACGCCTTTCACCGCGTTGATGCTCATCAGCGCGTGCGCCAGATCGGCATCGAGGCGGTCAAACACCGGCTCACCCAGGCCAACCGGCACGTTTTCAGCAATCACGCTGACCTTGGCGCCGATGGAGTCACCCTCTTTTTTCAGCGCGCGCATCAGTTCGTCCAGCGCTTCCAGCTTGTCCGGATCCGGGCAGAAGAACGGGTTCTGTTCGACCTGATCCCAGTCTTTCAGCTCGCAGGTCACGTCGCCGATCTGCGCCAGATAGCCGCGCACCTGCACGCCGAACTTCTGCTGCAGGTATTTCTTGGCGATAGCACCCGCCGCGACGCGCATGGCGGTTTCACGCGCCGAAGAGCGGCCGCCGCCGCGATAGTCGCGCAGACCGTATTTCTGTTCGTAGGTGTAGTCGGCATGCCCTGGACGGAACACGTCTTTGATGGCGCTGTAGTCTTGCGAGCGCTGATCGGTGTTTTCAATGATCAGACCGATGCTGGTGCCGGTGGTCACGCCTTCGAATACGCCGGAGAGAATGCGCACCTGATCCGGTTCACGGCGCTGGGTGGTGTAACGCGAGGTGCCCGGACGACGGCGGTCCAGATCGTGTTGCAAATCGGCTTCGGTGAGCGGGATGCCGGGCGGCACGCCGTCGACGATACAACCCAGCGCCACCCCGTGAGATTCACCGAAGGTGGTGACGCGGAAAATCTGCCCAATACTGTTTCCTGCCATCACGGCTCCTTACCGTTAGTCTTTTATCGTTATGCGGCCCGCCATGCGGGCCTTGGAAATGCGGCTTAGCTGCGATAGAGGCTGAAGTGATCCTTGCAATCCACCAGCTGCTGCTTGGTCAGCATGAACACGCCGTCGCCGCCGTTTTCGAATTCCAGCCAGGTGAACGGGATGTCCGGATATTGTTCCATCAGATGTACCATGCTGTTGCCCACTTCACAAATCAGCACGCCGTCGTCGGTCAGGTAGTCCGGCGCGCACGCCAGGATGCGGCGCACCAGCTTCAGGCCGTCGCTGCCCGCCGCCAGCCCCAGTTCCGGCTCAAAGCGGAACTCCTGCGGCAGATCCGACATGTCTTCCGCATCGACGTACGGCGGGTTGGTGACGATCAGATCGTACTGGATCGCGGGAACGTCGCGGAACAGATCGGAACGGATCGGGATCACCTGATGTTCGACGCCGTGCGCCTGAATATTGCGCTCGGTTACCGCCAGCACGTCGCTGGAAATGTCCACCGCGTCCACTTCCGCTTCCGGGAAAGCGTAGCCGCAGGCGATGGCGATGCAGCCGCTGCCGGTGCACATGTCGAGGATATGGCGCGGCGGGTGCGGGATCAGCGCGCTGAAACGATCGTTGATCAGCTCGCCGATCGGTGAACGCGGCACCAGCACGCGCTCGTCGACGTAAAATTCCATGCCGCAGAACCAGGCCTTGTTGGTCAGATAGGCGACCGGGATGCGTTCGTTGACGCGGCGGATCACGCGCTCAACGATGCGATGGCGCTCGCTGGAAGTCAGACGGGCGGTGTGCATGTCCTCCGGAATGTCCAACGGCAGGAACAGGCTTGGCAGCACCAATTGCACCGCTTCGTCCCACGGATTATCGGTTCCGTGACCATAATAGATATTGGCGGCGTTGAAGCGGCTTACCGTCCAGCGCAGCATATCTTGAATGGTGTGCAGTTCGTTCACTGCTTCGTCGACGAAAATTTTGTCCAATTTGCCCTCCGGCAGGCGCTGTGTTTCATGATTTAGCCGCATAGTTTGCCATGAAGCCCGCGACAAATCACGCTTGCCCCTCGCGCTTTTCACTCTGGCCCGAGTTTTGCGTCGACAGCGCTCATTCACAAGGTAAACTAGCGAAATAAACGATTTCCGGTGAATGAAGCATGAATAACAAGCCCCCTCTGAGCAAAGACGAACAACAGCTCTTCAGAGAGTCGGTGGCGGGCGCGAAAAAGCTGCGCCAGGACACCATCGTCCACCGCCCGCCGAAGCCCAAGGTCAAACAGATTGCGCCGCAGCGATTGCTGCAGGAGCAGGTCGATGCCAGCTATTATTTTTCAGATGAATACCAGCCGCAGCTGGAAGAGGAAGGCCCGACGCGCTACGTGCGCCCCGGCAGCAGCCCGTATGAGCTGAAGAAGCTGCGGCGCGGCGATTATTCGCCGGAGCTGTTTCTCGATTTGCACGGCCTGACCCAGCTGCAGGCCAAGCAGGAGCTGGGGGCGCTGATCGCCGCCTGCAAACGCGAGCACGTGCACTGCGCCTGCGTGATGCACGGGCACGGCAAGCATATCCTCAAGCAGCAAACGCCGCTGTGGCTGGCGCAGCACCCCGACGTGCTGGCGTTCCACCAGGCGCCGAAGGAATGGGGTGGCAACGCCGCCATCCTGCTGCTGGTGGAGCTGGCCGAGTAACCCCCCACAGAAACGACTCAGGGCGATGTCAGACATCGCCCTGAGTTTATTCCGCACCGCATCCGCGGTTCACACTTTGGCCATCACCTGTGATGGGCTGACCTGCCATTCAAACTTGCCGTAGCTGCCGTCCGCCGGCAGATCGACGTTGGCGATCGCCGAGGTCGCGAACATCGGCGGGCACTCGCCCGGGCACAGTTCGGCCACCAGATACCCCACCAGCGGCAGGTGCGACACGATCAGCACCGAGCTCACCCCTTGCATCGCCAGCGCCTGCAGATAGCTGCCGACCTGTTCGGCGTTGCCGCCCGGCGTCAGCTCGGGCAGCACTTCTTCGCCCTCCGGCAGCGTCAAGGCTTCACGCACCGTCGCCAGCGTCTGTTCGGCCCGCAGATAGGGGCTGACCAGCACGCGTTCAATATCCACAGACTTGGTGTTCAACCAGGCCGCCATCTGACGGGACTCGTCGCGGCCGCACAGGGTAAGGGGCCTTACCGCATCGCTGGCTGCCTCGAGCGCCGCCTCTCCGTGACGCATAATCAAAACTTGCATATTGCACCGCTGTTGTTGACAAAGTAACGCTATACAGAAACGCCGTGCGTGCTGTACCGCCGAGTTTTCCAACCCAAAGCCAAAGCTTTAAAACGATAACGCGCCGTCTCTTTATGGCGGCCGGGCATTTTGCCTGAAAGTTTGCCTAAAGAAAACGCTGTTTTTTACAGCAACCCTCCCCGGGCAAACCTCGATTGCTCACAGAACAATCAATTCAACGGGTTAAATTTTAACCTTGCCGCCATGAAATTTATTGATGGCGGTCAAGCTAACTTACCGCTGCCTCAGCCTTGCTGTACAGCCTCACCGGCTGACGCTGTCGCAAGGAGTGATGGCGATCACAACGCGACCCTGTTGCAACTATAGTGCAAATCGGGCCGCCCTGCGTTCAGCTCCCCAGCGGGTAAAAGCGTTCGCCCTGCTGCGCCATGCGCTGCAAGCGCTCGCACGGCGCGAAGTACTCGCCGTGCTGCTGGCGCAGGTAGTCCAGCGTCTTCACCACTTTCTCGGCGCCGAGCTCGTCCATATAGCGGAACGGGCCGCCGAGGAACGGCGGGAAACCGATGCCGAACACCGCACCGATATCGCCGTCGCGCGCGCTGCGGATCACGCCTTCATCCAGGCAGCGCGCCGCTTCGTTCAGCATCATCATCACGCAGCGCTGGGCGACGGTCGCCGGCAGCATGTGCGCCTTCGGCGTGACGCCGAGCAACGTATACAATGAGGTATCCGCGCGTTTACGCCGCTGCCGCTGCTGCCCTTCGCTCGGGTAGAGATAGAAGCCGCGGCCGTTCTTGCGCCCTTTGCGCCCGTCTTTCAGCACCGCATCGAACGCGGCCGGCGCGGCGAAACGCGGCCCCAGCGCCTCGACCAGCACGGGAATGATTTTGGTGCCGACGTCGATGCCCACTTCATCCAGCAGGGTAATCGGGCCGACCGGGAAACCGAAGTCCACCAGCGCCTTGTCCAGCGACTCAATCGGCTCGCCTTCCAGCAGACAGCGCGCCGCTTCGTTGATGTACGGCGCCAGGATGCGGTTGACATAAAAACCGGCGCTGTCGCCCACCACGATGGCGGTCTTGCCCTGCTTGTGCGCCAGCGCCACGGTGGTGGCGATGGTCTCTTCGCTGGTGCCGGCGTGCGGGATCACTTCCACCAGCGGCATTTTGTCCACCGGGCTGAAGTAGTGCAGGCCAATCACCTGCTGCGGCCGCTGGGCTTTTTCAGCGATGTGACCGATAGGCAACGAGGAAGTATTGGAGGCAAACACGGTATGCGGCGCGCAGTTCGCTTCGACCTCGGCCACCATCTGCTGTTTCAGCGCCAGATCCTCAAACACCGCCTCGACCACGATATCCACCTGCTCGAAGCCGGTGTAATCGGTAGAGCCGGAGATCAGCATCATCTGCTTTTGCCGCTCCGCCGGGCGCATGCGCTTGCTGCGTACCCGTTTGCCGAGCACGTCCCAACTGTATTTCAGCGCGTGATTGATGCCGGTTTCATTGATGTCTTTGATGCGCACCGGCAAACCGCCGCGCGTGGCGGTGACACAGGCGATGCCGCCGCCCATCAGGCCGCCGCCGAGAATGCCGACGCGATGCAAGGCATGCGGCTGCGCATTGCCGCCCCGCTCTTTTTTCAGCGCGGTGGAGGAGAAGAACAGGCTGCGCAACGCCGCCGACTGCGGCGTCATCGCCAGCTCGCCAAAGGCGCGCGCTTCGGCCTCATAGCCGCTGGCGCTGCCGTGATCCAGCCCGGTTCGCACCACCTGAATAATGCGCTCCGCCGCCGGGTAGTTGCCGTGGGTTTTCGCCAACGTTTTCTTGCGCACGATGCTGAACAGCAGATTTCTGCCCAGCGGGCCATTGAGCAGGCGATCCTGCCACGGCAGCTCGCGCTGATGCTTCCAGCCCTGCTTCACCCGCTCAATGGCGGTCTGCAACAGGATCGATTGCGGCACGGCGTCGTCCACCAGCCCCATGCGCAGCGCCTGGCGGGCGCGAATGTGCTTGCCGGTCAGGATCATGTCCAGCGCCTTGGCGGCGCCTATCAGGCGCGGCAGGCGCTGAGTGCCGCCAGAGCCCGGCAGCAGGCCCAGCTGCACTTCCGGCAGACCGAGCGCGGTTTTGTCATCCAGCGAACAGACGCGGCCGTGGCAGGCCAGCGCCAATTCCAGGCCACCGCCCAGGCAGGCGCCGTGGATGGCCGCTACCACCGGCACCGGAAAAGCGGCGATCTGCGCCAGCGTGCTCTGCCCTTTCTTGGCCAGCGTTTCCGCCTCTTTGGCGCTGGTGCAGGCGGCAATCATGGTGATGTCGGCGCCGGCGATAAACGAGTCCGGCTTGCCGGAAACGATCACCAGCCCCTCAAGCGCAGTGTGCTGCTGCGCCCGGATCAGCACGTCGTTGACCTGTTCGACGAACTCGGCCTTGAGCGTATTGACCTTGTCGCCCGGCACGTCGATGGTGATCACCCCGATGTTGTCGGGGCGGATCGTCAGTTGAAAGGCCGACGGTTTGGCGCGCTGTTCATGCAATGCGTTTTCGAAACTCATTATTCCACCTCCACGATCATCGCGGCCCCTAACCCGCCGGCGGCGCAGGCGGTGGTCAGGCCCAGCCCGCCGCCGCGGCGTTTCAGCTCACGCAGCGTCTGGGTGATCATGCGCGCGCCGGTGGCGGCGAACGGGTGGCCATAGGCGATGGAACCGCCCAGGACGTTGAATTTGTCCATGTCCACCTCGCCGATCGCCTGGCTGCGGCCAAGCTTCTCGCGGGCGAACGCTTCGCTGGCGAACATCTTCAGGTTAGCCAGCGTTTGCGCGGCGAAAGCTTCATGCATATCGATGAGCGTCAGATCGGCCAGACCGATGCCGGCGCGATCCAGCGCCAGCGGCGTGGCGTAGGAAGGCCCCAGCAGCATGTCTTCCCACACGTCGATGGCGGCGAAAGCGAAACTGCGCAGATAGCCGAGCGGCTGCAGGCCCAGCTCTTTGGCGCGCGATTCGCTCATCATCAGTACCGCCGCCGCGCCGTCGGTCAACGGCGTGCTGTTGGCCGCAGTGACGCTGCCGTGTTTGCGATCGAACGCCGGTTTCAGCTTGGCGTAGGACGCCAGGCTGGAGTCTTTACGGATGTTGTTGTCTTCGGAAAGCTGCGCGCGGTATGGCGGCACGTAGGCGGTCATCACCTCATCGCGCAGCCACCCCTCACGCCAGGCCTTGGCCGCCAGCTCGTGGGAACGGTGCGCCAGCGCATCTTGCGCTTCACGGGTGATGCCGTGGCTTTTCGCCATCTGTTCGGCGGTATCGCCCATGCGCAAGCCGGTGGAATACTCCGCCACCGCCGGCGGCACCGGCATCAGATCGCGGAATTTCAGCCGGCTGAACAGTTTGAGACGCTGCGACAACGTGCGCGCCTTGTTGACATCCACCAGCGTGCGCGCCAGCGCCTTGCTGACGCCGATCGGCAAGACGGAAGAAGAGTCCGCCCCGCCGGCGATGCCGACGCTGATGCTGCCGGCCATGATGCTCTCCGCCACGTTGGCGATCGCCTGGAAGCTGGTGGCGCAGGCGCGCGACACGCTGTAAGCGTCGGTATGGACGCTCATGCCGGTGCCCAGCACGATTTCACGCGCGATGTTCGGCGCCTCGGGCATTTGCACCACCTGGCCGAACACCAGCTGCTCGATAAGCTGCGGATCGATACCGCTGCGCGCCAACAGCTCGCTCACCGCCGTTTTCCCTAAATCCACCGCCGGAATGCCGTGATAGGCGGTCGCCTGTTTGGCAAAGGGGGTACGCAGTCCATTCACAATCGCAATGCGGTCACCATGACGGGTCACCAACGGCAGTGCCTTACTCATAAATGCTCCTGAAGAAAATAACGTCAGCGCAATGGGCAGAAAGAGGTCTGACCTGATGAGGTCATTGTTAACCAAACGGTTACATTTGGCAAACCGGCAGAGATCAAAACTGCGAGCAGGCGCACTTTCTATCGGGAGGGGTACGGGAAAGGAAATCCCCGGCGCATAACAGGCGGCGCCGGGGGTAAAGCCGGGATTAACGCAGGCCGAGCTGGAAGATCAGAGTTTCCGCCTGGCAGGCGAAGGTGAAATCGGCCTCCAATTGCACGCCGCCGTCAACCGGTTTAATGCTACTGCTGATATCACAAGGGTCGGATTCGACCGCGCGCGCCTTTTCGCTCAGGGCCGCCAACATCGCCTCCGCATCGTGTTGATTACTGAACACCTGGCTGTAGGATGCGGTGCAATCGGTGTTATCCATCACGGTGCCGACATCCACGCAGCAACACGCGGCGGTTTCCTGGGCGCTGCATTTATTAATTGCATCTGACATGATTGGTTCTCCTCAAGGGCCTCGGTTATCAGCCCAAATTGCCGTTTCACTCACCGGCACAAAGCCACAAAATTCTGCAGGTATTTTACGCTTCCGCGCCGGCAATCACTAGCACTTACTTTTACTGGGTGTTTTAAGTGATGGAAATCACAAATAAAAATGAGCGACTGCTAAGGAATGGTAAGAATTTTGTTATTTACCGCTGGCTTTTTGTTAAGCAGATCTCTTTTTTGATATCAGATTGGAAATATTTCAAAAACAAACTTGCAACATTTTCACAGGTCAGACCTATACTTCAGCCACTGGTCTGATTTGTCTGAACGATAACGGACCCTACAATCCCGCGCTCCTTGTTACTTCGTGTAACAATAGTTTAAATAATAAACACATAATGAGGTTTTGGTCATGAGCCAGAAAAACCTATTGACTAAATCAGCTCTCGCAGCTGCAGTGGCAATTATTTCTTCAAACGTGTCTGCCGCAGGATTCCAGCTGAATGAGTTCTCATCAGCTGGTTTAGGACGTTCGTATTCTGGCGAAGGCGCCATGGCGGATACGGCGGCTTCAGCAAGCCGCAACCCGGCGTTGTTGATGATGTATACCCGCCCGGAACTCTCTTTCGGCGCAGTCTTCATCGATCCGGATGTCGATATCAGTGGCCGGTCCCCTTCCGGCGCCAGCCTGGATGCGAAAAACATCGCGCCGACAGCCTGGGTGCCAAACCTGCATTATGTTCACCCGATTAACGATCAATTCGCCGTAGGCGGCTCGGTCACCAGCAACTTCGGTTTGGCGACCGAATACAACGACGGTTACGCGGCGGGTTCCATGGGCGGCAAAACCGACCTGGAAACCTTGAACCTTAACCTGAGCGGCGCTTATCGCCTGAACAAGAACTTCAGCTTCGGTCTGGGCTTTGACGCCGTTTATGCCAAGGCCAAACTCGAGCGCTATGCCGGCGATCTGCCAAAACTGATCGCCGGATCGGGCAAGTTACCGCCACAGTTGGCCGGCCCGGTTTCGCAGATCCCGGCAGATACCCAGATTTCGCACCTGAAAGGCGACGAATGGGGCTTCGGTTGGAACGCCGGTATTCTGTACGAAGTGGATGAAAACAACCGTTACGGCTTCACCTATCGCTCAGAAGTGAAAATCGACTTTGACGGCGATTACAAAAGCAGCCTGCCTTCAGCCTTCAACCCGTTGCTGGCCTCTCAAGGTCTGCCGTGGGGCACCAACGGCACCACCATTCCGGGTTCTCTGAGCCTGCACCTGCCGGAAATGTGGGAACTGTCCGGCTACAACAAAGTGGCGCCGCAGTGGGCTATCCACTACAGCCTGGCCTACACCAGCTGGAGCCAGTTCCAAGAGCTGAAAGCCACCGGCAACAACGGCCAGACGCTGTTCCAGAAGCATGAAGGCTTCAAAGACGCTTACCGTATCGCGCTGGGCACCACCTACTTCTACGACGACAACTGGACCTTCCGTACCGGTATCGCCTTCGATGACAGCCCGGTGCCCGCCCAAAACCGTTCGATCTCCATTCCGGATCAGGACCGTTTCTGGCTGAGTGCCGGTACCACCTATGCGTTCAACAAAGACGCCTCGGTCGACGTCGGCGTGTCCTACATGCACGGCCAAAAAGTCACCATCAACGAAGGTCCTTACACCTTCACCTCCGAAGGCAAGGCCTGGCTGTACGGCGCCAACTTCAACTACCGCTTCTAATCTCGCCTGAGATGGATGCCAAAGCGCCCCGCGGGGCGCTTTTTCTTTGCCTGTCGCTCGCCGCGGGCGTAAAAAAACCCGCCAGACGGCGGGTTTTCATGGGCATAAGGCCGGCGGTTACTGCGAGTCGATCTCGTCCAGATCGCCCTGAATCGCCTTGGCGTTCGGGTTCTCTTCCGGCTTGAGCGAACCGCCGTTGGCGATGAAGTCGTGGCGCTGGAAGTAAGCTTCGCGCACCATGACATAAGGATCGGAGGAGTTGCGCAGCAGGCCGTCGGAATCCAGCAGTTGAGCGCGGGTTTCGATCCCCTCGACCACCCATTTGCCCGCCGACATCCAGAAGGTCAGGTAACTCAGCATCGGATACAGCGTATCCGCAAAGTCGCCGCCTTCGTCACGCAGCGTGAAGCTGCCGTAGCCCGGCAGCATCACGTACGGGCCGTAACCCACATCGTAATGGCCCAGCGTGCTGCCGAAGCGGTTCGGCTCTTCGCGCGCCAGTTTCGGGTTGGCCATGCCGGCCACGTCGATCAGGCCGCCCATCCCGAGCAGGGTGTTCAGGAAGAAACGGTTGAAGTGGATCATCCCGCGGTAGGGATCGCCCTTGAGGAAGGCGTTGACCATGCTGGCCGGCTCTTCCAGGTTGGAGGTGAAGTTGCTGATGCCGTTACGCGCCGGCATCGGCACGTAGTCGCGCCAGGCCACCGCGACCGGACGCAGGATATAAGGATCCAGGACGTTGTAGTTGAAGTCGAACATCGTCCGGTTAAATCCTTCCAGCGGATCGGAACGCCCTTGCGGATCGTTGTCTGGCGCGCTGGCACAGCCCACCAGTAATACCGTTGCGAATGCCACCCCAGTCAGGCGAAAGTTCATATTTTTCTCCATAAAAACACGTTCGGTCTTATTTTTCAGGGACCTGCTTGTTTATCTGAACGCTAACCTGCTCTTTACCGCTGAATGTCTGCAGCGAGCTTTCGCCGAACCAGTCCCCCGGCTGCGGCGTGGCCAATCCGTCCTGTGAGAGGCGCACACGCACCTGCACCTGATGCTGCGCCGAGAGCAGACGCTCGGGCATCATGGCGTTGCTGTCATCCAGTGAGAAAGACAGCGGAAAACGGCTCAGCGGCAATTGTTTTACCGCGACCGGCACCGGACTGACGCCGTCGGTGACCGAAATGACCAGCGTCCCCTGCGGCGGCATGGCTTTCGCCGCCTGCGGTGACAGCGCAACGGTCACATTCAGTTTAACATTTTCTCCGCCTGCCTGGGCTTTTGCTTGTGCAATACTGCGCTTTATCACTTCCGCGCGCGGATCGTTGGCCGGCAGCAGCTGCAGCATCACCTGCCAGGCGCCGATCGCCTGCTTGAAATCGCCCTGTTCGAAGGCATTGAACGCCAGCAGGCTCAGCACCCGCGGATCGCCGTGGTTTTCCGCGATCATGCGCCGCAACAGCTGCGCCGCCTGCTTGTTATCCTCCGGATCGTTGGAGCGCGTCAAGACCTCGGCATAGCCGAGCCGCACTTCCAGACTATTCGGATCCAATTGATAAGCATGAGCAAACGCCTGCGTAGCGGTGGTGGCATTATTCAGCGCCATGCCGACGCGCCCCAGCATCATCCAGTCACTGATGTTGCGATCGTCCTGTTGCAGCGCGGTGCGCAGCCCCAGCCCGAGGCGAGCAATCTCTTCCATGCTCAGCGGTTTGGCGCGCTCATTGGCAACGCGCTCGCGCAATTCCGGCATTTGCGCCTGCACCAGACGCCAGTCCAGCACCTGCGCCAGCCCGCCGGTTTTCAGATAAAAGCCAACGGTCACCGCCAGCAGTAACAGCACGCCCGGCACCAGCGCCCAGCGGTTGATCGGCTTCGCCTGCGCCATCTGCTCGGCCGGGATGTCGTTCAACAGGTTCTGTTGCAGCTCTTTGACCAGTTCCGGGCGCTCGGCCACCACGCCCTGCTGCTCATCCTGCTCCAACTCGCTGAGGCGATCCTGATAAAACGCCTTGTTCAGCGCATCGCGCGTGGCGGCGCTCTGCTTGCCGAGGCGCATCGCCGGCACCACCAGCAACGCGGCAGCGCCGGCCAGCAACACGCAAATAATCAGCCAAAAAGCCATTAGGGTTTCTTCCTGTCAGTCTCTTGCAACAGCGCCACCAGGCGCTGCCGTTCCCGTTCGGAGAATGCATCGTCCACCGCCGCGTCGGGCTTGCGACGGGTGCGCAGGATCACCACTGCCCCGCCGATCAATACGAACAGCAGCGGGCCGATCCACAAGATCAGCGTCGCCGGCGTTACCGGCGGCTCGTAGGTGACGAAGTTGCCATAACGCGCCACCATGTAATCGATGATCTGCTGCTTGCTTTGCCCCTGCATCATCAGCTCGTACACCTTGGTGCGCATGTCGGCGGCGATAATGGCGTTGGAATCGGCAATGCTGTTGTTTTGGCATTTCGGGCAGCGCAGCTGTTCGGTCAACTCGCGATACTGCTGCTCCTGCTCGACGGAGTTGAAGCGATAGGTATCGATCGCCGCGGCGGCGCTCCAGCTCAGCAGCGCGGCGCACAGCAGAACAATCAGCCTCATGCCTCACCCCCGTACTTTTTATACAGCGGCAGCACTTCCTGCTGCCAGACGCGCTCATTCATGTCGCCGGCGTGGCGATAGCGAATAATCCCCTGGCCGTCGATAAGGAAGGTCTCAGGCGCGCCGTACACCCCGAGATCCAACCCCAGCATGCCGTCGCCGTCGTACAGACTGAGGGCGTAGGGATTGCCGAGAGAGTTGAGCCAGGTCACCGCCTTGGCGCGATCGTCTTTGTAATTCAGGCCGACCACCCGTACGCCGCGCGCCGCCAGCGTATTGAGATACTGGTGTTCCGCGCGGCAGGTTGGGCACCAGGTGGCCCAGACGTTGAGCAAGATCGGCTTGCCGTCGCGCAGCACCGCCTGATCGTAGGTTTTGCCAGGCTGATCCAGTGATTCCAGCCTGAAGGTCGGCACCGGTTTGCCGATCAGCGCCGACTCCAGCATGGTCGGATCTTCGCCGCCCGCGTTGCGCGTGAGCTGCACCATCAGGGCCGCCACCAGCAGCAGGAAGAGCACCAACGGGATAAACAGCAGCTTACGCTTCATGATTGCGCCTCCAGTTTGCCTTCACGCTTGAGCTTTTTGCTCATGCGATAACGCGGGTCGAGAATGCACAGCAGGCCGCCGATCGCCATAAAGACGCCGCCGAACCAGATCCAGCGCACGAAGGGTTTGTAATACAGGCGCACCGCCCAGGAACCGTCTTCCAGCTCCTCGCCCAGCGCCGCGTACAGATCGCGGCTGAACCCGCCGTCGATCGCCGCCTCGGTCATCATGCTGCGCGCCACGCTGTAGTAACGTTTCTCCGCGTGCAGCGTCGCCTCCGGCTTGCCGTTGCGCGTGACGTCGATGATGCCGACGCCGCCGCTGTAGTTCGGGCCGCGAATGTCGTGCACGTCGCGGAACACGAAGTGATAGTTGTGGATATCCACGCTGTCGCCGGCCTTCATCCGCACGTCGCGCTCCACGCTGTAATTCTGGCTGAAGGCGATGCCGATTACCGTCACCGCCACGCCGAGGTGGCCGAGCACCATGCCCCAGTGGCTGCGAGACAGCTGCCGCAGACCGCGCCAGAAACCGTGGCGGTGGGTGGCGCGCTCATGCAGCTCCATCAGCGTCAGGATGATCACCCACAGCGCCATAATCAGGCCCACCACCGTCATGCCGGCGATGCTGTCCTGCAGCAACCACGGCAGCAGAATCGACAGCACCAGCGTCGCCAGCAGCGCCACGCCGAGGCGGCGCCACAGTTTGCCCGGCTCATCGCGGCGCCAGCGCACCAGCGGCCCGATACCCAACAGCAGCGCCAGCGGCGCCATCAGCCAGGTGAACATGGTGTTGAAGAACGGCTCGCCGATCGAGATGCTGCCCAGCCCCAGCTGTTTGTGCACCAGCGGCAGCAGCGTGCCCAACAGCACCACCAGCATGGCGGCGATCAGCAGCACGTTGTTGCCCAGCAGGAAGGTCTCGCGCGAGAAAGTCTCGTGCTGCACCCGGCTGCGCACCTGGCCGCCCTTGACCGCGTACAGCAGCAGCGAGCCGCCGATCACGATCACCAGATAGGCGAGAATAAACATGCCGCGCGCCGGATCGGAGGCGAAAGAGTGCACCGAGACCAGCACGCCGGAGCGCACCAGGAAGGTGCCCAGCAGGCACAGCGAGAAAGCGGTGATCGCCAGCAACACCGTCCAGGCTTTGAACGTGCCGCGTTTCTCGGTCACCGCCAGCGAATGCATCAGCGCGGTGCCGGCCAGCCACGGCATAAAGGAGGCGTTCTCCACCGGATCCCAGAACCACCAGCCGCCCCAGCCCAGCTCATAGTAGGCCCAGGCCGATCCGAGCACGATGCCCAGCGTGAGGAACACCCAGGCGGCGGTGGTCCACGGGCGTGACCAGCGCGCCCAGGCGGTGTCGAGCCGGCCGGCCATCAGCGAGGCGATGGCGAACGCGAAGGCGACCGAGAAGCCGACATAGCCCATGTACAGCAGCGGCGGGTGGAAGATCAGGCCGATATCCTGCAGCAGCGGGTTGAGATCGCTGCCGTCGATCGGGAAGTTCGGCAGCGTGCGGGTGAACGGATTGGAGGTCATGATGATGAACAGCAGGAAACCGGCGGTGATCATCCCCATCACCGACAGCACCCGCGCCACCGCATCCTGCGGCATCGCCCGGCTGCACAACGCCACCGCCAGCGACCAGCAGCTCAGCAGCAGCACCCACAGCAGCAGCGAACCTTCGTGCGCCCCCCAGGTGGCGGCGATGCGGTAATACACCGGCAGTTGGGTATTGGAGTTGGTGGCCACGTAGGCGACGGTAAAATCGTTGACCACGAAAGCATGCACCAGGCACAGGAACGCCAGCGCAATCGCGGCGAACATGCCGTAGGTCAGTGGGCGGGCCACCGCCATCATGCGGCTGTCCTGCCGCGCCGCGCCCCACTGCGGGTAAATGCTCAGCAGCAGCGCGATCGCCAGCGCCAGGCACAGCAGAAAACTGCCCAGTTCCGGCATCATGACTTGGCGCCCTCCGCCTGCGGCGCGTTATACGCTTCCGCCGGTCCTTTGTGATTCTCTTTCATCGCGTCGGCCACTTCCGGCGGCGTGTATTTCTCGTCGTGCTTGGCCAGCACTTCGCGCGCGTTGACCACGTTGCCCTCGCCCAGCACCCCCTGCGCCACCACGCCCTGCCCTTCGCGGAACAGGTCCGGCAGAATGCCGGTGTAGGTCACGCCGATCGCGCCGCGCGCATCGTAAATCTTGAAGCTGACCTGCAGCGTATTGGGATCGCGTTTCACCGAGCCGGGCATCACCATGCCGCCGATGCGCAGCCGCTGGCCAACCTCGGGCTTCTCATGGTTTTCGCCCTTACCCTGCAGGATTTCACCCGGGGTGTAGAACAGATCGATGTTGGAGCGCAGCGCGTACAGCATCAGGGTTGCGGTCAGCGCGATGCCGATCAGCACAACGATCGCCAGATAAAGGCGGCTTTTACGACGTGGATTCACAATGATTTCTCCCGCGGTGCGGCGGATTTTTGTTTTGACTGTTGCGCATGGCGAATGCGCCGTTCGCGCGCCTGACGGCGACCGATCTCGGCGAGCAACTGCCGCCGCTGCCAGACGGTGTGCGCCACCAGCCCCAACAGCGAAATCAGCGTGGCGGCGACCGCCAGCCAGACATAAAAGGCATAACCGCCCATGGCGAAAAACGCCGACCAGGAATCGAATGCGGCATTCATGACTGACGCTCCTTATTCACCAGCCCGGCGACCCACGGGCGCTGGCGCTCCTGGAACAGGATCAGATTGCGCAGGCGCATCAGCGTCAGCGTGACGAACAACAGCAGATAGCCGAGGATCGCCCAGCGCAGCGGGGTGCGCATGCTTGGCGCGATGGATTGCTGCATATTGGTCGAACCCTGATGCAACGTATTCCACCATTCGACGGAGAAATGGATGATCGGGATATTCACCACGCCCACCAGCACCAGAATGCCGGCGGCGCGGCCCGCCAGGCGGCGGTCTTCGAAGGCGTTATACAACGCGATGACGCCCATATAGAGGAACAGCAGCACCAGTTCGGAAGTCAGACGCGCGTCCCACACCCACCAGGTGCCCCACATCGGCTTACCCCAGGCGGAGCCGGTCACCAGCGCGATAAAGGTGAACACCGCGCCGATCGGCGCCATCGCCGCCACCACGGTATCGGACATTTTCATCTGCCACACCAGGCCGATAAACGCCGCCACCGCCATCGAGGCGTAGATGCCCATCGACCACATGGCCGCCGGCACGTGAATATAAATGATGCGGAAGCTGTCGCCCTGCTGATAATCCTTCGGCGCGAAGCCAAAGCCCCATGCCCAGCCAAGCAGCAGGCAGGCCGCCGCCGCCAGCCCCAGCCAGGGGATAAAGCGGCCGCAGACGTGATACAGCCGTTCAGGCCGCGCCAGTTGATGTAACCATTTCCACATTGTCGTCAGTGCTCACGGTAATTTTTATGCGTCGGCCGCCTCGAGCGTTCGAAACGGCGAAAATCTTCTGCGGGGTACGCTCTTGCCGGCCTTGCCCCGTCTGTTCATTCAATTTGTTAGCTAGTGCACGCTCACTCGCAGCGCCGCTGCGGCGGCAAACGGCGCCAATGTCACGCTGCCCGCCAGCATCGCGCCGAGTATCGCCAGGTAACCATCAATCGGCATGCCCATCGCGGCGGCGTCGATCGCGCCGGTGGCGAAGATCAGCACCGGGATATACAGCGGCAGCACCAGCAGGCTGAGCAGCACGCCCCCTTTGCGCAGGCCGACGGTCAGCCCCACGCCGATAGCGCCGATCAGGCTCAGCGTCGGCGTGCCGAGCAGCAGCGTCCCCGCCACCGCCAGCCAGGTTTGCATATCAAGCGACAACAGCAGCGCCACCAGCGGCGACAGGATCAGCAGCGGCAGTCCCGTCACGACCCAGTGAGCACACACTTTGCCCAGCACCGTCATCGGCAGCGGCGTTGGCAGCAGCAACAGCTGCTCCAGCGAGCCATCGAGGAAATCGTCGCGAAACAGCCGCTCCAGCGACAGCAGCGAGGCCAACAGCGCCGCCACCCATACGATGCCCGGCGCAATGCGCGCCAGCAACTGCGGCTCCGGGCCAATCCCCAACGGGAACAGCGTGATCACAATCAGGAAAAACCACAGCGGGTTGACGATCTCCGAACCTTTACGGCAGGCGATCTTCAGTTCGCGACGCACCAGGGTCAAAAACATCACAAACTCCCCGCGTCGTGTTCCGCCAAACGAATTTTGCCCACCGTTTGGCTGACGCCGGCCAAATCCTGATGGGTGGTCAACAATACCATGCCGCCCCGCTGTGCATGTTGCTCAAAAAGGCTAATCAACTCGGCCACGCCCTGTTTATCGATCGCCGTTAGCGGCTCATCGAGGATCCACAGCGGCGCCGCGCTGAGCCACAGGCGCGCCAACGCCACGCGCCGCTGCTGCCCGGCGGAAAGCTGCGCCACCGGCAGATCTTCGTAGCCCACCAATCCCACCTGCTCCAGCGCGCGCCAGATGGCCTGCTGCTCGGCCGCGCCGCGCACCGCCTGATAAAACTGCAGATTTTCGAAAGGTGTCAATACGGCTTTGATGCCCGGTTGATGGCCGATAAACAGCAAATCTTGCTGATACGCCGCGCGATCGCGCAGCGTGTTACGCCCGCGCCAGCACACCTCACCGCCGTCCGGCCGCGCCAGACCGGCGAGGATGCGCAGCAAACTGGTCTTGCCCGCGCCGTTCGGCCCTTCTACCTGAATGATATCGCCCGGCTGAACTGAAAAGCTTAGCTCGCTAAACAGGATGCGTTCATCGCGCACGCAACTCAGACTTTTGGCTTCCAGCATCGGGGAACTCATATTTTTCTTTGGGATAGCGAATCATAGCATAAGCCTTTCCCCACAAGCAGCCTGCGGCGGGCGCGCCGGGGGCCAATATGGCGAGCAGGATCAAGAATGCGCGGAAAAAAGCGGCGGATTTTAACTCTTGTTACCTTTTTCTGTATTTCGCCGCATTTAGGCCGGGCAACTACGCTTAATGACGTGACCTCACCCTTATTGAGCAGGAGCGACAGCATGAACGAACAGCAACGCCAGGAGCACGAGCAGGATGAAACGATGCGGGTAGAGAGTGAAGAGCAGGAACAGGGCAAGCGCGAAATCGAAGTCAGGGAAGAGAATCTGCCGTCGCGCGCGGCGGCGGTGCATGAACAGATCCGGATGGAAGGCGAAAAAGAGCTGGAGCGCGACGGGCTGGCATTGCTGTGGTCGGCGATCGCCGCCGGGCTGTCGATGGGCGCCTCGCTGGCGGCGAAGGGCATTTTCCACGCCCGCCTGCCGGACGATCCCAGCCGTTTCTTCCTTGAGAACCTCGGCTACACCTTCGGTTTTATCATTGTCATCATGGCGCGCCAACAGCTGTTTACCGAAAATACCGTCACGGCGGTATTGCCAATCATGCATAAACCCACACCGCGCAACCTGCTGATCCTGCTGCGTCTGTGGGGCGTGGTGCTGCTCGGCAACCTGATCGGCACCGGGCTGGCGGCGCTGGCGTTTACCCATATGCCGCTGTTCGACGCCGAGACGCGCGGCGCCTTCATCAGCCTGGGCGAAGAGGTGATGCGCCATACGCCGGGAGAAATGTTCGCCAACGGCATCCTGGCCGGCTGGATCATCGCCACCATGGTGTGGATGATCCCGGCCGCCGGCGCGGCGAAAATCTGGGTGATCGCGCTGATGACCTACCTGGTAGCGATTTGCGATTTGACCCATATCGTGGTCGGTTCGGTAGAGATCCTCTATCTGGTGTTCAACGGCGCGATTGGGTGGCAGGAATTCGTCTATCCGTTCGCCCTGCCGACGCTGGCGGGCAACATCATCGGCGGCACCTTTATCTTTGCGTTGATAAGCCATGCGCAGATCCGCAACGATTTGAGCGCCCAAAAACGGACGGAGCGGCAGCAAGAGGAAAAACGGCGCCACGGCGGGGAAAAACCGTGATCGCCGTCGGTCAGGCGAGGAAATTTCGGCGCTAACTGGCGAGGTATTGAGCAAACGCACCGCTAAGCGCTTATTCTGCGGGTAAAAAAAGGTATAATGCCCCGGCAGCTTCGGTTGCCAGCCCGCAGCGTCCCCGTAGTTAAACGGATATAACAAGCCCCTCCTAAGGGCTAGTTACTGGTTCGATTCCAGTCGGGGACGCCATTATTTATTATCAAGCCATTCCCCATCATCGGCACCCGCAATCCTCCTTCTCCACGCCTCAGACCCGATTTCCCCCGCGCGTTATGATGGGCGTTAATTGAAAAACTTAATATCCGTCGGTGTTGAGATCGTCGCCGCCTCGCCTCTGGCCTTCAACTCACCCGTCTCATCATCGAAATCGAACAGCGTAACGGTATTGGTGAACACATTCGTGACATAAAGATGCTTGCCGGTGGCATCGAAAGCGAGCGCACGCGGTTCAATGCCGCCAGCCTCATAGCGCGTCGTCTCCCCTGGCAGCCCATCCCCACCAATTTTTAATACCAGCAAATGGTTATCGGCACCGCGATTGGTGGCAATAAGATATCTGCCGCTCGGGCTGAGGATAATGGCTCCGCCGCTTTTCGCCTCCGCTGAATCCTGCCCGCCGTTCAGTTTCACTTTCCCTTGTTGCGTCAATCGATGGTCGCTGACGGTAAACACCTCGATTTCACCCGCCATTTCGGTGATGACATAGGCATACTCGCCTTTCGGCGAGAACACCATGTGCCTTGGGCCGGCGCCTGGCGCAAAGCTGACATCGCGCGATGCGTCCGCCTGCAGCGGCTGTGCGCTATCCGGGCGATAGCGATAGGCGTGCAGCTTGTCCCCGCCGAGGTCCGCCGCATACAGATATTTACCATCGCGGCTGAAGGTGGTTGAGTGCGCATGGCCCCCTTCCTGACGCCCCTGCACGGCGCCAGAACCTGATATAAACGGATAATGCTGCACCTGTTCACCCAGTTTGCCGTCACTGCCAATTGGCAATACCGTCATCCCCGCGCCGCCTTTGGCGACGGAGTAGTTGGCGACAAACAGAAACTTGCCATCCGGACTGAGGGTGGCATGCGTCGGCTGCTGGCCCGCACTGCTCACCGTATTCAGCACCCGCACGCTGCCGGCTTCGTCTATTGCCAAGGCGGCCACCGTTCCCGCGTTCTCCTCATTGGTAGCATAGGCGAAACGGCCATCGCGAGATTTTACGATCCACGATGGGCTGTTCATTTTAACCACGTCGAGCAGCGTTAACGTGCCGTCGCCATTAACCGCCAGGCGATAGAGCCCTTCACTGGGTCTTGCCGGTTTCTGCACCGCAGGCGCATTCGGAATATGGGTCCAGGTACCGACTAACGCTATTTGCTGATGTTCCCGATTATTGGCCATCGCATTTCCTGAAAACATGAGAAAAATTAACACCGCAGTTAATTGAATGGCTTGCCGGCCTGAGCCGGCAACGATTGTTGGACCAAGTTCAGACAATATAGAAGGTAGCATAAAGCGAGCTGGATGGCGTTTATTAATCGAGTCGAGAGGTTTTTCTCTATTCATGATGTCTTCTTGCCTCATCACTATGTCACAGGAATAAGTATATCGACATTGACAACCTTGCCATTTAGATCCTCTTGCCTATATAACTCTATAAAAAAGCTCTCCCGCATTTTGACATTGATAGCAGGCAGATAAGCGTCATACATTACATCGAAAAAGTCAATATATTCTGAAAACTCCCCCATAAAGGGAATGACAATATATTTACCCATAGGGATATAGAAGTTAAAGATGGAATGAAAAACCTCTTGCCCCTTGCTGTTGGAATGCCATTTATTACTCCTGTTCTTTTCCACATTACATGCCCCCCGCTGCTTGCTTAACCATTTATCATTGGTCTGTGCAATGTCGCCGGCATCTCTGAATTTTCTTATAGAATGAAAAATCAGTGATTTGTAATGCTTTAACATCTCAATGTCATCCGGCATGACCGTGTGGTAGAAGTAGGGTTTCTTATCGTTGCCATACGGCGGGATCTGCGTGGAAAAATCCCATCCCCGGCTGTTTCTAAAGCTGTTGGGCGTTTCGCCAAAGAAACGTTTGAATGCCCGCGTGTAACATTGCTGAGAGGCAAACCCGGATGCCAGGGCGACATCCAATATGTTCCCTTGGTGCTGTTTGAGCAGAATAGCAGAGCGACTCAGTTTTCTATTCCTTATATAAGTCCCTAGCGTTATGCCAAAATAATGCTTAAACAGCCGTTGCAAATGCCATTTAGAGTAACCTGAGATAATGGAAACCTTTTCAACTGTCAGCCCCTCGACAATATTCTTTTCCATATACTCCAACACCTGTAAAAGAATATCTTTTCTGTAATCCATATGTGCTCCTTGCTTTTATAAGATTCGCGTCCTTTTTATTAAAATCGTTAACCAATCAAACCAAGTCATTAAGATTAATCCTAAAAAAAACCAGCCTGTCAATTCATTTTTTTCGGCATAGGAAAAACTATCGCATAAATAACTGAAAATGATCATGTTATATAAATCTCTCCGCAAGAAACCCATAAAACAAAATCAACTCGCGTAAAGTGCACTCATCAAAGATGCACTTGCCACACCAGGCAGAATCACACTTTTTGCTAATTGTTTTACCTTAAAGTGTTTTTTACAGCCAGATTGCATGGCCGAATAGGAATTTCATCATCACAAATGAAAACGCATTTTATATGCCTGGGCCGCCGATAAAACGTACTGCAAAAGAGATATAAAGTATGACCGGCAGTAAAAGAAGACGGGAGTGATAAGCTCAAGGCTGAACATCGGTCTCAATAATCTCGCGTCGCAATAGCGCGTTTCTTTTTTATCGTTCCTGCGCAGAGAAAACGGATATTTTAACAAACCTTGCTCGATGCCCTGTTTTACAAACCGCGCCCATTGGGAACCCTGCCTACTCCCATGAATCACCCATCTCTCCCCCGGTAAAATGCCGAGCCGACTCGCCCGCGCCTTATTGTCAGAACGGCCTGCGGCCGCAAACAAAAAGCCCAGCACGCGAGGCTGGGCTTTTCATTAACGGCCTGATTAATCAGCCAGGTTGTCGATCTCTGCGGACCTGTGCTTGCGCAACAGGTACAGCAGCAAAGATACCCGCCGCTCGGTGCGTTCCGGGGTATCCGGCGGCAGGTTGTAGCGCAGGGTATAACGCTCGTTGTTCTCGTTGCAGAAATCGATGACGAGCACGGGAGCAGAGGCCCCCGCTACTTTTCGATAATTCAGCGAGATGCACGACAGGTTTTTTTTCATCTCAACTTACCGCGACAGTGCGGCGGGTTGATTCGGCAATCCGCCCCACGCCGGCGCTCAACGCAGCGCCCAACAGCAGCACCAACAGCGAACCCCACGCGGCGCGAGACAGCTGTTTGGCCGCTTCATCGGCCGCTTCACGCGCTTTCTGCTCGGCCTCGGCCTTGATTTTTTCCACCTTCTGCACCGCCTGCTGGTAAGCCTGGGCGTAGTTGTCGACGATTTGGCTCGCTTCATCGCGGCTCTTGCCGGTGCGTGCCGCAACGATATTCACCAGCGCGTCCTTATCGGCGGCGCTCAACGCCGGCTCACCGGACTGCTTGACGCGCTCGAACCACTGCTTAAGCTCGGTGGCGGCCTGCGCCGGATCGGCTGCGGCATCCACGGCCGACTGTTTGCCGTCGGCGGCCGCCCGATTGGCTTTCTGCTCCAACCGAGCAGGATCCAGCTCCGGCTTGCCGCTCTGCTTAAGCATGGCGTTCAACTGATTTTCCAGGCTTCCCCAGTCAAGGCTGATGCCCTTTTTATCCAGCTGTTGCTTGAGGCCTTCGCCTACGTTTGGCGCTGCCGCCGCCAGGCCGCTGCCTGCCAGCGAAAGCCCTTTACCCACCGCGCTTCCCGCCAGCCCCACTACGCCGCTCGCCAATGAAACCATCAGCCAGGTGGTCAACAAGGTGGTGATCGCCCAGCTCAGCAAGCCATGCAAGCCGCCGCGATTCGGTGCGGAGCGGCCGGCGACGAACGCGCCTGCGGCCAGCGATGCCAACGTTGAAACCAGCAGCCAGATCCCGGTGCCGGTGCCAAAGCCGCTCAGCGGGTTGCCCTTTTGCATCATATCCACGGCCTGGGCACCAATAGCCGTGCCCAGCACGCTGAAGGTCAGATAAGTCACCAGCGCCACGGCACTCCCGGCCAATATCGAGCCCCATGACACCTGAAACGCTAAGCGATTTGATTCATAGACAGTGGTCATCGTTGTTCCTTATATTTTCTGGACAAGTGATTGCACGCACGGCGGGTAACCGCGCAGACAAATTCAGTCTGCCGCGCGGCATCGTCGGCCGTCCCGGTTCATTTGCATCAGAATGCCTGGTGCATTTACACCCTGCGAATACGCACGTTATGCACTAAGCTGCTCAGCGAGTAGCGTAACCCGCGGCCCCTTAAGAGGCCGCCCCCCTTCTGTCTAGCGGAGAACACATGAGCCAATCCGTTTTGGCCAGCGAAACCCACCGCGGCCACCTGCAGCAAATCATCTCCGGCTTGTCCGACGGCGTGATCCTGACGGATACCGATCAAACCTTGCTATGGGCCAACGAGGCCGCGTTGACCATGCATGGCGTGAGTCATCAGAAAGCTCTGGGGGCCAATGCCGGCGAGTACGCGGCGCGTTTTGCCCTGCGCTATCGCAACAATCATCCGCTGGTTTTGGAACAGTACCCGCTGAACCGGGTTGCGGAAGGCGAAACCTTCACCGATGTGGTGGTGGAGGTTCGACAGGTCGACGATCCGGACAGCTTCTGGGTGCACCGCCTGCGGAGCCTGATTATCACCGATGCGCAGGGGCAACCGGAGCTGCTGGCGCTGATCCTGAGCGACGCGACGGAGTGGGCCAGCGCCGAACAGCGCTTTGAAAAAACCTTCAACGCCAATCCGGCACCGGCAGTCATTTGTCGGCTAAGCGACCTGCGTTACGTCAAGGTCAACCAGGGGTTCCTTGATATGACCGGTTACCAACGTGAACAGGTCATGGGGCGTTCGGTTTATGAACTCGACGTTTTGGAACAGGCGGAGCACAAAGAACTGGCCGTTCAGCGCCTGGGGGAAGGCGCTACCATTCCGCAGATGGAGGCCGAGCTGAAGCTGCCCGGCGGCGAAAGCAAGCTGGTGGTGGTTGCCGGCCAACCCTTGGATATCAATGAAGACGACTGCATGCTGTTCACGTTTACCGATCTCGAACCCCGGCGCCAGGCGGAATCGGCGCTGCGAGAAAGTGAAGAACGGTTCGCCAAGGCATTTCGCCTGAGCCCGGTGCCGACGTTGTTATGTACCGCGCACGAGCGGCGCGTGCTGGATGTCAACGAAGCCTTCACCCGCGCCACCGAGTACGACGCCGAAGACTTGATCGGCAAGACGGTCGGAGAGATCCCGTTTATTGACGATCCGGAGGCGAACCGGCGTTTGTTTGCCGCCCTGGAAAAAAGCGGCAACGTCGAAGGGCTGGACATCCGGGTGCGCAAGAAAGGGAGCGAGTCGATTGACTGTGTGGCCTCGGCGGATGCCGTCAGCATCCACAATGCGCCCTGTTATCTGCTGGTGCTCATGGACATTACCGAACGCAAACGCTCGGAGCTGGAGCTGGTAAGCGCCATCGAAGAAGTGATGCAGGACGCCTCCTGGTTCAGCCAAACCCTGATCGAAAAACTGGCCAACGTGAAAAGCATCAATCGGCCCGACCAGGCTGGATTTACCGCCAGCGATCTCACGCCGCGCGAGCGCGATGTGCTGGAATTGATTTGCGAGGGGCTACCGGACAAGAAAATCGCGGCGCGTCTCAATCTGGCGCTCAACACCATCCGCAACCATGTCGCGACGGTCTATTCCAAACTCGGCGTGCATAGCCGCAGCGAAGCCATCGTCTGGGCCAGAGAACGCGGGCTGTTTACCGGTGGGCTGGCCTTCAGGAATGGCAAGTAGCCTGCAAATGCACTACCCAAACCGATGCAAACGCCCCTTATAGGCCAAAAGTGAAGTGCATAACATGGCGGTGCAAATGCAGGCTTCCGTCCTGTGCGGAAGCCAAACGGATCGAACCTTAGGAGCGCATCACAATGAACAGCGAAAAAGCCAATGGCATGATGGAAAAAGTGGCGGGCAAGGCGCAGGAAATCGCGGGCGACGTCACCGGCAACGAACGTTTGCAGGCCGAAGGCGCCGCGCGCCAGGCAGCGGGCGTGCTGCAAGAAAAATACGGCGATGCCCTGAGCTGCGCCGGCAGCATGATGAAGAAAAACCCCCTCGCCGCATTGGCCCTCATTGCCGGCGCAGGCCTGTTGACCGGCCTGCTGCTGCGTCGCCGTTGATGCGCGCCGGCGAACAAACCGCTTTTCCCTGAATGCCGCGCCCGGTGGGTAGCCACCGGGCGCGGTTCTATCGGCCTAAGGGGGGCGCAGTATTATCGATTGATGCCTCCGCTCGTTTGCCGCTGGGATTAACGCGTATTCTGTGTCGCCATGCGACGAATTATTGCGGTGAAACCGCTATATCCCGCAGGGAACATGAGCCTTTATCGTTCAGGCTGCCGCACACCGTCTTTACTCGCTGCTTATACGGCACGTCTTTTTATTATATTCGTCCTATTGCAGATTATCATCACCCTCTCACTCAACGCGTCCACCACCTGTTATTTCCGGTTGTTATGCAAGCCAGTTAATTCCCCTGCAACATAACGATATTTCTCAGCGTAAAAACTGAATATATCAATCAGCCTGGGTTTATCCTCCGCGCCATTAAATGTTAATATTGCCGGATTATGCGCACGGAGAAATAGCATGTTCCCCAGTAAAAAACATTCGCAGCGGGCGACCCCGCTGACCAGCTATCAATTTTCCCGGCTGCATACTTTCGAATGCGTCGCCCGTCATTTATCTTTTGCGCTGGCGGCGCAAGAATTGTCGATCACCCCCAGCGCCGTGAGCCACCGTATTAATTTGCTCGAAAAGGAATTGGGTTTTCTGCTATTCCAACGCTTTCATCGCCGGATTACGCTGACGCCGGAGGGCGAGCGCATGCAATGGGCGCTGGACAGTTCCTTCAACACCTTGAATCAAGAAATTCTGGACATCAAAAATCGCGAGTTGACGGGGACCTTGACCCTCTACTCGCACCCATCCCTGGTGCAATGTCTGCTGCTGCCGCGCATCGGCGACTTTATCGCCCAGCACCCCACCATTCACCTCAATATTCTGACCGGGCAGGAAATCATCAACCTGGCCAACCGCGGCGTGGATCTGGCGATGTACTTCGGCAAACTGCCCTCGGGGCGGCATCTGGACGAAGCCTTTATGCAGGAATCAATGGTGCCGATCTGCACGCCGCAGTACGCCGCCACGCATAACCTGTACGATGCGCCGGAAAACCTGGCCCACTGCACGCTGCTGCACGATCGCTACAACTCCGGCGAAGATGAGTGGCAAACCTGGTCGCAACACTTTGCGCTGGGGCTGGATACCGACAGTAAAAGCATGGAGTTCGACCGTTCCGATCTTGCAGTGCTGGCCGCGACGCGACACCTTGGCGTCGCCATGGGGCGGCTCAATCTGGTGCAGGACTGGATCAAAAGCGGCGAACTGATCATTCCGTTCACCGACATGACCGTGCCCTGCGAGCACTGCTATTTTACCTCGACCATCTCCGAGCGGCAGTGGCCGAAGATCCTCGCGTTTAAGCAGTGGATCATGAAAATCTCCCCTCTGGTCTGATGGCCAGAGGATTATCGCCATACTTTGGGGGAATAAGAAAAATGCAGCGCGCAGGCGTAGAGCCGGCCGGCCTTTGAATAAGAGATATTTTTGCGGTTTTTATCCCAGGTCAGCAGGGAATTATTGGCAAAATAATAAACCTCCAATTGCATCCCATTAGCCAACCTCGACCAACCTCGGCTTCTTATCACGGTAAAATCACCGTTATCGCTGAGCGTAATCAGCGGCACGCCCCAGGCATAGCGGGATATTTGCAGCTGAATAATGAATTGGCTTTCGCAGCTTATTTGGTAGTTCTGTACATCAACATCCATAATTTATATTTTTGGTGCCACCCTTCGGTCAACATAAATAAGATATGAACAACTCACTACGACTAACCCCAGTACGATCAACACAGCACCCAATACAAATTCAATTTGCAACGGTTCGCCGAGAATGACGGCCCCCGCCAGGATGCCGAATACCGGCGTCATAAAGGTGAGAATGCCCAGCGAGGAAGCCTGATAACGGCGCAACAATGAAAACCAGATCAGGTAGCTGAAAAACGACACGATCACCGTTTGGAACAACAGGCTGCTCCACGCCACGGGGCTCAGGACAACGTGCAAATTGTCCGTAGCCAGCGCCAGCAGCGACAGCAGCACACAGGCGCCCGTCAACTGGAACAGCAGCGTCTGTTTGGCCGGGCACTCAGCCAGGCGCGTGGTACGGATCACCAGGGTAGAACCGCCCCAGGCGATCCCCGCCAGCAGGCCATAGAAATCGCCTTTCAGCCGCTCGGCCCCGCCGCTGCCCTCGGCCATGCCCGATATGGCCAGCACCACACCGCCAAAGGCGATGAGCATGCCCAGCCACTGCACCGGCGACAGACGCTCCTGACGATTCAGGAAATGCAGGCCAAGGGCAGAAAACAGCGGCGCGGTGTACAAAAACACCGCCATATGCGAGGCGCTGGTATAGCGCAGCCCTTCGGAGACAAAAAAGAACTCCAGCGCGAACAATGCCCCTACGCTCAGACCGGCGCTCAGCGTGGCGCGATCCCAGGTGAAACACTCGCCGCGGCAACGCGCCAACAGGTATACCCCCAGCGCGGCGAGACCCGAACGAATGGCAATTTGCAGCACCGCCGACACATCCGCCTCGGCAGCCTTGATCGCCACCTGCTGCATTCCCCAGATGGCGCAAAGCATCACCATGGCGGCGGCAGCTCTGCCGTCAATACCGATTCTTGCATTCATAATAGGGTTCTCGTCGCCGTTGAAATAATAACAGGCTGCCGTCGCGTTATTCTTTATACACCACGATTTCCTGATAAAGTTTAATAACCTCGCCGTCGCTGTCGACAGAGTCGGTATATTCAGTTTGCTGCGCCAAATGAATCACCTTCCATCCTTTGCGCGCCAGTTCCGGGATCGTCAGGCGCCCCACGCCGCGGCAGGAAAACAGGGTATCGTCAGACAATCTGAGTTTACTAACCTCTGCATAATCATAAGCTTGAGAATGACAAACGTGCGATTCCGCCGCCATCGCCGGTAATGAAAACAGCCCCACCAACAACATTAACAGATTCCTCATGGCGACCTCCCAATCGCTTATTCCTGCCGACCGATTACGCAGAAAGCGGCTAACGTTAATACGGCGGTGACAGGCTTTAATTAATTATCTCTTGCACGGATAAAATTACAGGCTGACGCCGATGACTGACAAATGAAAAATATAAACCTTGGCGTTAGATGAATTCATCCGAATCGAAAGGCATGAAAAGCGGCCCTTTTCACCGCACGAAATGGTCAAAAACCGGCCAGTAATTAGCAAGAAAAGTAATTATTTATTTTATCGTTTATGTTACAAATGCCGCCCGCCGCTAAAACACCAAAAAAACCGTCAAAATGCGTGAAAACGCAGCGTTCTGCGCAAAACATCGGCATGGCGGCGCTGATGGGGGCGGTCATACATAAAACAGGGATAACACATGGCAATGAAATTGCGCGTATTGACTCAAGCGGTGGCGCTGGGTCTGGCGATCGGCAGCGCGTCGTTCGCCGCTCAGGCGGAAATCACCCTGCTGAAGCAGGATCCGCAGGCTGGCGATCCGCTCAGCCGCCTGAACTTCACCGTTGGCGGCAGTATCCGTCCGCAGTTCAACAACATGACGGGCGACGGTGACAAGGGCTCCTACAAGCGTAACGGCTTCGACGGCGGCACCCGCTTCCGTTTCGCGGCGGACTACTACCTGTTCGACGATATCAGCTGGATCAGCTACTACGAGCTGGGCGTGAACATTCCGGCGCTGTTCGACTGGGATCACCACTATGCCGACGGTGCGAGAAACACCAGCCGCCGCATGCTGTACACCGGCCTGAAAAGCAACACCTGGGGCCAGATGACCTTCGGTCAACAGAACAGCGTTTATTATGACGTGGTGGGTGCCAAAACCGATATCTGGGACTACGACATGCTGGCCCAGGCACCGGGCAACGGCATCAACGGTGACTACGACGGCTCTTACCGCTCACGCAAAATGCTGAAGTACAAGAACCGCTTCGGCGATGCGGACGTTTACGCTTCGTACCTGTTCAGCGACAGCGACTATCTGCCGGGCAACGGCCTGCGCTACAAGCGCAAAGGCGGCGGCTCACTGGGCGTGGATTACCACATTACGCAGGACCTGACCTGGGGCACCGCCTGGAACTACACCCGCGCCGAAATGCGCAATCCGTCCACCAGCGGCAGCAAGAGCTATGACCAGAACATTTTCGGTACCGCCATCAGCTGGAAACCAGACAACTGGACCCTCACCTTCGGCGGCGGTTACTACAACGACTTCCTGACCACCAAGAAAGCCGACATCAATAATTACTTCGCCGGCGACGCATGGGGTATCGAATACCTGGCCGGTTATACCGTGCCGGTTGGCCAGTACGCGGTGAAATCGGTGATGCCGTACTTCATGGGCGACCGCCTGGAATACATCACCGGCCGCAACTACCAGCGCATCGACAACGGCCTCGGGGTTACCGTGCAGTTTGACTACGGTTTCCGCGTTGACGTGGAGCACGTGCTGACATCGAGCACCGACAACCTCGGCGATATGACCGTGGTGCGCCTGCGCTACGATTTCTGATTGCTCAGAACGCAAAAAAGGCCGCGCAAGCGGCCTTTTTCGTTTATTGACGCAGCGTCAGAAGCCGCCGCGCGCCGAGCGCCCGACCGCCTCGCCCAACTGCCATACCGCCATGGCGTAATGGGTGCTGTGGTTATAGCGGGTGATGACGTAGAAGTTCGGCAGGCCATACCAATACTGGTAGCCGGTGCCGATGTCCAGCCGCAGCAGGCTGGCTTCCTGATTATCGCCGAGCGAGCCCTGCGGGCTTAGGCCGGCTTCCGCCAGCGCGGCAACCGAGTAGCGCGTCTTGAAGCCGTTTTCCAGCCCCGGCGCCTGGCCGTTGGCCTGAATGGCGACCGGTTCGCCTTTGGACCAGCCGTGCGCCTTGAAGTAATTGGCCACGCTGCCGATGGCATCGACCGGATCCCACAGGTTGATATGCCCATCGCCGTTGAAGTCGACCGCATAGCTTTTGAAGGAAGAAGGCATGAACTGCCCATAACCCATCGCGCCGGCAAAGGAGCCGCGCAGTTCGAGCGGATCGTCGCCTTCGGTGCGCGACATCAGCAGGAAGGTTTCCAGCTCACCGGCGAAGTAATCGGCGCGGCGCGGGTAGTTGAAGGCCAGCGTCGCCAGCGCGTCGATAATGCGGGTTTTACCCATTACGCGGCCCCAGCGGGTCTCCACGCCGATAATCCCCACGATGATCTCCGGCGGCACGCCGTACACCTGCCAGGCGCGCTGCAGCGCATCCTGATATTGATTCCAGAACACCACGCCGTTTTGCACGTTATCCGGGGTGATGAACTTGTTGCGGTAGCGCAGCCAGGAACCGTTCGGCCCGGTTGGGCCCTGGGTAGACGGCGTCGGCGCCTGCCTGTCCATCAGCCGCAGCACCGAATCCAAACGCCGTGCCTGCGCCAGCACGTCGTGCAGCTGCTGCCGATCAAAGCCGTGTTCCTGCACCATCTTATCGATAAAGCGCGCGGTATTCGGGTTATTGGCGAAATCCCCCCCCAACGGCGCGCCGCTGTGTGCCGGGCTCAGCAAAAAGCCGCCCTTTACCGGGGTGCTCTGCGGCGTAGCGGTGGTACTGGGTTTCGGCGTGCTGCTACAGGCAGCAAGCAAGGTAATCAGCGGTAAAAGCGCAACCAGGTGACGCATCGGATATCCATATAGCCATGCAAGAGATAAGTGGGAGTTATGTTAATGCATTGTTCAACGCGAACAAACAGGATTATGCCGCCAATTACCGCGTCAGGTAGCCAAACGTGCCAAATTGTGACGTTTTGCACGGTGAAGGGACGCCCGATGCGGCCGCGTGGAATCTCAACCGCAACTAAATGAGAAAAATTATCACCTTGACGCCCGCATTTACCCCGATAAAATGCCGGGCTGCTTGCCATCCGGCCACCGCCGGGCGGTCAATGATTACGACAACGGATTGTGATGGACTCTCTCGGACAACTCGCCAAAGACCTTTATCGTGGGCGCATCTCGCGCAAACCCTTTGTTTTTTCGCTGGCGATCTTCGCCGTTGGCATCGTGCTACTGTCGTTTCTGTCGACCTATCTGGATAAAAACCATTTTCGCGCCCATGCGCACGGCGATACCGAGGAATTCGTCTCGGTGCTGCTGTATCTGCTGTGCATCATGGTGTGGGCGCTGTTCTGTTTTGGCCTGGTGGCGTGGTTTATGGCCAAAACCGCGTTTCGGCTCAACGATATCGGCCTGCCCGGTTGGGCGCTGGCCGTGGCGTGCTATGTGTGTTCGGTGCTGAACAATTACTCTCCCGGCCCGGTGGCGCGCTGGCTGCCGCTGTTCAGTCTGGCCGTCATGATCTGCGCCCTGCTGTTGCCGCCCGATGTGCGGCGTCGCAAGCCGCGTGAACATGCCGATTGAGCGCCATTCTGCTCAAGGCTATGGCTATCCGCCGGCCGCGCCGTCACAATAGCGCCTCATTCTGGTTTCAATCAGGGATTGCCATGTACAGCCACTACCCCGCCCATTACACCTTCGATAGCGACAGCGACGCCTGGCAGATCGGTTTCCACGACTTCCCCGAGTGGCAATCTGCCTGCTATAAACGCGAAGACATCGAGCTGGAAGCGCAGGAAAGCCTGCTGGCCGCCATCGCCGCCGCGATGGATGAAGGGCTGCCCCTGCCCGCCCCTTCTCCTTCGCAAACCGATGACTTGAGGGTACACCTGCCGGCGCTGGTGGCGCTGAAGATCGAACTGCACAACGCCATGCTGCGCAAAAACACCGGCAAAGCGGCGCTGGCGCGCAAGCTGGGTTTCAACGGCGGGCAAATGGAGCGGTTGCTGGATATCGGCTACGCCTCGAAGGTGGAAGCGCTGGAGCAGGCGTTGTATCTGCTGGGCTACGAAGTGCGCGTGACGATAAGTGAAGTTTGCCAATAAGTTAGCGGCAGGTAAGCGAAATATTATCCAAGGGGGCTAAATTTCCCCCGTTTTGCGCCGATATGATGGCTACCTAATCACTTGTCGCAACAACGAAGGCTAAAAATGGAGTGGAGTCGCCGTCATATTTGGGCCGTTATTCTGCTGTCTTGTCTCGTTTTTTGGGTCATTTTGGCGACCGGCATCAACGCCGTCGCCTGAGCGCCTGCCACCGTATTGCAATACCCGATTTTAAAGCCCGCCACACCGCGGGCTACTTCCTGTCGCTTGCTTATAAAAAGCGTTATAAAACAGCGCGCCCTGTTCAAAAAACAGCCTAAAATTGTGATCAAAAACACAGTATTGAAATCAGACCAGTATTGAGAGTACATTAGCGCCGATCCTGTCGCGGTTCGGATTTTACCTCACGGAGCATGAGGCGCGACAACCGGACAACCCGCGCTCGAGGACGTTGTTCTTTCGCTTGGAAGAATCCGCCCGACAAGCAGGTTGCCCATAAAATACTCAGCACAACAATCGGGATCATTGCTGGCGAGGACTCCAGACAGGAGTTGTTCAGTGAAATATTTTTTGATGGGCGTGTCATTCATGCTGGTTGCCTGGGTTGGCACCTTCATGTTGATGGTTGCCTGACAGCAGCCACACCAGGAACACAGACAAAGGGACGCGCAAGCGTCCCTTTGTCGTTTCGGCTAGCGCTCATTTGCCCGGCATCATGCGGCGCAGGGTGTCGTCCTTGCGCAGGTAGTGGTGATACAGCGCCGCCAGCGCATGCGCGCCAATGATAAAGTAGCCAACGTTTGCCAGCGTCTCATGCACCGTTTTGACCAGCTTGCGCATCACCGGATCCGGCGTCACCCACTGCGGCATCGGCCAGCCCAGCAAAGACCACGATTTCCCGCCGTAGGCCAGGGTTAACATGCCCAGCAGCGGCAACATCAGGAAGACCACGTACAGCAGCCAATGGAAAATCTTCGCGCCAACCTCCTGCCACTCCTCCAGCGGAGGCGTGGTTGGCGGCGCAGCATGGAAAGAGCGCACCGCCAACCGAATCAGCATCAGGGCAAAGACCGATACCCCAAAGTTGAAATGCAGATTTTTGACCATCGGCGCCCACGCCTCCGGCACCGAATCTTTCAGCAACATCGCCGCATAGGTGAGGATCACCATCAGCAACGTCAGCCAATGTAAAACGATTTGCGATCGCGCGTAGCGGTTGCTCATACACTCTGTCCAAAAAATAAAATTCAGCGTAGTTGAGCATAATGGGGAAATAATGAAGAAAACCTTGGGACGGAAAAAATAAGGCCGGGCGAACGCCCGGCCTGACAGGGTTATTTGGCGCTGCCGGCTTTACTCGGCTTCAGCAGCCCGTCCGCGCGGAACATCGCCTTGATGCCGCGCACCGCCTGGCGGATACGATCCTGATTCTCGATCAGCGCGAAACGCACGTGGGTATCGCCGTAGTCGCCGAAGCCGATGCCCGGCGAGACGCAGACCTTGGCTTCCGCAAGCAGGCGCTTGGCGAACTCCAGCGAACCGAGGTGGGCATAAGGCTCGGGAATTTTCGCCCACACGTACATCGACGCCTTCGGGTTTTCCACCATCCAACCGGCCTCGTGCAACCCCTTCACCAGCACGTTGCGGCGCTGCCGATACTGCTCGGCGATATCGCGCACGCACTGCTGATCGCCTTCCAGCGCGGCGATGGCCGCCACCTGCAACGGCGTGAAGGTGCCGTAGTCGTGATAACTTTTGATGCGCGCCAGCGCGCTGACCAGCTCAGGGTTGCCGACCATGAAACCGATGCGCCAGCCGGCCATGTTGTAGCTTTTCGACAAGGTGAAGAACTCCACCGCAATGTCTTTCGCCCCCGGCACCTGCATGATCGACGGCGCTTTCCAGCCGTCATAAACGATATCGGCATAGGCCAGATCGTGGATCACCAGCACGTTGTACTGTTTGGCCAGCGCCACCACCCGCTCGAAGAAATCCAGCTCCACGCACTGCGCGGTCGGGTTGGACGGGAAGCCGAGGATCATCATTTTCGGGCGCGGAATGGTTTCCCGAATGGCGCGCTCCAGTTCACTGAAGAAATCCACGCCGTCCACCAGCGGCACCGAACGCACCTGGGCGCCGGCGATCACCGCGCCGTAAATGTGGATCGGGTAACTGGGGTTCGGCACCAGCACGGTATCGCCGTGATCGAGGGTCGCCAGCATCAGATGCGCCAGCCCCTCTTTCGAACCGATGGTGACGATGGCTTCGCTTTCCGGATCGATATCCACCTGATAACGATCGGCATACCAGCGCGAAATGGCGCGGCGCAGGCGCGGAATGCCGCGCGAGGTGGAGTAACCGTGGGTGTCGTCGCGCTGGGCGACGGCGCACAGTTTTTCCACGATGTGCGGCGGCGTCGGGCCGTCGGGGTTCCCCATGCTGAAATCGATAATATCCTCACCGCGACGGCGTGCGGCCATTTTCAGTTCGGCGGTGATGTTGAATACGTAAGGGGGAAGACGTTCAATGCGCGTAAAACGGCGCTGTGGACTGTTATCAGCCATAGGGGATTCCTCGATAAACGTTAGCGCCCGGACCGTCCGAGCGACGCTGGCCAGCGAACTGACCGAATATCGAACATAGCGCAGCGCCGGCGAGCTTGTCGATACCCGGCGCGATATTTTTATTTGCCGCCCTGAAACTCCGCCGCCAACAGCCCGAACAGCCAGTCGTCGCGCCACTCTCCCGCCAGGCGGAAATTATCGCGCAGCGTGCCTTCCAGCCGAAAACCGCACGACTCCAGCAGGCCGCGCGAGGCGAGGTTGCCGGAGGTCACGGTAGCGGTCAGCTTGTGAAAACCGCAGGCGTTCACCGCAAAATCCAGCACCGCCCGCAGCGACTCCTTGCCATAGCCCTTGCCCTGGCCGGAGGGCAAACTGCCATATCCCACCTCCGCCTGCCGATACGGCAGCCACTGCGGGCGAAAGCCGGTAATGCCCACCGCCTCCCCGCTGTGCTTCTCACGCATCACCAGGCACAGCCACTGATCGCCGTGTTTGTCCCAGGCCGGCAGCCGCGCGTCGAAACGCTCGCGGATCGCCGCTTCGCTGAGCGGATCGGCGATATAGCGGATCACCTCAGGATCCTGGTAAAGGCGCAGAAACAGCGGCCAGTCCTCGGCGGTTATCGACTGTAAGTACAAGCGTTCAGTGACCAGCTTCATAAAATCTCCGAAAAACGAAAAAGAGGAACTTACGAATGAAATATATCTCTTTATTTTCCCCGATTGGTTGCCGATAATCATTCACGTTAAAACCACAAAACCATAACGTCTTGCCCGATTCCCTACAACCGTCCGCCGCAGTGACTCACGCGGCACCAGGAGAACACCATGGCCTCTTTAGTCATCGATGATATTCCGCAGACGATCGTTAACGTCAAGCGCCAGCTGCGCCAGGCCTTGCCGAACTACCGCGAAGTTTTTCTGGCGCTGGAGGAGAACATCCGCGGCCAGGTCGACCAGATCCGCCGCGAGCTGGCCGCCGGCCATAATCCGGTGCCGCAGATCGACGCGGAAGATATCCTGCAGCAGCGCGTCAGCGATCAACAGATAGCGCTGATCAAACAGCGCGGCGCCTGCGCCATTCGCGGCGTGTTTCCCCGCGCCAAGGCCGAAGGCTGGAACCGGGAAATCGGCGACTATCTCGAGCGCAACAACTTCGTCGAGCGGTTGAAAAACGCTGCCGAAGACAACTATTTCGGCAAGCTGGCCGCCAGCAAACCACAGATTTATGGCATCTATTGGTCAAAGCCGCAGGTCGAAGCGCGGCAGGATGCGCGCATGCATGCGGTGCAGGTGTTCCTCAACGGCCTGTGGGCCACCGAAAGCAACGGCAAGCAGCATTTCGATCCGACCCGCGTCGCCACCTACGCCGATCGCACCCGCCGCCGCCCGCCGAACTCCTCGTCGCTGGGCCTGTCGCCGCACGTCGACAGCGGCACCATCGAGCGCTGGCTGGACGAGAATTTCCGCTATGTGTATCGCCACGTGTTCTCCGGCGACTGGCAGCAGTACGATCCCTTTGCCGCCGACGGCCGCACCGAAGTGCGCGAAATTGCCTCCCCGGCAGTCTGCTCGATGTTCCGCACCTTCCAGGGCTGGACGGCGCTGACACCGCAACGCACTAATGCCGGCACGCTGAACCTGGTGCCGATCGCCAACGCCATGGCCTATGTGTTGCTGCGCGCGCTGCAGGACGACGTCGCCGACGACGATCTGTGCGATGCGGCGCCGGGCCGCGCGCTGTCGATCTCGGAAAAATGGCATCCCCTTTTATTAAGTGGGATTTCCCCTATTCCCGATCTGGAGCCGGGCGACACGGTATTTTGGCATTGCGACGTGATCCACGCGGTGGAGAACGAGCATAACGGCGAGTTCGACAGCAACGTGATGTACATCGCCGCCGCGCCGGGCTGCGCGAAAAACGACGCCTACCTGCAGCGTCAGCTGCCGAGCTTTATCGACGGCAGAACACCGCCGGACTTCGCTCCCGACGACTTCGAAGTGGATTTTGACGGCCGCGCCACCGCCGATCTGCTGACGCCGCTGGGCAAAGCGCAGCTCGGCATGCGCTGACCGCCGGCCTGAGCCACGGGCCTTTCTCGCTGTGGTATACTGCCGCCATCCGTAGGCCGCAGCGAGAACCCGTCGTGCACCCTTTTTTTGAAATGCTGTTGGCGGTGTTTGATCGCGCCGCGCTGATGTTGATCTGTCTGTTTTTTCTGACCCGCACCCGGCTGTTCCGCCAACTGCTGCAAAAAGAAGACCATACGCCGCTCGAGCTCGGCATCGTCACGGCGATCTTCTCGCTGTTCGCGCTGTTCAGCACCTACTCCGGCATCAACGTTGAGGGATCGCTGGTCAACGTGCGCGTCATCGCCATCATGGCCGGCGGCATTCTGTTCGGCCCCTGGGTGGGGATCGTCACCGGCATCATCGCCGGGGTGCACCGCTATCTGATCGACATCGGCGGCATCACCTCGGTGCCCTGCCTCATCACCAGCATCATCGCCGGCATCAGCGCCGGCTACATCAACCTCAAGGTGAGAAAAGAGCAGCGCTGGCGCGCCGGCATCGTCGGCGGCATGCTGTGCGAATCCCTCACCATGCTACTGATCGTGCTGTGGGCCAAGCCGACCGAGCTTGGGCTCGACATCGTGTCGCAGATCGCGCTGCCGATGATCCTCGGCACGGTGTGCATCGGCCTGATCGTGCTGCTGGTGCAGAGCGTCGAAGATGAAAAAGAAGTGATCGCCGCACGCCAGGCCAAGCTGGCGCTGGATATCGCCCACAAGACGCTGCCCTATTTCCGCAACATCAACAGCGAATCGCTGGCCACCATCTGCGATATCATCCGCCAGGACATCCGCGCCGACGCGGTGGCGATCACCGATACCCATCAGGTGCTGGCTTACGTCGGCGTGGGGCGCGAAGCCTACCCGATCGGCCGCGAAGGGCTGAGCCGCGTTACCCGCGAAAGCATTCGCCACGGCAAAATCATCATCAAAAACAACCTGGAAAACCCGGCCGCGCCGCAGATCCATTCGCAGCTGGTGGTGCCGCTGTGGGAAAAGGGCGAAGTGACCGGCGCGCTGAAAATTTACTACTGCCACGCTCACCAGATCACCAACACGCTGAAGGTGATGGCGGTCGGGCTGTCGCAGATTATCTCCACCCAGATGGAGGTTTCGCGCATCGAGCATCTGCGCCAGATGGCGGATAAAGCCGAAATGCGCGCGCTGCAGAGCAAGATTAACCCGCACTTCCTGTTCAACGCGCTGAACGCCATCTCTTCCTCCATCCGCCTGAATCCGGACACCGCGCGCCAGCTGATCATCAACCTGTCGCGCTACCTGCGCTACAACCTGGAGCTGAACGACGAACTGATCGATATCCGTAAGGAACTGCATCAGATTCAGGACTATATCGCCATCGAACAGGCGCGCTTCGGCGCCAAGCTGACGGTGATTTACGACATCGACGACGACGTCTCGGTGCGCATTCCGAGCCTGCTGATCCAGCCGCTGGTGGAGAACGCCATCGTGCACGGCATCCAGCCCTGCAAGGGTAAAGGGGTGGTGGTGATCGCGGTGAAAGATCAGGGCGATCGGGTGAAGATTTCGGTGAAGGATACCGGCCACGGCATCAACCAGGAAACCATCGACCGGGTGGCGCGCAACGAGATGCCGGGCCACAATATCGGCCTGCTCAACGTGCATCACCGCGTGTCGCTGCTGTACGGTGAAGGGTTGCATATCCGCCGCCTGGAGCCGGGCACCGAAATCGCGTTCTATATCAGCAAAAACGGCGGCAAGCTGCATCAGGAACCGAGCGCGCCGCCGGTCGGGGAGGCCTCATGAAAGCTATCATCGTGGAAGACGAATTCCTCGCGCAGGAAGAACTCAGCTACCTGATCAAGAAACACAGCAATATCGATATCGTCGCTACCTTCGAGGACGGCCTCGACGTTCTGAAATACCTGCAAACCCACCAGGTCGACGCCATTTTTCTCGACATCAACATCCCGTCGCTGGACGGCGTGCTGCTGGCGCAAAACATCAGCAAGTTCGCCCATCGGCCGTCTATCGTGTTCATCACCGCCTATAAAGAACACGCGGTGGAAGCCTTCGAGATCGAGGCGTTCGACTATATCCTCAAGCCCTATCACGAAGCGCGCATCGTCACCATGTTGCAAAAACTGGAGGCGCTGCATCATCGCCCCGCCGGCGCGGCGGAACCGACCAGCGCGCCGAGCCGCGGCAGCCACAGCATCAACCTGATCAAAGACGAGCGGATCATCGTTACCGACATCAACGACATCTATTACGCCGCCGCCGATGAAAAGGTGACGCGGGTCTATACTCGCCGGGAAGAATTCGTGATGCCGATGAATCTCACCGAGTTTTACGGCCGGCTGCCGGAAGAGCATTTCTTCCGCTGCCACCGCTCTTACTGCGTTAACCTGGCCAAGATCCGCGAGATCGTGCCCTGGTTCAACAATACCTACATTCTGCGGCTGAGCGATCTTGAGTTTGAAGTGCCGGTCAGCCGCAGCAAGGTGAAAGAATTTCGCAAGCTGATGCGCCTGTAAGCGCTTACCAGCGCGGGCCCGGACGGTAGTAATAGCCGGGCGGCGGCGGTGGCGGCATGCGGTAATGCGGCCGATCTCGCCAGTCGCGCCGCGGCGGCCCGTAGTAAATCACCCGTGGCGGCGGGCCGTAATAGTACCCGCGCGAACGTTCATACCGGTGATGATCGGCCCACCAGCGCGGATCGCGCCAGCGATAGCCGTCCCAGTAGTGGCCGCGATGATCGCGATCGCCGATATGCAACGACAGGCCCGGCACGTTCACGCCGATGGACACGTCGGCCTGGCTCGCCAGCGGCAGCGCCAGCAGCGCAGCCAGTAACAACAGCGTTTTTTTCATTTCATGGACTCCTGCAGAGCGGACCTCGTCCGATCGCAGATAACATAGTCCCGCGCTCGCCGCCGCTCTATAGGCGCAATGCCGATTTACGCCTTGCAGACGCATCCTTCACAATTTCACCACAATCGTTCACCGGCGATTAACAATAAATCGTTGATATCTTTGATGTAGATCACGTGTTACTCCCGGAATTTCACGCGCTTTTAGGCGTAAAAACGGCAACTCACGCCGTATAAAATGCATTTCATTCCTTCTGCCGTGCAATTCATTCCCGATCCGCCGTCCGCCGGGGGGGCCGGCCATATAATAAGCCCAGACCGCGGGAACACAGATTCACCCCGCAAATTTCAGCCAGCGGCTCACGCCCGGCAACGCACACACAGGAAGGAGACCGGCCATGAACACCAAACCGGCAAATCGCAGCTTAATCGTTCTCGGCACCATCATCTGTCAGATGGGTCTGGGCACCATCTACACCTGGAGCCTGTTCAACCAGCCGCTGGTCGACAAGTTCCACTGGGGACTGGCGGACGTCGCCACCACCTTCTCCATCACCAGCTTCTTCCTGGCTTTCGCCACGCTGTTCGCCGGCAAGCTGCAAGAACGCTTCGGCATCCGCAACCTGACGCTGTGTTCCGGCATCCTGGTCGGCCTGGGCCTGATCGCCAGCGCCCATGTCAGCTCGCTCGACATGATCTACCTGCTGGCCGGCGTGGTGGTGGGCTTTGCGGTCGGTATCGCCTACATCTCCACCCTGTCCAACCTGATTAAATGGTTCCCGGCCAACAAAGGCCTGATTTCCGGCATCTCCGTCGGCGCCTTCGGCAGCGGCAGCCTGCTGTTCAAATACGTCAACGCCGCCCTGATCGCCGACGTCGGCGTTTCAGGCGCCTTCTTCTACTGGGGTGCCATCGTGATGGGCCTGATCGTCGTCGGCTCCCTGTTGCTGAAAGAGCCGGTGCTGGCAACCAGCGCCGCACAGCCAGGCGCCAACGGTCTGGGCAACGACTTCAGCGTGCGCCAGATGCTGGCCACCAAAGAAGCTTACCTGCTGTTCACCATCTTCTTCGCCGCCTGCATGAGCGGTCTGTACCTGATTGGCATCGTGAAAGACATGGGCGTTCAGCTGGCCGGGATGGATTTGGCCACCGCCGCCAACACCGTGTCCGCCGTCGCCATCTTCAACACCGCCGGCCGCATCATTCTGGGTACGCTGTCTGATAAAGTAGGCCGTATGCGCGTCATCAGCTTCACCATGCTGGTTACCGTGCTGGCGATTGTAGCGCTGAGTTTCATGACCCTGAACCACACGCTGTTCTTCATCTGCGTTGGCGCGGTGGCCTTCTGCTTCGGCGGCAATATCACCGTGTTCCCGGCGATTGTCGGCGACTTCTTCGGCCTGAAGAACCACAGCAAGAACTACGGCATCATCTATCAGGGCTTCGGCCTGGGCGCGCTGGCCGGTTCGTTCGTCGCCAAATACTTCGGCGGCTTCCACGCCACCTTCATGGTGATTGGCGTCCTGTCTGCCGCTTCTTTGCTGATTACACTGTTCATCAAAGCGCCGAAAGCGGTGGAAATGGAAAGCGAAGAAACCGCACAGGCGGCGGAGCTGGCCAAAGCCTGATCCCCTGCGAAAACGACAAGGGGCGCAACCTGCGGGTTGCGCCCCTTTTTTATTGCCCCGCCGCGCGGCTTACAGCCGCATGCCCAGCGTCTGGCGCAGATGCGCGCCGGCCCCCAACAGGCCCGGCTGGCCATGGGTTATCATGAACACCGGAATGTCTCGCACATAGTCACGGAAACGCCCTTTGTCTTCGAAGGCGGCGCGGAAGCCCGAGGCCTTGAAGAATTCCATAAAGCGCGGCACGATGCCGCCGGCGATGTACACACCGCCGAAGGTGCCCAGATTCAGCGCCAGGTTGCCACCGAAGCGCCCCATGATCACGCAAAACAGCGACAGCGCGCGGCGGCAGTCGATACAGCTGTCGGCCAGCGCCCGCTCGGTGATGTCCTTCGGCTCCAGTTTCTCCGGCAGGCGGTTGTCCGCCTTAACGATGGCGCGATACAGATTGACCAGGCCCGGCCCGGACAGCACGCGCTCGGCGGAAACGTGCCCCACTTCACCGCGCAGCACCTCCAGAATAATGTCTTCTTCTTCGCTGTTCGGCGCGAAATCAACATGGCCGCCCTCGCCCGGCAGGCTGACCCAGCGGCGATCGACCTGCACCAGGTGGGCAACGCCCAGCCCGGTGCCGGCGCCGTACACCGCGATCGGTTTGCCCGGCTGCGCATCGCCGCCGCCAAACTGCAGCACGTCGTCCGGCGAGAGCATCGGGATCGCCATCGAGACGGCGGTGAAATCGTTGATCACTTCCAGATGACTCAACCCCAGGCTGGCCTTCATTTCTTTGATCGAGAACGCCCAGCTGTGGTTGGTCATCGCGACCCAGTCTTCCGTCACCGGGCAGGCGATCGCGATGCAGGCGTCCTGCACCTCGATCTCGCACTCTTTCAGGTATTGGCGGATCACCGCCTCCAGGCTGTCGAACTCCAGGCCGGAATAGGTTTTCGCCTGGGTAATCTCACCCGTCGCAACAGTGCACAACGCCAGGCGGGCATTGGTGCCGCCAACATCACCCACGAGGGCATAGGTCATTGATTTCGTCTCCGCAAAATGAAAAATAAAACGCTGCCCACACTGTAAAATCCTGCTGCGAAAACAACAATCACCCGCCTCGGATCTGCACCTCAATAGCGATCCGGATCACAAAAAACGTTTCAGCTTGTCCGCTATGCCGCGATTTGAAACAAATTGCGGCAAAAAACGCCCCCCGGCGACTGTTAACCGTCATCGCCGCCGGGCAATATCAATGCGTGCCTGCGCGCCGATAGTCTGGCAAGCTGTGGCCACTGCCCAACCACCCGCACTCCCTGCCCCGCAGGGAGGCATCGACAAGGGATTATTCATGCTGCATCCGCGCGCCAATGCCATGTTGGCCTTTGCTTTGCCTGCGCTGATTATCGGTTCCGTTTCCAGTCTGGTGCTGCTGTTGGTGATGAAAATTGCCGCCGCATTGCAGCAATTACTGTGGGTGACGCTGCCCGATGCGCTGAGCCTGGACGCCCAGTCGCCCTGGTGGCCGGTTGCGATGCTGACGCTGACCGGCGTGGCGGTCGGCCTGATCGTGCGTTATATGCCGGGTCACGCCGGGCCGGATCCGGCGACGGAATCGCTGATCGGCATGCCGCTGCCACTCTCCGCCTTGCCGGGGTTGGGGTTGGCGCTGATTGTCGGCCTGGCCGGTGGCGTCAGTCTGGGGCCGGAGAACCCGATCACCGCCATCAACATCGCACTGGTGGCGGCGGCCGGCGCGCGCCTGCTGCCGAAGGTGCCGCGCATGGACTGGATCATCCTGGCGGCGGCAGGCACTATCGGCGCAATGTTCGGCACACCGGTCGCCGCCGCGCTGATCTTCTCGCAAACCCTGGCCGGCAATAACGAAACGCCGCTGTGGGATCGGCTGTTCGCCCCGCTGGTGGCTGCCGCCGCCGGCGCGGTCACCACGCAGATGTTCTTCGTGCCCAATTTCGCCCTGCAGCTCGATGCCTACGACGTGACGCGGCTGCCGGACATTTTCAGCGGCGCCATCGTGGCGCTGATCGCCATCGCGCTCGGCATGGTGGCGCTGTGGTGTTTCCCGCACGTTCACCGCCTGTTCCATTCAATGAAGAATCCGGTGTTGATGTTAGGGCTGGGGGGCTTTGTGCTGGGGCTGCTGGCGCTGTTGGGCGGAGAGATTACCCTGTTCAAGGGGCTGGATGAGATGAAACGCCTGGCGGTGGACGACAGCTATTCGGTGCCGGCGCTGTTGACCATTACCCTGACCAAGCTGGCGGCGCTGGTGATCGCCGCCGCCTGCGGTTTTCGCGGCGGGCGCATCTTCCCGGCGGTGTTCGTCGGCGCGGCGCTGGGCCTGATGCTGCACCAGCATGTTCCGGCAGTGCCGGCGGCGATCACCGTCTCCTGCGCCATCATGGGGCTGGTGCTGGTAGTGACGCGCGACGGCTGGCTGAGCCTGTTTATGGCGGTGGCGGTGGTGCCGGATCTGCACCTGCTGCCGGTCTTGTGCATCGTGATGCTGCCCGCCTGGCTGGCGCTGGCGGGCAAGCCGCTGATGCTGGTAAACCGCCGGCAACCGCCGCGCGACGATTAGGCCAGCGCGAACGCCGCGGCGGCGCGGGCGTGGATTGCAGTGGTGTCGAACACCGGCACCGACGCATCCCGCTCGCTCACCAGCAAGCCTATTTCGGTGCAGCCGAAAATAATCCCCTGCGCCCCCTGCTGTTCCAGATCGCTGATAATCCGGCGATACTCGTCGCGCGAGGCGTCGCGAATTTTACCGAGGCACAGCTCGTCATAGATGATGCGGTGTACGATGTCGCGATCGGCGCTGACCGGCGTCACCACGTCGATGCCGTGCAATTCCTGCAGGCGGCCGCGGTAGAAGGTCTGCTCCATGGTAAAGCGCGTGCCCAGCAGCCCGACGCGGCGAATGTTTTTTTCCCGCACCTGCAGCGCCGTGGCATCGGCGATGTGAATCAGCGGCAGGCCGCTGGCCTGCTCGACCGCCTCCGCCACCTTGTGCATGGTGTTGGTGCAGATCACGATAGCTTCGGCGCCGGCGGCGCGCAAAGCCACCGCGGCGGCGGCCAACAGCCGGCCGGCGCCGTCCCAATCGCCCTGGTGCTGCAAGCGCTCAATCTCCTGGAAATCGACGCTGTAGAGCACGATTTTGGCCGAATGCAGCCCGCCAAGGCGCGCCTTTACCTGCTCGTTGATGGTGCGGTAATACGGAATGGTGGATTCCCAGCTCATGCCGCCCAGCAGACCCAACACTTTCATCCTTCGTTCCTCAGCATTTTCCGACGATCCTCTGACCTTACCTGAGAATCGCCGGGCTGACGACGCCTTATTTGGCGCCGGAATTGATCGGCTGGCGCGCCTCGAACCAGCGCTGACGCAGCATGTCGTACAGCCAGTTATAGGCCATGGTGTACGGCAGGAAGAACAGGAAGAAACCGATTTCCAGCATAAACGCCTGCGTCCAGGAGATGCTCAGCATCCAGGCGGCGATCGGCACGCCGATCAGGATAAAACCGGCTTCAAAGCCGACGGCGTGCAGCGCACGCACCTTCAGGTTACGCACCACCCGGCTGACCGGCCACAGGCGGTCGAACACCGTGTTGTAAACCATGTTCCACAGCATCGCGACGGTGGAGAGCATTAGCGCCAACGCACCGACCTGCACCATTGAACGGTTCAGCAGCCACGCGCCCAGCGGGGCGCAAACCATCACGGCGATGGCCTCGAAACCGACGGCGTGGACGATACGTTCAATGAGAGACTTGTTTTGCAGTTGCATACATCACCTTTTTTTCAACAGTTGTTGCGAAAGCCAAGTGATTATCATCGCTTTTTTGGGTAGATTAAAAATAGGTTCCATCGATAAAGTAGATAGATCATGCACTATTCCCCGGAAGCGTTGCACGCGTTTGTCGAAGCCGCCGCCCTCGGCTCGTTTTCCGCCGCCGCGCGCAAATTGCGCAAAAGCCAATCCACCATCAGCACCGCCATCGCCAATCTGGAGGCGGACCTGGCGCTGACCCTGTTCGATCGCGGCGCGCGCCAGCCGGTGCTCACCGCTGCCGGCCGCAAAGTGCTGGGACATGTGCAGGCGATCCTCGCCGCCAGCGAACGCCTCGACGCCCTGAGCATTCAGTTGGCGGGCGAGGTTGAACCGCGCCTGAGCATGGTGTTTTCCGATACCTACCAGCCCAAGCATCACGATCGGTTGATGCAACTGTTCGAACAGCGCTACCCGGAGATTGAGCTGGAATGGATGATCGCTGAGGAAGGCGACGTTATCGATCTGCTGCAAAGCGGCCGCGCGCACTTGGGCATGGTGGAAGTGCAAAAAAGTTATCCGCCGGATATCGCCTTCTCCCGGCTGCCTGAGCAGACCGAAATGGGGCTGTTCGTCGCCCATCAGCATCCGCTGGCGCCGGTCGCTGCGCCGACGCCGGAGCAATTGTCCAGCACCCGCCAGTTGATCCTGAACACCTACACCGGCGCCGAGGCGGCCAGGCAAGGCGGGCTGGTCTGGTCGGCACCCAGCTATCTGCTGTTGCTGGAGATGGCGGAACAGGGATTCGGTTGGGCGGTGTTGCCGCACTGGCTGGTGCAGCAATACGGCCACGCCAGGCTCACCCAGCTGCGGCCGCGCGGCTGGCCCAAACTGATTTCGGTGGATGCGGTCTGGTCCAAACTGACCCCGCCGGGCCCGGCGGGGTTCTGGATGCTGGAGCGCCTGCTGGGCGACACCCTGCCTTAAGCGGCGGCGTTGCGCGCCTGAATGGCGCGAGAGACGGTATCGAGGAGTTCCGGAATGTCCATCTTCGGCAGCATCACTTCGATGAAGGCCAGCCGCTCGTCGTCCGCTACCTCGCGCAGTGCCTGACGCAATCCGTCCGGATCGCTGACCCGCAACGCCTTCACCGGCCGATCACCGGCCAACGCCTTCGGCAACTGCGTCCAGTTCCAGCGCGCGATGTCGTTATAACGTTGCTCCGGCCCGTGGATCGCGCGCTCAACGGTATACCCCTGATTGTTCAACACAAAGATCACCGGTTTAAGCCCGTCGCGCAGCATCGATCCCAGTTCCTGCACGGTTAACTGCGCGGCGCCGTCGCCGATCAGCAATACTGCCCGGCGCTGCGGTTCGGCGGTCTGCACGCCGAACGTCGCCGGCAGGGTATAGCCGATCGATCCCCAGAGCGACTGCACGATCAGGCGGCAGCCACGCGGCAACGTCAGCGCCGCCGCGCCGAAACAGGCGGTACCCTGATCGGCCAGCACGATATCCCCCGGCCGCAGGAAATCCTGTACTTGCCGCCAGAAGGCGTGCTGATCCAGCCCTTCCCCATCGCCTTCCGGCAGCGCCGGGCGGACGATCGGCGGCAACGGCCAACGCGACGCCAGCGACAGGCTCAGGCGGTGCAATGCCTGCACCGCCTCGCGCATCGGAATGCGGCTAAAGCGCTGCCGCCCGACCCAGGCTTCGAACGGTTGAATATCGATGCATTTTTCCACCGGCAGATGATGCGTGAATCCTCCGGTAATGGTGTCGGTGAAGCGCACGCCGACGTTGATCACCACGTCGGCGTTTTCGATCGACTGTTGCACCGACGGATCGCAAGCGCCGCCGCAGTAGGTGCCGACAAAACCTGCGCGGTTCTCATCCAGCACGCCCTTGCCGAGCAGCAGCGTGGCGTGCGGGATCGCCACTTCCTGCATCCAGCTATCCAGCGCCGTTTCAACACCAAAGCGGTCCGCCAGAAAGTCCGCCAGCAGCGACACTTGCCGCGCCGATTGCAGCTTTTCACGCGCTGCGGCGATAAACGCCTGCAATGCGCTCCGCGACAGCCTGGCCTGGCGCAGCATCAGCGGCGCCGGTTTACTCGGCAGCGGCGCCTGCGCGACGTCGCTGGGCAACATCAGGTAAACCGGGCGATGCTCCAGCAAGGCGACGCCGATCAGGCGGTCTATCTCCAGCGCGGCGTTGTCGGCGGTCAGGTCGGCCTGCGCGACGGTCACCTCTTTGGCTATCCGGGCGAAATGAGTGAAGTCGCCATCCCCCAGCGAATGATGCAGCAAATCACCGGCGCGCTGGGCGCGCTGCGCCGGCGAGCCGACCACGTGGATCACCGGCAGGTATTCGGCGTAGCTGCCGGCCACCCCGTTCAACGCGCTCAGCTCCCCCACGCCAAAGGTGGTGAGCAGCGCGGCCGCCGGTTTGCAGCGCGCATAGCCGTCAGCCGCATAGGCGGCGTTCAACTCGTTGGCGCAGCCTACCCAGGTGATTTGCGGATGCGCGAGGACGCGATCGAGAAATTGCAGGTTGTAATCCCCCGGCACGCCGAAGAAATGACGGATGCCGATTTGGGCCAGACGATCGAGCAGATAATCGGCCACCGTATAGGTCTGAGTCATGATCATCACCTGTCTGCAGCTGAAGCGATTATCTTAATTATCGAAGATGCCGTTCAAATTTCGAACAATCATCCCGGCATCGAACGGCAACCTGGCGTTACATGCCGGCGCCGTGATCGCTCCCGCGGCAACACGGTGTGGAAACGTATACACTCAAAGCACTTCACCTCTCGCCGACAAGGATAACTATGTCTTACCCAGCCTCCCCCTCGCGTTATCAAGATATGGAATACCGGCGCTGCGGCCGCAGCGGGCTGAAGCTGCCCGCCGTCTCACTCGGCCTGTGGCACAACTTCGGCGACGCCACTTTGTACGATAACGCCCGCGGCCTGATCCGCTGCGCCTTCGATCGCGGCATTACCCATTTCGATCTGGCCAATAACTACGGCCCGCCGCCCGGCGCCGCCGAGGAGAACTTTGGCCGCATTCTCAACGCCGATCTGCGGGCCTGGCGCGATGAGCTGATCGTCTCCTCCAAAGCCGGTTACACCATGTGGCCCGGCCCCTACGGTGATTGGGGCTCGAAAAAGTACCTGGTCGCCAGCCTCGATCAGAGCCTGAGGCGCATGGGGTTGGAGTATGTGGATATCTTTTATCATCATCGGCCGGATCCGGACACGCCGCTGGAAGAAACCATGGCGGCGCTGGATCTGCTGGTGCGCCAGGGCAAAGCGCTGTATGTCGGCCTGTCCAACTACCCGGCCGAGCGCGCGCGACAGGCCTTCGCCATTCTGCAGCAGCTCGGCACGCCGTGCGTGATCCATCAACCGAAGTATTCGATGTTGGAACGCGGGCCGGAGACGGCGTTGCTGGATACGCTGGAGGAACATGGCGTCGGATCTATCGCCTTCTCGCCGCTGGCGGGCGGCCTGCTGACCGATCGCTACCTGCACGGCATCCCGCAAGATTCTCGCGCCGCCAGCGGCAGCCGCTTCCTGCAGCCGGAGCAGCTGACCGCCGAGCGACTGGACAAGGTGCGCCGCCTCGATGCGCTGGCGCGGCAACGCGGGCAGAAGCTGTCGCAGATGGCACTGGCCTGGGTGCTGCGCGGCGATCGCGTGACCTCAGTGCTGATCGGCGCCAGCAAGAATGCGCAGATAGAAGACGCGGTGGGCATGCTGGCCAATCGTCACTTCAGTGAAGAAGAGCTCGCGCAGATCGAGAACATCTTATTGTAATCGTTTACAAATTCCGCCGTTCAATCGAGCGGCGATACTCCAGAAAAATCTCAAATCTTAACCTCCTGCATCATTTTCAGAGTGGCTCTCAGATTCAACCCTATATGCCGGCGCTATGATGCCGATATTGCAGCAAAAATAACGATAAGGCCGCTTTTAAACTGATGAACGCGCTTCATAAAGTGACAAACGGCCAGGCCGCGCAAGCGGGAAGGAGAAGCCATGTTTAAACCTCTGCTCTTGGCCGCCATTTTGGCGGCGACGGTACTGCCCGCCGTACAGCAGGCGCATGCCGAAGGGATCAGCATCGATCTGATGCCGGGCGTTTCATTGCGCATCGGCGATCAGGATAACCGCGGCCGTTACTGGGACGGTTACGATTGGCGGGATCGCGACTGGTGGCAAGGCCATCAGGGCCGTTATCTCGGCGACCGCAGCCGTCGCGGTTACTACTGGGACGGCTATCGCTGGCGCGATGGCGACTACTGGCGTAAACACTATTACTATCATGAAGGACGCTATCGTAAATACGACAAACACTACGATAAGCACCACTGGAAGAAAGAGAAAAAGCACCATCACGATCATGACCGCGATCGCTGGCGCCGCCACGGCGATGACGACCGCGATTAACGACGACGGGCCGGCGCAACGCCGGCCCGCACTGTTTTCGCTTACAGCACGCTGCCGATCAGCAGGTAGCCGTTCAACCCAACCACCACCAGTACGATCAGCTTGCCCAGATTTTGCACCAGCGGGCCGTTGACCATTTCCCCCATCAGCGCCCGATTGCCGGTGAAAGCCAGCAGCGGCACCAGCGCCAGCGCAATGCCGAAGCTGAGCAGCACCTGGCTCAGCACCAGAATGCGCGTCGCATCCATCCCCAACATGATGACGATAAACGACGGCAGCATGGTCACCGCGCGCCGCAGCCACAGCGGAATATGGAAACGCACGAACCCCTGCATCACCACCTGCCCCGCCAGCGTGCCCACCACGGTAGAAGAGAGGCCGGCGGCCACCAGGCTCAGGCCGAACACGGTGGCGGCGGCGTGCCCGAGCAGCGGTTGCAGCGTCAGGTAAGCCACGTCGAGATCGGCGATGCCGCTGTGGCCGCTGAAATGAAACGCGGCGGCGGCGGTGGCCATCATCGCCAGATTAACGAAACCGGCGATGGTCATAGCCACGGCGACGTCGACTTTGGTGGCGGCATAGCGTTCCGCCTTGTCGTGCTCGCCGCCGATTTGGGTGAGCGACGAATGCAGATAGATCACGTGCGGCATGATGGTGGCGCCCAATACCCCGGCAGCCAGGAATACCGCATCGCCGTTAGGCAAATCGGGCAGCGCCATCCCCTTCAGCAGCGGCGCCAACTGCGGCTGGGAGAAAGCCAGCTCGACGATGTAAGCGGCGGCGACGAACAACAACAGCCCGCCGATCACCAGCTCCAGCGGCTTTTGCCCGCGTTTTTGCAGCATCAGAATTAAAAAGGTGGCGATGCCGGTCAGCACTGCGCCCTGTAACAGAGAGACACCGAGCAGCAGCTTGAAGCCGATCGCCGCGCCGATAAACTCAGCCAGATCGGTCGCCATGGCGATGATCTCCGCCTGTACCCAATAGGCCCACACCGCCGGCCGCGGAAAGCGATCGCGAATATGCTCGGCCAGATTTTTCCCGGTGGCGATGCCCAGCTTGGCGGACAACAGCTGGATCAGCATCGCCATCACGTTGGCCCAAACCACCACCCACAGCAGGCTGTAGCCGAATGAGGCGCCGGCCTGGATGTTGGTGGCGAAGTTGCCGGGATCGATATAGCCGATAGCGGCGATGAAGGCGGGCCCCATGAGCGAGAGTTTGATTTTTCTGGCGGAGCGACCGGAGGTGGTTTCAACCACGCGACTGTTCAGCATATGTTGAACCCTTACTGAAATTACGTTTATCTCCACTCTATATAAATGATAATAATTATCAAGCGCATTTAGAGCGGTAAAACTTATCTCTGTAATAGCCAACATTAACGGTTTTATCGAAGGGTTCAGCGCGGAGCTTGCCGATTTCCGTGCTTTTCTGATGGGATTTTGGCTGCAATACCCCTGAAAGACAGGTTAGCACAAGAATACGAATTTCCTATTGCTGCTTTAACATCTTGATTTTTTATGCTTTTGCGCAACACTTTAGGAGAACTCCCACTATGATTTTCCATATTTGCAATAGAAGTCTCGTTTTTAAACGTAGCGTTACATAAAATGACAGCCGAAATTCAGCCTGCCTCAAATTTGGAGCAAACATGTCCCATATTGCGCACTTTGCGTTGGCGATAGTGGTGGTAGCGATCCTGGCCCTGTTGGTGTGCCGCGATCGTAAAAGCATCCGCATTCGCTATGTTATTCAACTACTGGTTATCGAAGTACTGCTGGCCTACTTTTTCCTGCATTCGGAAGCGGGTTTGGGCTTCGTAAAAGGATTCGCCGCGCTGTTTGACAAACTGCTCGGGTTTGCGGGACAAGGGACTGATTTCGTGTTCGGCGGCATGGGCGACAAAGGCCTGGCGTTCTTCTTCCTGAAGGTGCTGTGCCCGATCGTCTTCATTTCGGCGCTGATCGGTATTCTGCAGTACATCAAGGTGCTGCCGTTCATCATCCGCATTATCGGCACCGTGCTGTCGAAAGTGAACGGCATGGGCAAGCTGGAGTCGTTTAACGCCGTCAGCTCGCTGATCCTGGGGCAATCCGAAAACTTCATCGCCTACAAGGATATCCTGGGCAAGATGTCGGAAAAGCGCATGTACACCATGGCGGCGACCGCGATGTCTACGGTTTCCATGTCCATCGTCGGCGCCTATATGACCATGCTGGATGCCAAATTCGTGGTGGCGGCGCTGGTATTGAACATGTTCAGCACCTTTATCGTGCTGTCGCTGGTCAACCCGTACGACACCAATAAAGAAGAAGAGCTGCACCTCGGCAACCTGCACGAAGGCCAGAGCTTCTTTGAAATGCTGGGTGAATACATCCTGGCGGGCTTCAAAGTAGCGATTATCGTCGCCGCGATGCTGATTGGCTTCATCGCCCTGATCGCCGCGCTCAACGGTGTGTTCAGCGCCATTTTCGGCCTGAGCTTCCAGGAAATCCTCGGTTACTTCTTCTATCCGTTCGCCTGGATCATGGGCATTCCTAAGCACGAAGCCCTGCAGGTTGGCAGCATCATGGCCACCAAGCTGGTTTCCAACGAATTCGTGGCCATGATGGAACTGCAGAAAGTCTCTGCCGAGCTGTCGCCGCGCAGCCTGGGGATCCTGTCGGTGTTCCTGGTGTCCTTCGCCAACTTCTCTTCCATCGGCATCGTGGCCGGTGCGATCAAGGGCCTGAACGAACACCAGGGCAACGTGGTGTCACGCTTTGGCCTGAAGCTGGTGTACGGCTCTACGCTGGTCAGCATCCTGTCCGCTTCCATCGCGGGTCTGGTGCTGGGCTAAGCCTCGAACCAACTGCGATAACAAGGCGCCTGCGGGCGCCTTTTTTATTGGTTGTTATTCGGCAATAGTTGAATGACGAAAAGCAAAAAGCCGACCCTAAGGTCGGCTTTTTAAATGGTGGTGGAGCTAGACGGGATCGAACCGTCGACCTCTTGCATGCCATGCAAGCGCTCTCCCAGCTGAGCTATAGCCCCACAAAAGTGGTACGCTTTGACCGGCGTTACGGTATCCCCAACCTTTCTGAGAAGAAGATTGGTGGAGCTAGACGGGATCGAACCGTCGACCTCTTGCATGCCATGCAAGCGCTCTCCCAGCTGAGCTATAGCCCCGTTCCACAATCACTTTGTGCTGTGAACGGGGCGCATAATATGAAACCCGCTCAAAGCTGTCAACGGCTAAATTGAATTACTGAATCAAGCGTTGAAAAAGCCGCCAAATCAGCATCTTTGGCGCCAAAAAATCATCACTTTGCGCAGAGTTCATCCATTTTGCGCGCTACATCTCAAAATGGCGAAAGACCCTGCATATCACGTTGATTTTTAATTAACGGAATGTTAGCGAAATGCGCTTGAGTCGGACTCCCGAGCGGCATAGACTGCCCGCGCCATAAACTTCATTACTATAAACCGAGTCCGTCATGTCTTTGCATTCACCAAAAGAAATCGCCGCCCTCGCCGTTCAGGCCGGGGTAAACAAAAGCCGCGCCCCGCTCGCTAATCTGCTGATTCTGGGCTTTCTCGCCGGCGCCTTTATCGCCACCGGCTTCCTGCTGGATATTCACGTCATCGGCACCCTGCCGGCCGAATGGGGCTCTTTCGGCGCGCTGTTGGGCGCCGCGGTGTTCCCTATCGGTTTGATCCTGACCATTCTGGCCGGCGGCGAACTACTGACCGGCAACATGATGACCTTGCCAATGGCCTGGTTCGCCCGTGAAATTCCCGCCATCGCCGTGCTACGCAACTGGTTTTGGGTCACCCTGGCCAACTTCGCCGGCAGCGTGGCCGTCGCCTACTTCTTCGGCCACCTGCTGGGCCTGACCGAAGGCGCGTTTTTACATAAGACGCTGGCGATCGCGCAGGCCAAAGTGGATGCGGACTTCCTGCACGCCTTCATCTCCGGCGTCGGCTGCAACTGGCTGGTATGCCTGGCGGTGTGGTTAGCCTTCGCCAGCAAAGATGTGCCGGGCAAAGTGATCGGCATGTGGTTCCCGGTCATGGCTTTTGTCGCCATCGGCTTCCAACACGTGGTGGCGAACATGTTCATCATTCCGGCGGCCATCTTCGCCGGCGGCATGGGCTGGGAACAGTACCTGCCTAATTTCGTCGCGGTATTTCTCGGCAATGCGTTGGGCGGCGCCGGCTTTGTCGGGCTGATGTATTTCCTCGCCTATCGCCCCGGTTTGCCGGCCAGCGAACACGCCTGACAACCGCCATGAAAAAAGCCCCGAGATTGCTCCTCGGGGCTTTTTCTTTATGGACAGCGTATCAGCCTAATCAGGCCTGCGCTTCACGCTCGGCGATATAAGCCAGCGCCATATCGATGCGCTGCAGCGAACGCTTCTGGCCGATCGCATGCACGGTCACGTCCATGCCCGGCGACTGACCGGCGCCGGTCACCGCCACGCGCAGCGGCATGCCAACCTTGCCCATGCCGACGCCCAGCTCGTCCGCCGTACCCTGAATGGCATCATGCACATTTTCCGGCGTCCAGACGGTGATGGCGGCCAGCTTGGCGCGCACCGCTTCCAGCGGCTGACGTGCAACCGGGCGCAGGTGTTTCTTGGCGGCGTCGGCGTCGAACTCGCTGAAGTCTTCGTAGAAGTAACGGCAAGACTCCGCCATTTCCTTCAGCGTCTTGCAACGCTCGCCCAGCAGCTTGACGATGTCCTTCAGTTCCGGACCGTTGCGGGTTTCAAGACCCAGTTGCTCAACGTGCCACGCCAGATGCACCGCCACTTCTTCCGCCGGCATATGGTTGATGTAGTGATGGTTCAGCCACTGCAGCTTCTCGGTGTTGAACGCGCTGGCGGATTTGTTGATCGCTTCCAGCGTGAAGAACTCTTTCATCTCGTCGATGGAGAAGATCTCCTGATCGCCATGGGACCAGCCCAGACGCACCAGGTAGTTCAGCAGCGCCTGCGGCAGATAGCCATCGTCGCGGTACTGCATCACGCCCACGGCGCCGTGACGTTTGGACAGCTTTTTACCGTCGTCGCCGAGGATCATCGACACGTGCGCGTATTCCGGCACCGGCGCGCCCAGCGCTTTCAGAATGTTGATCTGGCGCGGGGTGTTGTTGATGTGGTCTTCACCGCGGATCACATGGGTGATTTCCATGTCCCAGTCATCGACAACGACGCAGAAGTTATAGGTTGGCGAACCGTCGGTACGGCGGATGATCAGATCGTCCAGCTCCTGGTTGCTGAATTCGATCGGGCCGCGAATTTTATCGTCGAAGATCACCGACCCTTCCTGCGGGTTGCGGAAGCGCACCACGTGCGGCTCGTCGTCGGTGTGGCTGCACTGGCTGTCGCGGCAGTGGCCGTCGTAACGCGGCTTTTCGCCATTTTCCATCTGCTTCTCGCGCAGCGCTTCCAGACGCTCCCTGGAGCAATAGCATTTATAGGCCGTGCCCTGATCCAGCATTTCGTCGATGACCGCGTTGTAGCGATCGAAACGCTTGGTCTGGAAGTACGGGCCTTCATCCCAATCCAGGTTCAACCAGTTCATGCCATCCATAATTGCGTCGATCGCGTCCTGGGTAGAACGTTCCAGATCGGTATCTTCGATACGCAGAACGAACTCACCGCCCGCATGGCGGCTGAACAACCAGGAATAAAGTGCGGTACGCGCGCCGCCGACGTGAAGATAGCCGGTCGGGCTCGGTGCAAAACGGGTTTTGATTTTCATTGGGTTCACTGCCTTATTACGCAACGCGTGTCGGCGGTTGCCGACGATTGCTCGGAATTGAAAAAAGAGTGGACGACATTGTATCACCACGCGCTAATTCCTCAACGCCGACACGATATTGCACCGGTCGATTTCGCGCGTTTTGCGGCGAGTTTCGCATAGCATCGCGCAAAGAATCGGCGCTGCTGGCGATTATTATCGCGCCCTGCCTAAATTTGCGGCGAACGATTGAAATCATTTTAAAAACCGTTGACTCACTTTGAACTATCCCTATAATGCGACTCCAACAAGACGGGGCGATTAGCTCAGTTGGTAGAGCATCTCCTTTACACGGAGGGGGTCGGCGGTTCGAGCCCGTCATCGCCCACCATCTTGTTGAGAAAAAATGAGAACGAATGAGGGTGATTAGCTCAGTTGGTAGAGCATCTCCTTTACACGGAGGGGGTCGGCGGTTCGAGCCCGTCATCACCCACCATCATTCTCTCGTTTAGCAGTAACCTGGAAGTCCTGAAGTGGGTGATTAGCTCAGTTGGTAGAGCATCTCCTTTACACGGAGGGGGTCGGCGGTTCGAGCCCGTCATCACCCACCACTTCTGCGGGTCGTTAGCTCAGTTGGTAGAGCAGTTGACTTTTAATCAATTGGTCGCAGGTTCGAATCCTGCACGACCCACCAATTCAGAAAAAAGCGCCTTTTGGCGCTTTTTTCGTTTCTGCGCCACCCACCTCTGACTTCATCTTCTCGCAGGCATAGTTTACCGAGTCGTGCAGGATGAAGAACCGTAGAGGTTCGAGCATCGCGCAGCGATACGACAACGCGCAGCGTTGCCCGCAGGGTGAGGCCATAGGCCGAATCAATCCTGCACGACCCACCAATTCAGAAAAAAGCGCCTTTTGGCGTTTTTTTCGTTTCTGCGCCACCTGCTCCCGACTTCATCTTCTCGCAGGCATAGTTTACCGAGTCGTGCAGGATGAAGAACCGTAGAGGTTCGAGCATCGCGCAGCGATACGACAACGCGCAGCGTTGCCCGCAGGGTGAGGCCACAGGCCGAATCAATCCTGCACGACCCACCAATTCAGAAAAAAGCGCCTTTTGGCGCTTTTTTCGTTTCTGTCACTCCGCTTCTTCTTTCTATTCTTTCCTTCACCACGCGCTGAGATACGAATGGTTATCATTTTGGCGGCTTGAATGGTAAATTAGCCGGCATCCACCACGCAGCCAATCCGCCGCCGGATTGATACGCCTTAGTTCAAGGAAAGAAAGAGCCCGCTCATGACCCTATCCTTACGCCAGCTGTTCATTGCATTTATCGCCACTTCCAGCCTGTTGCTCAGCGGCTGCGGCCCGGACGACAAGAGCGACGGACAGAAACCGTCCGCCCCCGCAGCCGACGGCAGTTGGCCGCGCACCATCGACAGCGTCAAAGGGAAATTCACGCTGGAAAAACCGCCGCAGCGCATCGTGTCCACCAGCGTCACCATCACCGGCACGCTGTTGGCGATCGATGCCCCGGTGGTCGCCAGCGCCGCCACCAGCCCAAATCCCCTGGTGGCCGATAAACAAGGTTTCTTTACCCAGTGGAGCGAGGTGGCCAAACAGCGCCACGTCGAGCGGCTGTACCAGGTGGAGCCCAATGCCGAGGCCGTCGCCGCCGCCGCGCCGGATTTGATCGTCGTCGCCGCGACCGGCGGTGATTCGGCGTTGAAACTTTATGACCAGCTGTCCGCCATTGCGCCGACTCTGGTGCTCGACTATGGCGACAAAAGCTGGCAACAGCTGGCCAGCGAGCTCGGCGAGATCACCGGTCATGAAGCCGGCGCCAAACAGGCGGAAGATCGTTTCGAGCAGCGCGTGGAGCAAGTGAAACAGGCGATCGCGCTGCCGCCGCAGCCCACCACTCCGCTGGTGTATGCCGACAACGGCCGCGAGGCCATGCTGTGGACGCCGGGTTCCGCCCAAGGCAAACTGCTGACCCAGCTCGGCTTCCAGCTGGCCACCCCGCCGGAAAGCGCCAAAGGCAACACCAGCATGGGTAAACGCCATGACATCATCCAGATCTCCGGCGAAAAAATGGCCGAAGGTCTGAATGGCAAAACCCTGATCCTGTTCGCCACCAATGAGCGCAAAGTGCAAGAGGTGCTGACCAACCCGTTCCTCAAACATCTGGAGCCGGTGGAACAGCGGCACGTCTACGCCGTCGGCAACGACACCTTCCGCCTCGATTACTACAGCGCCACCAACATGCTGAATCAAATCGAACGGTTGTTCAAAAAGCCCTGAATCACGCCGTCGGCAGGTCAGCCCCCTGCCGACACTTTCCGCAAGCGGGGCGAACGTTCACATTCAATCAATTGAAATATCAATAGTTATTAACATCGTCCACGCACCTTTGCCACCAACCGGCGGGTGCATGCGGGCGTAAACTCGTGCTACTATTGCCCCGCATGAACGCAAATAACAATGAGAATAAAAATCATACAGGAGTTACCGGTGTGAACGTACCCACTCCGACTGAGCGGACGCTTTCGTCCGCACCGCACGAAGCTTACGCCAGTGGCTTCAAACGCATCGCCGGGTTCGGTATCGGTTTGGCGCTGTTGCTGCTGTGCATCATGGCCAGCCTGATGCTGGGTTCCAAAGCCATCCCCTTCCATACCGTCTGGCTCAGCCTGCAGGGCGCCGCGAGCGGTTCCGACAGCACCATCATTCTCAATGCCCGGGTGCCCCGTACGCTGGCGGGCATCCTGGCCGGCATGGCGCTCGGCGCCGCCGGCGCGCTGATTCAGGCGCTGACGCGCAACCCGCTGGCCGATCCCGGCGTGCTCGGCATCAACGCCGGCGCCAGCTTCGCCGTGGTCATCGGCATCATGTTTTTCGGCGCCGCCACCACCGAAAGCTACATGGCCTACGCCTTTGCCGGCGCAGCCCTCACCACCCTGCTGGTCTACCTGATCGGCACGCTGGCGGGCGGGCGCATCAACCCGGTGCGGCTGACGCTGGCCGGCGTGGCTATCGGCGCGGTGCTGCTCGGCATCACCACCGGGCTGTCGCTGATCGATCCGCAAACCTTCGACCAACTGCGCTTCTGGCAGGCCGGCACGCTGGATATCCGCACGCTGTCCACGCTGCCAGTCACCGCCCCCGCCATTTTGCTCGGCTGCCTGCTGACGCTGCTCATCGCCCGGCCGCTGAATACCATCGGTATGGGGGAAGATCTGGCTATCGCACTCGGCGCGCGCGTGGTGCTGACTCAGGTGATCGCGGTGATCGCCATCACGCTGCTGTGCGGCGCGGCAACCGCCACCGTCGGCCCAATCAGTTTCATCGGCCTGATGGTGCCGCATATCGCCCGCTGGTGGGTCGGCCCCGACCAGCGCTGGATCCTGCCCTACTCCATGCTGCTGGCGCCGATTTTACTGCTGTGCGCCGACGTGGTCGGCCGCTTGCTGGCGGCCGGTGAGCTGCGGGTTTCCATCGTGGCGGCCTTCATCGGCGCGCCGGTGCTGATCTGGCTGGTGCGCCGCAAGAAAACGCTGGGGGGTCTGTGATGAGTCTGCCGCATACGCTGCATATCGGCCGCCCGGACGGCGTCATCAACGGGCGCCTGCCGCTGCGCCTGCTGCTGGTCAACCTTTCACTGTTGGCGCTGTGTCTGGCGATGGCCGTCGCCGCCCTGTGCTACGGCACGCTGCAACTTTCGCTGGAGCAAGTCTTTGCCGCGCTGACCGGCGAGGCGCCGAAAAACCTGGTGACCGTGGTCACCCAATGGCGCTTGCCGCGCATCGCCATGGCGCTGTTGTTAGGCGCCGCGCTCGGCATGAGCGGCGCCATTTTCCAGTCAATTATCCGCAACCCGCTCGGCAGCCCGGACGTGATCGGCTTTAACATGGGGGCTTACACCGGCGCGCTGATCGCCATCACCCTGTTCAACGGCGGCTACTATTACATCGCCGGCGGCGCGCTGGCCGGCGGCATTCTCGCCGCGCTGGCCATCTATCTGCTGGCCTGGCGGCAAGGCATCGCCGGCTTCCGGTTGATCATCGTCGGCATCGCCATCAGCGCAGTGCTGGTCTCCACCAACACCTGGCTGATCATCACCGCCTCGCTCGAGCGCGCCATGGACGCCGCCATGTGGCAGGCCGGTTCGCTCAACGGCATGACCTGGCAAAAAGCCCAGCCCGCCACGGCGTTCATCGTGCTGGCGGCCGCGGCCGCGCTGCTGATGGGCAAACGGCTGCAGCTGCTGGAAATGGGCGATGACACGGCGCGCGCGCTGGGCGTTAACGCCGAAGGCAGCCGGCTGTGGCTGATGCTGTTCGGCGTTACCCTCACCGCCGCCGTCACCGCCACCGCCGGGCCGATTTCCTTTATCGCGCTGGCGGCGCCGCAGATCGCCCGTCGCCTCGCCGGCCAATCCTCGGTCACCCTGACCTCCTCGGCGCTGATGGGCGCGGCGTTGCTGCTCGGCGCCGACGTGGTGTCCCAACATCTTTTCGCGCCGATCCAACTGCCGGTCGGGGTTGTGACCGTCTGCATCGGCGGCCTGTACCTGATTTGGCTGCTCATCCGAGAGGCCCGCAGATAATGAAGAGTGATAATGCCATGAGCCACCGCCTGCACGCCTCGCACCTGAAGCTGGGCTACGACAATAAAATCATCGCTGACGATCTGAGCGTGGCGATCCCCGACGGCGCCTTCACGGTGATCGTCGGGCCGAACGCCTGCGGCAAATCGACGCTGTTGCGCGCCCTGTGCCGCCTGCTGAAACCCAGCGCCGGCGAGGTGATGCTGGACGGCAAGAACATCAGCAGCTTCGCCACCAAGGCGCTGGCGCGCGAGCTTGGGCTGCTGCCGCAAACTTCGATCGCGCCGGACAGCATCACCGTGGCGGACCTGGTGTCGCGCGGCCGCTATCCGCACCAAAGCCTGCTGAAACAATGGACGCAGGCCGACAAACAGGCGGTGGAAGCCGCCATGGCGGCCACCAACGTCAGCCAGCTGGCGGATCGCAGCGTCGACGAGCTGTCCGGCGGGCAGCGTCAGCGCGTCTGGGTGGCGATGGCGCTGGCACAGCAAACGCCGCTGCTGCTGCTGGATGAGCCGACCACCTATCTGGACATCGCGCACCAGATCGAGCTGCTGGATCTGTTCCGCCAGCTCAACCGCGAGCGCGGTCAAACCCTGATCGCGGTGCTGCACGATCTCAACCACGCCTGCCGCTATGCCGATCACATCATCGCCATGCGCGACGGCAAGATCGTGGCGGAAGGGAAACCGACGGAGATCATCACCGCCGAACTGGTGGAGCGGGTGTTCGGCATGCCGTGCATGATCATCGACGATCCGCTGTCCCACACGCCGCTGGTGATCCCGCGCGGCCGCTATCACTGCGACGCGCCGCAGGCATGAAAAAGGCCGGGTTAACCCGGCCTCGTGGTTATTTCTCCAGCGACACCTGTTTGAAGATGTGTTTGCCGAACGGGTCTATCTCGTAGCCTTTTACTTCCTTGCGCACCGGTTCGAAGATGGTCGAGTGCGCAATCATCAGCGCCGGCATCTGATCGTGCATCACCACCTGCGCCTGCTGATACATCGCCACCCGTTTGGCGTGATCGTTCTCCTCGCGCGCCTGCAGGATCAACTGGTCGAACGGTTTGTAGCACCATTTCGCCGAGTTGGAGCCGCCGAGCGAAGCGCAGGTGAACAGCGGGCCGAAGAAGTTGTCCGGATCGCCGTTGGCGGTGGTCCAGCCCATCAGCGCGGTCTGGTGCTCGCCGTTTTTAATCCGCTGCAAATACTCGCCCCACTCGAAGGTGACGATTTTGGCGCGCACGCCGATCTTGGCCCAGTCGGCCTGGATCATCTCCGCCATGCGCTTGGCGTTGGGGTTATAGGGCCGCTGCACCGGCATCGCCCACAGATCGATATCGAACCCCTGCCCCAGCCCGGCCTCCTGCAGCAGCTGCTTCGCCCGTTCCGGCGAATACGGATAATCTTCGAGCTGCGCGTTGCTGCCCCATTGGGTCGGCGGCAGCAGATTCTTGGCCGGCTGGCCGGCGCCGTGGAACACCGCGTCGATGATCGCCGGCTTGTTGACAGCCAGCGCCAACGCCTGGCGCACCTTGACGTTATCCAACGGCTTCTTCTGGGTGTTGAACGCCAGGAAGCCGATATTCAGGCCGGATTTTTCCATCACCTGCAGGTTGCCGTCCTGCCGCATGCGCGCCAGATCCGCCGGGTTGGGGAACGGCATCACCTGGCACTCGTTCTTTTGCAGTTTGGCGTAACGCACCGTCGCATCCGGCGTGATCGAGAACACCAGCCGATCGATCTTCGGTTTGCCTTCCCAGTAGCGGTCGAACGCCTTGTAGAGGATTTTTGCGTCCTTCTGGTACTGCACCAGCTGGAACGGCCCGGTGCCGATCGGATCGTTGTCCACCCGCTGCGGCGTGCCGGCCTTCAGCATCGCGTCGGCATATTCCGCCGATAAAATGGTGGCAAAGTACATGCCCAGATCGGCGACGAACGGCGCCTCGGCGCGGGAGAGCTCAAAGCGCACGGTGTGGTCATCCACCTTGACGATCCGGTCAATCAGCGTGCCGAACTCCATCGACTCGAAGTTGGTGTAGGCGCCGTTGGAGACCTTGTGATACGGGTTGTTGGCGTCCTTCTGGCGCATAAACGAGAAGATGACGTCATCGGCGTTGAAATCGCGGGTGGGGGTAAAATATTTATTGCTCTGGAATGCCACGCCCTTGCGCAGGTGGAAGGTATAGCGCTTGCCGTCTTCGCTGACCTCCCAGCTTTCCGCCAGGCTGGGTTGCAGCTCGACGGTGCCGGGTTTGAAATCCACCAGCCGGTTGTAGATCGCCGCCGAGCTGGCATCCACCGTGGTGCCGGAGGTGAACAGCTGCGGGTTGAAACCTTCCGGCGAGCCTTCAGAACAGTAGACCAGCGTATTGGCCCGCACGCCGCCGGCAATCGCCAACGCCAGCAGCCCGATCGTTATTGCTTTTCTTTTCATTGCGCTATCCCCAGTGGTGAAAAAACAGCCCAACGGATAGCAATAAATCATGCAGTTAGCGATGTAAAGGACAAATTCCGCGCATAAAAACGGGCAGGCGCGCAAGCGGCCTGCCCCGGTGAAACCACGCGATGATGAAATTAAATCATCTGGCTGAAGTTCATCTGCGCCATCAGCTTATAGTTGTCGGCGTAGTCGACCGGAATGGCCACCACCACCGGCCCCTGGATCGCCATCGCCTTGCGCAGCATCGGCCGCAGATCGTCCACCGACTGCACGGCGAAACCGACCGCGCCGCAGGATTCCGCATAGGCCTTGAAGTCAATCGGCCCGAACTCCACGCCGGATTTGCGCTGGTATTTGTTCACTTCCTGCATCTCCACCATATTGTAGGCGTTATCGACCCAGATCACGTGCACGATGTTGTTTTTCAGCCGCACCGCGGTCTCCAGCTCCATGCTCGACTGCATGAATCCGCCGTCGCCGGAGATCGACACCACCTTGTCGCCGGGGCGCACCAACGCCGCGCCGATGGCCCACGGCAGCGCCACCCCCATGGTTTGCTGGCCGTTGGAGATCAACAGCTGGCGGGCGCGGAAGCTGTAAAGATAGCGGGCGATCCAGATGTGGAAGCTGCCCATGTCCACGCACAGCGTCACGTCGTCGCTGACGATATCCTGCAGCTCCTTGACGATGCGCAGCGGGTGGATCGGCATGCCGCCGCGGCGCGCGGCGCGCTCCGCCAGTTCTGTGCGCTGGCGGCCGAGATCGGTGAGGATCAGCTCCACCTCCGGCGGCACGCAGACCGCCTCATTGAACGTTTCGGTCATCATGTTCAACGTGGCGCTGATGTTGCCCACCAGCTCGACGTCAGGCCGATAGCAGGTATCGATATCCGCCGGCAGCACGTCGATGTGCACCAGTTTCAGCCGCCCATGACTGTTCCACATGCAGGGATCGTATTCGATCGGATCATAGCCGACGCTCACCACCAGATCGGCCTTCTGCAACAGCTGATCGGCCGGCTGATTGTTGAACAGGCCAACGCGGCCGGCGAAACGGGCGAAGTGATTGACGTCGATCACTCCCGCCGCCTGATAGGTGCCGACCACCGGCATGTGGGTGCGGTACAGCAGATGGCGCACCGCCTCGCTGTTCTCCGGCCGGCTAGCCTGCAAACCGAGCAGCAATACCGGGCATTTGGCCTGGCGGATCAGCTTCACCGCCGCCTGGATGTCGTCCGCCGCCGCGGCCCCCATGCGCGGCAAGCGGCAGCCGGCCAACACCGGCGCGCTGACCGGTTCATTGACGATATCCATCGGCAGGCTGACGAACGAGGCTCCCGGCCGGCCAAACTCGGCGCGGCGGAAGGCGTTGGCGATCACCTCGGAAATCGCCGAACCGGCGTGCACTTCGGCGCAATACTTGGTCACCGGCCGGAACATGCTGACGGTATCCATGCTCTGGTGTGTCTGCTTCAGGCTGTCGGCGCGCTTCACCGCCCCGCCAAAGGCCACTACCGCGTCCCCCTCCGAGGTGGCGGTGGCCAGCCCGGTGATCAGGTTGGAGCTGCCCGGCCCGGAGGTGACCAGCGCCACCCCGGCCTTGCCGGTCAGGCGGCCGACCGCCGCCGCCATAAAGGCCGCGTTGGCCTCATGCCGCACCACCACCGTTTCAATCGACGGTGCGTCCTCCAGCGAGTCGAACACCCGGTCGATCTTGGCGCCCGGAATGCCGAAAACGTGTTTGACGCCCTGTGCTTCCAGATTTTTCACCACCAAATCGGCGCCGCATTGCCAGTCATTGCCTGTTTTTTCCTGTGCCATGGTTCCACCTCCTAAGAAAACGATCGCCGGGGTTAGCCCTCGGCGGAACGAATCGCGCGATCCAAATCCTCTGGGCAGAGGTTGGCGCGCAAGAAATCCGCATCATGCGGCAACTGAAGATTGAGACGGGTGATGACGCCGAACTGCAGGCGGCCGTGATCGAGCTGGTAATCCAGCACGTGGCCGCCGCCGCTGCGGTCGTCGGTAACGAAATGTTCGTGATAGCCGGCCACGCCGATGCCCTGCATGTAATCCGGCGAGCGGAAGCCGACCAGCGTGCCGCGCCGTTGATGAAACGAGAAGGTCGGCTGCTCTTCTATCGCTTCCAGCATCGGGCGATAGGGCCGTTCCTGACGCGGCACGGTGCGGGTTTCCACGTGGCTGAACTCACCGTCGACCCGCACCGCGCAAAACAGGTTCGGCGAGGCGACCTGTTCATCGATGCATTGGTGCAGCTGCGCCTTGGTGATCGGCCGGTCGAACTGCTGGCTGATACTGGGCTGGAAAAAGGTGACGACGGCGAAAGGGGTTTTCTGTTGCAAACCGGCTGGGCGGGCGCTGCCGTCGGCGCGCAGCTGGTGTATTTCCTGGTCGAAAGCGATCAGTTCGCCATCCAGGTGATTGAAGGTGCCGAGGCCGAAATCACCGTGTTTGAGCAACTCGGCAATGGTGGTTTCACCCTCGTAGACCCCGTCGATGAGCGCGCTCATCAGCGAGATTTGATAGATTTCGCCCTCCCCGGCGTTGATCGACTGCCTGGCAAAACCCTGCGCCAAATGGCGCGCACAGGAACACCCGTGTTTTTCGTTCATGACTCACTCCTCCACCAGCGCGGGATCGCGATCCTGCGCGTTCAAAAGACCCACCGACGGTGGGCCAAGATGCCCCCCAAGGCGCGTTCATCAGTTGGAACGATTCAGCCTGAGGCGACAAAAAAACCGGCACGGCTGGCCGGCCGATATCCAGAACCCACGGCATGACGTGTGAAAGTAAAGGCTCACTAATCATTAATGCCGAGTCAGATATCAAATTGAACGGTTAATCTGGTGTTGGAGCGACAATCAACTCCGCAGGCGGCTCATGCAGCCTGGGAAAAACATCTGTTATTTAGTGCTAAGCGCCGCGAGGTTTATGCGTTTTCTCTCTATACGGCCGGGATGCAGCGGCGTTGAAGCCGCCGTCAACCCGCAGCCAGAGTAGCCGCAGCGCCGCCGACAGAGAAGCGGGTATTCATAAGAAACGCTTTTGCATATAATGCAAAAATGAATGACGCCCGTTATGTTGAACATCTGCCGATCTTTCTCGACGTGGCCCGCCTGGGCAGCTTTTCCGCCGCCGCTCGCCGGCTGGGCATGGTGCCCTCCTCGCTGGTGCGCCATATCGACGCCCTGGAAAGCGCGCTCGGCGCCACGCTGTTCGTCCGCTCCACCCGTGGGCTGCTGCTGACCGACGCCGGCGAGCTGCTGCTGACGCGCGCCGCCGCGCTGATGACGGACATTACCGGCATTCACGCCGAGCTGAACGCGCTGAACGAAACGCCGCAGGGCACGCTGCGCATCAGCTGCCTGCCGACCTTCGGCAAAACCTATGTGCTGCCGCTGCTGCCGACGCTGGCGGAACGCTATCCTCAGCTGTCTATCGATCTCGATCTGACCGAACGCCAGACCGATCCGACGCAGGAACGGCTGGACGCCGCCCTCCGCATCGGCGAACAGAAGGACAGCGCGCTGTACGCCAGCCGTATCGCCACGCAACGCTGGGTGATGTGCGCCAGCCCCGCCTACGTCGCCCGCTATGGCCTGCCGAGCGATCTGGAAGCGTTGCCGCAGCATCGGCTGATCGCCCGCTACCACAAACAGCAGCCGGCCTGCTGGGCGCAGATCCTCGACGCGGCGCTGATGAGCCGCTGCACCATGGCGCTGCGCTGCGACGACTTCACCGCGCAGCGCCAGGCGGCGCTGCTCGGCCTCGGCATTGCCTTCCTGCCCAACTGGGTGGTGGGGCCGGACGTGCAGAATGGGCAACTGGTTCAGATGCTCGAAGATCCGCGCCATGAGCAGCAAGGCATCTATCTGCTGCGCCCGATGGCGAAGGTGTCCGCCCGGCTGGCGGCCTTCACCGCCCTGCTGCAGCAAACCCTCGGTCAGCCGCCCAGCTGGGGGTAAAGCGGTGTCACCCGGTTGTGCAGCGCCGGATTGTCGCTCTCGTCCTTCAGCTCGATGCCGCTCAGCCGCCGCTGGAACGCCTGCTCCAGCAGCCAGGCCAGACGGAACGCCGCCTGCGGGTAATCCAGCCCCTCCGGCCGCACGTTGGAGATGCAGTTACGCTCGGCGTCCGTTCTGCGCGCATTCGGCTCCCAGGTCAAATAAATGCCCAGGCTGTCCGGCGACGACAGCCCCGGCCGTTCGCCGATCAGCACCGCCACCGCCCGGGCCTGCAGGCATTCGCCAATCTCATCCCCCAGCGCCACCCGCGCCTGATGCGCCAACACCACCGGTGAGACGTTCAGCCCCAGCGTATCGAGATAGGGCCGCAGCGCCTGCAGCAGCGGCAATGCCTGGCGGTGCACCGCCTTGGAAGAAAGGCCATCCGCCACCGCCAGCAGCAGATCGACACGGCGCGATGGTGAGCCAAGCAGCAGGCTGCGGCTGTCCGACGCCAATCGCCGCCCCAGATCCGGACGGCGCAGATAGGCGGCGCGGTCGGCGGCCTGGCTGTGCACCGCCAGCGAGGGCCAACCGGCCTGGTGCAAATCCGCCGCCAGCCGCTCGCTGTCGAAAGGCTGATGCACCGCGTCGCGCGCCTGGGCATGGGCCAGGCCGAAGCGCAGCAGCTCGTCGGTCGGCAGGCTGGCGCCGGTGCGCCCCAACGCGATGCGCGCGTCGGTAAAGGCGCGCAGCGAGTCCCAACTGTTGACGTGAACCGGTTTGCTCATGTCCGTTCTCCCTGCAGCGCCAGCAACAGCGGGTGGTTGGCGGCGGCGTCGCGCAGCCGCCCGCGCTCGTCGGTGATGTTCATCGCCGCCAGCCAGGCGGCGAACTCCGGCGCGTGCTTCAGCCCCAGCAGTTCACGGATATAGAGCGCATCGTGGAACGAAGTGCTTTGGTAATTGAGCATGATGTCGTCCGCGCCCGGCACGCCGATCAGGAACGTCAGCCCGGCGGCGGCCAACAGCGTCAGCAGCGTGTCCATGTCGTCCTGATCGGCTTCGGCATGGTTGGTGTAGCAGACGTCGCAGCCCAGCGGCAGGCCGAGCAGCTTGCCGCAGAAATGATCCTCCAGCCCGGCGCGGATAATTTGTTTGCCGTCATACAGGTATTCGGGGCCGATAAACCCCACCACGGTGTTGATCAGCAGCGGCGAGAAATGGCGCGCCACCGCATAGGCGCGCGCCTCACAGGTCTGCTGATCGACGCCGTGATGCGCGTTGGCGGACAGGCAACTGCCCTGCCCGGTTTCGAAATACATCACGTTATCGCCCAGCGTGCCGCGCCTGAGGCTCAGCGCCGCCTGCTGCGCCTCCGCCAGCAGCGCCAGGCTGATGCCGAAACCGCGATTGGCCGCCTCGGTGCCGGCGATCGACTGAAACACCAGATCCACCGGCGCGCCGCGCTCCATCAGCCGCAGCGTGTTGGTCACGTGGGTCAGCACGCAGGATTGGGTGGGTATGGCGAAGCGCTGGATCACGTCGTCCAGCATGTAGTTGAGCTTTTCCAGCAGCGGCAGGCTGTCGCTGGCCGGGTTGATGCCGACCACCGCGTCGCCGCTGCCGTACAGCAGACCGTCCAGCATGCTGGCGGCGATGCCCTGCAGGCTGTCGGTCGGGTGATTGGGCTGCAGCCGCACGCTGAGGTGGCCCGGCAGGCCGATGGTATTGCGAAAGCGCGTCACCACCCGGCATTTCTTCGCCACCAGGATCAGATCCTGATTGCGCATGATCTTGCTTACCGCCGCCGCCATCTCCGGCGTAATGCCGGCGGCCACCTGCGCCAGCATGGCGCTGTCCGCCTGCTCGCTCAGCAGCCAGTCGCGAAAATCGCCGACCGTGAGGTGCGAGATGGGCTCAAAGGCGGCGGCGTCGTGGCTGTCGATAATCAGGCGCGTCACCTCGTCCTGTTCGTACGGCACCAGCACCTGCTGCAGGAACGCCTTGAGCGGCACATCCGCCAGCGCGATGCGCGCCGCCATGCGCTCTTCGGCGCTCTCCGCCGCCACCTCCGCCAGATAATCGCCGGAACGCGCCGGCGATGCTTTCGCCATCAGCTGGCGCAGATCGCCAAAGCGATAGCCGCGTTGGCCCACCGTTGCCTGAAACATAGCCCCCTCCCTTGCCCTGCGTGACGAGATAAAAGCCCTGCACCAAGTGTAGTCAGTGGGAAAAGAAAATTATTTTGCACGCGATCGCCGCCATCACGCTTTCCCCCATTTCACCCGTTGCCGCTTCGGGTTACAGTAGCCGCGAAAACAGGAGGGGTGATGGATCCGCAACGGCAAATTATCGACTGGCTGCAACAAGATAACGCACGCATGGCCGCCCTGCGCACCGTGCGCCGGCTCGGCTTGAATGACTGGTGCCTCGGCGCCGGCTTTGTGCGCAATCTGGTGTGGGATCGGCGCCATGGCTATACGGAGCCCACGCCGCTCAACGATATCGACGTGATCCACTTCGATGCGGAGCGTGCGGACGCTGAGCGCGATCGCATGCTGGAGGTGCGTTTGCAACAGTGGCTGCCGCGACCTTGGTCGGTCAAGAACCAGGCGCGCATGCACCTGCGCGGCGGCCGGGCGCCTTATCGCGACAGCGAAGAGGCCATCAGCTTCTGGACCGAAGTGGAAACGGCGATCGGCGCGCGCCTGAACGCCGACGACAGCATCACGCTGGTGGCCCCCTTCGGGCTCGCGGCGCTGTTCGACGACACCATTACCTTTAACGCGAAAAACGGCGATCGCGCGGCCTATGCCCAGCGCGTGCTCGACAAAGGCTGGCTGCAGCGTTGGCCGCGCCTGCGGCAGGTAAAGATTTAGCCGCCGCTGCCGATACCCTGAACAGCGATATACCGACTCAGGGAGAGCATTCATGTCGACCACCATCACCATGATCGTACCGATCAAAAATACCGTTCCCGGCGTCAGCAACGTGTTCAGCGCGCCGGGCCATCAGGGCGAATTGCTGATGGCCAAACCGGTCAACAACCAGCCGCAAGGCGGCAAGATGGAGAAAAAAGAACGCGCCAACGGCAATGACGAACCGGTCAACCTCAACGAAAGCCGCGCCTCGGCCCGCATCAAGGCGCTGAACCGGCAGATTCAGTCGCTGCAGCAAAAGTTGGTGGAGCTAAAGGACTCCGACGCCGATCCTAAGGAAATCGAAAAGCAGAAACAGCTGATCGAAGCGCAGATCAAGATGTTGCAAGCCGAGATCGCACGCATCCAGAAAGAAGAAATGGAAAAGCAGCAGCAGGAGCAGATGGCAAAAGCCGCAGCGCAATCCGGCGACGGCGTAAACCGCCCGACGCCGCTCAACGCGGTGGACGTCTATATCTGAGTCAATATGCCGCGTTTTCCTGCCGGCGCTGGTGCAGCAGCGCCGCCTGCTGACGCGCCACCTGCCAGATGGCCTCCGCCGCCGGCGTCAGCGAGCGGTTCTTGCGCCGCACCAGCATCAACGCGCGGTTGATCTCCGGCACCAGCCGACGCACCCGGAGCCGCCCCCCTTCCGGCAGCGGCAGCGCCAACGCCGGGAAAATGCTGATGCCGATCCCCTCCGCCACCATCGGGAACAGCGTGGCCGGATGGCCGATTTCCTGCACTACCTGCGCCTCCACGCCCTGCTGCCTCAGCGCGCTGTCGATCAGCGGTCGGCTGCCCGACGCATAGTCCTGCAACACCAGGCGGCAACCGTTCAGCGCCGACCAATGCACCGCCTGCTGCGCCGCGAACGGATGATCGTCGCGGCACAGCAACAGGAACGGCTCGTGCAGCACCGCTTCGCACTCCAGATCCACCGCCTGCACCGGATCGACCACGATGCCGAAATCCACCTCCGCGTTGCGCACGCTGTGCAGCACCTGCTGCTGCGCCTGATCGCGCAGCATGATGCGGATCTCCGGGTATTGGCGCTCGCCGGCGGCGATGCACTGCGGCATCAGATGGGCGGAAATGGTCTGGCTCGTCGCCACCCGCACCGTACCGCTGCGCTGTACGCCAAAGCTGCGCACATCCAGCAGAGTGGTCTGCAGCTCGTCCAGCAACCGTTCGACCCGGTTGGCCAGCCGCAGGCCGGCATCGGTCAACACCACTTCACGCGTGGTGCGATCCAGCAGGCGAACGCCGACCTCCGCTTCCAGCTCTTTCACGCTGTGGCTGACCGCCGATTGCGTCAGACCGATCGCCTCGCCGGCGCGGCTGAAACTGCCGTGGCGAGCGATGGCGACAAACACCCGCAGCTGTTTGAGTGAGTAATTCATGTGTTTTATTCATATATGAATTAAATAAATCAATTTAATTATTATATCCCCGCGCGTGAGAATAGCCCCATCGATTTTCTACCCTGAGCGCACCGCCATGAGATTTCTGCCCGATCGTTTTACCCTGACGCTGATCGCCACCGTACTGCTGGCGTCGTTCCTGCCGGCACGCGGTGAGTTCGTCGGCTGGCTCAACGCCCTGACCATCGCCGCCATCGCCTTGCTGTTCTTCATGCACGGCGCCAAGCTGTCGCGCGAGGCCATCCTGGCCGGCAGCAACAACTGGCGGCTGCATCTGTGGGTGATGTTCAGCACCTTCATCATTTTTCCGGCGCTGGGCATGCTGTTCGCCTGGTGGGCGCCGATCGACGTCAGCCCCGAGCTGTACGCCGGTTTCATCTACCTGTGCATCCTGCCCGCCACCGTGCAATCGGCCATCGCCTTCACCTCGCTGGCGGGCGGCAACGTGGCGGCGGCGGTGTGCAGCGCCTCCGCCTCCAGCCTGCTGGGGATCTTCGTGTCGCCGCTGTTGGTCGGCCTGCTGATGAATGTGCACGGCGATACCGGCAGCCTGCGGCAGGTGGGCTCGATCGTGCTGCAGCTGCTGGTGCCGTTCGTCGCTGGCCACCTGCTGCGGCCGCTGATCGGCGGCTGGATCGAGCGCCATCGCCCGCTGATCGGCAAAACCGACCAGACCTCGATTTTGCTGGTGGTGTACGCCGCCTTCAGCGAAGCGGTGACGCACGGTATCTGGCATCAGGTAGGGCTTGGTTCGCTGGCGTTTATCGTCGGCGGCAGCATCGTGCTGCTGGCGATCGTGCTGGTGGTGAACACTTACATGGCACGTTGGCTGGGGTTCAGCAAGGCGGACGAGATCACCATCGTGTTTTGCGGCTCGAAGAAGAGCCTGGCGAACGGCATTCCGATGGCCAATATCCTGTTCCCGGCGGCGACGGTGGGGATCATGGTGCTGCCGCTGATGGTGTTTCATCAGGTGCAGTTGATGACCTGCGCAGTGCTGGCGAAAAGGTACCAGCGCAAGCAGCGGGCGCAACAGCCGGTGCCCAACGCACAGGCGTCGCGCGGGTAACAAAAGACGGGCCGAGGCCCGTCAGATCAGCTTTTCTTCAGCGGCTTGACCAGGTGATCAAGCCCTTCGATTTTAATCGCCAGCGTCATCTCCATCAGCATGCCGAGCTTGCCTTTGGGGAATTCGCCCTTGCGGGCGAACCACAGCAGGTACTCTTCGGGCAGGTCGATCAGCACCCGCCCCTGGTACTTGCCGAACGGCATCACGGTATTGGCGATCTCCAGCAGGTTTTCCTTTTCCATCAGTCACCCAGCAGGCGGATCATTTCCGCTTCGTCGATCACGGCGATACCCAGCTCCTGCGCCTTCGCCAGCTTGGAGCCGGCCGCCTCGCCGGCGATCACCAGATCGGTTTTCTTCGACACGCTGCCGCTGACCTTGGCGCCCAGCGCCGTCAGGCGATCTTTGGCCTCGTCGCGCGACAGCTGGCTCAGCGAGCCGGTCAGCACCACGGTTTTGCCGGCGAACGGGCTGTCTATCTCTTCCACCACCACCACCACCGGCGCCGGCCAGCGGATGCCGATCTCGGCGCCCACCAGCTCGTTGATCACCTGCTGATTGAGCGCTTCATCGAGGAAATTGCGGGTGTGTTTGGCCACCACTTCGCCGACATCCGGCACTTCTTTCAACGCCTCGATATCGGCGGCGAACAGCTTCTCGAGCGATCCGAAATGCGCGGCCAGGTTGGCGGCGGTCGCCTCACCGACCTCGCGAATGCCGAGCGCATACAGGAAACGGGCGAAGGTGGTCTGCTTGGATTTCTCCAGCGCGTTGACCAGATTCTGCGCCGATTTCGGCCCCATGCGATCCAGGCCGGTCAGAATGCCGGCGGACAGCCGGAACAGATCGGCCGGGTTCTTCACGTACTCCTTGTCCACCAGCTGCTCGATGATCTTGTCGCCCATGCCTTCAACGTCCAGCGCGCGGCGGGAAACGAAGTGCTTCAACGCCTCTTTGCGCTGCGCGCCGCAGATAAGACCGCCGGTGCAGCGCGCCACGGCCTCGCCTTCCACGCGCTCAACGTCGGAACCGCACACCGGGCAGTGCAGCGGGAACACCACTTCGCGCGCATCCTGTGGCCGGCGGTCTTCCAGCACCCCCACCACCTGCGGGATCACGTCGCCGGCGCGGCGCACGATCACCGTATCGCCGATGCGCAGCCCCAGACGCTCAATTTCATCGGCGTTGTGCAAGGTCGCGTTGCTGACGGTCACCCCGGCCACCAGCACCGGCTCAAGGCGCGCCACCGGCGTAATCGCACCGGTGCGGCCAACCTGAAACTCCACTTCGCGCACCACGGTGATCTGCTCCTGCGCCGGGAATTTGAACGCCGTCGCCCAACGCGGCGCACGCGCCACAAAGCCCAGCGTTTCCTGCAGATCGATATCGTCAATCTTGATCACCACGCCGTCGATGTCGAACCCGAGCTGCGCGCGGTCCTGCTCGACCTGGCGATAAAATGCCAGCACTTCCTCGCTGCCGGTGCGGCGCTGGGCGCGATCGCTGACCGGCAGGCCCCAGGCCTTGAACTGCATCAGGCGTTCAAAGTGGCTGCGCGGCAGCTCGCCGCCCTCCAGCAGGCCGACACCATAGCAAAAGAAGGTCAGCGGACGTTTGGCGGTAATGCGCGGATCGAGCTGGCGCAGCGAGCCGGCGGCGGCGTTGCGCGGGTTGGCGAATACCTTGCCGTCTTTGCGCCGGGCTTCTTCGTTCATCTGTTCGAAACCGGCCTGCGGCATGAACACTTCGCCACGCACTTCCAGCCGGCGCGGGATGTTGTCGCCGGTCAGGCGCAGCGGGATGGCGCGAATGGTGCGCACGTTGGTAGTGATGTTCTCGCCGGTGGTGCCGTCGCCGCGCGTCGCCGCGCGCACCAGTTCGCCGTCTTCGTACAGCAGGCTGACCGCCAGGCCATCCAGCTTCAGCTCGCAGCAGAAGGTCAGCGGATCGCTGCTCTTGAGCCTGTCCTGCACGCGCTTGTAAAACGCCAGGAAGCTCTCTTCGTCAAACACGTTGTCCAGCGACAGCATCGGCACTTCGTGGCGCACCTGGTCGAACGCCGCCAGCGGCGCCGCGCCCACGCGCTGGGTCGGCGAATCGGCGGTGATCAGCTCCGGATGCTCGCTCTCCAGCTCGCGCAGCTCGCGCATCAGGCGGTCATATTCCGCATCCGGCACTTCGGGCGCATCCAGCACATGATACTGGTATTCATGATGGCGCAGTGTGGCTCGTAGTTGATTGATTTGTTGGATTATCGATTCCATGGCTCACCATCAAAGATAAAAAACCCCCGGCTAGCGGGGGCTTTGTTGTTACGGATGTTCAGTGCGCGCGGCAATCCGGTCAGGCGTTGTTTTCCAACACTTCACGGATACGCGCTTTGTAGGTTTCCAGCTTCTGCGGCGTCATCATGCGGCGCTCGTCGTCCAGCACCACGCCGCCCACGTCGTCGGCGATGCGCTGTGCCGACTGCAGCATCAGCTTGAAGTTCTGATTGGCGTCGCCGTAAGACGGCACCATCATGAACATCGACACGCCCGGCGTGGAGAAGTCGGACATCATGTCAGGATCGAACGACCCCGGCTTGACCATGTTCGCCAAGCTGAACAGCACCGGGCCGCTGCCGGCCGGGCTGATATGGCGGTGGAAGATGCCCATCTCGCCAAACTGGAAGCCCGCCTGCAACACGCTCTGCAGCAGCACTTCGCCGCCGATTACGCCGCCCTGATGGGCCGCGACGTGCAGCACCAGCACGGTCTCTTTCAGCTTGGCCTGAATTGGCGCAGCCGCCGGCTGTTGTGGCTGTGGCGCAGGCTCCTGCGCCGGCTTCACTTCCGGCGCGGGCTGCACAGGGGCCGGCTCGGCGTGGAATGCCGGTTCAGCCCTCTGCGGCGCCTCATGTTCATGCGGCAGATCGTCGACGCGCGGCTCACGGCGCGCGGCCGGTTGCGGTTGCTGCGGTTCGGCCGGTTCTTCGTCCGGCGCGTAGTTGTTCAGCAGGATGTCATCGTACTCCGGCCGCTGAGACAGCGGAGGCGGCGTTTGATGAGCGGCCGGCTGAACGGCGCGGGGCGCTGGCGCAGCCGCCGGAGCGGGCTTCGGCGCGGCCACGGGTTCTTCGCGTGCGGCATCGAAATGGCCGAATGACGGCTCGTCTTGCGGGTGAGCGGCGCGTACGCGCACCTCACCGACGCCTTCTTCGAGATCGTCGATCGGAGTTTGTTCACGTTCCTTTTGGGAACGTTTGGCTGGGCGATCGCGGAAGAGCGCTGACCGTTCTTTGCGACTGGTCCACAGACCGTGCAATAACAGCGCTATTATGGCGATCGCGCCAACAACGATTAATATCAGACGCAAATCCTGCATCATTGCTATCTCTGTTGTTCCAATACATTGCCACCGCGGCAAACATTCACTCTTTAACTCTATTTGCCCGCGCACACAAGTGCAAGTCCGTGCTGAACTTTATGCCAATAAAGATGATTATACTGCCTTTTTCTGCTGGTTTTTCAGCCAACCCTACCCTAGCCAGTGGAAAATCATCCCTATATGATAATGATGCCTGTTCAGACAACGAGATAACTTAAGATATGTCCTATACGCAGCCCTCTCCCCGATCGACCAGCGGCATTCACTATTTCGCCGAAGGCTGGCGTCTGATTTCACGCCCGGGGATTAAACGCTATGTGGTTCTGCCGTTGCTGGTCAACGTGCTGCTGATGGGTTCCGCTTTCTGGTGGCTGTTCAGCCGCCTCGGCGACTGGATCCCGGCGATGATGAGCCACGTTCCCGACTGGCTGCAATGGTTGAGCTACCTGCTGTGGCCGCTGGCGGTCATTTCGGTGCTGCTGGTGTTCAGCTATCTGTTCAGCACCATCACCAATCTTATTGCCGCGCCGTTCTGCGGCCTGCTGGCGGAACAGCTCGAAGGCAGCCTGACCGGCAAACCGCTGCCGGACACCGGCCTGCTCGGCATCGCCAAAGATCTGCCGCGCATCATGGCGCGCGAATGGCGCAAGCTGATGTATTACCTGCCGCGCGCGCTGCTGTTGCTGGCGCTGTACTTCGTGCCCGGCATCGGTCAAACGGTGGCGCCGGTGCTGTGGTTCCTGTTCAGCGCCTGGATGCTGGCGATCCAGTATTGCGACTATCCGTTCGACAACCACAAGGTGAGCTTTGCCGATATGCGCCGCGCACTGCGCCAGCACAAAACCGACAACCTGCAGTTCGGCGCGCTGGTCAGCCTGTTCACCATGATCCCGATCCTCAACCTGGTGATCCTGCCGGTCGCCGTCTGCGGCGCCACCGCGATGTGGGTCGATCGCTACCGCTCGCAATTCGTCCGATAACCGCCGTTTTTTGCCGCCGACAGCGCGGAAATTTTCGACAGGGCGCGCATTTCGCGCCCTTATCATTGTGCTTAAAACTTATTTCCTAATAACATATAGATATACCAATTCTTTACTTCCCTGCCGGTACTGTTAGCGTATGCTTTCGATGTTCCCCACATTTTCATAGAGTTAAAGGACGGGCTATGAGCAAGATATATGAAGACAACTCATTAACAATCGGCCATACGCCGCTGGTTCGTCTGAACCGTATCGGCAACGGACGCATTCTGGCCAAGGTTGAATCACGCAACCCGAGCTTCAGCGTCAAATGCCGCATCGGTGCCAATATGATTTGGGATGCGGAACAACGCGGCGTGCTGACCGCCGGTAAAGAACTGGTGGAGCCGACCAGCGGCAACACCGGCATCGCGCTGGCCTTCGTCGCCGCCGCGCGCGGTTACAAGCTGACGCTGACCATGCCGGAAACCATGAGCATCGAGCGCCGCAAGCTGCTCAAAGCGCTGGGCGCCAACCTGGTGCTGACCGAAGGGGCGAAAGGCATGAAGGGCGCCATCGCCAAGGCGGAAGAGATCGTCGCCACCGATCCGAACCGTTACCTGATCCTGCAACAGTTCAGCAACCCGGCCAACCCGGCGATCCATGAAAAAACCACCGGCCCGGAAATCTGGGAAGACACCGACGGGGAAGTCGACGTGTTCATCTCCGGCGTCGGCACCGGCGGCACGCTGACCGGCGTCAGCCGCTACATCAAAAACACCAAAGGCAAAGCCATCACCACCGTGGCGGTCGAGCCGACCGACTCGCCGGTCATCAGCCAGGCGCTGGCCGGTGAAGAGCTGAAGCCGGGCCCGCACAAGATCCAGGGCATCGGCGCCGGCTTCATTCCGGGCAACCTCGATCTGGATCTGGTGGATCGCGTCGAGAAAGTCTCCAACGACGAAGCCATCAGCATGGCGCGCCGCCTGATGGACGAAGAAGGCATCCTGGCGGGCATCTCCTCCGGCGCAGCGGTCGCGGCGGCGGTGAAACTGGCCGAAGAACCGGCGTTCGCCGACAAGACTATCGTGGTCATCCTGCCCTCTTCCGGCGAACGTTATCTCAGCACCGCGCTGTTCGCCGATCTGTTCACCGAGCAGGAATTGCAGCAGTAATTCCGCCACTGCACAAATCGCAAAAAAAGCACCCTGTAGGGTGCTTTTTTGTGGACTGGATCAAACTTTATAGCAGTCCAAGATTGCTTTTGCCCGTCGCCTTTAGTATTTAACGGTGCATTATTTCGATGCGCAAAATTAATCACTCTCCGAGCCCGGTCGAGGCTGAATCGATTTACTCATCTGTCGCCGACGCGGCGAATCGGGCATAATGGGGAGCGGATTGGAACGACGTCTAAAGCCGAGTTTTTTGATCTGAAGTGCCTAACGCGTCGTTTTCTGTTGCATCAACGTTCGCCCCTGTCCATAGTCAGGCGCTATAACCAGACAAGTTAAAGTCAGCCCCCTGGGCTAAACTTTAACTCCACAACATTAATCCAATAAGTTGGGGAAACATCAATGTTCCAGCAAGAAGTTACTATTACCGCTCCGAATGGTCTGCATACTCGCCCTGCCGCTCAGTTCGTTAAAGAAGCCAAAGGCTTCACGTCTGACATCACCGTGACCTCCAACGGCAAAAGCGCCAGCGCTAAAAGCCTGTTCAAACTGCAAACTCTGGGGCTGACTCAAGGGACCGTAGTGACCATCTCAGCTGAAGGTGAAGACGAGCAGAAAGCCGTTGAGCACTTGGTAAAACTGATGGCAGAGCTTGAGTAATCGGCCCGTCTTTTTAGTTAACACCAGTCAAGAGTAAGGTAGGGTTATGATTTCAGGCATTTTAGTATCACCGGGCATCGCTTTTGGTAAGGCTCTCTTGCTGAAAGAAGACGACATCGTCATCAACCGGAAGAAAATCTCTGCTGATCAAGTAGAGCAGGAAGTCTCACGTTTTCTGGCCGGCCGCGCGAAAGCGTCCGAACAGCTGGAAGCGATCAAGACCAAAGCTGGCGAAACCTTCGGCGAAGAGAAGGAAGCTATCTTCGAAGGCCACATCATGTTGCTGGAAGACGAAGAGCTTGAGCAGGAAATCATAGCCCTAATCAAAGACGATCTGGCCTCCGCAGACGCCGCCGCCTACACCGTGATCGAAGGCCAGGCGAAAGCGTTGGAAGAGCTGGACGACGAATACCTGAAAGAACGCGCCGCCGACGTGCGCGACATCGGCAAGCGCCTGCTGCAAAACATCCTGGGCATGCCGATCGTCGATCTGGGCTCCATTCAGGACGAAGTGATCCTGGTGGCCACCGATCTGACCCCGTCCGAGACCGCACAGCTGAACCTGGACAAAGTGCTGGGCTTCATCACCGACCTCGGCGGCCGTACCTCCCATACCTCCATCATGGCGCGCTCCCTGGAGCTGCCGGCGATCGTCGGCACCAGCGACGTGACCAAGCAGGTGAAAAACGACGACTACCTGATTCTGGACGCGGTTAACAACCAGATTTACGTTAACCCGACCGCTGACGTTATCGATCAGCTGAAAGCCGCCCAGAACCAATACATCACCGAGAAAAACGATCTGGCCAAGCTGAAGGACCTGCCGGCGATTACGCTGGACGGCCATCAGGTTGAAGTCTGCGCCAACATCGGCACCGTGCGCGACGTCGCGGGTGCAGAGCGCAACGGCGCGGAAGGCGTCGGCCTGTATCGTACTGAATTCCTGTTCATGGACCGCGACTCGCTGCCGACCGAAGACGAGCAGTTCCAGGCTTACAAGGCCGTGGCGGAAGCCATGGGCTCGCAGGCGGTGATCGTCCGCACCATGGACATCGGCGGCGACAAAGACCTGCCGTACATGAACCTGCCGAAGGAAGAGAACCCGTTCCTCGGCTGGCGCGCCATCCGCATCGCGATGGACCGCCGTGAAATCCTGCACGCCCAGCTGCGCGCCATCCTGCGCGCCTCGGCGTTCGGCAAACTGCGCATCATGTTCCCGATGATCATCTCCGTGGAAGAAGTGCGCGATCTGAAAGGCGAAATCGAGACGCTGAAAGCGCAGCTGCGCGAAGAAGGCAAGGCGTTTGACGAGAGCATCGAAGTGGGCGTGATGGTGGAAACACCGGCTGCGGCGGTCATTGCTCACCACCTGGCGAAAGAAGTCGACTTCTTTAGTATTGGGACAAACGATCTAACCCAGTATACTCTGGCGGTAGATCGCGGCAACGAGCTGATTTCTCATCTCTATAACCCGATGTCCCCATCAGTGCTTGGCCTGATCAAACAGGTTATTGATGCATCTCACGCGGAAGGCAAGTGGACCGGCATGTGCGGCGAACTGGCTGGTGATGAGCGTGCTACACTGTTGTTATTGGGCATGGGGCTGGATGAGTTCAGCATGAGTGCGATTTCAATCCCGCGCATCAAGAAAATTATTCGTAACACGAATTTCGAAGATGTGAAGGCGTTGGCAGCGCAGGCCTTGGCACAGCCAACGGCACAAGACCTGATGAATTGCGTCAATAAATTCATCGAAGAAAAAACGCTCTGCTAAACTTCCACGACACTGGAACGCCGCCCAATTTAATGCTTAGGAGAAGATCATGGGTTTGTTCGATAAACTGAAATCTCTGGTTTCTGATGACAAGAAAGACACGGGCACTATCGAGATCGTCGCTCCCCTTTCTGGCGAAATCGTCAATATCGAAGATGTGCCGGACGTAGTGTTCGCTGAAAAAATCGTTGGCGACGGTATCGCCATCAAACCGGCCGGCAACAAAATGGTTGCTCCGGTTGACGGCACCATCGGCAAGATTTTCGAAACCAACCATGCATTCTCTATCGAATCCGACAGCGGCATTGAGCTGTTCGTCCACTTCGGCATCGATACCGTAGAACTGAAAGGCGAAGGCTTCAAACGCATCGCCGAAGAAGGCCAGCGCGTCAAGAAAGGCGACGTCGTTATCGAGTTCAACCTGCCACTGCTGGAAGAAAAAGCCAAGTCTACCCTGACGCCGGTCGTTATCTCCAACATGGACGAGATCAAAGAGCTGATCAAACTGTCGGGCAGCGTGACCGTTGGCGAAACCCCGATCATCCGCATCAAGAAGTAATCGCGGATGAGCAATAAAAAACGGCGCCCTCGGCGCCGTTTTTTTATCCCTTCGGGGTATCCCCATCTCGCTGCGTCATGACGACCAGCGCGGCACGCGCAGAGTGATGACCAGCCCCTCTTTGTCGCCGTTGCGAGCCTCAACCTGGCCGCCGTGCGCCAGCACCACCTTGCGGGTAATCGCCAGCCCCAGGCCGTAGCCCTTGCCCGACAGCGCCGATTTCACGCGTACGAAAGGATCGAAGATGCTCGACAGCTTCGACTCCTCGACACCCGGCCCCTGATCGCTGACGGCGATCTGGAACTGGTTATCGACGCGCGACAGCGCCACCGTCACCCGCTGGCCGTGGCTGGAGAAGCGCAACGCATTGCGCACGACGTTATCCACCGCACGCCGCATCAGCTCCGCATTGCCCTTGACGGTATACTCCACGTCCGATTCGGCCTGCAGCACGATATCCACGCCGGGAACCTGCGCCTCGTAGCGCGCATCGCTCACCACCGCGTCCACCAGACCGTACAGATCGAAATACTCTTCGTCCGGCAAGCTGCTGTGTTCGGTACGCGACAGAGCCAGCAGCTCGCCGATCATTTTGTCCAACCGCCCCGACTCATGTTCGATGCGCTTGAGCGAGGTTTCGACATTGCCGGCATTCTGTCGCGCCAGGCCGATCGCCAGCTGCAGGCGCGCCAACGGTGAACGCAGTTCGTGCGAAACATCGTGCAGCAACTGCTCGCGGGCGCTGACCAGCAGCTCCAGCCGCTCGGCCATGGTATCGAAATCGCGCGCCACGTCGGACAGCTCGTCATGACGCCGCCGCATATTTGGGTACAGCCGCACCGACAGATCGCCCTGCGCCACCCGATCCAGGCCGCCGCGCAGCTGGCGCATCGGCCGGGTCAGGTTCCAGGCCAGCACGGCACTGAACAGCAAACCGCCCAGCCCGCCGACCCACAGCATCGGTGCTGGAATGTTGAAGAAGTGGGAACGCCGCTCCGGCCGATACTCTTCCCGCAGCCCGCGCACGTTATAACTCAGCCAGTAACCCTGCCCTTCTCCGGTCTGCACCCAGGCGGAAATCTCTTTCGGCATCCGTCGCCCTTCAAACACCGGTTCTTCCGGCTCAGGCGGCGGTTGGGTCATCGGGGTCACCGACAGTAGACGCCGATCGTCCTCCGGCCAGTCACGCGTCAGGGCTTCCAGCGCCGGCATGCCGCCACTGCGCAACTGGGTGGCGGCGGAGGTCAGCTGCAGGCCTATCGCCCGCCGCGCCATGGAATTCTCCGGCGGCACATAGCGGTCGCCATAAAGAGAAAACGCCACCCACAAGGCCTGCGTCATAATGAGGAAGGTCAGCCAAAAGCCGAGCAAAATTTTCCAGAACAGTCTTCCGCGCATGTCTGGTTACCGTATGCGATAGCCGATGCTGCGCACCGTCTCGATGCTCAGCTTACTGCCGGCCAGCGCGCTCAACTTCTGGCGGATATTGCTGATATGCACGTCCACGCTGCGATCATAGGCCTCGCGCGGGCGACCCAGCCCCTTCTCGGACAGTTCGTCCTTCGACACCACGCGGTCCGGCGCGCGCAGCAACAGCTCCAGCAGATTGAATTCCGAAGCCGTCAGATCAAACGCCTTACCGCGCCATTCGCTGCTGCGGGTTGAAGGGTTCAGCGTCAGCTCGCCGAAGCTGATGGCGGCCTCGTCCTCCGCCTCTTGCGGCCGCTCTTCGAAACGGCGCAGCACCGCGCGCAGACGCGCCACCAATTCGCGCGGATAGCATGGCTTGGGCATGTAATCGTCGGCCCCCATCTCCAGGCCAATCACCCGATCGATGTTGTCGCCTTTGGCAGTCAGCATGATGATCGGCAGCCGGCTCTTTTTACGCACGTCGCGCAGCACGTCGATGCCGCTCATGTCCGGCAGCATGATGTCGAGGATCATCGCGGTATAGTCGCCCGACAGCGCGCCCTCTACCCCCGCCTTGCCGGTCAGCACCAGCGTGGCGTCGAAGCCTTCGCCCGTCAGGTATTCGCTCAGCATGGTGCCAAGCTCCAGATCATCGTCGACCAGTAAAATTTTCATGCCTTGCTCCTTCACCGATTTTCGTTATTTTCCCGCCAATTCCGCCGGCCTGCAGCCGGTTTTACTCAATCCTTACACATCGCTCTTGGCGTCTCGCCACCGTTAGTGTGGCCGCTGTCGCGCGATTTCTCTACTTCAGTCAGGGGATTGGCGCGCGAGCAGGCGATAGCCGCCGCGTCGGCGGGCCGGACAGGCAGTCTGTAACAGGGAGGTGAGAAGGCGTTTCCCGGCGGGACGCGCCGCCGGGAAGGAACGCTCAGTCGAACACGCCGGTGGAGAGGTAACGGTCGCCGCGATCGCAGACGATCGCCACCACCACGCTGCCGGGATTAGCCGCCGCGACGCGCAGGGCGCCGGCCACCGCACCGCCGGAGCTGACGCCGCAGAAAATGCCTTCACGCTGCGCCAGCTGGCGCATGGTCTGCTCGGCATCGCGCTGCTCGATATCCAACACCTGATCCACCAGCTCCGGGCGGAAAATACCCGGCAGGTAAGCGGGCGCCCAACGGCGAATGCCGGGGATGCTGCTGCCTTCCGCCGGCTGCAGGCCAATGATCTGCACCTGCGGATTCTGGCTCTTCAGGTAACCGCCCACGCCGGTAATGGTGCCGGTGGTGCCCATGCTGGAAACGAAGTGCGTGATGCGCCCTTCGGTCTGGCGCCAGATCTCCGGGCCGGTGGTAGTGAAGTGGGCATAGGGATTGTCGAAATTGTTAAACTGATCCAGCACCTTGCCCTGCCCCTGGCGCTGCATCTCCAGCGCCAGATCGCGCGCCCCTTCCATCCCCTGCTCACGGCTGACCAGGATCAGTTCCGCACCGTAGGCGCGCATCGCCGCCTGCCGCTCCAGGCTCATGTTCTCCGGCATCAGCAGCTTCAGCGCATAACCTTTCAATGCAGCGATCATCGCCAGTGCAATGCCGGTGTTGCCGCTGGTAGCCTCGATCAGCACGTCGCCGGGCTTGATCTCACCGCGCAGCTCCGCCTGCTGGATCATCGCCAACGCGGCGCGATCCTTCACCGATCCCGCCGGATTGTTGCCTTCCAGTTTGACCCATACCTCGCTGCCCGCCTGGGCGGCCAGCCGTTGCAGTTGTACCAGCGGGGTATTCCCGATGCATTGTTCGAGCGTTGTCACGATCTTTGCCTGTGTGTTGGTGTGCGTAAAGTAAAAAGGCAACCCCGGGGTTGCCTTAAAGAAAAGGACTGGCTAAAACCTATCAGGCGCTTTTGGCTAACGCAACAGGTTGCAGCAGTTGATCGCCGGCATACAGCCGCGCATTGAGGCTGCCGACGTAATAACGGCCGCCGCGCACCGGCGTAGCGTTGCCTTCCGGCAGCACCACGCCGATCGGTTCCTGGTGCCAGCCGATCGGCTGCACCGTCAGCTGCCAGAAATGGCCGCGCGGGCTGACTTCCAACACCTGAACCGGCAGTGGGCAGCGCTCGCTGCTCTCGGTCGCCACTTCCATTTCCCACGGGCGCAGGAACAGATCGACGCTGCCCTGGTGCATCGGCTGGAACGACAGCGGCCACTGGTGCGCGCCGACGAACAGCTGGGAGCCGCGAATTTCGCCGTTCAGACGGTTCACTTCCCCCATAAACTCCAGCACGAAGCGGCTGGCCGGCTCGCGCATAATCTCCTCCGGCGAGCCAACCTGTTCGATATTGCCCTGGCTCATCACCACGATGCGGTCGGCCACTTCCATCGCCTCTTCCTGATCGTGGGTGACGAACACGCTGGTGAATTTCAGCTCTTCATGCAGCTGACGTAGCCAGCGGCGCAGCTCTTTGCGCACCTGCGCATCCAGCGCGCCGAACGGTTCATCCAGCAGCAGAATCTGCGGTTCCACCGCCAGGGCGCGCGCCAGCGCCACGCGCTGTTTCTGGCCGCCGGACAGCTGCGACGGGTAGCGATTGGCTAAATGGCCAAGCTGCACCATGTCCAGCAACTGAGTGACTTTCTGTTTGATCGCCGCGGCATTCGGCCGCTCGCGGCGCGGCAGCACGGTCAGGCCGAAGGCGATATTGTCGAACACCGTCATGTGGCGGAACAGCGCATAGTGCTGAAATACGAAGCCCACGCGCCTGTCGCGCGCGTGCATGTGGCTGACGTCGGTGCCGTGGAAGCCCAGCTTGCCGCCGCTCTGGCTTTCCAGCCCGGCGATGATGCGCAGCAGCGTGGTCTTGCCGGAGCCGGACGGCCCGAGCAGCGCCACCATCTCGCCGGAAGCAATATCGAGCGAGATATCGTTCAATACCTTGGTGCGACCGAAGTACTTGTTGATGCCGTTAATCTCAATGCTCATGATTTTCCTCCCGCTCGAGACGCGCGTTTTGACGTTCCAGACGCCACTGCAGCGCGCTCTTCAAAAATAGGGTAACGATCGCCATCAGGGTCAACAGGGCGGCGGCGGTAAAGGCCCCGACGGTGTTGTAATCCTGCTGCAACAGCTCGACCTGCAGCGGCAGGCTGTAGGTTTCGCCGCGAATCGAACCGGATACCACCGACACCGCGCCGAACTCGCCGATGGCGCGCGCGTTGGTCAGCACCACGCCGTACAGCAGCGCCCAGCGAATGTTGGGCAGCGTCACGCGGCGGAACATCTGCCAACCGGACGCCCCCAGCAGAATGGCGGCCTCGTCTTCCTGGCTGCCCTGGCTGAGCATCATCGGCACCAGCTCGCGCACCACGAAGGGACAGGTGACGAAAATGGTCACCAGCACCATGCCCGGCCAGGAGAACATGATCTGGATGTTATGCGCATCCAGCCAGCCGCCCAGCAGGCCGTTGCTGCCATAAAACAGCAGATAAATCAGCCCCGCCACCACCGGTGAAACGGCGAACGGGATATCGATCAACGTCAGCAGCAGCTGGCGGCCGGGGAAGGTGAAACGCGTCACCAGCCACGCCAGCAACGTGCCGAACACCAGGTTGAACGGCACGGTGATCAGCGCGATCAAGACCGTCAGCCAGATGGCGTGCAGCATGTCCGGATCGAGCAAGTTGCTCCACATCGCGCCGAACCCTTTGGAGAAGGCCTCGGCGAAAATCGACATCATCGGCACCACCAGCAGCAGCACCGAAAACAGCGTGCCGATGGCGATCAACGTCCACTTGCCCCAGTTGACGCGCGGGCGCTCGGCGCCGTTGAAGGCGGAAATATCAGCCATCAGTGCCCTCCTCCCAAACGTCTGCCGAAGCGGCTTTGCAAGACGTTAATGCTGAACAGCAGCAGCAGCGACGCCGCCAGGATCACCGAGGCGATGGCGCTGGCCGCCGGGTAATCGAACTCCTGCAAACGCACAAAAATCATCAGCGAGGTCACTTCCGTCTTCCAGGCGATATTGCCGGCGATGAAAATCACCGCGCCAAACTCGCCCAGGCTGCGGGTAAAGGAAATGGCGGTGCCGGCCAGCAGCGCCGGCGCCACCTCAGGCAACACCACGCGGCGAAAGCTCTGCCAACGCGTGGCGCCCAGCGTCTCGGCCGCCTCTTCGTATTCCGGCCCCAGCTCTTCCAAAACCGGCTGCACGGTGCGCACCACAAACGGCAGGCTGGTGAACGCCATCGCCACCGCGATCCCAAGCCAGGTGAAGGTGACCTTAATGTCAAAGTGCGCCAGCCACTGCCCGTACCAGCCAGTGGTGGAAAACAGACCGGCCAGCGTCAGGCCGGCCACCGCCGTCGGCAGCGCGAACGGCAGATCGATCAGGCCGTCCAGCAGCGAACGGCCGGGAAAACGGTAGCGCGTCAGGATCCAGGCCATCAGCATGCCGAACACCGCGTTGAACAGGCTGGCGACGCCGGCGGCCAGCAGCGTCACTTTGTACGCCGCCACCACCTGCGGGTTGGAAATCACTTCCCAGTACTGCGCCAGGCTCATCTGCGCCAGCTGCATCACCAGCGCACTGAGCGGCAGCAGCAGGATCAAACAGGTATAAAACAGGCTGCTGCCGAGGCTGAGGCCAAATCCGGGCAGCACCCGTTTACTGGACGACAACGCCAACATTTACTTGCGCCCTGCCGCTAGCAGCTGATCCAACTCGCCGCCGGTGGCGAAGTGAGTTTTCATCACCTGCGGCCAGCCGCCGAACTGGTCTTCCACCCGGAACAGTTGGGTGTCCGGGAATTGCCCCTTCGCCGCCGCCATCGCTTTCTGGTCATAGACGCGGTAGTAGAAGCTGGTGATCACCTGCTGCGCCGCCGGGCTGTAGAGGTAGTTCAGATAGGCTTTGGCCGCCTGCTCGGTGCCGTTGCGCTCTACGTTTTTGTCGACCCAGGCCACCGGGAACTCCGCCAGAATATCGACCGGCGGCACGATCACTTCGTACTTGTCTTCACCGTATTGCTTGCGGATGTTGTTCACTTCGGACTCGAAGCTGATCAGCACGTCGCCCAAACCGCGCTCGACGAAGGTGGTGGTCGCGCCGCGACCGCCGGTATCGAACACCAGCACGTTTTTCAGGAAGCGGGTCATGAAGGCGCGGGTCTTGGCCGCATCGTTGCCGTCAGCCTGGCTGGCGGCGCCCCAGGCGGCCAGATAGGTGTAACGGCCGTTGCCGGAGGTTTTCGGGTTCGGGAACACCAGCTTCACGTCGTCACGCACCAAATCGTTCCAGGTGTGGATGCCCTTCGGGTTGTCCTTGCGCACCAAAAACGCCATGGTGGAATAGAACGGCGAGCTGTTGTTCGGCAGGCGCGCCTGCCAGTCCGCCGGGATCAGCTGCCCGCGATCGTGCAGGATCTGCACGTCTGTGACCTGGTTGTAGGTCACCACGTCGGCCCGCAGGCCCTGCAGGATCGCCAGCGCCTGCTTCGACGAGCCGGCGTGCGATTGTTTGATGGTCAGCTTGTCGTTCGGATGCTGTTGATTCCACTGCTGTTCAAAGCCGGGATTCAGCGCGACGAACAATTCACGGGAAACGTCATAAGAGCTGTTCAGCAATTCCGCCGCCGACGCGGCGCCGCTCGCCAACAGCGCAGCCGCCAGCCAACCTTTCAGCACGAGATTTTTAACCCGGTTTTGTTTCATTCTGCACCTTATCACTGAGTCATTCCTTCAGGCTTTCGCCTTATTGACGACCAGTGTATTTATAACTCGGTGCGGAGCTGTAACGCTTTTATATACCGTTTAGTGATTTACAAGCATCAAACGCTATAAGGCAGGAAATACGAGGCGTTTTGAGGCGGGAAAACAGACCGAAGCCGGACGCGCCGGCTTCGGCGACGGCATCAAAGTGACAGCAGGCGCGTCAGCGATGGCGCAAAGTAGTAGCTGCCGGTCACCGCACGGCTGAAGCGCAACATCGCGTCACGTTTGCCGTCCAGATCGCCGAACATGCTCAGCAGCTGCTGCTCGATATTGTGCAAGCGCGCACAATAGGCGATGAAGAACAGGCCGTGCTTGCCGCTGGCGGTGCCGTAAGGCAGGCTCTGGCGCAAAATTTTCAGGCCCTTGCCGTTCTCTTTCAGATCGACGCGGCTGACGTGCGAGGTATCCGGGCGCTGATCGGCCGGCAGCTCTTCGCTGTCGTGCTTGGTGCGGCCGATGATCTGCTCCTGCTGTTCGGTGGTAAAGCGCTGCCACTGGCGCAGGTTGTGCTCGTAGCGTTGCACCAGCACATAGCTGCCGCCGGCGTCCTCTTCGCCTTCGGCGATCGTCGCCACTGCCGGGCGCTGGTCGCCCTGCGGGTTTTCGGTGCCGTCGATGAAGCCGCTCAGATCGCGCTCTTCCACCCAGCGGAAGCCGTGGGTTTCTTCTTCAATCTTGATGACATTGCCGAACGCCGCCAGCGCCGCCTGCGCCAGCGTGAAGTTGACGTCATGACGCAGCGACTGGATGTGGATCAGCATATCGCGCTGGGTGGCCGGCGCCAGCCCTTTGCCGAGCGGCGTGAACGGCTTCAACTCTTTCGCGCCCTGGCCGCTGGAGAGATCGTGCCAAACGTCGTAACCGAAAGCGATCACCGCGCCGAGGCGCGCATCGGGGAACTGCTGCTGCAGCTCGCTCAGGGTCTGACAAAACTGCTTGCAGCCCTGGCGCAAGTCGGCGAATTCGCCCTGTACGCTGGCTTCCATAAAAATGGCGAAACGGCAGTGCTCCAGCAGAATGCCGCTCTGAACCTGTGTCATGTTGTTATCCTCAATACCAAAACCAGGCAACAGGTATGGCGGTTGACGCGCGGGTTCCCTGTTACAAACGCGCGCTATCATACCGCAAGCGCGGACGATTGCCTTGCAGCAGCGCAAAGAAAATAGGGGTAATGGGCAGGCGCCGCGAACCGGCGCCCGTTGAACACGTTACTGCTGCGGCTTGGCGTGCCAGATGATTTTGCTGACCGTCCAGCTTTTCAGGGTGTCGTCCGGCGGAATGATATCCTGCGCCCCGGCCCACTTGCCGCTGAAGATGTAGGTGACGTACTTGCTCTGCTCCGCCACGCACTCCACTTTACCGGCGTCTTCGCCGCTGCCCGGCTTACAGGAGCCGAACGCCTTGCTGTACATATCGCCGAACGGCGTGCCGAGCTTGTTGCCCCACTCCGTCGCCACTTTCGGATCCAGCACGTCCACGCGCTGCAGGCGCCCTTTCGGTTCGCCGGTGATCACCAGTTTCACTTCGTCGCCGGACAGCGCCTGGTAATAAGAGACGATCTGGCCGTTGTTGGTCGCCATGCCGCCGCGCAGGCGGTAGTTGCCGTCCAGCCCGTCATTGATGGCGCTTTCCGACATCGGCGTGCCGGCGTTGAGCTTGCCGACGCCCTTGGCGCCGACCTCCAGGCTGCTGCCGAACCAGTTGAACGGCGACAGGCTGGACCAGGAGAAATTGGACATGCTCGAACAGCCGGTCAGTAACAGCGGAAGCCCTAACAACAGGGGGCGAATATTCATCTCTAGCTCCTTAGACATCAATGGCACGGCGCGGTAGCCCGCGCCTGCCGCACTCGGCGTTTTGCTGCATGCCAGCCTCTCACAACGGCCCGCACTACGCCAACGGTTGCCAGCTTGGAGTGCGGAAAATGCGAAAAGTGCCGCACTTCTCGGCAATTAGTCGGCGTGCTCCGCCGGCGCGAAACAGGCTTTCAGGCGCGCATTCAGCAGCAGATAGCTCAGCGCCAGCGCGTCGAGCAACACCAACGCCAGCTCCAGCCCCGGCGCATCGCCGTCCTGGCGCCACAGGCTGAACAGCGAGCCGCCGAGCGACGCCAGCAGCGAGACAGCCAGCCCCCAGCGCCAGCCGCGCCACAGTCGCGGCCATTGGTGGCGACGGCCGCTCAGCAAAAACGCCAGCGCCGCCGGCAGGCCGAGCAGCATGCCGTACCAAAAACGTTGGGTATCCGGATAAAACAGCGCCAACAGGCTTTCGCCCTGCTCACGTGAAGCGCCGGCCATCACGAACAACAGCCAGGTGCGCGCCTGCAAAATCAGCACGGCCCAAAATCCCAGCGGCAGCCGCAGCGCGCCATGCTGGTCGTAATCGTCCGGGGAAAACCGGGGGGAGAATGGCTTCAACGCTCGTTCCTTGCCACAGAATAAAGACTATGGCTACAGATGGGCGCCGCCAGCGAGAATTTCAATGCGTCGGCTTAAGAAGCTCTTAAGATCGGCGTGTTTTAATCCTTATCACCAAGCAAGCACCCGATATCAGCGGGATGTGATTTTCGATAACGATAAGGAAGCGCAACATGAAAAAACTGACTCTGGCCGCTCTGATCGCGCTGTGCAGCGCACCGGTACTGGCGCAACAAGGCGGGTTCCTCGATCCGGCCGCGCCGCAGGCACAAACGCAACCCGCTCCGCAGGGCGGTTTCTCCGGCCCCAGCGCGGCGCTGACCACCGTGGACAAGGTGAAATCGCTGAGCGACGACACCTGGGTGATGCTGCAGGGCAACATCGAGCAGCGCATCGGCGACGATACCTACACCTTCCGCGACGCCACCGGCACCCTGACGGTCGAGATCGATCGCAAGCGCTGGAACGGCCAAACCGTCACACCGAAAGACAAGGTGCAGTTGGAAGGGAAAGTGGATAAAGACTGGAGCAGCGTGGAAGTGGACGTAAAAACCGTCAAAAAGCTGCCGTAATGCGCTGCGGCGGGCGGGCTATACCGCCGTCCGCCGCTCGATCAATATTCCTGATCTTCGATCAGCCGCTTGCCCAGGCTGGTGATGCCCTGGATTTCGTAGCCGAGCTTCTCGTACATCTCAACCACCGTGTCGTTGTCTTCGCGCACCATAATCTGGATCTTCGGGCAGCCGCGGGCGATCAGCTTCTTCTCCAGACGGTTGATCAACGCATTGGCGATGCCGCGCCCGCGATAGTCGGGATGCACCCCGAGGTAATACGCCGAGCCGCGGTGGCCGTCATAGCCGCCCATCACCGAACCGACCACTTCGCCGCCGACTTCCGCCACCAGGAACAGCTCCGGATCGTGGTTCAGCTTGCGCTCGATGTCCATTTCCGGATCGTTCCAGGGCCGCAGCAGATCGCAGCGCTCCCACAGGGTAATGACTTCTTCAAAGTCGTCTTGTCGAAATACGCGAATTTCCATCGATGTTGGCCGCTGTTAATTAAGGTGTTTATCTGATTATCGCGTGATTATTCACTTACGCAATATCAAACTGCGATTTAGCGCGCTATTTGCCCAGGAATCGCCGGTAACAAGCGTAATAAATGGAAATAGTTATCGGGTCGATTAATGATTATCAATACGATATAACGTCGCAAAATAGAAACGTCGACGGAGTGTTGCGTCATGAAAAAGCAGGGTAAACCCTTCCTCAATTTTAAGCCGCTTGCCGTTTCCCCGACGCGACGCCAACTTTTGCTTTCCGGCCTGGCGGTGGCGCTGTTCGGCGTGAAAAGCCAAAACGCCAAGGCGGAAGGCCTGCTGCGCAATCAGCACAGCAAACCGGCGGCGAAACCGGCCGGCGGCAAAAAGCGGGTGATGATCGATCCCGGCCACGGCGGCATCGACTCCGGCGCGGTCGGCCATGAAGGCTCGCAGGAAAAACACATCGTGCTGGAAATCGCCAACCACGTGCGCCGTTTCCTGCATGAGCACGATCACGTCGAGGCGCGCCTGACGCGCGAAGAAGACGAATTCATTCCGCTGTTCCAGCGGGTGGAGATCGCCCACCAGCACCAGGCCGATCTGTTCATTTCGATTCACGCCGACGGTTTCACCAGCCCGTCGGCCTCCGGCGCTTCGGTGTTCGCCCTCTCCAACCGCGGCGCCAGCAGCGCCATGGCGCGCTACCTGTCCAACCGTGAAAACGCCGCGGACGACGTGGCGGGCGGCAAGTACAAGGATCAGGACAACTACCTGCAGCAGGTGCTGTTCGATCTGGTGCAAACCGACACCATCAACAACAGCCTGACGCTCGGCCGCCACGTGCTCGGCCAAATTCGCCCGGTGCACCATCTGCACAGCGACAGCACCGAACAGGCGGCGTTCGCGGTGCTGAAATCCCCGTCCATCCCCTCGGTGCTGGTGGAAACCTCGTTCATCACCAACCCGAACGAAGAGCGGCTGCTGGGCACCACCGCGTTTCGCGAGAAAATCGCCCGCGCCATCGCGGACGGCATCATCAACTTCTTCGACTATTTCGACGCACACCAACGCAAACCCCGCTGATGCCGCGGGCGGCGAATAAGAGTATACTCAGCGCCTTGTTCAGCCAGACGCTATAAAGACCCCGCATGAGTTTACCTAACATCGCTGAAGTAAAATCCTTCCTGCTGGCGCTGCAGGATCACATCTGCGCGCAGCTCGCCCAGGCCGACGGCGGCGCCGTGTTCACCGAAGACCAATGGACGCGTGAAGAAGGCGGCGGCGGCCGCAGCCGCGTGCTGACCAACGGCGCGGTGTTCGAACAGGCGGGGGTCAACTTCTCGCACGTCTCCGGCGCCACTCTGCCGGCCTCGGCGACCGCGCACCGTCCGGAACTGGCCGGGCGCAGCTTCCAGGCGATGGGCGTCTCGTTGGTTATCCACCCGCTCAGCCCCTACGTGCCCACCAGCCACGCCAACGTGCGCTTCTTCATCGCCGAAAAACCGGGCGAGGCGCCGGTGTGGTGGTTCGGCGGCGGTTTTGACCTGACGCCGTTCTACGGTTTCGCAGAGGATGCCGTGCACTGGCACCGCACCGCGGCCGAGCTGTGCGCGCCGTTCGGCGACGAGGTCTACCCGAAATACAAGCAATGGTGCGACGATTACTTCTTCATCAAGCACCGCAACGAAGCGCGCGGCATCGGCGGCCTGTTCTACGACGATCTGAACACCCCGGATTTCGACCACTGTTTCGCCTTCACCCGCGCGGTGGGCCAGGGCTTCCTCGACGCCTATCTGCCGATCGTCGAAAAACGCAAGGCCTTGACCTGGGGCGAGCGCGAGCGCCAGTTCCAGCTGTATCGCCGCGGCCGCTATGTGGAATTCAACCTGGTGTGGGATCGCGGCACGCTGTTCGGGCTGCAAACCGGCGGCCGCACCGAGTCCATCCTGATGTCGATGCCGCCGTTGGTGCGTTGGGAATATAACTACCAGCCGGAGGCCGACAGCCCGGAAGCGGCGCTGACGCGCGATTTCCTGCCGGTGCGCGACTGGCTGCAGGAGCCGAAATGATGCAGATTTGGGTCGATGCGGACGCCTGTCCGAACGTGATCAAAGAGGTGCTGTTCCGCGCCGCCGATCGCACCGCCATCACCGTCACGCTGGTGGCGAACCAGCCATTGCGCACGCCGCCGTCGAAGTACATCCGTTCGCTGCAGGTGGCGGCCGGTTTCGACGTGGCCGATAACGAGATCGTGCGCCGCTGCGAAGCGGGCGATCTGGTGATCACCGCCGACATCCCGCTGGCGGCGGAGGTGATAGAGAAAGGCGCGGTGGCGCTGAACCCGCGCGGCGAGCGCTATACGCCGGACACCATCCGCGAGCGCCTCAACATGCGCGATTTTATGGATACTCTGCGCGCCAGCGGCATTCAGACCGGCGGCCCGAACGCCCTGAACCAGCGCGACCGCCAGCAGTTCGCCAACGAGCTGGACAAATGGCTGCTGCAGGCGAAACGGGCGCAGTGACTGCGCCCTGCTCTGCTGCGGTTTAGAAGCGCACCTCCCCGCCGAAGATATAAGTCCGCCCACGGGCGGTGTTGGCGGCCGTCGCGTCATCCCCTTGGATCGGCAACATATTCAGTTTGTTCAACGCCTCGGAATAGCTCTTGTTCATCACGTTTTGCACGCTAAATTTCAGCATGACGTTGCGGTTGATCTGATAAGTGCTGTACAGGTCAATAATGGTAGGAATGTTCGGCATCTCTTGCTTCAGGATTTCACCGGTCACTTCGCTCTGTTCATAATCCGGCGACAAGCGACGCGTTTTGCCCGTGTATTTCACGATGCTGCCGACGGTTAGCGATTCATCAAGGAAACGCACCCCGGTATCCAACGTAAAATACATGTCCGGTAGTTCATTGATATCCCCGGCGCCGAAATAGGTGCTGGCGATGGAGGTCGGCTGCTCGGTGTGTTGCTTGCTGAAAGAGACGCGGGCGAATGCTCGACCGGCGTCATAGTTGGCTTCAACCTCAACACCATGCATGCGTACCGGCGTCAGAGAGTTGACGTAGATATACATGTTGTCCGAGTAATCTTCGCTCGCATCAGCCCAATCGTTTTCCAGATTTTCGCGATAACTGCATTTCCGCCCATTGCGGCATACCATGTAGGACTCGCTGAAGATGTAATTACGTACCTTACTGGTATAGCCCACGACCTTAAGGCGCAATGAATCTTCCTTCACCAACAGATCGTGTCCGTTGGCATTGAAGCCGGCCTGCCAGGTTTCCGCCCGTTCCCCCTTGAGGAACGGGTTCATCGATGCGCCACCCGAGTTGGAATAGAACACTTCTTGAATGTTCGGCGCACGCATCGATTTGCTGTAGCTGACGAACGGCTGCAACCACGGCGTCACCTGCGCCGATAGCATTACCGAAGGATTGAACCCTTGCTCTTTCAAATTGATGTTCGCGGCCCCTTGCGGGAAGCATTCCACGCGATAATCGCATTCAGGCTTGTAGCCGGTCAGCTTGTTGCTGGTGTAGTTCAGATTGAGATCGAGTTGATAAATATCCCGGTTAAGCTGCAGGCCGGTATATAAACTGCCGATTCGCTGCTCGCCGGATGGCGCGAAGGTGTTATTTTCTATCGCCTCCTGCGCCGTCTGCGCATTCTCTATCGCCGATTCAACATGTTTGCGGTATTGGTTGCGCATCAGCTTGCCGCCATAACTGAAGGCTACATCAGTATCCAGCAGGCTGAATCGGCTGGTGTTGTTGATATCCAGCGCATCGGAGCGGTTTTTTGCATTGGTGTTAAAGAAGGTGAATAGCGAACCGCCGTCGTATTTCTGATTGCCTTTACTGGTGCTGACGGTGAAGTTTAAATCCACCAGCTCCGAAAACGGCGCATAGTGATATTTGAGGTAGAGGTCATGACTATCGATATCGCGCCGAGAAAAGCGGTTTTGGTAGTTCCTGGCGGAAAACTCAATGCTATTGAACTCGTTAGGCTTGATATCCAGTTTGAACAGCTGTGACTTGGGATTTTGCTTCATAAATTCATCGTACCCAAAATCTTCGCTGCTGATACCGTCGCCATTGTTGAAGTTCGAATAAATAGAGCTCCCACTGACCGCGGCCATCGCGCCAATGCTGCCGGTATCGGTAAACGCCTGTCCCTTGCCGGCGACGGCGATCATGCCGCTGCGGCCAATGCCGTTGCTGCCGACCGAGAATTTGGTTCTCACGCCGAAAGGATTGCCGGAAAAGATCACATCATCAACACCGATAGTGCGGAAGTTGGCGCTGCCCGCCAACGCGTTTACGCCGCTGCCGCCGCTGTTCTCACCGCGCGCCACGTCCACGCCGACGATGAAATTGGGGTCAATCAAAACGCCCGCCTGGTTATTGGTCGAACCGTGCGATATCACGCCAGACGTGGAAGTACCGTAATAGTTTTGGGTAATGCCATCGACCATGGTGTTGACCCGACCAAAGCCGCTCAGGCCGCGAATATTGACGCTGACCGCCCCCTGACTGGGGTCAATCTGGGTATAGGTGCCCGGCATGCTGCGCAGAATGCTGTCCACCGACTCCAGATTTTTGTTTTCGTCGCGCGAGCTGAACGCGCCAGGCCTCGCCAACGCCTCTTTTTCACTGCTCTTGCCGCCGTCGGCGGCCGAGACGTTAAGCGGGCTGAACGCCACGCTGCCTTTATTATTTTCCGCCTGTTCCTGCGCGGCCGCAGCCGGCCCGTACAGCGCCAGTCCCGCGCCGATCAGGCTCGCTATCATTTTGATTTTCATATATCCCCAGAAATAGCCAATAAGGTTTGATGGCCGACAATGCCCAGCAAAAAGCCCGCCGAAACGCGCGGTAAAAGATTGTTATTGTTTTATTGCGCCGCAGCGTGCCGCGGCGCTGAAGGTTATTTCTGCGTCTGCCGATCCGCCGCCAAAATAAAGGCGTACTCCAGCGCGCCGTTTTCCAGCCGCGCCAGGCGGCCCGATTTGCCGCCGTGGCCGGCGGTCATGTCGGTGGAGAGCAGCAGCAGCGAATCGCCCTGTTTGAAACGCCGCAGCTTCGCCACCCATTTGGCCGGCTCCCAATACTGCACCTGCGAGTCGTACAAACCGCTGGTGACCAGCAGGTTCGGATAATGCTGCTTGCGCACGTTGTCGTACGGGCTGTAGGACTTCATCAGCGCATAGGCGGCCGGCTGGTGCGGGTTGCCCCACTCCTCGTATTCCCCGGTGGTCAGCGGAATGCTGTCATCCAGCATGGTGGTCACCACGTCGACGAACGGCACCTGCGCCACCACCGCGTTGTACAGCTGCGGCGCCTGATTGATCACCGCCCCCATCAGCAATCCGCCGGCGCTGCCGCCCATGGCGTAGATGCGCCCCGGCTGGCCGTAGCCGCCGTTGATCAACGCCTGGGTGGCGTCGATGAAGTCGTTGAAACTGTTCGGTTTGTGCGTCAGCTTGCCCTGTTTGTACCAGCTCTGTCCCAGCTCGCCGCCGCCGCGCACGTGGATCAGCGCATAGACGAAGCCGCGATCCAGCAGGCTGATGCGATTGGCGCTGAACGCCGGATCCATGCTCATGCCGTAAGCGCCATAGCCGTAAACCAGCAGCGGGTTATGGCCGTTTTTGAACAGCGATTTGCGATACACCAGCGAGACCGGCACCTTCACGCCGTCCCGCGCTGCGATCCAAATGCGCTCGCTGTGATACAGGCTGGGATCGACGCCTTTCACGTCCTGCTGCTTGAGCAGGGTGCGCTCGCCCTTATTCAGATCCCACTCATAGGTGCGGGTCGGCGTGGTCATCGCCGAATAGCCGTAGCGCAACCGATCGCTGTCCGGCTCGGGGTTATAGCCCAGCCAGGCCATGTAGCTGGCGTCGTCGAACGGGATGGCGCGCTCGGTTTTGCCGTCCCAGCTGATTTGCCGCAGCTGCACCAGCCCGTTGGCGCGTTCCTGCACCACCAGCCAGTCGCGGAACAGGCTGAAGCTCTCCACCTCGTGCTGCGCCTGCGGCGCAATCAGCGTCTGCCAGGGTTTGCCCGCCACCGCCGTGCGATACAGGCCGAAGTTCGGATCCTGATGGTTGGAACGCAGATAGAACTCGCCGCGGTAGTGATCGAGATAATACTCGCGGCCATTTTGCCGGGCGGCGAATAGCTGCGGCTCGCGCTGCGGCTGGTTGGCGTCGATCAGGCGCACTTCGGAGGTGGTGTTGCCGCTGATGGTGAGTATCAGGTAGTCACGCGAAGAAGAACGGCCGAGGCTGAGGTAGAACGCCGGATCGTTCTCCTGGTACACCAGCTTATCTTGCGCCGTCGGCGTACCGTACTGATGGCGATAGACCTGGTATGGCAACAGCGTTTGCGGGTGGTTGCGCACGTAGAACAGGGTTTGGTTGTCGTTGGCCCACACCATGTTGCCGGAGGTGTTTTCCAGCGTTTCCGGCGACCAGCGTTCGCTGCCTATCTCGCGCAGGGAGATGCGGTATTGGCGGCGGCCCTGCAGATCTTCGGCCACCGCCAGGCGGCGGTTGTCCAGGCTAATGTCCATCGCCCCCAGGCGATAATAGGCATGGCCGGCCGCGCGCTGATTGGCGTCCAACAGGGTTTGCCACGGCGCGTCGGCGGTGAGCGCCTGGCGCTGATACCGCGCGAAATCTTTACCGGCGGCGTAGCTTTCCTGATAGCGATAGCCGTTGAGCTGATACGGCACCGAACGATCGTCAGGGCTCATGCGGCCCAGCATCTCCTGATACAGCGTGGCGCGCAGCTTCTGGTACGGCGCCATCATCTGCTCGGTGTAGCGGTTCTCCGCCTTCAGGTAGTCCAGCACCTTCCGCTCTTTTCGGCTGTCGTCGCGCAGCCAGTAGTAATCGTCGGTGCGCGTCTCGCCGTGGGCAGTCAGCGCTTTCGGCGCGCGTTCCGCCAACGGCGGCTGCGGTTGCGCCAGCGCGGCGCCGGCGACGCCTAAAGAAAGCCAGAGCGCGGCCGCGATGCGGCGACGCGGGGTGAATAACAGCGGGTTCATAATCCCTCACGAAGTTTGAAAAGGCGGACGGCGGCGAGGCGGCGTCTGCCAGCATTAACGGCGGGCGTTCAGCTCCGCCAGATTGAAATCGATTGGCATCGTTACCCTGACGGCCCCCTGCTGGAGCATCTCCGGCGGCGGCGGCGGCAACGGCTGCGCGCGCGACACCACCGCTACCGCTTCCCGATCCAGCGACGCGGTGCCGGAACGCGCCAGCAGGATCACGTTCGATACCCGCCCCTGCGCGTCGACGCTGAAACTGACCTGCGGCATGCCGCTGCGCCGGCGGTTGCGGGCATCCGGGGGATATTCCTTGATGCGGTTCAGCTTGCCTTTCACCAGGCTCTCCCACGACAGCTTGGCCTGCGCGCTGCTGTTGGCGTCGCTGTTGATCGGCGCGGCGGTGTGGTGAGAGAGCGTCTGCGCCTGCGGCGCGGCGGCGCTGGACGCGGCGGCATTGCGCGTCTCTTTGGCCTGTTCCTGCGGTTTCGGCTGCGCTTTTTGCGGGGGGCGGTGTTCGGCGCGCTTCTTCTGCGCCGTCACGATCTTCGCCTTATCGGCGCGCGCCAGCTTGGGCAGATCCGGCTGCTGCTGCTGCTCAGCGGGCTGCGCCGCGGCGGACTCCGCCTGCTGCACGCCCAGCGGCAGCGGTTTGCTTTCCGGCGCTTCAATCTGCGCCGCCCAGCTCATCATCACCGCCGGCGGCGGCAACGCCACCGGCTCCAGCGCCGTCTGCGGCCAATAAAACAGCAGCACCAACGCCGCGTGCGCCGCCAGGGCGAGCAGCAGGCCGCGCGCCCAGCGCGGCTGCGGCAGCTCAAAGGCCGGAAGGGAATAAGACTGACTTAACATAGGGGCATTAGCTTGCTTAATTGCGAATGATTGCAGATCACACTTACTAATGATAATCATTTGCAATTATAATTAACACCCCTTTTCACTGCCTTAACGTATTCATTTCACTGATGGTGTGATCCACAGGTAGTCCGCCGTGTTCGCATCGACCTGTACGCCCGGCTCCGCCAGCATCAGCACCGTCGGCGCCGCCGCCGGTTGCAGATCCCGCACGTGCAGCGGCACGCCCACCGATTTGGCGGCGTGATAGCCGCCGGCGATTAACAGCGCGGGCGTGGGCGCCGCCAGCAAACGTTCCGCCATGCGCCGATCGCGCTGCTGCTGGATCGCCAACATCGCGTGCAGTTGGTCGGCCTCAATCTTGCCGCCGTGCGAAGTGCGGATGGTCTCTTCCAACGCCTTGCGCACCGCCGGCTGCGCCGATAGCTGCCCCACCGGGAACTGCGGCTGCTGATAGAACGCCGTAATCTCGCTGCGATCCAGGTTGGCTGACCACAGCGGGTATGGCGCGCGCATCGCCGCCATCGTCACCCCGCCATACAGTTCCCACTTCCAGCCCGGCTGCCAGGCGATCAGCTCCGCCACGCGGCCGTCACGCACTGTGGGGTCGCTCTGCAGCCACTGCTTGACTTTGTCCACCTGCGCCTGCTGGTTCGGGTTGATCATCTCCATCAGCACGCTGCCCTGCGGCCGCCGCTGCGGCAGTTGCTGCACCAGCCATTGCTCAACCTGATGGTGGCAAGGATTGTCATGTTTTTCCCCGACGATCACCCGCGGCTGCTGCGCCAATCGCGTCAACAGCTGCTCCGGCGTCAGGCTCGCACCGCTGTGCAGATCGGTGATGCTCCCCAAACTCGCGACGTCATTGGCCGGCGCCTTCACCGGCGTTTGGCTGCAGGCGCCGAGCGCCAAGGCCGCCAATAAAATCAGATATCTCATCATGTTGTCCCATTATCGAAAATGGCGACATTATAGATAATAATTATCATTTGCATATAGATCCGACTTAACGATTTTTTTACGCGGCGATCGCCGGTGGCGCATTGCGTTAAAAAGGCATTACGGGTATAACCAATAGCCATTCAGATATTTAGACGTCTATACGGATAGATTATTATGCACGCATCGGCGCCCGCCGCAGGGCAGTTCAAACGCAGCATGAAGGCCCGGCACCTGGTGATGTTGTCGCTGGGCGGCGTGATCGGCACCGGGCTGTTTTTCAACACCGGCTACATCATCTCCACCACCGGCGCGCTCGGCACCCTGCTGGCTTACCTGATCGGCGCGCTGGTGGTGTATCTGGTGATGCTGTGCCTGGGTGAGCTGTCGGTGGCGATGCCGGAAACCGGCGCCTTTCACGTCTACGCTTCGCGCTATCTGGGGCCGGCCACCGGCTATGCCGTCGCCTGGCTGTATTGGCTCACCTGGACGGTGGCGCTGGGCTCCAGCCTGACCGCCGCCGGATTCTGCATGCAGTACTGGTTCCCGCAGTCGCCGGTGTGGCTGTGGTGCCTGATCTTCTGCGCGGCGATTTTCCTGCTCAACGTCGTGACCACCCGTTTTTTTGCCGAAAGCGAATTCTGGTTTTCGCTGATCAAAGTGGTGACCATTCTGGCGTTCATCATTCTGGGCGGCGCCGCCATGTTCGGCCTGCTGCCGATGAAAGACGGCACGCCGGCGCCGTTCCTGCATAACCTGACCGCTTCCGGCTGGCTGCCGCACGGCACGCTGCCGATCCTGATGACCATGGTGGCGGTGAACTTCGCCTTCTCCGGCACGGAACTGATCGGCATCGCCGCCGGTGAAACCGAGAACCCGGAGAAAGTCGTGCCGCTGGCGATCCGCACCACGGTGATCCGCCTGATGCTGTTCTTTATCGGCACGGTGTTTGTGCTGGCGGCGTTGATCCCGATGGATCAGGCGGGGATCGTCAAAAGCCCGTTCGTGCTGGTGTTTGAACGCATCGGCGTGCCTTACGCCGCCGATATCTTCAACTTCGTGATCCTGACCGCCATCCTGTCGGCGGCCAACTCCGGCCTGTACGCTTCGGGGCGCATGCTGTGGTCGCTGGCCCACCAGCGCACCCTGCCGGCCTACTTTGCGCGCGTCAATGCGCGCGGCATTCCGATCAACGCCCTGACCTTCAGCATGCTCGGCGGCGTGCTGGCGCTGCTGACCAGCGTGATCGCGCCGGACACGGTGTTCGTCGCCCTGTCGGCGATCTCCGGCTTTGCGGTGGTGGCGGTGTGGCTGAGCATCTGCGCCGCCCACTATGCTTTCCGCCGCGCCTATCTGCGCAGCGGCCAGCCGATAAGCGGCCTGAAATACCCCGCCCCCGGCTATCCATTGACGCCGATCCTCGGCTTTGCGCTGTGCCTGCTGGCCTGCATCGGGTTGGCGTTCGATCCGGAGCAGCGCATCGCGCTCTACTGCGGGCTGCCGTTCGTCGCCCTGTGCTACCTCACCTATTTCCTGACCCGGCGCGCCGGGCAAAAAAATGCTTTGGGAGAACAACATGTCGGTTAACAACCCCGTCGCCCGCCTGCTGGCCGAACAGCCGATGCTGATCCTGGACGGTGCGCTGGCCACCGAACTGGAAGCGCGCGGCTGCGATCTGACCGATCCGCTGTGGTCGGCCAAGGTGCTGATTGAAAATCCCGAGCTTATCTATCAGGTGCATCTCGATTATTTCAACGCCGGCGCTCAATGCGCCATCACCGCCAGCTATCAGGCCACGCCGCAGGGCTTCTTGCGTCGCGGCCTGGATCAGGATCGGTCGCTGGCGCTGATCGCCAAAAGCGTGCAGCTGGCGCAACGCGCACGCCACGATTATCTGGCCGAACACCCGCAGGCCGCGCCGCTGCTGATCGCCGGTTCTGTAGGCCCGTACGGCGCCTATCTGGCCGACGGATCGGAATACCGCGGCGACTATCGGCTGGCGCAGGATGACTTCATTGCCTTCCACCGCCCGCGCCTCGCCGCGCTGGCCGCCGCCGACGTCGATCTGCTGGCCTGCGAAACGCTGCCGTCGTTCGCTGAACTGCAGGCGCTGCTGACGCTGCTGCAGGAGTTCCCGACGCTCGGCGCCTGGTTCGCCTTCACCCTGCGCGACAGCCAACATCTCAGCGACGGCACGCCGCTGACGGAGGTCATGTCCGCGCTGCGCGGCAATCCGCAGGTGCTGGCGATCGGCATCAACTGCATCGCGCTGGACAAGGTCGCCCCGGCGCTGCGTCAGTTGAGCGCGCTGGCCGACAAACCGCTGCTGGTCTACCCGAACTCCGGCGAGCATTACGATGCGGTGAGCAAAACCTGGCACGCCTGCGGCGGCGAACACGGCAGCCTGGCCGATCAGGCGACGGAGTGGCGCGCGCTCGGCGCGCAATTGATCGGCGGCTGTTGCCGCACCACCCCGCAGGATATTCGCGCCATCGCCGCGCGCTGCAAGAAATGAGAAAGGGGGTTATTCGGTTAGCCGGCGTAAATGTTCAGCGGCTTGTTCAACGTTGAGGCGGCCTTGGGCTGCTTCAACCGTAATTTCGACCAGTTCTGCGTCTTCCCGCAGTGCAATGCCATTAATACCGAGAAATAGCGCCATGCTTTGGAAGGCCGTGCGCTTATTGCCATCAAGAAAAATGTGACCGTGGCTGATGGCGATGAGATAGAGCGCGGCCAAACGGTAAACGTCGGTGACGTTCTCATAGTGGTAAGCATTGAGCACGCGGTTGGCTACAGCCTCAACCTTGCTGCCTTCCTGGCGGCCGTGAGGCACAATTTCAGCATTGAATTCCGCAATATCCTCTGCGGTCAAAAAGATCATCTATTGGCCAGCGTCTTAATCGTATCCGCGTGTTTAGCCTGAATGCGCGCTTTCACCTTGGCTTTGACCAAAACCTCATAGTCGGCCTTACTGATGATGTAAACCTCATCGTGTCCGCGGCGCGTCACTTCCACCGGCTGTTTTTGCGCTTCCAAAAGCACCTCAGCCAAATTGTTTCTCGCCGCCGTGTAGCTGATCGTAGTCATTTTCTTTACCTGTACATGTACATATTTGACGATTATTTGTACCACGTCCGCTGGAAATAAAAAAGCCCCCGGCGCCAACGGCGCAGGGGGCCAGTCACTCATCCCGGCCTTACAGCGGTTCGGTCTGGGCTTCCACCACCGCCAGCGCCACCATGTTGACGATGCGGCGCACCGAGGCGATCGGCGTCAGGATGTGCACCGGCTTGGCGACCCCCATCAGCACCGGCCCGACGGTCACCCCTTCCGAGCAGGAGACGCGCAGCAGGTTGTAGCTGATGCGCGCCGCTTCCATGTTCGGCATGATCAGCAGGTTGGCCGAGCCTTTCAGCGGGCTGTCCGGCATCAGATCGTGACGGATGCTTTCCACCAGCGCGGCGTCGCCGTGCATTTCACCGTCGATCTCCAGCTCCGGCGCCAGCTCGTTCACCAGCTCCAGCGTTTTACGCATCTTGCGCGCCGCCGGGCAATCAGACGAGCCGAAGCTGGAGTGAGACAGCAGCGCCACTTTCGGTTCGATGCCGAAGCGGCGCACGGTTTCCGCCGCCATCAGGGTGATCTCCGCCAGCTGTTCCGGCGTCGGATCGTCGTTGACGTAGGTGTCGGCGATAAAGGTGTTGCCGCTCGGCAGCAGCAGCGCGTTCATCGCGCCGGCGACGTGCGCGCCTTCACGGAAACCGAACACGTTCTTCACCACGTCGTAATGCTCGTGGTAGCTGCCGATGGTGCCGCAGATCATCGCATCCGCTTCGCCGCGGTGCAGCATGATGGCGGCGATCAGCGTCGGGTTGCCGATCACCGCGCGGCGCGCCTGCTCTTGCGAGACGCCGCGGCGTTTCATGATCTGGTAGTACTCGCCCCAGTATTCGTTGAAGCGCGGATCCGACTCGTTGTTCACCACTTCGAAATCTTTGCCCGGCGTCAGCTGCAGGCCCAGCTTTTTCAAGCGCATCTCGATCACGCTCGGCCGGCCGACCAGGATCGGGAAGGCCAGCCCCTGCGACACCAGCTCTTGCGTGGCGTGCAGCACGCGCTCTTCCTCGCCTTCCGCCAGCACCACCCGCTTCATCTCTTTGCGCGCCTGCGAGAAGATCGGTTTCATGAACAGGTTGGTTTTGTAGACGAACTCCGCCAGCTTCTCCACGTAGGCGTCGAAGTCTTCGATCGGGCGCGTCGCCACGCCGGAATCCATCGCCGCCTTGGCCACCGCCGGCGCGATCTTGACGATCAGACGCGGATCGAACGGTTTCGGAATGATGTATTCCGGCCCGAAGGAGAGATCCTGATCGTCATACGCGGAAGCCACCACGTCGCTCTGCTCCGCCAGCGCCAGATCGGCGATGGCGTGCACGCAGGCCAGCTTCATCTCTTCGTTGATGGTGGTGGCGCCCACGTCGAGCGCGCCGCGGAAAATGAACGGGAAGCACAGGACGTTGTTCACCTGGTTCGGGTAGTCGGAACGGCCGGTACAGATGATGGCGTCCGGGCGCACCGCTTTGGCCAGCGGCGGCAGAATTTCCGGTTCCGGGTTGGCCAGCGCCATGATCAGCGGATCGCGCGCCATGGTTTTCACCATATCCTGCGTCAGGACGCCCGGGCCGGAGCAGCCGAGGAAGATGTCGGCGTTCGGGATGGCGTCGCCCAGCGTGCGCTGGCCGTTATCCTCGATGGCGTAGGCGGCTTTGGTCTGTTCCATATTGGCGTCGCGGCCTTTATAGATGACGCCTTTGGAGTCGCAGACGGTGATGTTCTGCTGACGCAGCCCCAGCGCCACCAGCAGGTTCAGGCAGGCGATGGACGCCGCGCCGGCGCCGGACACCACCAGCCGCACATCGGAGATGTTCTTCTTCACCACGCGCAGGCCGTTAAGCACCGCGGCGGTGGTAATGATCGCCGTGCCGTGCTGGTCGTCGTGGAACACCGGGATCTTCATGCGTTCACGCAGTTTCTGTTCGATGTAGAAACACTCCGGCGCCTTGATATCTTCCAGGTTGATGCCGCCGAAGGTCGGTTCCAGCGCGGCGATAATGTCGATTAATTTGTCAGGGTTATGCTCATCCACTTCGATATCAAATACATCGATACCGGAAAACTTCTTGAACAAAACGCCCTTGCCTTCCATCACCGGCTTACCGGCCAACGCGCCGATATTGCCCAGACCCAGTACCGCCGTGCCGTTGGAAATCACCGCCACCAGATTGCCGCGCGCGGTGTATTTGTAGGCCGCCAGCGGATCTTCGGCGATCTCGAGGCAAGGCGCGGCGACGCCCGGCGAATAGGCCAGCGCCAGATCGCGCTGAGTCGCCAACGGTTTGGTAGGGGAAACCTGGATCTTCCCTGGGACAGGAAACTGATGGAAATCAAGGGCACTCTGTTTGAGCTGTTCGTCCATTATGGATTCCTTTGTTTTTTGCTTTTATGTTGAGGTAAGGCTTTGAGGCTGCGCCCTGCCGTGGGCCATGGCGCCCAATTACAATGACAGGGCACAGCCTTGAAGTATAGTGAGAGAAACATCACAAACTTTGAAGCGCGCCATAACCTTGGTCGAAAGAGCGTTTTAAAAGTAAAAAAAGAAGGCCTGCGGGACGAGCGGAGAAACGCCGCCGTCAGCGCGGCGGCAGCGTGGCGCGCCAGGCGTTGAGCGTCTCCACCTGGCCGGCGCAAATGTGTAACGAGGTTTGTAACGCCAGGGCATAGCTCACCGCATCGCCCCAGGTCTCCCCCTGCAGCTGCGGCTGCTCACAGGGCGCGAACACCGACTCAGGGGGCAACAGCGGCACGGCCGGCGGCGCCGGCGGCCGGGCGCAGGAGCTCAAACACAGCGCCAGGCAGAGGCTGAGCGGCGCAGGGATCGTTTTTAATCGCTTCACGGTATTTCCTCTGATAAGCCTCGTGTTGCTGGCGCAGCTGCTGTTCCTGCCGCTGCTGCGCCGCCATCAGCGCACGATTTTGCGCGTCCTGTGTCTGCAAGGTGGCGATCAGCCCCGCCTGCTGCGCCAGGCTTTTTTGCAATTCCGCCGCCTGTTGCCGCGCGGACGCCAACTGGTGCGACAACAGCGCGCTGTAGCCGCCGAGGCAGATAGCCGCCAGCAACAGCAGCAGCAACCCGCCCTGCATCAGTTTTTGCAGCCAGCCGCTCATGCCGGATAGTCCCGAAACGGCAGCTGGAAGTGCGGGCCATCCTTGAGGGTTTTCCATTCACCGCCCCATTCGACGTTGATGCCGCATTCACGCGCCGCGCGCCGCACCGCCACCGCAATTTGCGCGTAGTAATCCCACTCCCAGGAGACCACGCCCGCCGGCATCGCCACCACGTCCACCGCGTGCCCGGTCAGGTGGCGGCTGCGCAGCGTTTGGCTGTTGCCGGCGCGCACCATTTCCCGCTGGCGCGCCATGCTGCGCAGCCCCTCGCTGACGGAAAACGGCACCAGCGAATAACGCAGCGCCAGGCGAATAACGCGCACCAGATCCGGGTGCACGCCGCGCAGGTTCTCTTCGCTGCGGGCGGTAAAACGAATCTCTTCAATGTCATTTAACATTTTTAAACCCCGTCTTTTTGCCGATGAATTTTTTAATTAAGGCGTTGATGTAATCCGCCCCCATAAAACCAATCAGTACGCTGGCCAAATTCGCCCACTTTAATTCCAGGCCCATCAACGCCAGCGCATCGCGTACCGTCCAGGCCAATAACGCGCACATCGCCGCATTCAATAAGCGTCGCCGAATGCCCACGTTGCGGTAGGCGCCATGTAATAGCGCCATCACGCCGGCCAAAATGGCGTTCAATACCGGCTGAAGATATTCACATACTCGCTGGACTATTAAGCCAACAGCGTCAGGCTCTATGCTGGACATAGCTCATCTCCTTTTTTATTTTTAATTAAATGCCAATCACGGCCGGTGGAACATCGGATAATCAGAATCTAGTTAAGGATGCTATTACAAAGCAAATGAATAAATACAGGCCCTATGGTCGAATTCATTCACGCTGAACGTTGGCACAACACATAAACGCCAAGACAGGCGGCAGTAAATAAAAAATTCATTCTTATGGTGATTTATTTCGACTTTTGTTTTTACGAAAAATAAACATTAATGGCGGTGGGAAATACTTCCCCATCATAAAAACATCCACTCTGGAGAAATACCATGTCCACACGCAAAGCCGTTATTGGGTATTATTTTATTCCAACCAACCAAATCAATAATTACACCGAGTCCGATACCTCTATCGTGCCGTTCCCGGTTTCCAACATCACGCCGGCCAAAGCCAAACAGCTGACGCACATCAACTTCTCTTTCCTGGATATCAACAGCAACCTGGAATGCGCCTGGGATCCGGCCACCAACGACGCCAAGGCGCGCGATGTGGTCAACCGTTTGACCGCGCTCAAAGCGCATAACCCCAGCCTGCGCATCATGTTCTCCATCGGCGGCTGGTACTACTCCAACGATCTGGGCGTGTCGCACGCCAACTACGTCAACGCGGTGAAAACCCCGGCGTCGCGCGCCAAGCTCGCCCAATCCTGCGTGCGCATCATGAAGGATTACGGTTTCGACGGCGTGGACATCGACTGGGAGTATCCGCAGGCGGCGGAAGTGGACGGTTTCATCGCCGCGCTGCAGGAGATCCGCACCTTACTGAACCAGCAAACCATCGCCGACGGCCGCCAGGCGTTGCCGTATCAGTTGACCATCGCCGGCGCCGGCGGCGCCTTCTTCCTGTCGCGCTATTACAGCAAGCTGGCGCAGATCGTCGCGCAGCTCGATTACATCAACCTGATGACCTACGATCTGGCCGGCCCCTGGGAGAAGGTAACCAACCACCAGGCGGCGCTGTTCGGCGACGCGGCCGGGCCGACCTTCTACAACGCGCTGCGCGAAGCCAATCTGGGCTGGAGCTGGGAAGAGCTGACCCGCGCCTTCCCCAGCCCGTTCAGCCTGACGGTCGACGCCGCCGTGCAGCAACACCTGATGATGGAAGGCGTGCCGAGCGCCAAAATCGTCATGGGCGTGCCCTTCTATGGCCGCGCCTTCAAGGGCGTCAGCGGCGGCAACGGCGGGCAATACAGCAGCCACAGCACGCCGGGCGAAGATCCGTATCCGAGCACCGACTACTGGCTGGTGGGCTGCGAAGAGTGCGTGCGCGACAAGGATCCGCGCATCGCCTCCTATCGCCAGTTGGAGCAGATGCTGCAGGGCAACTACGGCTATCAGCGGTTGTGGAACGACAAGACCAAAACCCCTTATCTGTATCATGCGCAGAACGGGCTGTTCGTCACCTATGACGATGCCGAGAGCTTCAAATACAAAGCGAAGTACATCAAGCAGCAGCAGCTGGGCGGCGTGATGTTCTGGCATCTGGGGCAAGACAACCGCAACGGCGATCTGCTGGCCGCGCTGGATCGCTATTTCAACGCCGCGGACTACGACGACAGCCAGCTGGATATGGGCACCGGGCTGCGCTACACCGGCGTCGGCCCCGGCAACCTGCCTATCATGACCGCGCCGGCCTATGTGCCGGGCACCACTTACGCGCAGGGCGCGCTGGTGTCCTACCAGGGCTACGTCTGGCAGACCAAGTGGGGTTACATCACCTCTGCGCCGGGTTCAGACAGCGCCTGGCTGAAGGTGGGCCGCGTAGCGTAAACCATAAAAAAACCCCGTAGCCGAATGCTGCGGGGTTTTCATTGAGTTAACCGTTTGATTTTCGCGTCCCTTCGTCTCTATTCCTTCAGTTGTGGCACCATGGATAGCCGCCATCCCGCACCACTTCGCGGCCCATCAGGCTGTAGACATCGCTTTTGCGCGTCAGCCGCTCATGCCACCAGTTAAACCCGGCGCCCTTGCTGGCCGGATGCCACGCCAGCCAAATCATTTCGTCGCCCTTTTGCATCTCAACCGGCACCGTCACCAGTTCGCCGCTGGCCAGTTCCTTTTCGATCAGCGCAGGCGGCAGAAAAGCGTGGCCGATGCCGCGCTTGAGCAGCGCCAGGTTGCTTTCCACATCACACACCACCAGTTGACGCTGCAAGGGCAGCGTGCCGTGATTGCGCTTGGGCAGCTCATGGCTGCTGTCGGCGATCGCGACCACGATGTCGTTCAACCGCTGCTTCTTGCATACCGGCTTTCTCTGCGCCGCGAATGGGTGGGAAGGCGATACGCACAGCACGAAATTGAGCTTGCCGAGCATCAGGGTTTTGGCCTGCACGCTGTCGGGGATTTGGCCGATGGCGATGATCAGATCCGCCCGATTGTTCTTCAGCGCATCCCAGGTGCCGTTCAACGCTTCCCGCTGCACCGAGATATTGGCGTTCGGGCAATGTTGAATATAGTCGCGGATATCCTGCGTCAGCGTTTCCAGCGGGAAGAAGGTGTCTACCGCCAGGCGGATATTATTGTCCAGCTTGGGGATGTTGCGCACCCGGCTTTCCAGATCCTGCACCGCATTTAAAATCCAACTGCCTTCCTGCAGGAGAAATTCCCCTTCATCCGTCAGGGTAATCATGGGGCCATTGCGATGAAAAAGTTTCACGCAGAGTTTGCTTTCAATATTGGAAACCCGATAAGAGATCGCCGAAGGCGTTTTATGCAGCGCCTCCGCCGCCATAGAGAAAGATCCGGTGTTCTTGATGGTGCTGATTATTTTAATCGCGTCCAGGGATAATCTAGTCATACAAATTCCTCTTTAAAATAAAATAAGAAAAATGACACTAAATTCCCAAGGTGGTGGCGCACAAAAATCGATCAAATCAAACAAGGGTACTCAACGCAACAAGCAATATACTTCATAAATGAGAGCGCTATCTTAAATACTATTCATCACTACTTGATATAAATTTCATCATAGCGCCGTGCTTTTACACTGTGACAGTTAAATAAATTAGGCCTAACGATCAAAGATTGTCATCATAATATTTTTCGTTAATAGCCGGTAAAACATTCCGATCTACGGCCAAACCAGAATGGTAAAAATAAAACAAGCCGACAGAAATGGTTATTTCCAATTGCGTTATTAGTCTCTCATTTTGTCGGTGAAATACGCTCAACTTACAACATAATTTCAGTCAGGAGTGACTTATGAACAAAACTTCCCGTACCCTGCTCTCTCTGGGCCTGCTGAGCGCGGCCATGTTCGGCGTTTCACAACAGGCGAATGCTCACGGTTATGTCGAATCGCCGGCCAGCCGCGCCTACCAGTGCAAACTGCAGCTCAACACGCAGTGCGGCAGCGTGCAGTACGAACCGCAGAGCGTCGAAGGCCTGAAAGGCTTCCCGCAGGCCGGCCCGGCTGACGGCCATATCGCCAGCGCCGACAAGTCCACCTTCTTCGAACTGGATCAGCAAACGCCGACGCGCTGGAACAAGCTCAATCTGAAAACCGGCCCGAACTCCTTTACCTGGAAGCTGACCGCCCGTCACAGCACCACCAGCTGGCGCTATTTCATCACCAAGCCGAACTGGGACGCTTCGCAGCCGCTGACCCGCGCTTCCTTTGACCTGACGCCGTTCTGCCAGTTCAACGACGGCGGTGCCATCCCTGCCGCACAGGTCACCCACCAGTGCAACATACCGGCAGATCGCAGCGGTTCGCACGTGATCCTTGCCGTGTGGGACATAGCCGACACCGCTAACGCCTTCTATCAGGCGATCGACGTCAACCTGAGCAAATAATCGGTCAAATGAGAAGATCGTTGAGGGTTCAGCCTGGCGCTGAACCCTTTTTTGCAGGTGCCGCTATTGCGACATGTTGAGGATAGTGCGCACATTGAGCGCGCTGGTGGCGATAATGTCGATGGCGCCGGTGCGCAAAGCGCCCAAAATCGCCAGCGCCTTGGTATTCTCGGAAGCAATGGCGATCACGCAAGGGATTTTGCGCAGCTCATCAATGCTCAGCCCGATCACTCTGTCATTCATCACCGTGTCGACATGCTGCCCCTGAGCATTGAAAAAGTCATAGCCGGCGATGTCGCCAATCACGCCCTGATTAAGGCTGGCGTCGATAATCTCGTGCGGCGTAAACCACCCCAATTTCACCATATAACTGTTTTCATTCATGTCGCCAATGCCGACTAACGCCACATCGGCCTTACGCGCACGATCCAGCGTTTCCTTAATCGTGCCGTTCTGCATGAAGGCGTCTTTCAGCGCGCGATTTTCGACGTAGGCCGGCGCATAGAGCGTCTCGCTGCTGCCGCCGAACTTCTTCGCCAGACGCCGGCTGATATGGTCGGCGTTGATCGCGTCGCCCGGACGGTGGGTGCCGCCGATGCCGCAGATGAACTTGCAGTTGCGTTCCGTCACACTGCCGACATGATCGGCGATCGCCGCCACGTTGCGTCCCTGGCCGACCGCCAACACCATATCGTCTTTCAGCGACATCGCCAGATAATTGGACACCAGCGCCGCCACCTGCCGACGCTGTTCCTCTTCGTCCTGATGGTCGAGCGCGATCAACGCGCGGCTGATGGGAAAACGTTCCATCATCTGCTGTTCCAGCCGGGTGCTGAATACCGGGTGATAACGCACGTTGATCTCGACGATGCCTTCTTCCTTGGCGCGCTTGAGCAAACGACCGACTTTGATCCGTGAGATGCCGAACTTTTTGGCGATCTCTTCCTGCGTGATCTCATCCTGATAATAAGCAACGGCGATTTCGGTCAGCAGTTCGTTATCCTGGGACACAGTTTGTTTTTCCATCCGTTAGACGTTTCCCCACGGCAGGCCGGTTGATGATGGCGGAGGGACGATACACGCCCCTCCGACAAGGCTGAATGCCCGCTAGTATAACGCGTTCAGGCGGCAACGGTATTCAGTCGTTGCTCCACCTCGTCCGCCAATCGGGTCAAGAGCAGGCAGCAAGATACCGCGCCGGCGTCCAGTACGCCGCGCGAACGCTCGCCCAGACGGCTGGCGCGGCCGATTTTCGCCACCAGCTCGCGGGTGGAGTCCCGCCCGCGCTCTGCGGCGATTTTCATTTGTTCAAGCGCAGCGGCGAAGTCGTCACCGCGTCCCACCGCCTGCTCAAATGCCGCCACCGCCGGTATCAGCGTATCCATCAGACACTTGTCGCCCACGCCCGCGCTGCTGATGTCCTGCAGTTCGCGCAACCCGCCGTGCAACATCGCCAAAAATGCCTGCTTGTCCAGCACGCTGCGCTCACGGACGCTCTCCGCCATGCCCATGAACAGGCTGCCGTACAGCGGCCCCATCGAACCGCCGATGCCCTCCATCAGCGCATCCGATACCGCATCGAACGCCTGCGCCAGCGTGAGCTCGCGGCCGCGAATGGCATCGCCGCACATCGCGAATCCCTTCGACATATTAATGCCGTGGTCACCGTCGCCGATGGCGCCGTCGATTTCGCTCAGATATTCGCGGTTGCTGACAATGGTTTCTATCAGCCCCGTAACGATCTCACTGCCGTACCGGGTTGAAATTTGTTCCGTCATGATTCACTCCACCTGGGTTAAGCCTAAAGATTGCGCCGGCATGTCCAGCAGCGTTTTCAGTTCGTCATCCAGCGTCATCAGCGTCAGCGTCACGCCCATCATTTCCAGCGACGTGAAGTAATTGCCGACGTAGCGCCGATGCACCCGCACGCCTTTCGCCGTCAACCGACGCTCTATTTCGGCATAATAGATATACAGCTCCATCACCGGCGTGGCGCCAAGCCCGGAGATCAGCAACGCCACCTCCTGCCCCTGTTCCAGCGGCATGTCGTTGAGCACGAAATCGAGCATGGTGCCGGCCATCGCCGACGCCGATTGGATCGGCGATACCTCAATGCCCGGTTCGCCGTGATGGCCGATGCCGATCTCCATCTTGCCGTCTTCGATATGAAAATTGGGTTTGCCGACCGCGGGAATGGTGCAGGAACTGAGGCCGACGCCGATCGAACGACACCGGTCGATGGCTTTTTGCGCCGCGCCGATCACGCCGTCCAGATCGTATCCCTTGGCCGCCGCCGCCGCGCCGACCTTCCACATCAGAATTTCTCCGGCCACGCCGCGCCGTTTATCGATCTCACTGGCCGGCGCCGAGGCGACGTCATCGTTGGCCACCACGGTTTTCACCCGTATGCCGGCCGCCGTGGCCTTCTTGATCGCCATCTTGACGTTCATGTTGTCGCCGGCGTAGTTGCCGTACAGGCAAGCGACGCCCGCACCGCTGTCCGCCGCCTTGAAAGCGTCGAGAAAAGCCCCCGCCGTAGGCGATGAAAAAATCTCGCCAATCGCGACGGCATCCAACATGTTTTTGCCGACATACCCCAGGAACGCCGGCTCGTGGCCGGAACCGCCGCCGGTGACGATGCCCACTTTGCCGGCGATCGGCGCAGGCGGATATTTCAACACCCGCGCATTGTCGGTGGCGGCATAATAGTTCGGGTGGGCCAGCCTGTAGCCCTGAATGGCGTCTTCCACTACGTGATCGGGATCGTTAATGATTCTGTTCATCGCGGCCTCTCTGTCGCCTGAATAAGAAATTATTGAATGGTGTAACCGCCGTCGACCACCAGGTTGGCGCCGGTGATCATCGCCGCCGCGTCGCCGGCCAAAAACAGGGCGCTGGCGGCGATATCTTGCGGCTCGGCGAAACGCCGCAGCGGGATTTTCTGCTTCATTTGTTCCGCCACCTCGCCTGACCAGGCCTTACGGCCCAGCTCCGTCAAAACCACGGTGGGCGAAATGGCGTTAACCCGCACGTTGTGCGGCCCCCACTCCAGCGCCAACACCTGGGTCAGACCGATTACGCCCGCCTTGCTGGCGCAATAGGCCAAGTGATTAGGCAAAGCCACCACCCCGGCCTGCGAGGCGAGATTGATGATGCTGCCGCCGCGCTGGCGAATGAAACGGCGCCCCACCGCCTGGCAGGTAAGAAACACGCCTTTCAGATTGACCGCCAGGGTTGCATCCCACGCCGTTTCCGGCAGCTCCTCGGCCGGATGCAGCGCGACGATGCCGGCGCTGTTGACCAGCACGTCCAGCCGCCCGAAATGCGCCTCAATCTGCGCTATCGCCCGCTCCACCGACGCGGCATCGGTGACGTCTGCCACGACGCCCAGCGCCGCCTCGGCGTCCAGCTGTCGCGCCACTTCCGCAACCTGCGGCGCACGATCGAGCAGCGCCACGCGCGCGCCGTTTTGCAGATAGCGTTCGGCAATAGCGAGACCGATCCCCGCAGCGCCGCCGGTAATCAGCGCCACCTTGCCCTGCAGCGAGAGCTCGCGCGGCGCCGTAGTTTGATGATTAATCATAAATTTCCCCTTAAAACTGTGAACTTCACCCTCGGTCAGGATATTTTCGCCAAACTCGCGCCGTGTTCTTCCTGCGCCGTCGCGCTTTCTTTCGGCAGCGTGACAAATTTCATCAGCACGCCGCTGAACAGGTACAAACCGGTAAAGATCCAGATCACGCCAACGGTGCCGAGGCTGCCGATAAACAGCCCCACCACCGCCGGGCCGACAAAGGTGCTCAGGCCGGCGCCCAGATTGAGAATCGACATCGCCGCGCCCTTATTGTCCGGCGCCAGCGACGGCATGATGGCCGACAGCGGCACGAACGCCGCCAGGCAGGCGCCGAACAACCCGGCGGCGCACACGGTCAGCAGGTAGTTGGCGCCGAAGAATTGCGGCACGTAGTAGAACATCAGCGTGGTCAAGGCGCAGCCGACGCAGCCGAACCACATCACCACGTTGCGCCAGCCGAGCCCGTCGCTGATCACGCCGAAAATCAGGTTGAAAATGATGTTGACCGTCCACAGCGCGGCGTACATCTGCAGCCAATGCGTGCGGGTGAACCCCATATCCATCATGTACATGGGCATGAATACGACGAAGCCGTAAGCCGCAGAGGTATTAATGGTGCGCACGATGCCGCCCAGGCCAATCTTCGGGTTTTCAAACGCGATGGTGATGCCCTTCAAGACATAACCCAGCGATGCTTTTTCCCGGTTGCCGCTCTGTGCCGCGCCGTCGTCGCGATTGAGCATCAGCGCAATCACCGCGCCCAGCACGACGAAAATCAGCGCGCTCCACAGCGTGTGGATCTCGCCGAGATAAGGCAGCATGATGCTGGAATACAGCACGCCCAGCACGCTGAGCCCGCCGCTGTAGACGAACCAGAAAATCCCCACCGCCGACCCCAGCCTTTCCGGCGGCGCCTCATACGCCACCCACACCAGAAAACCGTAGGCGAACAACGGATAACCCAAGCCGCGCAGCGCATAGGTCGGCACCATGATCGCCAGGTTGTTGCTCGGCAGGCCGAACGTCAAAAAACACACCGAACCGAACAGAAACAGCAGCAGGCCGGCCAACATCACCCGCCGGGCGGTAAAGATTTCCGCCAACACGCCGGAAAACCAGGCGGCGATGGCGGCCGCAAAACCATAAACGCTGAACAGCAGCGCCGATTCCTGAATGCTCAGCCCTTTGCCAATCAAATAAGGCGACAGCCAGCCCTGTTCCAGCCCTTCGCCCATCATGAACACCAACACGCCGGCATAGCCCAGCAGCAGTTTCGGTGACAGACCAATGCGATGAATCAGTCCATGCAACATAGAACACCCCAGCACATGTGATTATGGAGGCGCAGGCTCGCCCGCACCCGAGGAACGACGCAGGTTTCAGAGGTTTGGATTAAGCACCACTTTGATTGAACCGATACCGCGCTTCATCAGCTCGAAACCTTCGGCGAACTGTTCCAGCGGCAACGTATGCGTCACCACGCCTTCGGTCGGCAGATCGCCATTGGCGATGCCTTCGATCACCAGCGGATAGCAGTAAGGGCCGAGGTGCGAACCGAGCACGTCCAGTTCCTTGCGGTCGCTGATGATGCTCCAGTCGACGGTCACCGGATCCTTAAACACGGAAAATTCGACGAAGGTGCCGAGCTTGCGGATCAGCGTCAGGCCCTGTTCCACGGACTTCTGTGCGCCGGTCGCCTCGATGTAGATGTCGCAGCCGTAGCCCTCGGTCATCGCTTTAACCGCGGCGGGCACGTCGTCACGGGTGGGATTGAGCGTCACATCCGCGCCGAAGCGCTTCGCCAAGGCCAGACGTTCGTCGGACAGCTCCAGCACCACCAGCTTCGAGGGCCCGGATTTCTTGATGGCCCCGATCATGCCCAGCCCCAGGGTGCCGGCGCCCGCCAACACCACCACATCGCCCAGTTTGATATTGGCGCGTTGCACCGCATGGAAGGAGCAAGCATAGGGTTCGATCAGAATGGCTTTTTCGATCGGCAGGTCGGCCGGTACATGATAGTTAATCGCCTCTTTGGTGAACTTCATGTACTCGGCCATGCCGCCGTTAACGTTTTTCTGGAAACCGTACAGGTCATGCTTTTCGCACATCCAATACTGACCGCGGTTGCAGAAGCGGCATTGCCAGCAGGGAACGATTTGTTCTGATATCACGCGATCGCCGAGATTGAAGCCCTCGACGCCTTCACCGTACCCCACGACATGGCCGATAAATTCATGGCCGGGGATCATCGGCGCCCTGATGTAAGCCGGTTGTTTTTCATCGCCCCAGAAGCTGGGCGCCCCTTCGAACGCTTTAACATCACCGGCGCAGATGCCGCAGGCTTCGATCTTCACCAGGATCTCTTTCGGGCCGATCTTCGGTACCGGCACCTGTTCCAGGCGGTAATCTTTCGGGGCGTACGCCACAACCGCCTTCATGATCTCGGGGATACCGGCCGCCATTTTCGCCTCTGTTATGCAGGTCTGACACATAGCACTCTCCTCTGGTAGGGAAACTTCTTTTGATCATTAACACAAACAAAGAACAAATGAACACTAACGCTATGCATTCAATTTGCCCACAGTGAACTTATCAAAGTGTGATATCGCTCAAAAACCCGTCTCCACTAGAGTAAACAACGATTAAAAGCCCTTTTTTAGTGACTAAGATCACCTTTTACAGTGGCAAACTGAAAAGCCAGGCAAAAAACAAAAGAACACAGATTGAACATTTGATTAAACAGGGATACGGTAATGAACGTGGCGCCACCGAGGATCGCCACCCTTTTCGTTACCAATCAGGAGATCGCTATGCTGCCTATCGCCATCGGCGCCGATGATGCCGCCATTGAACTGAAAGATCTGATCGTTGCCCACCTGCAACAACGGGACATCCCCGTCATTGACTACACGACGGATCGCGCCGCAGAAACGGGGATCTATCCCGATATCGCCTATCGCGTCGCGCAGGCGATACGGGAGGAAAAACATCGGCGGGGCATCCTGCTGTGCGGCACCGGCATCGGTATGAGCATCGTGGCCAATAAAGTGCCCGGCATTCGTGCGGCGCAATGTCACGATACCTACTCCGCCCAGCGGGCGCGCAAAAGCAATGATGCTCAGATCATCACGCTGGGCGCGCGGGTCATCGGCGCCGAACTGGCGAAAACCATCGTCGATGCCTGGCTGGAATCGGAGTTTGAAGGGGGAGGATCGGCGCCGAAAGTCGAGCGGATCGGCTATTACGAAAACGCGGCCGGACGGCGTTAAACCGCCTGCCGTCTCGATGGCGGTCGCGCGCAAGCCGCGCTCCGCCTGGGTTTATTCGGCATTCATTGTTATTATCCATCGCAACAATCAGAAAAAGCGCATTTTCATTCTCGATCCGATGATGCAGTGTGTTCCCCCTATGATGAAAAAGGTTCTCATTTCCCTACATTGAGCTTGGTCAAGGAGCTTATCAATGAATCAATTAGACGCACTCAAGCAGCTGACCACGGTGGTCGCCGACAGCGGCGATATCGAATCCATCCGCCAGTTCGAACCCCAGGACGCCACCACCAACCCTTCGCTGATCCTGAAAGCCGCCGCGCTGCCGCAGTACAAGGCGCTGATCACCGAAGCGTTGGAGTATGCCCGCCGCCAGGGCGGCAGCAAGGAAACCCAGCTGATCAACGCCAGCGATAAGCTGGCGGTCAATATCGGCGTCGAGATCCTCAAAAGCGTGCCGGGCCGCATCTCCACCGAAGTGGACGCCCGCCTGTCGTTCGACCGCGGCATGTGCGTCGCCAAAGCGCGCAAGCTGATCGCCATGTACCAAGAACAAGGCATCGACAAATCGCGCATCCTGATCAAACTGGCTTCCACCTGGGAAGGCATCAAAGCCGCCGAGGAGCTGGAAAAAGAAGGCATCAACACCAACCTGACGCTGCTGTTCTCCTTCGCCCAGGCCCGCGCCTGCGCCGAAGCCGGCGTGTATCTGATCTCGCCGTTCGTCGGCCGCATCTATGACTGGTACCAGGCCAAACAGCCTGCCGCCGACTACGACGCCGATCAGGATCCGGGCGTGAAATCGGTGCGCACCATCTATGAATACTACAAGCGTCATCGTTACCAGACGGTGATCATGGGCGCCAGCTTCCGCAAGGTTGAGCAGATCCTGGCGCTGGCCGGCTGCGATCGCCTGACCATCGCGCCAAACCTGCTGGAACAGCTGAAAAACAGCGAGCAGCCGGTCGAACGCAAGCTGACCCCGTCTACCGAGGGCTTCCACCAACCTGCCCCGCTGGCCGAAGCGGAGTTCCGCTGGCTGCACAATCAGGACGCCATGGCGGTGGAAAAACTCGCCGAAGGCATTCGCCTGTTCGCCGTCGACCAGCAGAAGCTGGAAGACATGTTGGCCGCTCAACTGTAATCGCACTGGAGTTTCGTTATGTCTTCTCGTAAAGAGCTTGCCAACGCTATCCGCGCACTCAGCATGGACGCCGTACAAAAAGCAAATTCCGGCCACCCGGGGGCCCCTATGGGCATGGCGGACATCGCCGAAGTCCTGTGGCGTGACTACCTCAACCACAACCCGACTAACCCGCACTGGGCTGACCGCGACCGTTT